>NZ_CP121208.1:1249172-1873758 GCF_029625435.1 Arcanobacterium canis | reverse complement strand
CGGTTCCTTCTTTCTTTCCAGAGTTATCCACTATGTTATTCCACAGCTTGTGGAAATGCATCTAAGTTATCCACAGGTTTGTTCACAGGTGTGGATATTACACGCGTGTAATTACGTTGTTCGGGGCGCGTGGTTGTTGAGCAAAGAAACCATCCACATGTTGTCCACATCTGTGGAGAATTGACAGACAAGAAAATGCGGGATGTCGATAACTCGGTGGAAAACATTTTGTGCCTTGAGATGTGTGTCACCGGACACGCTGAACATTGACATTTCGCGGAAAAGTCCGGTAGTTTTGATAGGTCATGTGTGCAATAGAAGTACACACACCCTCGGGAGAGGGTGTCCGCCGAGTAAAATGTGGGAGTACCAATGACCACCAAGCGTACGTTCCAGCCGAATAACCGCCGCCGCGCGAAGGTCCACGGCTTCCGTAAGCGTATGTCCACCCGCGCAGGCCGTGCAGTTCTCGCCGCCCGCCGTCGTAAGGGCCGCGCAAAGCTCTCCGCCTGATGCTTTCGTCCGCCAATCGGATGCGAAAGTCTGAGGAATTTTCTCAGACTATCCAAGGCGGCGTTCGTAAAGGGAACAAGCTTCTCGTTTGTCACGTGGTGACAGACGACAATACGAAAGAGGCCGACCGTAGGGTCGGCTTCGTCGTGGCTAAAACCGTCGGAAACTCAGTGGTTCGTCACCGAGTCTACCGGCGGCTTCGCCATATTATGAGGGAGCTTCTTCCTGAAGTATCGGCATCGAACCTGGTGATACGAGCTAACCCGCCCGCAGCCACCGCTTCCAGTACCGAGTTGCGCGACGCCGTCGTGAAGAACCTCATGAAGGCTGGGGTGCTCCCGGCCACGTTTCGCGCGCCTAGAATATCGCGCCAGGGATCACCGTCGGCGCAACACAAGAAAGACGAGCGCAATCAAGAAATGGCGCAGATTGCGTCAGCCAATGAATCGGAACAGCGGTGAAAAACCCACTCGTTGCTCTCTTGTCAGCTCCGATCCGCTTTTATCAGCGGCACATATCGCCGCACTTTCCGCGACGTTGTCGCTACGAGCCGACGTGCTCCCAATACGCCTATGAATCACTGCAGATTCATGGTGCGTTCAAAGGTACACTTTTAGCAGTATGGCGCTTCATGCGATGCAACCAGTTTTCTGCTGGTGGTGTCGATTGGGTGCCTCTCCGAGGGCAATGGCCAACCAAGCCTCTCGGCTACCAAGAACTACTTGCGCGGCGCGCGAGTGAGGAAACCTCGGCAGGCCAACGCGGCCACGGCGTCGAGGACAACAACAAGTAAGAAAGCAAGGTATGGATAGCATTCTCTACCCCATTATGTGGGTTATTAGCTGGATCATGTACGGCATCCACGCGATCCTCACCGGCCTCGGCATGCCTCAAGGTGCCGGTTCCGCGTGGGTGTGGTCGATCATTGGCCTCACCGTGGTGGTTCGAATCCTCATCATCCCGCTCTACAACAAACAAATTCGTTCTACTCGGGCGATGCAGGAACTGCAGCCTGAGATGAAGAAAATTCAGAAAAAGTACAAGGGGCGCAAAGACCAGGTATCTCGTCAGCGTCAGCAGGAAGAAATGATGGCGCTGTACCGTGAACACGGTTCATCGCCTTTCGCTTCCTGTTTCCCATTGTTGATTCAGATGCCGATCTTCTTCGCATTGTTCCGTATGCTCTATGCGATCGATCCGCTGTCAAAGGGCATTTACAACGGTGACCCGTCCGCGGCGATTGGACCGATTAACAAAGTGATCGCTAGCCAGATTGGTCAGTCGGAGCTCTTCGGTGCGCCGTTGACCTCGTCGATTGCAACTTCTCATCTGCCGATCTTCGCCGGAATGTCCACCCGCATCACCGTCGTCGCCGTCGTGATGATTTCGCTGCTGGTGATCACACTGTTCTTCCAGCAGAAGCAGATGATGACCTGGAATATGCCCAAGCATGAGCCGGATCCTGATAACCCGATGGCGAACCAGATGCAGACCATGCAGAAGACCATGCTCTACGGAATGCCTCTCATTTACATCTTCACCGGTTACGCTTTCCAAATTGGTGTACTGATTTACTGGGTTACCGGTAATTTCTGGAATATTGGCCAGCAGACCTGGCTTATGCTAACCAACCCGACGCCGGGTTCTGAAGCACACAAACGCAAGTTGGCACGTGATCGTGCCAAGCGTATCAAAGCTGGGCTTCCTCCAGAGGAAGATGCCGAAGAGAAGAGCACCGGTCAGCGTGTTCAGCCCCTCGGCAAGAGCCGTTCAAAGAAGGCTGGCGCACATGTGGACGCTTTCGGAAACCCGCTCTCTTTTGTCGATGATGAGCTTGATGAACAGCGTTATAACGACGCCGGAGAGCCCGTTGGAAAGGACGGCTTGACCGACTCCGAGCGCGCACAGAAGCGTTACGAGCGACGTCTTGCACAGCGTCAGCGTTCTGCTGATAAGAAGAATGCGCGTGCCAAGAAAGCTGCGCGCAACAAGAAAGATCGTAATTTCTAGGTAAGTCCGACGGGAGATGGCGAGTGAGGCGTGATGTCGGCGTCTTCTCCTTGCCGGACGAAAATTTCCTCTTGAGCTTCGAGCGTCGGGAGGGAATATGCGGGCCGGCATCGGGCTCATAGATTACTGAATGTCTGTGACAGAACAGAATACAAGGAAGAACATGTCAGAAAATACTGAACTGAAGAAGACCCTTGCTGAAGAGGGCGATCTCGCTGCGGATTACCTTGAGGAACTTCTCGATATTGCTGATCTTGACGGTGACCTCGAGATTTCTGTTGAGGCAGACCGCGCTGCTGTTGCTATCGTGTCCGACGATGAGAAGGATCGTCGTCTGAAGCGTCTGATCGGCCGTGAGGGGCACGTTCTTGATGCTCTCCAGGAGTTGACGCGCCTTGCTGTCCAGCAGGAGACAGGTGAGCGTTCTCGACTCATGCTCGATATCCTCGGCTACCGCGCAGACCATCGTAAGAAGATCGCTAAGATCGCTGCTGACGCCGTGGCAGAGGTTCTCGATTCTGGTCAAGAGGTATCGCTTCGTCCGATGAACCCATTCGAGCGCAAGGTTGTACATGACGTGGCCGCTGATGCGGGTCTCGTTTCTGATTCGTACGGTCAGGGCGCTGATCGCCACGTAGTGATCTCTCCCTCGACGGATGACAGTGCTGATTCCAGTGAGTCGGCTGAATCCTCGGTATCGAGTGCATCCGCAGAGTCAGCTGACTACCCTGAATCGGCTGATAGTGATGAGTAAATAGTGCGTGGCGGTGCTTGGCCAACGAGCTGAGTACATCAAGCCAATGTTTCACGTGAAACGGCGAGTTTCCCACATGGAAACTCGCCGTTTGTCTTTCCTGTTTCTGGGTCTAGGATCTGACGCGTGTGACGGGTAGGCGTGTGACGGGTAATGGAATCAGCCATGGGTATTTTGCCGCGCTTTGGATTTCCTCCGGGGGAACTCAAGGAATCGTTGGGGCTTCGATAGAATGACAATACGAGACCTTTTGAGCACACGAAGGGATTCCGAATATGAAATATATTGTCACTGTTCAAATCAACGATGCGATTGATGTGAATTCTGCTCTGGCACACGTAGCTCAGTTTTCTGGAATAGTGCGCGAGAACAAAGATGGTCTTCAAGTGATTTTCACTGTGGAAGGTTCTTCAATTAATAAAGCTTTTCATCGGGCTCGTGATGTTTGCGCTCAAATCGGAACCCTTTACTCAATTTTGATCGTGCAAGAATCCTCTGCTGACGAGCTATTAGGAGTCGATGACATTCCACCCCTTGTCTCCGCTAGCCAAGCAGCTGAGATTCTTGGTGTATCGACGCAAGCGATTAACAAGCGCCTTAAATCTGGTACCCTTCCTGGACTGAAGGTAGGGAGTACGTGGGTGATTCCGCTTCGCAGTGTGAAGCCGGTGTAGCGGTCCATATTGATGTTAGTTTGCATCGTGTGAAAGGTAAGGTTCCCGCTGTCGCGTCTATCTGAAATTAGTGCGTATATGGCAGTTTGTTGGCCAATATGGCAGTCTTAAATCGGTATTTTTCAGCGGAGGTAAGAGAGCAATGCGCGATCATCAGAATGACAATATTCCAGTAGAAAAAGATGGTGAAGTTGAGCCTGCTCCCTTACATGGCGCTGAACATTTTGGTGATCTGCAATGGGAGCGACTCTCCCGCTTCGCTCAATTGCTCGAGAATGAGGGGCAATTACGAGGTCTTGTCGGGCCACGTGAAATGAATAAACTCTGGTCACGTCACCTTCTCAATTCAACAGCAATCAATGGATTTATTGAAGATTCAATGTCTGTAGCAGATGTTGGTTCGGGTGCCGGTTTCCCGGGGCTTGTCCTCGCGATTACTCGTCCCAGTGTTAACGTGTCACTCATTGAAGCAATGGAGCGCAGAACTGACTGGCTTCAGTATGTCGTTGATGATCTCGAATTAAACAATGTTGAAGTGATCCGTGGCCGTGCAGAGGACCTTGATGGTTTTTCCGCAGATATTGTGACAGCACGTGCCGTTGCTGCCTTGAAGAAACTGATCCCGTGGACCATGCCTTTGGTTCGTGATGGCGGTCGTGTAGTCGCGCTGAAAGGTGGACGAGCTGAAGTCGAAATTAACGAAGCTGATAAGCAGCTACGCAAGTATGGTGCCGAATGGGTAGATGTTCACGACGTTGATGTGTGGGGCACCTTTGAAGGAACTCGAATCGTCGAGATCAAGAAAGTAAAACACAGCAAGCGTCGATGAATTTGCGGTACTTATCTACCCCGCGCCATTCAGTGGCTTCGAATTCATATGAACTCGATGTACTGAAATTTTGCAAGCAGAATATACGCGTTGACTCTAAAGTTTCAAATTTTTATTGGTGGCCATTCCTAGTCCACTTTGGTATCTTGGAGTGATGTTTCACGTGAAACATTTGGGGCTGTTCTACTGACCAAAGGCTCAGGAAAGGAATATCTATGGCTTCCCCTCTTGATAGGGAAAGTCACGCAGTTCAGAAGATATACCAACTCGGACATCACTCTGGGCTGTACTATTGAAAGACGAAAAACTGTTCGTCGGTACTTCGCCTTTTCTATGTGTCAGTAGTATTTTTCAACCAATATTAAACTGCACTCATCTGTGGATGGATGAACTTTCATCTCATGTGTTCGCTATGCTAAATGATCACTTTATTGGTGATGTAAATACATGGGAAGTTCCCCATCGAATGTGTGCTGATACGCCTGCGAAGTTTCTTATTGGGGTGTATCAGTGGATCTATAGGAATCAGCGGATGCTGTGCACAATTCACAAAGAGAAATTGACCCTAGCTTGCAAAAAAGACAACGGCCATCGTTATATGACGACGCAATAATCGCCCGCAACGGCCTGATGTTATATCAATATTCTTGCTTAGAGCTAGCCAAGCAGGATCTAGCAAAGCAGGATAGGATTCAGGGTTTTAGCTTCGTATTTTCAAACACAAAATTTTCATGACGATTCATTTTGGACATGTTTCACGTGAAACGTTGCCGTGGCAAAGCTCTACGAGATTTATTGTGAAGGTGAGGAATGATAGCGATGAACGCTTTGTATGAAAAGTTTCGAGTTTTCGAACCTTACGGATAGATCTTCCGGTTAAATTTTTTAAGATTCCTTCGGCCTGGCAACAGTGATCTCTTAATTAGCTACTGCACAGCAGCAGTGCGTCACTCAGGATTACTACTAGTAAATTGCATTCTATTTTACAGAATATTTTGGATGAGACGCGTGCGTGGTGCTCCTGTGCACGGCAGTTTCTACGAAGATGTGACATGCCTCGGAATATTTTTGGTGCCAACGTATTGATGCCGACGGAAGCACACTAATTTTCGTCATGGCGAAGTCAAACAGAAGCAGAGACCAAAGCGAGGCGGGTCAACTACAATCTGTTGTTCTGATGCCTATTATGGCTGAGTATTCATATTTAAGGAGACTAGCAGGTTCATTGAATCAGAGCTGATTGACGGGAAATTTCCAATATATATTGCACCGACAATCCCAATGTTCGTGGCAGTTTTCCTAACGATGGAACATTTCTACTCAGAAATTGATATGCCGTTGATGCAGTGATGTTTCACGTGAAACATGAAGCAGGCAAGAGATAAAGCTGTTTTCCTTCAAAAAATACGTATTCATTCTGTCAATATGCTAACGTAGTCCGCACTTTTATTTACTTCCGAGAACAACGTTTAATGTAATGGAACCGAAGGATGGATGCATCGAAATTGCCTGGTAGCGAAGGAATGCAATACCTTCAGGATACGAATACGCATTAAGATCAACCGAATAATCGGTATCCTCCGATGAAAAGACGAAGTATTGGTGACACGCTAAAAAACATGCTCCTTATATTCTTCTGACGCAGTGCATCGGGAAAGTCTGCGTTGAGACATCTTGCCGTAAAGCTGGGTTCAAACTGCACTCATTAGTGCAGTCCACTTCCCTCATCGATGGAGATCAAGTAGCTCGGGCCAAGCAATAAGAGAATTTTGGTATGGAACTTACTGAGATGTGGCACAGAATTTTGTGCGGTGTGGGGTAGTTTATCAGTGGAAGTACATGGAAAGATTCACTAACCCTGACAACTGAGAAATTCTTCATCTTGATGGTGTATCTACTTTTCCGGTTCCGGCTCTCCTTTTCATACTCGACAACTAGGAAGATACAACTCTCTCATCGTATGGGTGAGAGACACTGAGAAATACATTGCCGAACTTCATTTGGGTAAGCGTCGTTATCGAGATCAATATGCTTTAACAGACTGTCCGAGACTCATACGAACTGTGACAAAACGGATTTTTTGAAAGTGAATTTACGTGATTTGAACCGAACCGAGCGTTTCACGTGAAACAAGCGCACATAATCAAACAAGCCCACAATTCTCGTGATGAGGAGAGAAAACTTCGGCAGGGGCATACGAGGAAAAGAGTTTCACGTGAAACGTAAGACCAGTCATTATCATTCACTCGAATCTCTGGCAACTGAGAAAAATACTTGTGGAAAACGATACGAATCGCAATTTCTGTGGATAAAAATATTTATGAACTAAATTGCGGAGAAAAATAAATTTTATGTAGGTGATTAGGTGATTTCAGGGTAGAATAGACCACATCAAACGTAAGGAGTGTGACACATTGTCCGACCCTCGTAAGAAAACTTCTCAAGTTAACCATATTCCGCCTTCGCAGGAATGGGCCTCGATTTTTGACGATGACAACACTCCTGTCGGAGCCGATCTTGTCTCTGATCGCGAACTGATGGCAAAGCTGAAGGACGCGAAATTTAAGTCCCCCGAACGAACACGCGTTTTCACAGTTGCAAATCAGAAGGGTGGCGTTGGAAAAACAACGTCCGCAGTAAATGTGGCTGGAGCACTCGCTAAAGGCGGACTCAATATACTCGTTATCGATGCAGATCCGCAGGGAAATGCATCAACTGCTTTGGGTGTCGAGCACACCTCGGGGACGCCTTCCGTTTATGAGGTAATGACCGGTGAATTACCGTTGGTTGAAGCAGTTGCACCATCACCCGATTTTGACTCGCTTTTCGTTGTGCCATCAACGATCGATTTGTCGTCGGCCGAGATCGAACTTGTGGGTGGAGAGCGACGTGAATATCGCCTTCGTGATGCACTCGATAGTGCGCTGATCACCTTTGCTGAGCGTGGAGTTGAACTTGATTATGTCATTATCGATTGTCCACCAAGTTTAGGACTACTCACATTGAATGCGCTTGTGGCTGCCCATGAAATTTTGATTCCAATTCAAACTGAGTATTACGCATTGGAAGGTCTTACTCAGCTCATGAAGTCAATTGAGTCTGTGCGCACAGCGTTAAATCCAGATGTCGCTATCTCTACTATTCTTTTGACGATGTTCGATAAGAGAACGAATTTGGCTCAAGATGTTGCACGCGAGGTTCGCTCCTATTTCCCGAAAGAAACACTTTCAGTCGAGATCCCTCGTAACATCCGCATTTCTGAAGCACCGTCTTTCCATCAAACGGTAATTACGTATGATCCGCGCTCATCTGGTGCTATCGCATACACTGCAGCAGCTTTTGAAATATCAGAACGTAGTTAGATGATTACGTAAAAATATAATGGCGAATTAGTGCCAATAAATAACTATAGAAAATTCCGTAATTTCCGAAAGAAAGAAAAGCAAAATGGCTGAGAAGCGTCGTGGTCTAGGCGTCGGATTGGGATCGTTGATTCCAAATAATCAGAAAGAGAAGAAAAATCGTCCGATTGATGTCTTTTTTGCCGGTGCAACGCCTCAACCGCATAATGACCAGGCGGCGTCGGAGCGTGCAGAAAAGACAGCTCCTATTACTTCTTCCGAGGATGTCGTGCCGACTGCCACGCTAAGCACTGGGACTTCGCAAGATGTCGCTAAAAAATCAGCAAGTGCACCTACCTCAGGAGAAGAAAACTCTGCAAAAAATAGAGTCGCGAAAAAGCGTACTGACAGCAAAATACGACCAACAAAGGCGGCTAGCGCGCCACAAGATATTGATCCGAAACTAGGCGTCCAGAACGCAACAGGGACACAGACCACAAGTGGTGACACAAGTGAGCAAGACCAGTTTGGGGATGCTCTGCTTCCGATTCCAGGCACCACCTACGGCGAACTTGATCTCCAATCGATCATGCCGAATCGTGCGCAACCGCGAACAATTTTCGATGAGGATGACCTTCAGGAACTCGCTGATTCGATTAAAGAAGTTGGAGTCCTTCAACCGATCGTTGTCCGTCCCCTCGCTGAAGCGGATCTGGAGCATCCTGAGGTTCGATATGAGCTCATTATGGGCGAGCGTCGTTGGCGGGCATCGCAGCGTGCCGGGTTGACCGAGATCCCTGCGATTGTACGGCACACGCAGGATACAGATTTACTTCGTGACGCGTTGCTCGAGAATCTTCATCGAGCACAACTCAATCCCTTGGAAGAAGCAGCAGCCTACCAACAGCTTCTGGAAGATTTCGGTTGTACCCAAGAAGAACTTTCACGAAAAATTGCACGTTCCCGCCCACAGATTTCTAATACGCTTCGCCTCATGAAGTTGCCTCCACTTGTCCAGCGACGGGTGGCCGCTGGGGTGCTCTCAGCTGGTCATGCGCGTGCGCTACTCGGTCTCACTGATCCCGCGGCAATGGAACGCTTGGCGCAGCGTATTGTGGCTGAAGGCCTTTCCGTGCGCGCTGTTGAAGAAATCGTTGCCATGGGTGAAGAGGGCGCTGCTGCTGCACGACGTCGGCCGCGGGTTTCTCAGTACCCCGACGAGCTTGGAGCACTTGCAACGCGTCTGGCAGATCGCCTCAATACGCGAGTCAAAGTGAATATGGGACAACGAAAAGGAAAAATCGCAATCGATTTTGGTTCACTGGACGATTTGAACCGTATCTTGAGCGAACTTGGCGACGGCGGAATCGAATTTCCGATTCAGCATGGCAGTGAAGACTAGTGCTCCTCGCCCTGCCCTCATCGGCGTAGCGAAATTGCCTGACTATCGACTCAACGTCTGTTGTCAAGCGAAAAGTATCCGTGAGCTGGGGTGTTCTCCGGCGATATCGAGCGAGGGAGAACACCCTAGCCACACAACCCTTAGGCTTCAGCGTCGGCGTCAGCCCCCGCGGATGCAAGGATTTGAAGATAGACACTTTCGACGGAATTGCCTTGCTCAGCAGCGTGAGCTTGTGCTGCTAACGGGAATAATGACGTCTCCGTCATGCCAGGTGATGTATTCACGTCAATAAACCAGGCCACCCCGTCGGCGTCGAGAATGATGTCAGTGCGGGAAAGATGTTTGAGTCCGAGTGATTTGTGAACGTTGACCGCAAGAGAGGCGATGGTTTCACGTTCGACGTCATTGACTCGTGCCGGAACGAAGTACTGAACACGACCGGGGTTGTAACGCGCATCGAAATCGTAGGGGCCAGTGGCGACCACCTCGACCGGCGGTAGCGCCACAGGGCCATCGCCAAAATCTGCGACTCCGACACCGAATTCGCGTCCCTCGACGAACTTTTGAATAAGTGCAGTATCGCCGTACGCAAAGCAATCGACCATGGCGCCCGGAAGCTCAGCTTTTGAGCGCACCACAGTCAGTCCGAGAGAAGAACCAGACTTCGTCGGCTTTACGACGACGGGGAAACCGTAGCGATCTTCGATGAGGTCAAGAACGCGCCCGGCACCCACGTCACGGAAAAGCGACTGAGGAAGCGCTGTTGATTCTGGGACGTTAACACCTGATGCTCCCAACACTGAGGCCGCAACGGCTTTGTCAGCAGCCAGCCGACAGCCGTCGGCGCTCGATCCCACAAAGGGTAGTCCGATGAGAGCCAAGAGATCTTGGAGCGAGCCGTCCTCTCCTGTTGATCCATGCAAAAGCGGCCAAGCAACGTCGGGTTCAAGTGCCTCAAGTCGCTGCAAAAGCTGCGAATCGACGTCGAGTACTTTTGCCTGAATGCCAGAGTCAGTCAGAGCAGCAGCGATACGGCGTCCGGATTGTAAGGAAATATCGCGCTCGTGGCTGAGTCCGCCGGCGAGCACTGCAACAGTGAGAGGCTTATCCATGGCATGTCCTTTCAAGGGAAAAATTATTTGTCGTGAGCGCGGATCATTCTGCGCGTGTCAGAGGAGATTGGGTGCCGGGCGTTCGAAACCGTCACGACGATGAAGATTTGCTGTTCCAAAAAGTCCCACAAGCTCTTCTTCTGCTTCGATGACGCCGGCGAGTCGGCGAACACCTTCCACGATGTGATCCTCCGGTGGATAGCAGAAGGACAAACGCAGATGATCGCGGCCTTGGCCATCCATATAGAAAGCGGTTCCCGAAACATAGGCGACGAGTTTCGCTGTTGCACGCGGCAACATCGCCTTGGCATCGAGGCCGTCAGGAATTTTCACCCAGGTATAGAAGCCGCCGGTGGGAACGTTCCACTCACATTGTGGGAGGTACTTCGAGAGCGCTCCGATCATTGCGTCGCGGCGGCCCTTATACATCGCCCGATATTCCTTGATTTGTGCCATCCAATCATAGGTGCGCAGGTATTGTGCGATTGACAGCTGGCCGACTTTCGTCGGCGAAAGTACGGCGTTCTCGTTGGCTAGGACGAGGCGTTGCGTGACGGCGTGCGGTGCAAGTGCCCATCCGACGCGGTAGCCGGGCGCAAAAGTTTTCGAAAACGAACCGAGGTAAACAACGACGTCGGGGTCGTAGGTTTGCAGCGGACGCATGACCTGGTCATCAAAGCCGAGCATTCCGTAGGGGTTATCTTCGAGAATAAGGACGTGATGTCGGCGCGCGATTTCGACGACCTGAGGGCGGCGTTCATCTGACATGCACACGCCGCCCGGATTGTGGAAGTTTGGCACGGTGTAAATGAACTTCACGGGCTTGCCTTCAGAGGCGAGACGAGTGAGTGTTTCATCGAGCGCCTGCGGAATCATTCCATCGGCATCCATTGGCACATGAACGACATTGGCTTGATAAGCACGGAAAACGCCGAGTGCGCCCACATAGCTTGGGGCTTCCGCCACGATAGTGTCGCCTGGATTAATAAAAATTTGGGTGACAAGATCAAGCGCCTGTTGACTTCCGGTAGTCACAACAATGTTGTCCACGTGGGCACGAATGCCTTCTGCGCGCATAACGTCGAGGATCATTTCGCGCAGTTCTTCTTCGCCCTGTCCCCCGCCATATTGAAGTAACTGAGGTCCGCGTTCACGGATGAGGCGGGAGGTCATGTCGGCAAGGAAATCGAGTGGAAGTCCGACGATGTTCGGCATACCACCTGCGAGAGAGACAACCTCTGGTCGGTTCGCAACAGCAAAAAGGGAACGAGTTTCTGACTGCTTCATTCCCAAAGCGCGGTCGGCATAGGCGTCGAACCATGGATCCAGACGCGTGCCTGCGGCGGCTGCCGAGGCAATCTTTGACGAAATGCTGTTATGGCCGCTCACAGTTCCTCCTTGAATGACAATATGTTTTCGCTAATCATGCCACGAATCATCACAAGATGCGTGACACAGCTTAAACACAGGTTGCATCTGGAACATAAAGTCCGCGTCCCCTCGCTGTCGAGAACAGCAAGGGGACGCGGACCGGCGTATCAGACATTGGCACTATCGCCTCAGTGTATTGCTCAGTGAGCAGATTCGAGCTCTGACTTGTGATCGATCAGGTAACGCTCTGAATCCATTGCCGCGCGGGCACCGGTACCAGCTGCGGTAACCGCCTGGCGGTAGAGGTGGTCAACGACGTCTCCGGCAGCGAAGACACCGGGAATTGAGGTTGCTGTTGTTGGTTCGGCTACCTTGATGTAGCCGCCGTCTCCGAGTTCAACTGCTCCATCGAGAACTGCCGTGCGCGGCTCGTGACCGATTGCCACGAACAGTCCAGCTGCTGCCAGTGTGCTTTCTTCACCGGTGACAGTGTCGCGCAAGGTCAGGGACTCAAGCGCACCCTCGCCTCGAGCATCAACAACTTCCTTGTTCCAGTGCATCACAATCTTGTCGTTCGCCAGAAGTCGGTTTGCCATAATCTTGGAGGCGCGCAGCTCATCGCGACGGTGAACGACGTGAACCGTCGAACCGAAGCGTGCAAGGAAGAGAGCTTCAGTGACAGCGGTATCACCGCCGCCAACCACAACGATCTCACGATCCTTGAAGAAGAATCCGTCGCACGTGGCGCAGTACGAGACGCCCTTGCCCGAAAGTTCAGCTTCACGCGGGAAACCCAGCTTCTTGTAGGCAGAACCCAGAGCCAGAATAACGGTATAGGCTTCGTAGGTCTGTGCGTTGGTGTGGATCTTCTTCACCGGGCCATCGAGTTCAAAGCGAACAGCGTCTTCATAGAGCACTTCAGCTCCGAAGCGTTCAGCCTGCTTCTGCATCTTGTCCATCAGATCTGGGCCAAGAACGGCATCGGGGAAGCCAGGGTAATTTTCCACCTCGGTGGTGCTCATCAGCGCACCGCCAGCTTGGAGGGTTCCTGCCAACACGATCGGCTGCATTCCTGCGCGTGCTGTGTAGATTGCCGCGGTCCAACCAGCTGGTCCTGATCCAACAATGATGACGTCATGAACTGCCATGAAAGGCCTTTCCGGTAGTTGTTACTTGAGCGTAATTTCTGAAATGTTGAGACGGAATTTGCCGTCGGTTCCCACGGGGAGCTTAGTGACCCGAAGAACTACGGTGTCAGTATTCACCGGATCTTTGGCCTTCAGCGTGGTGTCACCACTGAGTTCTCCTTGTGCGACCGCCTCACCTTCCGTTGCTTTTTCGGGAACGGTGTTGCGCCACTCAATATTCCCGCCTCGTCCAGCTTCTTTGAGAGTGACTTCAGAAATAGTCGCTTTTTCCGCGAGTTTCAGCACGATAACAGTGGAATCTGCTGGCTTCATTTCTTGGGAAGAGAACCACCATGAACGCCAGCTGGTCTCAGGCTTTGAATCAATCGCGGCTTGAATCCCCTCAACATTATTGACATTGGTTTTTGGCGCATCGCGGAAGTTTTCGATGCCCAGAGTAATGACGTCGGCGGATGCGATTTTTGGCGGCGCACTGGTTTCGGACGTCGGTGACTGTCGTGATTGATCAGTGGCGCCTCCGGTGGATGTGCTCAAGTCAAGGTAGGAAGCACTTGAGGACGGTTGAACCGGATCGAGTGGACGGAAAAGGGATGACAGTGACCACACACCTGCGACAACTACGCCGATTGCAAAGACGCTGACGACAACCTTGGAAGGATTAAACTTGCGCGGTGCAACTAGCTCTCCATTTGAGTTGCCAGCTCCCGCTATGACGCCGTGCGTTGGCCCGTGTCCTGATCGAGTTGGAGCAAAAGCCGACGTGCGCGTAACGCCTTCTGAGGGGTGTGTTGGCAACGTTGAGTGACGGCGAGGGGGCGGCGTCACCACAGTGTTGTGGACAGGAGACTCTTGTGGTGATGACGTCTCTTGCTCAACGTGTTCCTTCACGACAGGGACGACGGCGGTGGGCGCTTCAAGCGAGTCCCCCGCATCTGAACCTGGCTCAGACGATGTGTTCACACGGTCAGCATCGGTAGCGTTCACTTCCCCGGTGTCGGTGTCGCCACCAGCGTTGCTGTCTGTATCGGCATCAGCGTGAGCAAAGACGGACTCGGGGGCCAGCTCATCTGGAACTTCAATGGGCTGGGCAAAATTCGGATCCGCTCCTATTGCTGCAATACTGTCAATGTTTGCTGCCGCTCCAGGAGCATGTATCGCCGAAGCGACAAATGGATCAGCCGAGGGCTTAGGCCACTGCACATTGCTTACGCCATTGTGCTCTTCAATACCCAGTGTTTTCTCAACCACTTGCGCTGCTTCGGCCTTTGATGAAGCTGGCTTCATCGCCTGGGCGTTCTCAGACAAGCTTTCTGGCTGCACCGCCGTGTCATCTTGCTGAGGCTCGGCCTGCTGACGAACTGGCGGAAATGCGACGTGGCTGACGTTGAAAGGACGGCGATCAGCGTCGGCAGAGGTAGCGGGAGGAACCGGACGCCGGGAGCCAGCGTCGGCGGGCTCGTTGATAACCTGCAAGGACGAGGTGTCGAGTTCAGGCCACGGCACAATTGTGCGCACGAAGTCGGCTGGTGTTTTATCGTCGCCCGACGATGATAAAACTGCTCTCAGTGGTTCGGGGAGACCGTCGATATCGAGAGCGCGCTCGATGCTCACTTGCGGATCATCGACATCACGGCCAAGTAAAAGTGCGGCTGTGAGCTGGATGAGTCCCGTTGTTTCACGAGCGTCGAGGTCTTCCCATGGGAGTGAGATATCTTCGTCGTTTAGCGCAGCTTGGATGCCAAAGCCGTCAACGACAACTCCTGACGTGTCTTGGATCAGGATGTCGGAAGCGTCCAAACAGAGATGTCGTACTCCACGGTGACGGATGTTATTCACCGTCGTTGCAACTTCGCCTACAAGTGCCCACACAATGTGCGGATCGATAGGGTCGCCGCCGAGGTACGACGTGAACGGGATGCCTGGGGGAACCTCAGTGAAAATTGCAGTGAGTGAGTCAGTATCGATGACAGAGATCGTCGAGACGAGGTGTGGGTCAGAGATCAGGGCGATGCGCCGAGCAGCGTCGGCAACTTCCGAAGCGTGAGAGCAATCGTGCCTGATAAGGATGGCGCGCAGGCTACGAGAGAGGATCGTGTCGCGCGCAATCCACACGTTCACGCCATCGCGTGAACCCAAGCTATGCTCGATCGGATAGACGAGATCGAATCGCTCAGCGATACGATCGCCGGGTTGCACAAATTCCTTACTCACGTGATCTCCTTTACTGCGGCACAACCTGTCATAAGTCTATCCCGATAGCTGTCCAGATGAACGTTTCACGTTCTCACCGAATTCGCCAGCCGAAACAGGTTGGGATCGACGTCCCTTTCTGACCGACTTCACCACGCCCGTCGCAAAGAGAATCACCACGAGGGAACCGACAACCACTGTGCCAACGTTTTCCCATTGGGCGCGCACTCGAATATTGAGCGGGGTTCGGGAGCTGAGAACTTCGCCTCCAGGGGTCTCGACGCGGGCTTCTACATCGAGATCGCCTGAGCCATAGGCTTTGACAGGGATAGCGATCGTTGCTGAATTTTTTGCCGGGATGGCGGCCGGAGCTGGAGAATCAGTGCGCAGGCGTTGGTCTGGCATACGTAAAACGACTTGAGCATTGATGGGGAAAGGAAGCGAATTCATCACCCGCAGTGGGATTGATGATGCCTCAGAAATCATGTTGATTGTCGAGGTTTCAGCGACTTTGACCTTGAGGCGCGGGTCGGACGTAATGGCCATTTGAGCAATTTGATGCTCCGCGGTGCTCGGAACTCCAGCTGAACTCTGAGCCGCTGCCAGCGAGGTATAAAGATCGTTGAGTTGGTTGAGATCGGTGCCAAACGGAGTGGCATTGGCAATCGTTGCCAGCGAGTGCCGTGCCTGCTGGAGACGGCTCAGCGTATCTGTGTTGATGACATTGGTGCTCGGTTCTTTTTCCCGAGCAAGGTACTTGCCACTAGCAGCAGTTTTCTTTTGTTCCTCAAGTGAGGCAGGCATTGCCCACGGCGCTTGTAGAAGAGATCTTGCGGTTTCTGTTCGAATCTCTGCTCCACGCGGAAACGCTGCGATGATCCCTCGTTGATCATTGGGACGTTCCCGGTACTGCATGGCAGCCACGGTCAGCGCGAGTTGACGTGAATCGAGAGCATCAACCTTTTCCGCAGAATTCGATTGAGCGTCAGAGTTTGTGTGAGCGCCCGAGGCAGATGTGCCGCTGGTAGCAGGACCTGCCCCAGGCATATACCCAGCAAGTGCGTCCGAAAGCGATTGATCAAAAACATATACATCGCTCGGAAGTTCACTTGCCTTCGCTGGCACGTAAGCACTGGGAGTATAGGTAAGCTCTGCGCGCGGGAAAAAATCGTGGCTTGAGACGATTCCTGCAGTAAAACCGGCATCTTTCGCTGTTTTCAAGGACGCCGAATCAGTCAGCCCGTAGGTTACCGAGTTATCATCGGCCATCGCAGCGCTGGCGAGTGTCGGCCGATGAGCAGCCGCAAACGACGCTATCGACGCATCGAAAGTCGGAAGGAAGTGATGATCGCGCTGTGTCACCGCCTCGGCAAATCCTGATGAGGCTTGCAGAGTGGGGTCAACAAGGAATTCCATCCCCTTCTGAGATTGCCCGAGGAGTTGAAGCATCGCCCCGATATCCTCAGGTTCCTTGATGAAAGCTGGAACCTGTGCAAAGAGATCACCGGGTGAGGAGATGTCGTTTCCTTCAGGCGCAGTTTTTGTCTCGTGATCAGTCTTTTCGCCTGCTTCACTCTTTGTTGACTGAGGTGTTGGTGTCGGTTTCGCAGCCGGTTCAGGCGCAACCCTCAAGGAGTGTGCCTGTGCAAGAAAATCAGAGAGAGTCCCTTGCTGAGCAATATTTTGTGCCGACCGAACGAGCGGCGCGACGACGGTGGTCGGTGTGCGTTGGAGGTTCACTTTCGGAGCAACGATGATGAAGCTCGTATCACTGAGGCGTTCTCCTTGATCAGTTGTGGCTCGCACGAGGATTCCACGCGGGCCCCACCCAAACTGGCTCGTGTCCCACGTCAGGTCTTTTGCTTCAACAGTAATGGTGCGGCTTTCGCTCCCACCAGGTGGAACAGTCAACGGCGACGAATCGCGGGCAACTTGGGCTGAATCGAGGTTTCCCCGCATCCAATCGCGAACATTTTGATCATTGAGTGGTGAAGAGTAAGCCGCGCGAAGATCGAAATGAGTCAGTGTCAGAGGTGAAGTGGATGGATTGGAGACATTCACTGTGATGCGAAGTGGCGTCTCCGGCGCAAGAACAGGCGTGCCCACAGATGTGATGGTGATCTGCGGTTCGGAGGATTTCTGACTTCGATTCAACGACGTCGGTGCGGGAAGCTGTGGTGTCGCCACGATCGGTGAGCCAGACAACGGCGTCGTCGTGAGTGCCGCTGCGGGGCCAACGTAGCCGGCAAAGGCCACGAAAGTTGCGTACGCAGCAACGAAAAAACCCCCCAAACGTCGTTTCACTCTCGCTCACCTCGAAGAATTGCAGCGGCATCGCCCACAATCCGGCGTTCATTTGGATATGCCAGGCGAGTCGCAACGCGATCAATACGCACCCATTCTGCCTTTTCGGCTTCGTGGTCGGGATCGTTTTCCACAGTGATAGTCCCTTCAAGGGCCTCCAACAGGAAATGGTGGACAACTTTGTGAACGCGGTGGTCATGGCCAGAAAACCAGTAATCAATCGAAGCGAGATGCTTCAATACGCGCCCGAAAATACCCGTCTCCTCGGAAATTTCGCGCACAGCTGCTTCACGTGCAGTTTCGACTCCTTCGAGGTGGCCTTTGGGTAGAACCCACTCGAGACGCCCGGCGCGATTTCGGCGTGCGATGACGGCCACGTATGCGTGCCCGTTATGCACAGCAACGATCACGCCGCCTGCTGATGTCTCATTCGACACAGGTAGGTTCGAGGCACGCCGAGATCTCAGCCGGGTGTGCGTCTTTTCGCCGCGTGGGTGGGGCGGCGGCGTTGGAACTCTTCTCCTCATAATTCTTCTGTACATCCAAGGTGCAAGCGGGGTGGGATTCGACTCGAATTCATGGCACCCTTATAGGGTGCCTACCGATGAATCGCTTTCACTTACACAAAAAACTTCCGCCGGTACGAACCGACGTGCCGAGGTGTTGATGCAAGGACTTGCGTCCCTGCGTCAGCTTCCTGCGGCAATCCTTCAACTGGGATCCATTTTCTCACGTTCTGGGTATGAATTGGCACTCGTCGGAGGTCCAGTTCGCGACGCATTCTTGGGACGGCCGATTCACGACTTCGATTTCACTACCTCCGCGCGCCCGGAAGACACCGAGAAACTGCTTGGAGAGTGGGCAGACGGTGTCTGGGACATCGGCAAAGAATTTGGGACAATTGGTGCTGCCAAGGACGGACTTGTGGTGGAAGTAACCACGTATCGCACCGAGGAATATGATCCAAATTCACGCAAACCCGAAGTGAAATACGGCGACAGTCTCGAAGGTGACCTCACGCGCCGCGATTTCACCGTGAACGCCATGGCTGTTCGAGTTCCACAGCTGGAGCTGGTTGATCCATGCGGTGGCCTCGACGACCTCGAAGCTGGCGTTCTTGACACCCCGGTTGCCGCGGAACAAAGTTTTGACGACGATCCGTTACGTATTATGCGTGCTGCGCGCTTCGCATCCCAACTGGAATTTGATGTGTCCCAGCGTGTGATGACAGCGATGGCAGATCAAGCTTCGCGTCTCGGTATCGTGTCGGTTGAACGCATCCAAGCGGAGCTTGAAAAGCTCATTGTCGGCACGTGCCCACGCCGCGGAATCGAACTTATGGTTGAAACCGGCGTCGCCGACGTCGTTCTCCCCGAGGTTTCCGGGCTGGTGGCCACAGTTGACGAACACGGCCGACACAAGGACGTCTACCAGCACACTCTGACGGTTCTTGACCAGGCGATCGCGCTGGAAACCGACGCCGAAGGAGCAGTTCCTGGGCCAGATTTCGTGCTCCGTTTCGCGGCACTGATGCACGACGTCGGCAAGCCAGCCACTCGTAAATACGAGCCAGACGGGACAGTCTCTTTCCATGCGCACGACCTCGTCGGTTCACGTATGACTCGGCGGCGGATGAAAGAACTGAAATTTGACAAAGCTTCAACGAAAGCCGTCTCGCGCTTGGTTGAACTGCACTTACGTTTCCATGGCTATGGCGAACAGGTGTGGACAGATTCTGCTGTGCGCAGATATGTCACCGACGCCGGAGACCTCCTTGAGCGTCTGAACCGACTCACTCGCGCCGATGTCACCACGCGCAATAAGCGCAAGGCCCGTTGGCTCAGTGCAGCGATGGACGATCTCGAAGAACGCATCGTGGCGCTGAAGGAAAAAGAAGAGCTTGAGGCTATTCGTCCGGACCTTGACGGCGCTCAGATTATGGAATTGCTGGGGATTACCCCTGGGCGTGACGTTGGCGAGGCACGCAAATACTTGCTGAATCTTCGTATGGAAGAGGGGCCCTTGGGTGAAGAAGAGGCCACACGGCGTCTGCTCGCGTGGTGGGAAGAACGGTCGTGAAACTCCGCGAATGCCTGAGCTATCGGCAGTTTCGCCGTTTGCTCGCGATACGGCTCGTCTCCCAAACAGGTGACGGGTTTTTCCAAGTAGGTCTCGCAACACTTTTAATTTTCAACCCAACGAAGGCTGCAACAGCAGGGCAGATCGCTATTGCCTTCGCAATACTGCTTGTGCCCTTCACTGTGATCGGCCCATTCGCCGGTCCCCTTCTGGATCGCTGGCGACGGCGTAACGTGTTGGTTGTGGGAAACGCAGTGCGGCTGGTTCTCGCCGGGATCTTGGCGGTGCTCATCGAAACTGTTGGCGACACCCCCGTGGTCTACATTCTGGCGTTGAGCGCACTCGGGATGAACCGTTTCCTTTTAGCGGGATTATCGGCGGCCTTGCCTCATACACTTCCTCTGCGGTTGTATCTGATTGCAAACTCGATCACGCCCACTCTCGGCTCGCTAATGGCGGCTCTGGGCGGCGGAATCGGCGCGCTACTGGCGCTCACTCTGCCGACGACGTGGGTGTCGGGAGGCTCGCTTGTGGCTGCGGCTGTCATTTTCGGGCTCTCGTCGCTGCTCTCGGTCGTGTTTTTCGACGCCGGTGCGCTTGGACCGCGCACACCACCGACGTCGAGTGCATGGGGTGACATGAGAAAGGTCACTTCCGATATGGCTAGTGGGGCGCGTTATCTCATCCAACGGCGCATCCCTGCTCTTGCGCTTATGGCGATTGCCTCACACCGTTTTTTCTACGGTCTCAACTTCGTCGCGCTCATCATCATCTCTCGACATCTCTTAGCGGATCCAATGAATACCTCCGCTGGATTCGCGCAATTTGCGCTGGTTGGGGGCGTCTCGTTTGCAGGTAATGCACTCGCAGTGGTGGCGACGCCGATCGCAAATAATGTGATGAGTCCGTGGGCGTGGGTATGTTGGTGTTTCGGAATCATGGCAGTGTCACAGGCGATTGTTGCTGGTTCATGGCACGCTCCGTGGCTGCATATCGCAGCAGTGCTCGCGGGATTTTCTGCACAAGGATCGAAAATTGCGGTGGATACGATCGTCCAGGCCAGCACGGAAGACCGCTATCGCGGACGAGCTTTCGCCTTCTATGACATGGCTTTTAATATGGCCTTTATTTTGGCTGCTCTCGCTGCGATTTTAGTGTTGCCACCTGAGGGATGGAGCCGAATCGTCTTTTGTGTGGCGACTGTCCTGTGTGTGGTGTGCGGGGCAGCGTATTTACGCGTCGGCGTCGGCGAAAAATACGAGGAATCCTCAGTGAGTAATCTCTGAAGTTGCGCCGTGGGCGAGTGTTCGACAAAAAGTGTCGCACCCATCGGGCACAATAAACGTGAACGAAGGAGAGGAAAGTGGAAAACGAAACCCCACTCGCACCGGAGCGCGCGAGTGATTCAGATGTTGAGCCTCAGGCTCAGCATGTCCAACCTGATGCTGAATCGTCACAGCCTGCCCATGACGATCACAATGCTGGCATTGACAGCGAGGAAGTTATTCAGGCCAGTGGGAAAATCAACGGAATCGTTATTCTCGCTGTCCTTGCTCTCCTGGTGATTGTGGGGGCGGGCCTTTCAGCAATTCAGAATGTTTTCGGCCCGGTTTTCTTGGCGTTTACTATCGTGCTGGCATTCCGTCCAATCGGCCAATGGCTCATGAAGAAGGGCTGGCCGTCATGGCTTGCTGCCACCGCGATGATCATCACCGTGGTGGGTTTTATTTTGATCGTTGTGGGAATCACTGTGTTGTCGCTGATGCCTCTGCCGGCAACACTCATGAAGTACTCAGATAACTTTGAAAACATCGTTCAAACTGTCTTGCAGTTCGCTCAGGACAAGGGGATCGAAACACAGGATTTCTCGGTCTATCTCAATCAACTGAATTTCAATTCGGTTGTGGGATGGGCATGGAGCTTGTTCGATTACGTCTCGTCGGTGGGCGGGCTGATCATGATCGTTGTGGTGGCATTGTTCTTCATCACGGTGGATACGATGGTGCTCGGGTCACGAAATACGATCATGCGAATGACGCACTCACACCTCGCTTCGGCATTGGGCAGCTTTGAACGCAGGGTTCGTCAGTACTGGATCATCTCCACTGTTTTTGGTCTGATCGTGGCAGTGATTGATGCTATCGGTATGCAGATGCTTGGTGTGCCGCTTGCATGGACCTGGGGTGTGTGGGCGTTCATCACGAACTACATCCCGAATGTGGGATTCTTCGTGGGTGTTGTTCCTCCGATGCTCATGGCCTTGCTGGATCAGGGATGGCAGTCAATGATGTGGGTGGCCGTGCTCTACGTGGTGTCGAATGTGGTCATCCAGACCTTCATCCAACCGAAGTTTACTGGCGATCGTGTTGGCCTATCGACGACGGTCACCTTTATCTCGTTGACGATTTGGACGGTCATTGTGGGATGGTTGGGGTCCATTCTTGCGGTGCCTCTCACACTTTTCTTCAAGGCTCTCCTAGTAGACTCTGACCCCAGGAGCAGGTGGGTTGACGCGTTCCTCATTTCAGAAGACGACGCGAAAACGCGTCGGCGTGAAGGTTTTTACGATATTGATGCTGAAGTAGAAGATGAATTTGTCGAGTTCCGAAATCCTTTTGTTGGATTTTCAAACGAAGATACGGGCGAGGGTCAGAAGAAGAACCACCGTCGGCTCTCTGGGTTAACTGGGCAACTTAAAGTGCCTAGAAGGCATACAAACAACGACAAGTGAGGGAAATATGGTGACGTCAACGAAGGCGAAGACCAAGCCGAAGCGTGTAAAAGGGTGGAACTATCCGCGCGCGGGCTACGGTCCGGTTCGCCGGTGGGTGCCTTCGTGGCGTGTAGTTATTGGAGCTTTTTTACTGTTGATCGCCCTTGGCTTCGGAAGTCTGGCAGGGCTGTATGCGGCGACAAAAATCCCGGCGCCTGCAGACTTCGCACTGGCCCAGAACACGATGACCTACTATGCGGACGGAAAAACGAAGCTCGGATCATTTTCCAAGGTGAATCGTGATTCAGTTCCGTTGGACAAGATTTCTCCGTTCGTGCGCAACGCAGTGGTGGCCAGCGAAGATCGTCGTTTCTACCAAAATAACGGTGTGGATTTGAAGGGCATTGCGCGCGCATTCTGGAACAATATTCGCGGCTTGCCGACCCAAGGTGGGTCAACGTTGACGCAGCAGTATGCCGAGCGCTACTACACCGGAACGAATACGTCATTGATTTCCAAAGGCAAAGAAGCTCTCCTCGCTTTAAAAATTGATCGCAGTCAATCCAAGGAACAAATTCTGGAAAACTACCTCAACACCATTTATTTTGGGCGAGGTACGTACGGTATCGAATCTGCAGCGAAGGCATACTTCAATGTCTCTGCCAAAGATCTCACTCTCGAACAATCGGCCCTTATTGCAGGGATCATCCCTGCACCCTCAGCGTGGGATCCTGCGATTAGTCCTCAACGGGCTCAGCAACGCTACGAACGCGTGTTGAAACTGATGAAAGAAGACGGTTGGATCACTGCGGCGGAGTACAACGGGGCCAGCAAAACAATGCCGAAGACGATCCCCTCGTCGGCAAATGATTCGCTCAAGGGAACTACCGGCTACATTGTCACGGCAGTGAAGGCCGAACTCATTAACCAGGGTGGATTTAGCGAAGAAGAAGTTGATCGTGGTGGATTTAGCGTGACCACAACGATCGAACCAAAGAATCAGAAAGCTCTCGAAGAAGCAGTGACGAAGCTTCCGCAAGATCGTCCCAAGAATAACTACGTCGGAGCTGTGTCGATGAATCCGACAAACGGTGAAATCGTGGCATTTTACGGTGGTGCTGACTATGCGAAGCGTCAGCGAAACCTCGTGACACAAGACCGTGCCCAGGGTGGCTCAACGTTCAAAGTTTTTGGCTTGCTTGCTGCCGTTCGTGAAGGATGGGGCCCGTATTCACGCGTGAATTCACCTGCACATTACAAAGTTGGCAAGACGACTTTCAACAACGTTGACCAGCGTGACCACGGTTCTGTGACGCTCGCTCGCGCGACGGCTCAATCGATCAATACTCCTTTCATCATCTTGAACGAGAAGGTGGGGGCTGAGAAGGCAAAACAGGCTGCGATTGATCTCGGTTTACCTGAGAAAACCCCGGGTCTGGATTCACGTGTCGGAAATGTTCTGGGATCCGCATCTGCACGCCCGATTGACATGATCAAGGTATTTGGCACACTCGCCAATGACGGAAAGCAAGCCACCCCGCATCTCATTCGAGAGGTGAAAGATAAAGCTGGAAACGTTATTTACACTGGTCCGACTTCAGCTAATCAGGTGATCGAGGCGAACCATGTTCGCACGATGAACCAGATGATGCAAGGTGTCTATGACTGGGGTGGAACTGCTGAAGGAAAGGGAGTTTCCGGACACCCGATGGCGGGAAAAACCGGCACTTCGTCAGGGCCGTGGTCCGCATGGATCGGCGGTTACACCCCGCAACTCGCGACTGTTGTGGACATGATTCAGGTTGGCCCCAATGGTGAGGAAGAAAAACTTGCACCGTTCGGCGGCGAGACCCAGGTGGCAGGCGGTAATTTGCCGGGCATTGTCATGCATGAGTATATGAGTGTTGCCTTGGCAGATTTGGCGGCAGAGAAGTTCCCACTCCCTGAAGGGAAAGCTGCGCCTGAGCCTTATGTTCCGGCTCCGAAGTACCAGGCTCCAGAGCCGACTCCAACACCTGAACCGACTCCGACACCAGAGCCGAGTACCAAGGCACCTGAAGAAAAGCCAAAGCCCCAGCCGACGAAGGAGAACTCGAAACCGTCGGTTCCCGAGAATTCCGGCGAACCGCCGGCGAATGACGGCGGTTTGAATCATACGTATCCACCGCCGGCACCTCCTGGACAGGAGCCAGCAAATCATTCGGTTCAACAAGGAAAATAGTGTCTCAACACGCTCTCCACATGTGTCTCAAAACGCACGAATTTTCACGGTAAATCCGGTAGAGTGGTGCGGTGCATATGTCACACCCGTGATACATGCACTAGCATGAACCCTCCTGTTGCGGAAGGACCGCAACCGTTTTAGACCAAAGGAGGTGGGTACACCATGCGTCAGTACGAGATGATGATCATCCTCGATCCTGAAGTTGATGAGCGTAACCTGCAGTCTTACCTCGACAAGCTGCTCGCCGTCGTCCCCGCCGAAGGCGGAACCGTGGACAAGACGGACATCATGGGTCGCCGTCGCCTCGCCTACGACATCAAGAAGAAGTCGGAAGGCGTGTACGTGGTCGTTTACATGACCGCTCAGTCGGCAACCGCTCTGGAGCTTGATCGCCAGCTCGGACTCAACGAGTCCGTTCTGCGCACCAAGCTTCTGCGCGTCGAGCCCAAGCAGGCAAAGAACTAAGGAGAAGATCATGGCAGGCGAACCGATTATTACCGTCACCGGCAACCTCACGGCTGATCCGGAACTCAAGTACGTAGGCTCTGGTACGCCTGTTGCTTCCTTCACCGTGGCGTCCACCCCTCGTACGTTCAACCGATCCACGAATGAGTGGGAAGACGGCGAAGCGATGTTTGTTCGCTGCTCCGTCTGGCGTGACTACGCAGAAAACGTAACCGAATCTCTTTCTAAGGGAATGCGTGTTATCGTGACTGGCCGCCTTCAAATCCGCTCCTACCAGCGCAACGATGGTTCTCAGGGAACCTCTGTTGAAATGCAGGTTGATGAAGTGGGTCCGTCATTGCGCTATGCCACCGCACAGGTGTCAAAGCGTGCAGGCGGTAACGGTGGAGGAAACCGCGGCGGAAATTCCGGCTTCGGCGCTGGCAACAACTACGCAAACCAGGGCGGGTACAACCAAGGACGTGCATCGTACGATGCCCCCCAAGGTGGCTCGGCAGGGGATCCGTGGGGCCAGGCGCCGGCAGGTGGATCGTCATTCGACGACAACCCGCCGTTCTGATCTCTTACGGCCTTCAGTCAATGACTGAGGCAATCGCGCGTCATACGCGCATCTCATGAACTTTTGGGGCCTCGGCCCCGTATAGAGAAGAGGAATTATGGCAAAGCCAGTTCTGCGCAAGCCGAAGAAGAAGGGCAACCCCCTCAAGGCTGCGAAGATCGAGAACATCGACTACAAGGACACCGCAACCCTGCGCAAGTTCATTTCGGATCGCGGCAAGATCCGCTCGCAGCGCGTCACCGGCGTCACCGTTCAGCAGCAGCGTCAGATTGCTCGCGCCGTGAAGAACGCGCGTGAGATGGCACTGCTCCCCTACACCGGCTCGAACCGCTGAGAGGAGTAATAAAACATGAAGATTATTCTTACTCACGGAGTTAAGGGCCTGGGCGACGCGGGCGATGTCGCCACCGTCAAGGATGGCTACGCTCGCAACTACCTCATCCCGCGTGGCTATGCCACTGCATGGACTAAGGGTGCTCAGCGCCAGATCGATCAGATTACGGAGTCGCGTCGTAAGCGCGCCACGGAATCGATCGAAGCTGCTCGCGAAGCTCGCGAGGCAATCGAAGGCGTAACCTTCCAGATTGTCAAGACCGCTGGTGAAAACGGGCGTCTCTTCGGTGGCGTTTCGACCGCTGATGTTGCGCAGGCGATCAACGCTGCCACCGGCAAGAACGTTGATCGCCGCTCGATCAACCTGTCGCAGCACATCAAGTCGGTTGGCGAGTACACCGCACTGGTCAAGCTCGGCGAGGATATCGAGGCTCGCGCCAATATTTCGGTTGTCGCTGCCTGATAGTGAGGTGATGTCGTTACCATGTGGAATGTCCAGGAACGTTTGCAGATGTTTCAGGGCGAGATAACGTGGAAGTAACGATCAGATCCAGCTGAATGTTGTGGCGGTGGAGAGGGAAAACTCTCCACCGCCACTTTCGATATATCATAGGGACAGTCAAGAGAAGGAGCGCATGATGGGTGAGCAGCCCTTGAAGACGACCACGACTGCGATGGTTGATTATTTCCCTATTCTCGCATGGGTGGGATTGGCGACATCCTTTACGCAAAATGTTGGCGACTCGGCTGACTCACTCTGGTTACTGCTCTTTCAGGCGGCTCTCTTAGTGCTATTTGCAGGGTGGTCAGTAAACAAAACTCTTGAGTATGGCAAAGGACGCGAGAATATCGCCCTGATCTTCGTTCTGTTGACGGTATGCGTGGGTATGCTCGCTTTCTGGCAATCACAGTGGGCGCGTCTAGCTGCGGTGGTCCTTGTCATTGCGTACGTCATCCTTTCACGCAAGATCAATCGCCGTCCCTGGGAAGAACCTACCCATCAGTGATCTCTGTGGCAACGACACGTATTTTGTTGTTGCTGTGAGCGGCTGCAGGGCGTAAATACAGTAAAGTTTCCACAGAGGCTGTGGAAACTTTACTGTTTATTGTGGATTTCTTGATCGAAACAGTGGACAAGTGGTGGAAAAACATTCGAAGTTATCCACAGTTTTGCATACAGTTACCCACAATAGTGGATAAGTTCGTGAGAAAGCCCGCTATTTCGCCCACTGAGTTGTTCACATCTGTGGATTATTTCTTAGTTCGATACATCCCGGCACGCCCGACTTGTTCAAAAACTTCAAGTTCTCCACAGCCCATTTTTATGCAATATGACTCCACAAGTCCTCCACACATTTCGGCATCATCATCACATACGCGGGTAAGGTGGAAGCGATGACATCACGAAAAGAACACTCACATGCCGCAACGCACGATTCTCAGGACGAAGGCAACTCTGCAAACGCGCTGAATTCGCGCAAACTTGACCGTCAAATTCTTGCCCTCGCACTGCCATCGCTCGCTACACTCCTCGTTGAACCACTCCTCATCGCGGTGGATTCGACGATGGTCGGACGCCTTGGCACGGTTCCTTTGGCCGGTCTCTCGCTTGCCTCTACGGTGTTGGGCACGATCGTGGGAGTGTGTATTTTTCTCTCGTATGCCACTACTGCTGCCACTGCGCGTTTCGTTGGTGCAGGAAATCCTTCACGCGGGTTGCGTCAAGGAATTGATGGGATGTGGCTAGCCCTAGGCCTGGGCGTTATTCTGGCAATTGTTCTGTACGTATTTGCACCATCAGTGATCGGAATATTCCAGCCAGCTGCGGACGTTGCCGATCAAGCTGTTGCATATACGCGTGCCTGTGCTCCCGGTCTGCCTGGAATGCTCCTTGTCCTAGCAGCAAACGGAACTTTACGTGGTTTCGCGGACGCCAAAACGCCACTCAAAGCGGCCACGACTGGAGCGCTCGCGAACATCCCGCTCAATGCCCTCCTCATCTATGGTGCAGAACTTGGTGTTGCTGGCGCAGGCGCTGGTTCTGCCATCGCACAAACTGCCATGGGTGGCTACCTGACCTACGCCGTCGTCAAACTTGCCCGCACGCACCACGCACCTATGACCCCGTCGGGAGGCGGGGTCATACGCTCGCTACGCGACGCAGGGCCGCTCGTCATTCGCACACTGTGCTTGCGTGCTGCACTCATCTTGCAGATTTCGGCTGCAACGCACCTGGGAACCGTGCAACTCGCTGCGAATCAGATCGTGATGACAATGTGGAACTTTGCTTCGTTTGGTATGGATTCGCTTGCCACAGCAGCACAGATCCTCACAGGGCAAGGACTCGGGCGTGGTGACACGCATGAGGTGCATCGGATCTTGCGTCGCTGCGAGGCGTGGGGTGTCCGAGTCGGTATTGGGGTAGGGATACTTTACGTGCTCCTCGCATTCGCCGTTCCGTGGGTAATGACTGCCGACGGTGATGTGCGTGAGGTTGCACGCTACGCCATGTGGGTGATTGCCGCGTCGATGCCGGTTGCGTCGGTTGCTTACATTCTTGACGGCGTGCTGATCGGTGCAGGGGACACTCGCGCTCTTGCGCGGTACATGGTGATTGCGCTGGTTGCTTTTACGCCGATTGCTGTGCTCTTCCTGCTATGGGAGGCGGGCACGGTTGGTATGCTCGCGCTATGGGGCGGGTATGCGCTCATCTTTATGGGAGCGCGCGCTGCCACCATGATGTGGCGTGTTCGCGGGACCGCCTGGATGGGACTGAAGAAAGATCGCTAGGCCTCAGTTGCGTGTTCGTCACCGCGGCGAGCACGCTGGGCCGTGAGATCTGCGTTTTCTTGCTCGGAGAGGTGAGCCCGCTCGCGCGGACCATTGATCGAGACGAACGGCCAGTGACGGGCACGGTGAAGTTCGACGTCCCAATGCGACTTCGTCCACACAAAAACGACCAGTGAGACAATCAAGGCGGCGATGCCGCCGATTGCCAGCGACCACCGTGCGCCAAAATTCTCACCGACCCACCCCACAAGAATGGCACCGAGTGGGGTGGAGCCAAGATTGATCGCGAAGTAGATCGCCAGGGCGCGCCCGCGTAGTTCTGGCGGAACGGAGGTTTGGATCAGAGTATTGCAGCCGATCAAGAATGTCAGCATGAGGAATCCACACGGGATCATGAGAAGAGCGAACACCCAATAGTTGAGTGCGAAAGCTGCACCGATCGACATGAATCCGAAAGTAAAACCGGCGAAGAGGATGTAGGAAAATCGCGGAGCCGCACGTCGTGCAGCAATTAACGCTCCTGAAAGAGAACCGATTGCGAGAGCGGAACCGAGTAGACCGTAGTCTCCAGCACTGCGGTTGAAAACTTGTGTCGCCATCAGCGCTTGAGTCATTTGGAAATTGAAGCCTAGCCCGGAAATGACACCGACGAGAATGAGGATGCCGAGGATGTCGCTACGCGTTTTGATATATGAAAATCCTTCGCGAACCATTCCTTTGTGACGCGCGACGGCTGAGAATGGGAAAAAGTTTTCCCTTCGCATGAGGATGAGTGTGAGGACTGGCACGAAGAAGATCACGAAATCGGCGATGAGAACCCACCCGGCACCGAACCAGTCAATCATCACACCTGCAGCAGCTGGGCCGATGAGACGGGCGATATTAAATGCCGTGGAATTGAGTGAGATTGCGTTCGGAAGTGCGCTTGAGGGAACGAGTTCGGAAACGAACGTATTGCGTGTGGCAGAGGTGAGGGCGTCGGAAGTGCCGGCAATAAAGGCCAGAAGATATACATGCCACAGTTGTGCAGTCCCGGTCACGACGAGGGCACCCAAGATCAGTGAGAGCATTGCGATAACAATTTGGCCAGCCTGAATCACCTGTCGTCGGTTTCCACGGTCAGCCAGTACTCCTCCAAGCGGTCCGAGGACAATTTGAGGTGCAAACTGCAGGGCCGTCACAATTCCGACTGCGATTGCCGAATTATCTGTGAGTATTGTTAGCACAATCCAGATTTGGCACACGCGTTGCACCCACATCGCACTTGCTGAGAAAAAGTTCGAGATGAACCAGAGGCGATAGTTCGGGTATTGCAGGGAGTGGAATGTTTTCGACAAGGTGGTTCCTCGGAAGTTGCGTGCAAAATTTCTCTTCAGCTTACGCCGGTTCGTGGTGTATTTTAAGGATGCCTGCGTCACGTTCTTCACGTCGATCCCGTTTGTCGTGGTGACGGCGGTGTGTGGACGCCACCACAGGTGGGGGCAATGTGAAAAAGACGTGGACACCACTAACTGATCGGGGACGCGGATATGATGGGGCCGAGAGAAAGAGGTTGCCCCCGTGAGTGAAGTTATTGCGAACTCGAGCTTCGAACGTACTCCCCCGCAAAACATTGAAGCTGAGATGAGCGTGCTTGGCGGCATGATGTTGTCCAAGGACGCGATTGCTGAGGTTGTGGAAGTGTTGCGCACCGACGATTTTTACCGTCCCGCACACGCAATCGTTTTTGAAGTGATCATGGACTTGTTCTCGCGCGGCGAGCCTGCCGACGCAGTGCTCGTTGGCGGAGAGTTGGATCGTCGCGGCAAACTCGAACAAATTGGCGGGCGTGCCTATCTCCACACTCTCGTTGCGGGAGTGCCGACAGCGGCGAATACCGCCTATTATGCGCAGATTGTGCGCGAACAGGCACAGCTACGTTCCTTGGTCGAAGTCGGAACGCGCATCACACAGCTGGGATACAACACCGAAGGCGGCGACGTCGCTGCCTTGCTTAATATGGCGCAATCAGAGGTTTATGCGATGACGCAGTCGCGCGCATCCCATGATTACGCTGCTGTTCGTGAAGTGATTCCCGGGCTGATTGAAGAGCTGGAGGCGAATGCGTCCCGCGACGGCGGCCTGGCCGGTTTGGCAACGGGCTTTACCGATCTCGACGACGTTCTTTCCGGCTTGCGTTCCTCGCAGATGATCATCGTTGCCGCTCGCCCAGGTATGGGTAAGTCCACCTTGGCAATGGATTTTTGCCGGCACGCAGCAATTCGTGAAAACAAACCTGTTGCTTTCTTCTCACTGGAAATGAATCGCAACGAACTGATGATGCGTGTTCTTGCTGCTGAAGGCTCGGTCTTCCTCAACAAGCTCATTCGTGGCGACATCGACCAAAAGGGGTGGGAGACGATCGCCTCGACGATCGAACGTATCGGTGACGCCCCGCTTTTTATTGATGACTCCCCGAATCTGACGATGAGTGAGATCCGAGCGAAGGCTCGTCGTCTGCGTCAGCAAGAGGGGATTGAACTGATTGTGATTGACTACCTCCAGCTTCTTACCTCGGGTGGGCGAACCCCTGAATCGCGTCAGCAAGAGGTCTCGGAATTTTCGCGTTCGATCAAGCTCCTGGCGAAGGAGCTCGAGATTCCAATTATTGCGATCTCCCAGCTCAATCGTGATCCAGAAAGGCGTAACGACAAACGTCCCCAGGTGTCCGATCTTCGTGAATCAGGCTCGTTGGAGCAGGACGCCGACGTCGTCATCCTCATTAACCGACCCGATGCAGAGGAAGCGGGAATGGAAGCCCCGCCTTCTGAGGTGATCATCGGAAAGCATCGTTCCGGCCCGACGGGCACGGTGGAGTTAGCTTTCCAGGGGCACTTTGCGCGGTTCTCCAACTTTGGTGGCATGGATATGGCTGGCTAGTAATTCGGGTTGTGAGCGGCGGGTAACCACGCAGTTGCCTGGCTCTCTTTTGATCTAGGTGTATTAGGTAGTTGACACAGCATCCTCAACATGCCATTGTATTAGTGTATTAATACGGCAATACAGAAAGGGTGACGATGAGTTTCGACGATTCCCGCCCCATCTGGGTTCAACTGGCGGAAAACTTTGGCCAAAAAATTATTTCCGGGCAGTGGAAGCCAGGCACAAAAATTCCCAGCGTGCGTGAACTTGCGCTCGCAGAAGGGGCAAATCCCAACACAATCCAGCGTGCCCTCGGAAAACTTGATGATGAGGCTCTCACGGTCACGGAACGCGCCCACGGCCGTTTTGTCACCACGGATGTTGACATCATCAACCGTGCGCGACGTCACGCTGCGCAGACCCAAACAGATAAACACGTCGCAGCTTTGCGTGGTCTCGGGTTGAGTTTGGACGTTGCCTGGGAACTTCTTCAACAGCGCTGGGACACCTCAGATTAAGGAACAATGATGGAACCTCTGATCCATGTGGAAGCGTTGAGAAAGATGTACGGCAATAAAGCCGCCCTCGACGGCGTGAGCCTCGATCTCTTTCCCGGGCGAGTTGTCGGACTGATTGGCCACAACGGTAGTGGAAAGACGACGCTGCTCAAGATCCTCGCAGGCTTGATTCGCCCATACGAGGGCCGTGCCGAAATCGCGGGACATGCTCCCGGCGTTGAGTCGAAGGCGAAAGTCGCTTTCCTCCCCAGCGAGGATTTTCTGAACCGAGAACTGACGGTTGCCGAGGCGGTGAGTCTCTATTCGCGATTCTTTGCTGATTTTGATGAGCGCAAGACGCTTCGTCTCCTCGATTTCTTCTCAATTGAAGCAAATTCGCGCCTGAAGGAACTATCGACGGGGATGCGCGAGAAGGTCAAAGTTTCCCTGGTAATGTCTCGGCGCGCTTGCGTCTACCTCCTTGATGAGCCGATCAACGGAGTTGATCCAGGCGCCCGCGAGGGAATTCTGGAAGGAATCTTGCGCGACTTTCCCCAGGAGAGTCTTCTTGTCATATCGACTCACCTTGTTTCCGACGTTGAATCTTTCCTTGACGACGTCGTCATGCTCAAGGAAGGCCGTGTGATCCATACGCAAAATGCTGACGATCTTCGTGCCGAGACGGGGCTTTCAATTGATGCGCTGACACGAAAGGAGTTCCGCTGATGTTTGGAAAATTCTTCACACAAGAGTGGCATGACAACAAGGCGACGATTTACATTGGCACCCTCGGGGTTGCCCTTGCCTTCATTGTCATTTCTTTCCCGCTTCAAATGTTGGGAATCGGCTTCATTTCATCGATGGCTTCTGGCGCTGCCGTCGGCGCAGGAGTTGCCGCAGCGATTGCAACAATGGTGCTTCTCGGTTTGAGCTATTGGAAGACGATGCGCGGTCCGCGCGCCTACTTCACGTTCACTATCCCTGCGCGTGTCGGTGAGATCTTCTGGGCCAAGGTGCTGTTCGCCTACCTCACAATTCTCGTCTCACTGCTTGTGGTGATATTTGGTGTGGCTTCGATCGTTTTGCACTATGCCTGGAAAAATTCGCTTGAGTTTTGGCAGGTAGTTGAACCAATGTGGAATGCGTTATCCCAGTTCACGCCATGGAAAGTCGTGGTGGTCATTCTCGTGGTCGCGCTCTATGTTTTCCTCATGGTCGCATCGATTGCTGCTCTGATCTCGATCACTGCACAGGAAAAGTATCATCGCTTCGGTGGCGGTGCATTTGTCGGCGGACTGATCGTCTTCTATGCAGCGTGCCAGATCGTGTCACTGGCAGGGATGCTCCTCATCCCTGGCTCGGTGTCGTTAACAACTGGGCAGCTGAGCTGGGATCTGATGCTCCCGTCGTTTATCGATGCAATTCGTACGGGCGGCAATCCAACCGTTCTCGGCCTGGGGTGCATCCCGGTTCTTTTTGCACTGATGGCGGGCATCATTGCGGCAGGTCTTCGTTCGATTCGCGATCGGCTGTCGCTCGTGTGACTGACTGCTCGCATAAATGAGGGCGGGGCGCTGATGAAGCCACATCCAGCGCCCCGCCCTCAGTCGAGTTGTGACCTATCCCAGCTCCGCATTGAGTTGTCGATAAAATTCGATCTGCCGATCCAATGCCTTCACCCAGCGATTTTGGGCTTCCTGAGTTGCACACTGGTATCCATATTGAAATCGCAGATGCTCAAGGTTTTCTTCGAGCCAAGCGCGTTGGAGCTGTGTAGATTTTTCCATAAACCGCACGTACCTGAGGGTGTCAGCCACGCGATAGAGCGAAAAGCGGTCGATATTGTCGCAGTCGCCAATGGACTGAGCCAACACAGTAGGCTCGCCATCGAAGCGCAAATATTCCCGCCCGACGGCGTCATACGGTGTCCCGTGATCGTCGTTGCGCGCGTTCCACTGGCCGTCCGTGTGCATCGCAATTCCCTGTGCAAGCTCGGTGGCCAGTGACTGATCAAGGCCGGCATCGAGGAGAAATTCGAGGGCGATCAGTGCTCCAGCGCGTCCGTGATCCACCGGTACCTGAGCGTCATATTTGCCGACGTCGTGCAACAGACACCCCAGCTCAAGCAGGTCGGGATCCAACCCTTCCTTGAGGGCGACTTCGCGGCCAATGCGCGCCACACGCAGGCAGTGTTCAAACCGATAACGGCGTGCGTACTCGCCCGCGCGCGTACGCGAAAGGTGTTCACGGACGAACTCGCGTGCGATCGGTAAAATTTCGGCTGCTGATCGACGATCCAACGATGTTTGTTCAGGAGTCATTGCGTTCATTTTTACTGCTGGGCGCCTTCGCCATGTGCCATCGTGTCGGGATTCATGCCGATACGTCCTCGTTCTCCAAGGTCAAGTCGATCGATCACAGCTATATCTTCTGCCGACAGAACCACTGAACCCGCACGGAAATTCTCGATTTGACGTTGTGGCGTTGCTGATTTCGGGATTGCGACGAACCCCTTCGCTAGATGCCAGGCAAGAATAACCTGAGCGTTGGTCACGCCCAGACGGTGTGCAATCGACTCAATGACGGGCAGTGTGAGCGAGCGACCGCGTCCCAGCGGGCTCCACGATTCAACGGCGATCCCGTGTGCTGTGCAGTAATCTGTGACTGTGCGGTTCTGGAATCGTGGATGGATCTCAATTTGGTTGGCCGCAGGGACGATTGAGGTGGCAGCCATGAGCTTTTCTAAGTGATGCGTTTGGAAATTCGATACGCCGATTGCTCGAACTTCGCCGCTTTCAACGAACTCTTCCATCACGCGGTAGGTGGTTATGAAGTCCCCGTCATACTGTCCAGGAAGAGGCCAGTGCATCAAAAAGAGATCGACGTAGTGAGTTCCTAGCCGGTCGAGGGATTCTCCCAGGGAGCGGCGTACATCGTCGGGGCGGTGGTTGGGGTTATCAAGCTTTGTCGTGAGGAAGATGTCCTCGCGTCGAACGCCGGAGGCAGCGATTCCTTTGCCGACGCCAGCTTCGTTGCCGTACATCTGGGCAGTATCGATGTGGCGGTAGCCTGCAGCAATGGCCGCTGCGACCGCGTCAGGTGCGTGATCGTCGTCGATCTTATAGGTGCCAAACCCGAGCTGAGGGATGGATGCTCCCGTATTCAAAGTGATGTCCATGCAGCTATTCTTCCACGCTTATGTGCCGAGAGGAACGCACTGAGATCTTTTGGGGTCCACCCCAGGCCCCGATACCATAGAGATGATGACTTTCCGCGGCGTATTCATATCTCTTGTCACTTCTTTATCGTTCGCCTTGTTCTCCTATCTGGCGGCTTTGGCGTACCCCCTCAACGGCATTGAGCTCTGGGCCTGGCGAATGGTAATGACTGTGCCAGGAGTACTCATTGCGCTCGCGATGGCGGGAAAGTCACGTGGCTATTGGTGGGAATTGAAGCGAATGCGTACCAACCCCCGCCGTCTCATCGCCTACGCTTTTTGTGCTCCCATGCTTGCCGGACAAATGTGGCTTTTTGGGTGGGCGCCGCAATCGGGCAGGGCGTTGGAGCTTGCGCTGGGCTATTTCCTTATGCCGCTCGTCATGGTGGTCATTGGCCGCGTCCTCTACAAAGAGAAAATGAGTGTGCTCACCACAATCGCTTCTCTCGTTGCCGCTGCAGCCGTGGCATATGAGGTTGTGCGGACTGGAAGTTTGGGATGGGTGGCACTGTTCATCTCCATCGGTTACCCGGCTTACTTCGTGGCCCGGCGATACTTCCACACCGACGGCGTTTCAGCACTCGCATGGGAAATGACATTCGCAATGCCGGTAGCCCTCTGGGTTGCATCAGGAAGCCATACGTTCACATCGATCGTCACTGATGCTCGATTGCTTGCGGTGATGCTTGCCATCGGTGTCATCAGCGTTATGGGCGTGATCGGGTATGTCATGGCGGCACGTCTTCTGCCTTACGGCCTCTTTGGTCTGCTCAGCTACGTTGAGCCGGTACTGGTGACACTTGCCGCACTGGCACTGGGTGAAACTATTGCCGGTGGCCAGATCTGGACGTATGTCGGAATTTGGGCTGCTGTCGGGTTGCTGGCTTTCGACGGCGTAGTGTCACTGTCGTCCTACTCGAAGTTTTCCGCTCATCCGGGCGATCATACCCGCGGGAACTAGGGCAACTGCGCACCTGCCCTGTAGAGTTAGTCAAGAAAATTCGATTATTGGAGGCAACGGTGCCGCAGTTAATAATGCATTGGTCAGATGAGGAGGGCGCTCGCCGTGCTCGCGAGCTTTTTTCCCGCTATTTTGGGGACGAATCCACTGAGGTATTTGCGGCACCGGGCCGCGTGAATTTGATTGGCGAGCACACCGACTACAACGACGGTTTGTGTATGCCGATGGCACTCCCCCACGCCACCTTCGTTGCGTTTCACCAGCGCGAGGATGACGCGGTGCGCTTGATCTCCGACGCAGGCGAATTATGGGAAGGACGTGTGGGCGATATCCGGCCGGGAATGGAACGTTCGTGGGTGAATTACGCAGGCGGTCCGACGTACACACTGGGTGTGACGCGTGGTTTCGACGCTGCAGTGGTTTCCTGCGTTCCTCTTGGTGCCGGACTTTCGTCATCGGCGGCAATTGAATGTGCGATGGCATTCGCTCTGCGCACCCCGACGACGGAGCATGATCGTGAGGCGATTGTGGAGGCATGTATCCGTGCGGAGAACGAGATCGCTGGCGCACCAACAGGTGGTATGGATCAAACGGTGTCTGTTTTCGGGCGCGATGCCCATGCTGTTTTTATTGATTTTGCGGCTGAAACTCGCGAGCTTGTGGAAGCTGATTTTGCTGCGGATGATCTGGCGATTCTTGTTATGGATACACGGGCGAAGCACTCCCTATCGGATGGCCAGTATGGAAATCGCCGTGCCGAGTGCGATCAAGCTCGCGATATGCTGGGGTATGACTCATTGCGTGAGGCAACGGATGCGGATCTTGAAAAACTTCCACAGTTGCTCGCTCGCCGCGTGCGTCACGTCATCAGCGAGAATGCACGCGTCGTCGCTGGAGCATGCGCATTGCAGGCTCGCGACTGGCAGGCCCTGGGGCGCGAATTTGCTGCGTCGCACGCCTCACTTCGAGATGATTTCGAAGTCTCTTGTGAGGAACTTGATTGTGTTGTCGAATCGGCGATGGCTGCTGGAGCATTTGGCGCTCGCATGACAGGTGGAGGTTTTGGCGGATCTGCGATTGCGCTGGTTAAGCTCAACGATATCGAAAAAATTACCGAAGAAGTTCGCCGTGTTAGCTGTGAGCGTGGGTTCGCTGAGCCGGCTTTCTTAGTAGCACAGGCGTCGTCGGGCGCTCGTCTAGCTGTCTGAAAAAGGGACAAGGAACGGGAGAGAAAATGGAACTGACTGCTTCTCAAGTGCAGGCGTTGTCGCAGAATCTGGAAAAGCTGCGTGCCGACGGAGCCTCGGCGACGGCGCTGCGAGTATTCGAAGGATACTTCAGGCAGGTCGCCGGCGGGGCAACAGGACTGATCCCGGAGGACACAATTATTCCGATCACTGATGTTCCCGACATTCGTCACACCGACGTCGATCCTGACGATGCCCGCCGAGCTCTCGGCCAGACTGTCTTTTTCAAACTCAACGGCGGTTTGGGAACGTCGATGGGCCTCGACAAGGCGAAATCTCTCCTTCCTGTTCGTGATGGGTTGACCTTCCTTGACATCATGACCGAGCAGATCTTTAAAGCTCGCGAAAAAACGGGTGTGAATATCCCGCTGATGTTCCTCAATTCTTTCCGAACGCGCAGCGATACGCTCGATGTCGCCCACCCGGATCTCGCAACGGATCTTCCGCTGGACGTCTTGCAAAGTCGTGAGCCGAAGATCCTCGAGGATTCACTTGAGCCAGTGAGCTGGCCAGAGAACCCTGAACTTGAATGGTGTCCGCCCGGTCACGGTGACATTTATACAGCGTTTTACGAGAGCGGGATCTTGGATCAGATGCTCGACGCTGGATATCGATACTTGAACACCTCAAACTCCGATAATCTCGGCGCATACCCGAGTGCGTCAATCGCTGGCTGGTTCGCTCGGTCAGGAGCAGACTATTCTCCTGAGGTTTGCCACCGCACGCTCGCCGACGTCAAAGGTGGACACTTGGCGATTCGGAAGTCAGATGGACGTGTGATTTTGCGAGATACCGGCCAGACGCCGTCGGAGGATATGGCATGGTTTACGGATCTGTATCGTCATCCGTATTTCCACACAAATAATCTGTGGTTCAACATTGAGTCGTTGCGTGATCTTTTGCGCCGCACAGAGGGAGTGCTTGATCTGCCGTTGATCCGCAATCGGAAGAACGTTGATCCCACACAGTCCGATTCCCCTCACGTCATTCAGATGGAATGTGCCATGGGTGCGATCGTGGAAAAGTTCGCTAATTCGCAGCCCATCTGCGTTGGACGTGAGCGTTTCTTGCCAGTGAAAACAACGAACGACTTGGCTCTGGTGCGTTGCGACGCATATGAATATTCGCAAGATTCACGCTTGGTTTTGCGGCATCCGTCGGCTCCGGTCATTTCGCTCGATTCGCGCTATTACAAGTTTATTCAAGACTTTGACCGGCACTTCCTGAATTTACCATCGTTGGAGGCCTGCGAGTCCTTCACTGTACACGGCGAATGGTTCTTTGAAGGTGCCCTCAGCTTCAGTGGCAACGTCACTCTCGACGGCGAAGGTCGCGTGCGTGGAAAGTAACATCGCCGACGTCGGCGCGACTGCGTACGTATAACAGATGCAAAACTGGCGTCTGGGTTTCCTGGGGGCCAGTTCAATATCCCAAACTAACGTTTTCCGGTATGATGGTTGTGTGTTGAGCGCCGATTTCGGCGCTCGAATATTCTGAAAGGACAACGATGTTCAATATTTTCAAGAGGCATTCCGGCGATTCGCCGCTCTCGCACCAAGTTGATGTTTTTTCGCCGGTTCCTGGCAAGCTCAGCCCGCTTGAGCGAGTGCCAGATCCGACATTTGCTGGCGGACACATGGGTAAGGGATTCGCAGTATTGCCTGAGTCGAACGAATTTTGCGCTCCGATCTCTGGTGAGATCACGATGATTGCTGGCACGCATCACGCGTTCACAGTTCGCAGTGAGGGCGGTGCAGAAGTTCTTGTCCACATTGGTGTCAATACCGTGGGCCTGGGTGGCGTTGGTTTTAGCGCGGTTGCTGAGCTTGGGCAGAAGGTTGAGGCAGGAGACCCTGTGTTGCGCATCGACGATACTGTGGCGCAGCGCGCGGTGTCGATGCTGACTCCAGTTGTCGTGACATCACTGGTGAGCTATGCAGCATCCGAGCCTAATCTCGAAGCCGGAGCAGGTGAGCCGGTCATGGTTTTGATGCCTTCTGCGTGAGGGTTCTTGAGCCGACGCCTGTGCGTGTGTTGCGTACAGGCGTCGGTTTTTTACATCCGCTTTTAGGAGATGTGGTTGAACTCCGCTTCGACGAGTGCGGTCTTGAGTTGAGGTTTGCCCATGAACTTTCCGAAGTGTGTTGGCCACCGACCTGCCATGAGGGAATTTTCTATCTCCATGGGGATGACGCGGTGGCACGGGATGAAGAAGGGGATCGGGTTGTGGGAACAACAGGTGGCTGCGGCTCGCGTTGCTCGCGGACGACCCATCAGCTCAGCGAGTGAAGAGTACGTCACGAGCTCACCTGCGGGTATGTCGCGCAAGGCTCGGACGAATGCTTTGTGAAAATCGGTGCGCTTGCCGCTGACCGGCACCTGGGTGATGGCATCGAAGTCGCCTGACTGCCACGAGAAAACAGCACGTGCGGCGTGCTGATCAATTCCATGGAGGTCATTGATTGAGACAAGAGCGGTGTGTGGTGAATGTTCCTCGGACTCATAGAGAACCTGATTGCCGGTGTCAGAGCCGACCTGCTCACCCAGTCCGGGTGAGGACTGAATAAATTCGCTAGCAATGACGGTGTCGTTGGACGTGACCACTTGCAATAGCCAACTGTCAAGGTCAGGACGGCCGGTGTTGAAGGGAACGTAAATGGTGCTCATAGGAGTTATTATCCTGCACTATCTGAGCAGCGCAAAGGTGGAAAATACTAACAACACGGAGAGTAGCCCGTCACACCGAGAGGGCAGGACGGAGATTCCATCCTAAAGAGGGGATGCCCCGGGCGGTTTAAAAAATCTTCGTGTCGCAAACGGCCCGGGGCCCTCACCAGGGGTGCGACCCGGTGAGACTCTTGATGGTATGGACAATTGTGGCATGAGCGCAAGGGGAGTAAACCCCGCTTATGATTCCTTCACGGAAAAATATGTCCTGAATCGAGGGAAAATACGCAAAACTGTTGAGCCACTGAAATTAACTTCATGCACAGAAAAGTGCGCTCGTGGGGGTTTATTTAACAGTTCACCCAAGGGAGGCGAGGAGAGAATCCCTTTCTCAAAAAGTGAGGTAAATGTGGACTTCTCTCAGATCTGGGTTATGTGAGGAGTGTTGAGAATGGGGAGCGCCTGTGTTCAAAGAAGTAGCAGGAATTTCTGAATAAGCTGGATATTTATTCGCTTAAGTCTGCACCGAGACAAGTGTTTGAGCAGTAAAAATATTCTGTTGCAGGTCGAAGAAATTGTGATATATACGACGAATTATTCACCCTCCATTCAGTCTTTGCATAGATGTTCATTGATGTGAAATTTCATCTTATGCGTTACGATGTGTTCCCTCAGAGCGCAGATAGGCGCGCGAACCTGCCACATAGGTTGCAGCGACTGCACGGTCATCGGCCATCGTCATCTGGACGAACAGGGCGTCGAGCAGAGAATCAACGAAGCCCATTCGATACTCGATGAGTGGGGTTGAATGAAGATCAAGTACCACAAGATCAGCTTCGAACCCCGGGCTAATGTGGCCGATTTTGTTGTCCATGCCCAGTGCTTGTGCGCCTGCGCGGGTGGCAAGATAAAAACCGCGTCCAGCGTCCAGGGCGGTTCCGTTCATTTGCGCCGCAGAATATGCAGCGCCCAGGGTGCGGAGCATCGAAAAGCTTGTTCCAGCGCCCAGATCGGTTCCCAGTGACAGGCCGACGCCGGCGTCGGCGATCCGCTTGACGTTCAAGGCACCCGAGCCCAGGAAGAAATTTGACGTTGGGCAATGGGCAATACTTGCGCCACGTTCATGCATGATGCTGAGTTCGGTGTCGCTGAGATAGAGACCATGACCGAAAATCGACCGCTCCCGCACGAGTCCGTAATGGTCATAGACGTCGAGATATCCAGATCGCTGCGGGAACAATCGAGAAACAAGCTCAACTTCGTCGCGATTTTCACTGACATGAGTTTGAATGAGCACAGTGGGGTGTTCGGCAGCTAGCTGACCGAGCATGTCAAGTTGTTCAGGGCTTGAGGTAGGGGCAAAGCGAGGTGTGATGGCGTATTCGAGGCGGTCTGTCCCGTGCCAGCGCGATATCAACGCTGCGCTTTCATCGTAAGCGCGCTGTGGGGTATCCAGGAGCGGATCGGGCGCGTTGCGATCCATGGTAACTTTCCCCGCAATCAGGCGCATGTTGCGCTTCTGGGCCTCAGTAAAGATCGCATCTACCGACGTCGGGAACACCGTGGTGTACACGGCCGACGTCGTCGTGCCGTTGCGAAGCTGTTCATCGAGAAAGAGTTGCGCTACTGCGCGGGCATGGTCGGGATTGCTCAGGCTGAGTTCGGTTGAGTAGGTGTACTGTGTGAGCCAATCGAGGAGCTGCTTGCCAAAAGCAGCGATCATTTGGGTTTGTGAGTAATGGACGTGGGTGTCGATGAATCCCGGTAGAAGGAGGTGGTGAGGGTAGTGGTGGATGTCAGTGCCGTTGGGAAGTTGCGGCAGTAGTGTCTGCGCGTCGCCGACGTCGGTGATATGACCGTCCTTGATAAGGATCACGGCATCAGAGTGATACGTTGCTGCCTCGTCAAATGGCACCTCGAATGGGTTTGCTTGAAAGCTAAGATAAGCGCTATGGATTGCGAGCATTTTTATGCCCTTTCACTGCCTATGGATGAGGTATGTGACCCTAGAATCGTTTATATCCAGGGGGACGACACTGGCGCGTGTCGTGTGCGGCGCTCGAATTTTCCGAACGATTGCGCCACCGGGGTAGCGCCAAAAACTATAATACGCTATCTATCTACGGGGAGATAGCAGCATCGGGCGTACAACAGTATCAGAGTGCTATTGGAAAAATTCTTGATGTTCTTCGCACTCACGTCAGCTTCACGCTGTTTGTGATCGTTGTTGCCCATCCAGTGTTTAGTTACCGTCATGGACGAAGCCTGTTTTTGCTGCAGTGAGGATTATTTTGGCTCGGGAACGCATCCGTGTCATTGTCAGGATCTCAGTGACATATCCGCGCACCGTGGTCTCGGACAGTCCTTGACGCTGCGCGATTTCTTTGTTTGTGTAGGCCAGGACAACGTCGTCGAAAACGTTGCGCAGTCGGGGTGAAAGATTCTCAACTACCTCAACGAATTCGGCGAACTCTTCGCGCGAATGCTGGGACGCCAGATAGGAGGCAGTGAGTATCTGCGCCGGTGACGGGCCGAGCACAGTCTGCCCGGTCATCGCTAGGCGCACTTGCTCAACGAGTTGTTGGGGCATTGTGTCTTTCGTGAGGAATCCGGACACCCCGAGGCGCAGACAATGCTCAAGTGTGTTTGGGTGACGAAACGCGGTGAGCATGAGGATCTTCAGCTTGGGGCTGATGCGTTTGATTGTTTTCGCGGCGCTTGGCCCATCGGCACAGGGCATGTCAACGTCGAGGATGATCATGTCCGCGAGCCTCGTTGCAGCTGCGGTGATCGCTTCCTCACCGTCGTGAGCGACGGTGATCACCTCCATGTCGTCTTGCCGATCGAAAAACCGTGCAAGAACGGCGATGTACTGTTCGTCGTCGTCGGCGAGAATGATGCGAATCGGCTTACTCATTCGGTACCTCCAAAGCGAAGATCCACTTGTCGCGGATACGTGAATAATCGAGCGTGCCACCGCGGCGTTCCACCTGAATACGCAAGTTATCCAGGCCGTACCCGCCGGCCATCCCTGACTGTGGATGTTTGGCAATCGCGTTAGTAAACGTGAGCGAGGTATCCGTATCCCCAACATCGATGATGAGAATTGCGTGGGAATGATCGGGGGCGTACTTGAGGACGTTGGTTGCTTCTTCGCGTAGAGCAAGGGTTAAAAGCTGTTTGATCCGGACAGAGTGCTGTACAGAAGAAAGCGAATCGAGCGGATCGCCGTTGGGGCCGGTGATTCTTGTGGTTAACGTGATCGAGCGGGTTGAGAGCATTCGGCGGGTGTCGTCGAGGACATCGTTGAGTGGCTGATCACGCGCGGTTGAAAGATCGAGGATCATCGGGCGTAAGTTTCTCGAAGCACGCGTTGCGATAATGCTGATCTCTTTGAGTGTCTGACGCGCGTGTGGAGGAATGTCATTTTTTGCTAGGGTGTCGCCAACGAGGACGGCGATGTGTGCGATGTCTTTCGCGGTTGTGTCGTGAAGGAGGGAGGCGAGTTTTGTCTTGGTTTCGACGACGATTGTGGCATTTTCTTCTTCAAGTGTGTGGATCCGGCTGTGAATCCAGCGAAGGAAAAACCCCAACCCCACACAAAGGATGATGGGTGCGATGAATGAAAACACAACATCGATGGCATTCGCATGGGGAAACATCAATGATGCGCTGATCTGGAAAATTCCGAGTAATGAAAACGCTCGAAGGAAAAAGCCCGAATCGATCCAATCGATGATGATTGTGTATATCCCGAAAATGCAAATACCTGGAAGCTCAGGGAAAACCTGGAGGATCAGAATTGAAGCGTAGGAGATGAAAACTATCTGAAGAATCGTGGCCTGACTTGCGAGAGTAAAAAGTGCAACTGCAACTGATAGCCAGAGTGTGTTTTGGATAGTGGTTGCAGACCAAGCCAGGTCCGGAATTCCGAAGAGAAGCGCAATCAGAAAATAGGATATCGACCGAGGCGTGAGTAAATGTGATATTTGCATGTCAGCTGACAAAGAGTGTTCATTGGGAAACAACTGAAAACTCATTTGTTCATTATGCACCACGGAAACCAATTGTGTAAACGTGTTGAACATAGAAACGCTTGCCTGTGTCCTGATTGGTCAACAGGTTCCATGAGGCCCTCGAAATGAGACACAACTTGTCGCGGCACGGAGAGGTTGTCGTATGAAACATGAGGAGTGCTGATGAGAGAAGCAGTGAGGATGAGCGTAGCAGAAGCAGTTCGTAAAGCGATGTGGATCTTCATGAGGTTCTTTGAGGAATAGTGATTTTCTGGTATGTGAAGGTCACTGTAGGCAAGGAGAGAGAAATCGAATACCTACATTTGTAGGTATTGCATTTGGTGGAATCCGAGTTTTATAGGCCTGGCGCCAGGAAAACCTGGAACGTCACTAATCTTCAGAAAGGGGTTCCACATGAAGAAACAACTTGTCCGAGCAATGGGTGCTGCGGGCCTCGCATCGATGATGCTTGTCGGCGGCGTTGGGGCAGCATATGCCCAAACTGTCTACTACAAAGGCACAGCAGTGTATTGGGATCATGGACGTACATGGGGGGCATGGTCATATTCTGATGTAAACTCTGGCCGCTACGAGCACAGAGCGACTGCCAATTCGAAGACTACGCGGTGGATGCCTAAAGGCACGCGAGCGTACGCTACTGACTGGGTTGGAACCGGTACTGCCCGTGCTTACTGGGATTGCCGTGGATAAAACATGACGAATTTCTAGTGGATCGCGGAAGAAATAATGAAACGCTTTTTAAAGCTCACGCTGAGTTTGTTGATTGCTCTCGCTGGTGTTCTGGTTGGTTTGAGCTCCACGCTGTCTTTTGGTGACGAATATATGAGGGTGATTGCTGGCTATCCCGCAACAAACACTGTTCTGAATCTCTCGGCGATCAGTGATGATGGCCTTGTTGGAAAGGCGGTGCGGGTCGCTCAGGGTGAAGTGGAGAAAAATGGCGGTGTCATTGTTCGCCGTGATCCACTAGTCTCTCGCATCAATGGGCAAACTGAAGGTTATCGATTTGGTTTTGGCGGGAAGCTGTCGAATGCTCCTGCGCAAGCCGAATTAGAATTCGGCGGAGTGAAGATTTTTTCTCAAGAGAATCTCGCCGCCCTGTCCAAATCACAGCAAAAATCCACACTTGGGCTCGATCAGGTTCAAGCGGAGGTCATTGCTGATATTCCGAGCATTGACTTCTCATCTCGTGCCGTGGGCATGCATCTCGATGAACTCATTACCCGTTCAGGAACAGCGCGAGGAGCCTACTACGTTATCGGTCTGACTCCTTCCCGATTCGATAAGATCTCCGACAAAATTGCCGGAATCGTGGCTACTCCGAAAGCGCAGATCACAGCCATTACTTCCGGCGAGTCCGCTACGGAAGGTGTCTTTTTGCCGATCATTCGCGCCTTTCTTGCCATCGATCTCATCATGATCTCGATGATGTTCCTTGTGGGCATCTACCAGTCGATGAAACAGATGGGAATTTATCTTCTTCTCGGACTCACAAAGCGTGAGTTCCTCACCACCATGTGGCGTTTTAGCCTGATAGGGGCAGGAATTGGAGTTGCGAGTATCGGCGTGATCGAGGTCTGGGAGCGCTGGGAATTTTCTATCAATACACAAACCGTGATTGATATTTCAGCAAATATTGGGCTGTACATTGTGTCGTTGCTGATCGCATGTGTGCCAACAATTTTAGCAGCGAGTGCAATACATCCGGTGAATGCTATTCGAAATCGAGTTTCTCAGCGCGTCATCGTTGGTGCTATCGCAGTCCTCTTTATTCTCACCAGCGGAGCATCGATCACGGGGCTACACTTCATCGATGGTCCCATGATTCAGATTGCGAAAATCCAAGAGATCCGATCGCAGTGGCAACCCGTGGAACAAACGCGGATCCTCCATGAGGACAGACCTGGCACGAATCAGCTTTCAAGTAATGGAGCGAGTGAAGGAAAACAACGCGAATACTTCAATTGGTATGCCTCGATTGAAGACAAACCTGGAGTTCAACTGATTAACACTTTTGACTTCAATGCTCAGACAATTAAGCAGTGGCGTGAAGATTTTTCATACGAAAACCTGCCGATTGAGCCATTTTGGTATTTTGCTGCTTCGCCGAATTACCTACGGTCAACACACTTTGATGTTCCAAAAACTGATGAAGAACTTGCCCGTTCCGGGGTGCGTGTCTACTACATTCCAGAGAGCTACTCTCGGGAGCAACAAAAGGCGATTCGCGGATGGCTGACTGAAAACGACAAAGACCGTCTCGATTCTCCTATCGTGACGAAATTTACGAAGAACCCACGATTCGAATTCCGCACCTATATTCCACGTGAAAAGTTCTTCACATGGAATGCGCAGGCACCACAAAATTCGACAGTGAGCGACCCCGTCATTTATCTGGCGACAACGGAGAATATGACGTATTTCGAGAACGAAAGCCTCGGGGCAACCGGTTTGGAAGATAGTTACATCAAGCTTGATGCGCAGGCGGCTGAAAAATACGCAAACGAGCGGTACCTTTCCCAGTACCATCTGGAAGATAATGCGCCACAGTTCATCCCTGTCTCCGATTTCCTTGCAGGGCTTCACAAATCGTTTGTACGTCTTCTTCAGCTATTCGGAACAGTGATCGCGCTGGGCGCTCTCATCGAGACCATCCTCCTTGTGGGGCTGGTACAGCTCTATGGCAAGGCCCATGCCCAGTGCGTCGCGGTGATGAGGCTTCTGGGATATCCGCTCATTCGTATTTTCTGGGCGCCGTTCGCTCTTGTCTTTGCAACGACAGTGATCGGAACACTCATAGGTATCCCACTAAAGTCCGATGGAATTCTCTGCATCACCCCCATTCTCGGGGCGATCCAAATCGTTGTGCTCTTCGCAGTTGCTCGCCGAACGGCCACCACCCATATTTCCCACATTCTCAAAGCAAACTAAGGATATCTCATGTCAATCCTCGAAGTTCAGAACTTGACGAAAAAATACGGCAAGCGCACCATCATTGAATCGCTCAGCTTCACGCTTGAATCACAACAAACCATGGCGATCACAGGTCAATCCGGAAGCGGAAAATCAACGCTCCTCAACATGATTGGTTTACTTGAAGAACCGACGTCTGGAACGATTCGCATTGATGGGAAAGATACGCCAGGGATCAACTCGTCTGCCGCAACGAAGTTGAGGCGCTCCGTGATCAGCTACCTTTTCCAATCCTATGCGCTTTTGGAATCGCAAACTGCGCTCCAAAACGTTCTTCTCGGAATGAAGTATTCGCCGCTGCCGAAGAAAAACCATGAAGCGGAGGCGCGACGGGTACTCAAAATCCTCGGTTTGGGGAGCGTGATCGATGCTAGTGTTTACACCCTTTCGGGTGGAGAACAACAGCGCGTGGCAATTGCGCGGTGTATGCTTAAGCCAGGGAAAATTATTTTGGCAGACGAACCAACCGGCGCGCTTGATCAACATCTTGCGGGAGTTGTCCTTGACGAACTCTTTGTGCTGTGTCGAGAATTTGGTAAGGCGCTGGTGATGGTGACACACGATCCCGCAATTGCGCAGCGCTGCGAGCGCCAACTTCGAATCGGAACGAACTGATTTTCGCACTGTCTGGGTAGTGAGATAATTTCGCTGCTGTCCTCACCAGCGCATACGCGTTCTATGTGTTGCAGAAGAACCGTTGGCATACTCGCGAATGACGGCGAAGCGTGCGAAACCGAGTGGGGAACCTACTTCTTCGGGCGCTTCGCTCGTTGCTTGCGTCGCAGACGCCACGCCACTGCCATACACACGGCCCACACTGTGAGCGGGCCGGCGGCGGTCAGTGCCAACATCGCCCAGTGCATTTCGAACCAGGCTAAGATGAAGGTCATCGCCGCTCCATAGGCGAAAAATGCCCAGCCGATCCACGACCATTTCCCTGCGCGGTTACGTTCGAAGAAATCTGCCACGATGCTCCTTTGGGTTTCTTTTGTTGCTGTGTGGTGACTCTATGTTGGTAAGTAACGAAGCGTTCAGGCTCGTTTGCCCCAGACGTCAGCCAGTTCGGCTTTCAAGCCGGAGATAATATCCGACGACTGCGTGGAGAGTGCGTCATGATGGAATGTTGGATGCTCGATCTGCTTGAGCCCGCGGATCTGTGCCGCCGTTTCACGTGAAATTTCGATCGGCACGAACATATCTGGTTCGTACATCCACGCCGCTGCCGGAACACTGTTCTTCGCCAGAACCTCCTCACGATGGAGTGAGGGTAAATCATCGCGTTCGTGGAGTGCGTTCACGGCCGCTCCCAGCCCGCGCAAAGCAGGATCTGTTTGCGCCATCCAGGGGAATTCGTGCTCACCCGAGAAACGGAAACCAAGGCCACGGGCGCGAAGTTCACGTTCGCCGTCTCCGCCTGCGGAAAGCTCAGGAAGTGTGAATTGTTCACATTCGGTGCGGATTCGTTGTGCCGACCAACGCGTGGCGAGTCCTGGACCTGCATAGATCGACTCGTGGAGCGCCCAATACATTGGGCAGCTGGCATAAGAAATATGATCGGCCACCTGTGTGAGGAAACGTTGAGTCAGACGCGTGCGCCCGCCGACTTCCACAAACGGGTTTTCGAGCAGGCCATGCAAAGTTTCCAAACCATAACTGCGGCCAAGATTAATGCCAAGCATTCGGAAACGCCCAGGCGTGAGGATCTCGCCAGTGGGGAGGAGCTCAGCCGCGTGAGGATCGCCCGATTCAAGGGCTGCGGCTGCACCAGCGGCGAGATGTTCGGCAACATGCCACGCGGTCGTTTCGTCGCAAGGGTAACGTTCGAAAAACTCGGCGTTACGTCGATCAGTAGAGGCCCAGGTCAAACGGTAGACATCGTCGGCGTGGCGATGTGTGGAAACGAGACCCGCGACGATCATTGCTGCGCTCAGACCTTCGGGCGCGAGTGAAAGATATGAGGTGACACAGAAACCACCAAAGCTTTGCCCCAGAGCGGCCCACGGCTCGTCGCCTTGGAGTTCGCGACGCAGCGCTTCGGCGTCGCGAATGATCGAATCTGCGCGGAAACACGCAAGGTAGACGGCTTGCGCGTCGGCGTCGCCCACCACAGGCACCGTGACTTGGTCTAACGCATGAGACTGACCGGTGCCGCGCTCGTCGATCAAGACAAGGCGGTAGTCATCGAGTACGTCGTTGATCCAGCCACCGATTGGCGCCGGCCGGTTTGCAGGGAAACCTGGGCCGCCCTGGAAGTACACCAGACGAGGCGCGTTCTCGCGTCCCTCGCGCACGATTTCGCGTGCAAAAACAGTGATCGTTTTCGGGAAATGTGCGCTGGACGCATACGGCGTCAGGGAGCCGTCCCAGTCGAGGGGAACCTGGAGGCGGTGCTCAAACGTCGTGTGGCCTGGAAGTGTAAAAGAGGCGGTTTGCATAGCACAAGCCTAGCGCGCTTCACTCGCAGGAGCGATGAGAGCATACTCGTGTTGATTATTTGTTAGCGCAAGGCTGCGAGGATTGCGGCCAACTGAGGGCCGCGGTCAGGAGAAAGATGGTATTCACCCTCGGTCATCTCGACCCACCCCGCACTGGTCAGAGCTTTCATGTGGTGATACACCTGGCCAGTAGTGCCTGTCGATAGTGCTTCAACCAACTCGCGCACGCTCATCGCACGCTCGGCCGTGAGTTGCAGAATCTCAAGACGGATCGGATGTGCCAGCGCGCTCAAATCGTGTGAAACCTTCGCCGCGTCGAGCGCACGGAACGCGGTCGCGATTGCGCTACTTGCCGCGCTTGCGTGTGCAACGTGAGGTAACGGCTGATGGGATTCGGGAAAGATGTCGATTGGGTCGCGCTCGCGGTTCTTATCCTCCGCCGCTGAACTCAATGCCTCGGCCCGCAAGTCCTTGAGTTCTTCACGCATCGCATCGAGGAGAACGGACTGGTTCTCCAACATGGTGATCGCAGTAGCTACTGGGAGCTGAAGTGAATCAACCACCAGCTTGGCGACTTCGGCCCGCGTGCTCTGTGACTGCGTCGATTTCACAGAGTCAAAGGCACGCGGGTAGTCGAAGTTGTTCACGAGTTCTCACCTGCAGACGAGTCACCGGCCGATGTCTGCGAGCCGTTACCAGCATCTTCAGCGCGCAGGCGTGGAGTAGAGATGCGCCTATCGCGCATTCCCTTCTTGTCAGCATAGAAAGCGCGGATGACGTCCATATCGGCTCTCATATCGCCGGTCAACGTGATGTGTGGCCCCCAACCATAGGTACGAGTTTTTGCGTCGATAAAACCCAAAACAACTGGAACGTTGGCGCCAAGAGCAATGTGGTAGAAGCCTGAACGCCAATAGGTACGCTGTGAACGAGTACCTTCGGGGGCGATGATCAAGGTGAAGTCATCAGTTTTCTTCGCTTGTTCCACAGCCGCCCCGACCATTCCCTGCGGGTGTGAGCGATCTACTCCCATGCCACCTACCCACTTAATGAGCGGAGAAATCGGTCCGCGCATGAGCGAGTCTTTGACAAGGAATCTGAAATCGCGTTTCAGATCCCAAAACGCAACCGCCATCAAGATACCGTCCCAAATAGAGGTGTGCGGAGCGCCGATGACAATCGCTTTTTCCGGCAATGGTTCATGGACAAATGTCCAACGAGAAACCGCTTGAAATGCCTTGGAAATGAGGTGCTTCACTGAGATCCCTTCGTCTTAGCCTCGCTCTCAACAACTTGCGCAAACACGTCAACCGGGTAGCTGCCGTCCACAAACTGTTCTCCCACCAGAATACTGGGAACGAACTCGAAGCCAAGTTTGTTGATTCCTCGATCATAGGTGGCTTTGACTTGTGAAGCTACCGTATCGGACTCCATATCTTTGGCGAACTTCTCCAAATCGGGCACTCCAGCTTCCTGTGCAATTCCCTTGAGGAATTGTGGGGTGTAATCCGGATGACTGCCATCCTTCCACGAGCCAAAGAGCGCGTCATGGAAGGGGAGGTACTTCCCTTGTATGCCAGCTGCAATTGCTGCCTTCGCTGCCAGGGTTGACTGATCGCCGAGGATCGGTAGCTCAGAAAACTCGATGCGTAGGGTGCCGTTATCAACATACTTTTGCAACGCAGGGATCTTTTCGCGCGCAAACGACAGGCAATGAGGACAACGGTAATCCGAGTACACGCTCATCACTACCGGGGCATCAACTTTTCCGATAGCCATCGGATCGCCTTCTTGCCGGCGTTGCTGAGAGGCGATGAGCTTCTTGACTTTGTCGCTCTGCTCGACAGGTGTGAACCGCCCAGCTCCAGTTTCTTCCGTCGCTGGTGCCGACGCCGAGGCGCTTGTCGCTCGTGAGGTCGGCGTTGACGAACTTGTCTTCCACACAAGCATCGTCATCACCAGGGCAACAACAACGACAGTGGCAACGCAGACCAGTGCAATGAGGAGGCTGCGGCGACTTTTCGTCGAAGGCTGAGTGTGTGAGGGTAGTGGAGTGGGTGTACCGCTGTGAACAAGAGCATCGTCTTCGAGTTCGCGTGCAGGTGGGAATGTGTTCTGGTTGGACTCGGACATTGTTCCTCCTTAGACATCTGACACAATTTAACCACGTCGATACATCAATAAATTCAGGACCACAGTCGTGGGGGATTCGCCAGTCCTGCTAGCCTAGGGACGTGAAGTTCTTTGCTCCTCTTGCTTTCGTGACGGCTACCCTTGCAGTGCTCGCCGGTTGTTCGCCCGCAGTCAAGCCAGCTCCGACGCCGTCATCGACGTCGTCGTCGAGTGCAACTGTCCACACACGTAACCCATACCAAGGCGGTGCCGAGGAGGCATGGAGTGCGGAACTAGCCGACGAGCCTGAAGCGGTCACGTACGATCCCGAAACAAAAACTTTGGTGGTGCTCTCAAGCCATCATTCGTTGCGACGCCTGACCGGCTACACCGTCACCGGGAAAAACACAGCACTTCCGACGTGGCGTTACTACCTTCCCACTGGATCAACGCTGACCGCGCTCGACGCTGGAGCAGGCTCGATTTACCTCACGGTTGGTCTTGCCGACGCCGGCGGCAAAGGTGGAGAAAACCTCGACGACGAACGTCCAGAGTCACGCGCGGCGCGTTCAGATCTTGTGATTCTTTCAGCTCGGACAGGAAGTGTAAATTTTACCTGGTCAACAGATAATTCTCTGGGCGGGGATATTCCGCAGATTGTGGGTGCGTTTGGTCAGAGCCTCGGGGTAGTCAATGTTGGCCGTAGCTCGTCGGTCGTCGCTATGCTCGGCGCAAACGGAGCAGTCCAGAACCAACAGCGCACATATTTTCCGCCCAGCCGTACGCTTGAGCCTCAGGTGAGTCCAGGGCTCGTTCGCTTGCAAACGAATAAGAATGGCAACGGCGAGTACATCCAGTTGCCATCGCTTGCGTATGCACAGGGGAACGCGTGCTGGTCGGCAACCGACGGCGTCGTCTGTCTGGCTGCGGAGGGGACACTTGACTCAGATGCGAGCAAAGGAGTCAATCACGCCCCCCAGGTTCAGACAACTCCCGGTGATCAACAGTCAGCGACACCGAAAACCGAGGAATCAGCGAAGGTAACGAACCACGCCACTGATGGCTCCGGCGTCGTTGTTGTTGAATGGAACTCGAATGGTCACGCCGTGTCGATCACTCCTGCCCCTAGCTCAAGTGCCGCTTTTTCGTACGCGCTTGCGGGGATGAATGCGGATGTCACCAGTCGCGAGTTGCGACAGGCACTTCTTGCGCACGTCGAGAAGACGACGCAAGGGGAACCAGCGCTCCTCAATGATGGACACTGGATTAGCAAATCACAGTGGAAAATCAGCGGTGAACCTGTTGCCCTCGGAGCACCTTTTGTTCAGGCTGGGGCGAATATCGCAGATGTGACAAACGCAAAGACCGTGAATAAGCCAGGTACACAAGGAATCGTCGGCGCCGGGTCAGCCCACACAATGTTCTTCCAATGGGACGGTAAGAAACTGACGTATCTGCGTCCCTTGGGGTGAGAACACTCAAAGTGTCTGGCTGACGAGCGAGACCTTTATGCCTGCGATTTCCCGGCTGCTCCAGCCACCCTGCGCAAAATCGCAATACGCTCTGGTACGGTGTAACGCCCGTCGAGGGTGAGTTTCGCTCCCAGGTAGCTCACTTTTGCGCTGCGAGCAGCTTCGGCAGCCGTTGCCACGAGGGTGCTCGTCATGATCGAACTGGGCTCGTCGTGCTGAAGTGCCACATGCGAATCGGTCCACGCCGGCCCGTAATCTCCATCGACGTTGTGCGTACCGGAGAAAATCACGCCTGCCAGTTTTCCGCTCGGTGCAGCAGCCTTGATGTGGTCCAGTGGCGTCTGTGGGCTTCGGCCTTCGATCGCACTTCGTCCCCAGTTTAAGGAGATGAAAGTGCGTTCAGTTCCCGCGTCGGAAATAGCGCCGATTTCGTCTCCCAGTGAGAGGAAACCCTTCTGTGGAGCCTGGTCAGGGATAAACGCATCTTGATGCTCGATGACGAACTTTGCGCCATCTGCATCCCACTGTTCAATCGTGGCCAGTGAGCGAACGAGTGCTTCACGCTCAGCCGTGGCTGTGGGGGCGGTGTGCAGCGCAATCCACGAAAAGACTTGGCGGCCGACGGCGTCGTTGACGGCTTTGACTTGGTTGATTCCGTCGATCAGGAATTCGAGTGCAGCTGCACGGCCTGCCTCGTCGGGGGAAGCGATGCCGAACGCCGGGTTTTTCGCTAAATTCCCCATTGTTCCCGGAATCGGCGTGAGGATATTCATGGTAAACGACGGCGCGATTTGGTGAGCAAACCACGGCAAATCATCGGTGATGGTCTGACGAAGTGGGATTTCGAGTCCGTTGACCCACTGGGCATCCGCAAGCGAGGCGTAAAACTCTTCCTGTTGCTCTCGATCTGCGGGCAACGCGGCGTAAGCGCCGACCACGAACGGTATTGCCATGAGTATGCTCCTTGTCTCGTTGTATTCTGTCATACCTACAGTACGCGGAGCATGGTGCCCCGCGCCACGTCCGTCAGCTGTGTGAATTCTTCGTGTTCCGACGTCGCTGCGCTCGGTGACCCGTTGCGCTCGGTGACCCGTTGCGCTCACTGCCCGCCGACGTCGCTGCTCCGTGAGGAACCTGCAAGAATAGTGAGTATGAAGAAAGTGTCGTGGTTGGCAATAGGGATCTGTATGATTCTGACTGCATTGCTTATTGGGGGATATGTCCTGACGCATAACGATGTACGCGTGCCCTTCGAGGAACTGCCGAAGTCAGAACAAGCAGGCTCCGAACATTGGCGTAGCCACAAGATGACACCTTTCGAGAAAATTGTCGATATTGATCCGGACGAGCAAATCGGTGCAACGGTTATTAACTTTTTGAAGAGTATGCCCATCGGAGGAACTATTGATGGCGGATGGGGTGAAGAGAGCTATGTGAAAGTGTGGGTCAATCCTGACCACGAGGACACAAACTTTGAAAATAACCTCATGTATTCAGCGACAGCACTGATGGCATTTTCATCACGAACTACGGTGGTGACGTTCGATTCGTACACCATGTCTTATACCGTCACGCGTGACGATCTGACGAAAGTGCTTCTCCGTGATCCCACGGACTTTCGATCGATGGGCGCTTGGGAACGCATCCGCGGCGTCATCCCAGATATTCGGGCGCGCGCGTTGAAGAAGATTCCTTTACCGTTGGCGATTGATCGTTTCTCTTGAGCTGGTGAGGCGACCAGTACAACCACCTGACGGTAGAATGCCCGGTATGGATCAGCTTGGAGTATCTGCAATTCATCCCACCGCCCCTGAGGTTCTATCGGCATTTGCCCTGTTCACGGCCCCTATTGATGTGGAAAAGGCTGTGAGTGGCCTCAAGGAGCTGTGGAATATTGACGTACATGGATCGTGGGTCGGTGCCGACGGAGCGCCCGCAACTGCTGGAAAAGACGCAATTTTTCACTTTGCGTGGCAGGGGGTGCAAGTTCTCCTCACTCCAGTTTCTGGTGCCGTGGATGTTGAAAAGGGATCGCTGCCTGAACACAATTTCCATGTGGCAATGACGTTCTATGCCCCTCTCGATGCTGCTCTCGAAGGCGAGCTGGCAGGAGAAACAGCAGACGTTGACCAGCTCCCCGAACTCAAACGGCGTGGACGAATGGTCTCAGCGAATATCGTCATGACTCAACTCGCTGATGCTCTGATGCGTGAAGACGCCGCAGTGGGTGTATTCCGGCCCGAGCTTGGAGCATTGCACCCAGCGCCAATGATCATTGAACTATCTCAATCGCTGACGCAGGGCGAAGTCCCCCTCCCGTTATGGGTCTCGGTGCGTGTTGCAGGGGAAGATCTTCATCGAGCACGAACTCTCGGTTTGCCGATTTTCGGCCATCTCGACGTGGAAGTGCTCGATTCTGCACACACGGTGCAAGACCTCTTTTCCTTAGTTGGTGGAGTAGCGAACTACATCGTCACCGGTGGAGCATTCCTTCTGCCTGGACAAACTTTGGGGTGGGCGGGTGCCGATCTCCCTCTGACACAGGCGCAATCTGCCGCAGGCGACCCAGTGATTCGCGTCGCCTACTAGGCCAGCCGCACCACTATTGATCACACGCAGAAAGAGAAAAATGTTCGAGGTAAAGACTCAACTCGATGGCACGATTGGCCGCACGGGCGTGATTTACACACCACACGGTCAAATCTCAACGCCGGCGTTTATTCCTGTGGGAACGAAAGCCACGGTGAAGGGGGTGCTTCCTGAAGCAGTGGCCCAGGTGGGTGGACAGGCCGTGCTCTCGAACGCCTACCATCTCTACCTTCAGCCGGGTTCAGACATCGTTGACGAAGCGGGTGGCCTGGGTAAGTTCATGAACTGGGAAGGTCCGACCTACACCGACTCCGGCGGCTTCCAGGTGATGAGCCTTGGTAGTGGTTTTAAGAAGGTTCTGTCGGAAGAATTTTCTGGAAAGAAAGTTGCTGACGACGCCGTCGCCCCGAACAAGGAGCGTCTGGCGAACGTGGACGACGACGGCGTGTGGTTCCGTTCGCACATCAACGGTGATCTTCATCGATTCACCCCTGAAATTTCGATGCGCATTCAGCACGAGCTTGGTGCAGACATTATTTTCGCCTTTGATGAGCTCACTACCTTAATGAACTCACGCTCCTACCAAGAAGAGTCATTGGAACGCACACGCTTGTGGGCACAGCGTTGCCTCGCTGCCCACAAGCAACTCACTCAAGAGCGTTCGGGCAAGCCCTATCAGCAGCTGTGGGGCGTGATTCAAGGTGCCCAATACGAAGATCTTCGCCGTAAAGCAGCACGAGATCTGGGAGCAATGGAGATTGACGGGCAGCATTTTGACGGCTTCGGCGTCGGCGGTGCATTAGAAAAGGAAAACTTAGGGCGCATTGTCCGGTGGGTGTGTGAAGAACTTCCCGACGATCGCGCTCGCCATTTGCTGGGGATTTCTGAGCCCGACGACTTCTTCAACGCCGTCGAGGCCGGGGCCGATACTTTTGACTGTGTGAATCCGTCGCGGGTTGCTCGTAACGGGGCGATCTATTCGCCGTCAGGGCGCTTTAATATCACGCGAGCCCAGTTCAAGCGCGATTTTTCTCCGCTGGTCGAGGGGTGCGAATGTTACACGTGTACCCACTACACGAAGGCTTACATCCACCATTTGTTTAAGGCGAAGGAAATGTTGGTCAACACCTTGACCACGATTCACAACGAGTACTTCACGGTGCGCCTAGTTGATCAGATCCGTTCTTCTATGGAAGACGGATCCTACTGGGACTTTAAGGACGAGTTCCTGGGCGGTTTTTACGGCAAGTAAACTTCCCGTGCGACGCCGGACGTCGGTGGCCGACGGCGCCCTTAGAAAGCGCTCTTGCCGGCGGCGTCGGCCATTGCCTTGAGGACGTCGTCCGGCGGGAAACTCGTTTTTTCCCAGCGTGCTGGCCAGACGTTATCGACACTGTGCAAGCCTTCAGGCCACAAATCGCGCACCACGTGGGTGGGGACTGAGACGTGTACCTCAGGGGTTTCATCCCAGGGCATCGGCCCGCGCTCGCGGACGAATGTGATGTAGTCCGTGTGTGGAAGTGACCCCGGGCCGGAGTGAGCGTCCCATACGGCTTCACTGACCGTGCTCCCTCCGCGAAGCGTGCGTACGCGGAAATCGACGAGTTCTCCGAGTTCGCCCCAAGCGCGCATTGCTCGTACCTGACCGGCATAGATGCGCGCACGGAAATATCCGCGCAAGTCTGCCAGTACATCTGCTACTTGTGAGCCTGGGAACGGTACCCATTCGCGCCAGCCGTCTGCTGCCACTGTGTGCGGAAGAGGGTAGAGAGAATCAGGTGACTCACGCTGGTCAAAGAGAAGCTGGAAAAACGCAGCAAGATTCGGATCGTCGGCGAACACAATGTAAAACTTCGTACGAGAAGCCGGTACGAACAACTGAACGTCGCCAGGACGTTCAGTTGAGAGCCGTTCGGCAACTTCTTGCATCATGTCCAAGTCACTGAACCACGACACCTCGTAGTTCATCGGGGACATAAAGGCGAGAACCTGTGCGCCCATGACCTCGGTGACCGCAATTTCGACTGTGTGATTGTGCGTGTCCGAGAGGTGTCGCAGGGAGAGAACCGATTCAGCCAGAATTTCTCCGATAGGACGATGATCGTCTTCAAGCCCGGAGTAATACACTGGGTGGACAGATTTTGGCAGGTCATAGGCCAAACCAACCGCGATGAAATCTGTCAGCGGTACGTGAACTAGCGGGTCGGCTTGCGTGGATGGATTGATGAAATAGTCAGCTGCACGCACAATCGGCACGATGGGTGTGGACTGCGTAATTTCGTCTAGTTCATCTGCCGACGCCGGGGTGGCACTGTCGGCGAAGGTGCTGGGGTGGGCGAGATGACCGCGCGACGCGCCGAAGCCGAGAGAAGTACCAGACGCAGATGAGGTGTCAGATTCGTGAGAGCTGCGGTCGAGTTCTTCTTCGGCAACCTCAGGCTCCTTCGCCTGGGAGATCCCGATATCAATCAAGCGTCCGAGGAGGGCTTCTCGAACTGATTCATCGGCGTCTGGCCTGATCATCGCGGAGGGACGGAATCGGAAGGCACGTCCGTCGGCAAGCAAGACATCGAGCCACTGTCCGTGTGAGGACACAAGCGCGCCTTTTAAGGCGGGGTGGCGAGTGGCAATATCGAGAGCCCATTGCATGAATTCCATGCGTCTATTGTCTCATGCCTGGGCCTACGCAGTCGTTCATCAACAGTCATTTCTGGCTAAAATCGACACGTATGCACGAAACTAAGGGTTCTACATATGTTCACTAAACGCCGAGCACAAAAGAAAATTGCGTCACTTGTTGCAGGTGGCGCTCTTTTGGCCACCTGGGTTACCGCAGCCGTGTGGCATGGCGGAATTCCAGCTCAACACGTGGATTTGACCGATTCTGGCGTGTGGGTAACCAATACTCGCAGCCAAATTGTCGGTCATGTGAACTACCCATCGATGACTTTAGATGCCCAACTTCGCACCCCCTCGGGTGCGTTTGACGTGGCACAGCAAGGTGATGAAGTGCTGTTCCATGATCTCAGCGCCCGATCGATCGCGATGGTTGATCCTGCTTCGTCCACCTTTGGAAAATTAACGTCATTAGCTCAGGCAAGCGTCTCCACACTCGGTGGAGGTTATGTGGCCTCCTATGATCCGACGTCGGGAACCGTATGGAAAGCAGAGGTAGGGAAAGCCGCACATCTGGGAACAAATGACACTGTTGCAGCGACATCGTTGCCTCAAGGCGATGTGGTTCTCACCGATACTGGAACTCTTCATGGGGCGTCACCGATCACTCGGAAGTGGATTGCTGGCGATCATCGCGATGTCCTGCCCGCTGACATCCGATATGACCACACTCTTCAGGTCAGTGCTGTGGGAGATCACTCGCTGGTTTTAGACACGACATCGGGAATGCTCTATATCGATGGAGCAAAACGACAGGCGCATATCAGAGGCAAGGATCTCGCTCTCCAGCTTCCTGGACCACAAGCAGATTTTGCACTGATTGCCAACGATAAAGAACTGATCGAAGTGAACCTTGAGACGGCGAGTATTGAGGCGTATCCAGCGCAAGTATCTGGCCGCGAGACTCAGTCGGGCGCTCCCGCCCGTCCTGTTTTTCATCAGGGCTGTGCCTACAGTGCGTGGTCAGGTACGGGTGTCTACATGCGTGAATGTCCAGGCCACCAGGACGACCAAGTCAAGCAAAACGATTCGTTGCGTGATTCACGAGCCGCTGTGTTTCGCACGAACCGTGATGCAATTGTCCTCAATGACACGGTGAGCGGGCGCGTTTGGCTACCAGATAAAAACATGCAGATTGTTGATGACTGGGACACGACGCTCACTGACCACAACACTCCGCAGAAGGCTGACCAGCGTTCTCATTCGCAGTCAAATGAGCCAGCTAATCCTCAAACAAGCGCGCACAACCGCGTGCCATTGGCTGAGCCCGATGCCTTTGGTGTGCGGGCCGGACAGATCACCACATTGCCCGTCCTTCTCAACGATTCAGATCCCGACGGCGATGTCCTGACGGTGTCCCTTCTCAAGGAACCGAGTTTCGGACGAGTCGTTCCCATCCGCGCGGGCCGCGCCTTCCAGATTGACACTCCAGCTTCAGCGTCGGGACGCACAACTTTCACCTACGAAGTCAATGACGGTCGCGGGGGACGTGCGCAGACAACCGTCGCAATTACCGTCCACCCCCCGGAGCAGAATCTTCCGCCGCGTCAGGTTGTCTCAACGGTGACGCGCCTAGCTCCTGATGGGCGTATCAGCGCGCAACTGCTTGATGACTGGATCGATCCCGACGGAGATCCGATTTACTTAGCGAACGTGGGCGAGGAAGACAAACTCAACATCACATGGAACCGTACCGGTTCGGTTGAGTTGGCCAACGCCGGCCACGCGTCAGGCACAGTGTCCCTCCCCATTGCCGTCTCAGACGGATTGCTGACGGGCGATGGGGCGCTTGCCGTTCAGGTGGCCTCTGGTGAGGTGGCCCCGACGGCGAACGCCGATTCCGTCTCGCTGACCTTAGGAAACTCGACTGTTTTCTCACCGCTAGCCAACGACGTTGACCCTAATGGTGATCCACTGCGACTCGTATCGCTGGGAGAGATTCCCCAAGGGATTGTCGCCAATATGGATCCTGCCAGCGGAAATATCAGCCTCGAAGCCCTGAGTGTGGGGACGTTTTACTTACCCTACTCAATTACTGACGGAAAGAATTCTGCAGTGGGCAAGGTGCGCATTGATGTCACTGACGCTCAACAGGACGGCGTTCCGATCCCCGAAACTGACCTCGCAGTAGCGGGCGATAAGCCAACCGTGATTGATCCGCTTGCCAATGACTGGGATCCAGGATCAGGCGTGTTAACTGTGACTGATGTTCGCGCTCCGAAAGGCGTCAGTGTACTCGCGATGGGACAACAATACGTTCGCATCAGTGCGAATGCAGGACTCACGGCGCCAGCTCAACTGACATACACCGTCTCCAACGGAACAGCCAGTGCGCAAGGAACCATTGTGGTGTTTCCAAGCGGGCCACCGCACGATGAGGCACCGATTGCGATTGATGACACTCTCACAGTCCGTTCCGGTGACGTGGGAACCGTCGATGTGGTTGCGAATGATATCTCACCCGATGCCTTGCAAGTGACGAGTGTCGGTGACATTCCCGCCGCCGCTGGCGAGGTCTTTTTCAGTGAACACGACGTCCGCGTCAAAGCTGGCAAACCGGGTCAGTATGCAATTGCGTACACGGTGACTGACGAGCATGGGCGGAGCGCTCGGGCGCGGGTAAATCTCCGTGTTCTTTCCCCAGGTCAGAATGCGGTTCCTCATCCTCTCGATCTAGTGGCGCGCACACGCGCGGGTGGCCAGGTGACGATCAATGTACCGCTGAATGGAATCGATTCTGATGGCGACTCCGTCGAGCTCACGTCGATCGATAACTCGGCGAAACTCGGTGTTGCCACAGCTCAGGCGGATGGCACGATCACCTATCGAGCAGATGCTGATGCCGCCGGAACTGACGTTTTCACGTATCAGGTCACCGATCGCGGGGGTAAGAGTGCGCAGGCACGCGTGAGAGTGGGTATCGCTCCAGCGTCTGACCACAACCAGGCACCGATCCCAGGACCTGACCGGGTTACTGTGCGGCCGCGAACACAGGTAGAAGTTCCGGTATTGGCGAACGACGTGGATCCAGATTTTGATCCGATTGCACTCGCCATCGGAACTGCGCATTCTCACAAGGATGACGTGGTCGTGACGGAGAAGAGCGGTGGACAGCTCGCCTTCACTGCGCCGGAGAAGCCGGGAACGTACCTTGTTCATTACGACGTCGTGGACTCACGAGGTGGTCGGGCGACGGGGCTCCTGACCGTTATCGTCAATCCCAACGCGCCCAAACTCGCTCCGATCCCAGCTGATGACTTCCCGCAGGTCACAGGCGCACCACAACAGATCACTGTCGATGTTTTGCGTAACGATCGCGATCCGGACGGAGCAGCATCGCAACTGAAGGTTTCGACGTCAGATCCTGCAGCGAAAGTCCGTGACCAACGGCTTGTCATCGATCTTGCACCCACACGTCGCCCGGTGGTTTACACCGTCACTGACGCTGACGGGCTGAGCGGCTCGGCAGTGGTATGGGTGCCAGGGTTAGAGAATCCTTCCTCTGCCCCACAGGATGATCAGACTCCTCACCTCATTCGTGGAGCTGCCATCTCCCTTCGTCCAGGTCAAAGCCTGACATCGGATATCAATTCCTATATTGATCCAGATGTGACGATTGATGGGCAGGTCACTCCGGGAACTGGAATGATTGCCCGAGGCCACGGTACGAACCTTACTGTCACCGCTTCAGACGGCGACGCGCGAAACACCTATGTCAGTGTGGGCGTGGTGAGTAAGTCAGGTAAACGTGCCACGATTTCGATCCCCGTCCTCATTCGCGACGGCAACCGTGCTCCGATTATCAGCGGTGCTGCCGTGGAGGTTGTCACCGGTGGTGAGGGTATTTCGCTAGACCTAGGGACGATTGCACGCGATCCAGATGACGATCAGCTGTCCTACACGATCGAATCGGTTCCAGACGGCATCGCCGCTGAGGTCAATGGGCATACGTTACGGGTCGATGCTCACCGCGGTGCCCGTGTCGGCCGTGCGGGAACGATACGCATCGCCGCCAGCGATGGCAAAGCAACGACGTCGGGGAACGTGAGTGTTTCGGTGATCGAGCAAACTGCTCCTCGACTCTCGGTTGGAACAACTGCTCGGCAGGTGCGACGTGGGCAGAGCGTCACGATTGATGTCAGCGATCTCGTCCACAATCCATTCCCTACCCCGCCCCGGATCGTTTCTGCCGACGGCGGTGGGGCAGTGCGCGTGGCGGTGTCGGGAACGCGTTTGACGGTTACTCCGACGCAGGTGGGTGAGTTTCCTGTTCGATTTACGCTCCGCGATGCCACGGGTGATGCGTCACGGGATGTTTCCTCAATCGTTTATCTCGATGCCGTTGATGTTCCCGATGCCCCACGCGAGGTGACGGCAGTTCTTCAAGGACACACGGCCCTCGTATCATTCGTGCCAGGCGGATTGGGAGGATCCTCGCTCCGCGCGGCGGTGATCACCGACCTCACACAAGGCGATCACGTCAGATGTACTCCTGGATCCGTGTGCCGTATGCCTGCGAGGATCCGGGGTGTGGCACATCAATTCCATGTTGTTTTGTACAACGACGTCGGTGCGTCAGCACCAACAATTTCTCGTCCACTGCAGATTGATTAAGGAAAAACGATGAACGACACAATGAGCGTGCGTGACTTCGCGCAAAACTTCGACGCGATTCTCACCAACGTCTCACGCGCACTGATGGGAAAAGAGAACGTGATTCGTCTGGCGCTGACGGCCATGATGGCTCGTGGACATCTGCTGATTGAAGATGCACCAGGAACCGGGAAAACAGCCTTGGCGCGATCGATAGCGGCGTCGGTTGAAGCATCATCGTCACGAATCCAGTTCACTCCTGATCTTTTACCCTCGGATATTACGGGTGTGACGATGTTTGATCAGAGGACAGGGGCATGGAACTTCCATCCCGGACCGATTTTTGCACAGGTTGTCCTTGCTGATGAAATCAACCGGGCCTCGCCCAAGACGCAGTCGGCGTTGTTGGAGGTCATGGAAGAGGGACATGTCACCGTTGATGGCACTGCGTATCCTGCTCCACAGCCATTTATGGTGATTGCTACCCAGAACCCCATCGAGCAGGCGGGAACGTATCCTTTGCCCGAGGCTCAGTTAGATCGTTTCATGATGAAAATTCAGGTGGGTTTCCCGTCGGCCGACGTCGGTGTGGCAGTGCTTGCTGGCGCGAATCTGGCTGATCGTGCGGCTGAGCTGACGCCGGTAGTCGATGCCTCAACCGTCAGCGCGATGATCGCAACCGCAGCAGAAATTCACGCTTCGAATGACATCCTCACGTTTGTGTGGGCACTTGCGCAAGCCACTCGCGAGGATCCTGAAACTCGACTTGGCGTGTCGATACGTGGTGCGTTGGCAATGGTTCGCGCTGCAAAAGTGTGGGCGGGTATTGACGGACGTGATTATGTGATCCCCGACGACGTACTGCAACTAGTGAGCCACATGTGGCAACACCGCATTGTGCTTGATCCCGACGCTCAATTCTCAGGCGCAACGGCTGAACTGGTTCTTGAGCGTGCGAGGACGAAGGTATCAGCGCCGTGAGAAAACTGACCCCGTTGGGCTGGGGAGTGGTGCTCGCATCACTCTTTGGATGGAGTGTCGGGATTGCCTTAGGTTGGGTTGAACTCGTTGGCATGGGGATATTCACCGCCGTGCTCGTGGTATTTGGCTGGATCGCCTCCTTTGGGAAGAACACAATAGGAGCCAAGCTTGTGCTGGCAACGACACGCGTGGTTGTCGGCAAGAGTGGCGTGGGTGTAGTCAAAGTACACAACATGAGCCCACGTACTTCGCGCGCAACGTGGCTTGAGCTTCCCGTGGGAGACAAGAAGATCGTCTTCGCGATCCCTCGTCTCGATCCCGGAGCTGAGCACGAACAGATTTTTACGATCCCCGCCAAGATCCGAGGAATGGTCACGATTGGCCCAGTGAATTCCGTGCGAGGCGATCCTTTGGGATTGGTCCATGCGTATGAACCGCTCTCAGACAAAGAAAAATTTGTTGTCCACCCCCTGCGTGTGCCGGTCAATGTCCATGCTCGAGGTCTCTTGCACGATATTGAGGGTCGGTCGAGTGGTGAAATGACGAGTTCAGACGTGTCATTCCGCGCATTGCGTCCTTATGTTCGAGGAGATGCGCGGCGTTCTATCCACTGGAAAACCAGTGCGCGCATTGGGCAACTGATGGTCCGTCAATTCGATGACACTCGGCGATCCCACATGCTCATCGTGCTCGATTCTGATCTTCGTCACTGGGCTGATGCAGATGACTTTGAACTCGGAGTTTCGCTTGCGGCATCTATTGCGGCGGCGGAAATGAGCGAGAACCGGTTGGTCAAAATTGCGTGGGCTGGCCAGATGCTTGCTGATTCCACGCCCGTGGAGCTTATGGATTCGTTGGCAGTGATCCATCCGTGTGCAGAATCATCGTTGGCCGATGACGTCGCCACTGCAGTTTCCCACCTGCCCTCGGCATCCATTTGTGTCTTGGTGACTGCGCACGAAGTCTCACCTGTGGAGCTTCGGCGTGTACTCAGTGTCGTTCCACACTCTGCGCACTCGATTGTGGTTCGTTCAGGGAAAGAGACTGCACTGTCTCAGCTTGATCACACGTACGTGCTCAACATCGCTCAATTGGCAGATGCACCACTGGCCTTTGCGAAGGCGGTGAAATGAAGTCGAAACTGCACAATATTCACAATGCACTGATCGTGGTGTTTCTCCTGGGTCTGGCATCTGTGTTCCACACGGATGTATTTGGTGATTACTCGGGATTCATTGCTGCTTTTGGGGGAGCCGCTGTTGGCACACTCGCTGCGTGGATTTCCTACCTTTTGGGTGCGGGTGTCTTCCCGACCCTGATGTTTGCTATTGCGGGATATTTCCTCTTCGGCACTGCCTGCGCATTGCCGCAGCTCGGTGTGGGCGTGGTGATCCCGACACCGCTCTCACTCAAAATGCTTGCGGTTGAGGCGGTGACTTCTTGGAAAGATTTGCTCACCCTGATTCCGCCGGCGTCCCATTATGTCGGTCCGAGCGTTCTTCCTTACCTGGTGGGTGTGATTGCGGGTCTCGGTGCAATTTCGGCGACTCTGCGCTACCACCACAGAGAATGGGCACTTCTTCCAATTTCGGCACACGCACTGATTGGGATGGGTTTCGGAGTCCGAGCCGGAGATCACCCGTGGATTGGAGCACTCGCAGGTGGCGTCGCAGTCATGTGGGTCGCTTACCTTTCTTTCCGACGTCGTGTGCTAGCCGGAGAGTCCACTGTCGGGGACCCATCCGCGCTGATGCGCAGAGCTGCTACCGGTGGACTGGTGATGATGTGTTTTGCGCTTGCCGTGGGTTTGGCTGTCGCTCCATTGCTCACCGGGTCACGTGTCGTCGCGCGCAACTATGTCAACGCTCGCATCGATGTCAATGACGTGCCCACGCCGTTGGCACAGTTTCGTTCCTATATTGACACCAGGAAAGATGACGTCATGTTCACGGTGACAGGGCTGCGTCCAGGATCACGGCTACGTCTGGCTGCTTTGAATGATTACGACGGCATCATTTACTCGATTGGTACGCCGAACGGCGAAGATGGATTTTCGCACCCTCGACGTCCAATTTCTATCGTCCCGCCAGGAGCAGAGGATGAAAAACTCACTCTTAATATCGACAAGTATCGAGGTGTGTGGGTGCCGACGAGTGGGGAACTCACCGACGTCGTTTTTCATGGCCCCAATGCCCGTCATCTCGATGCGTCACTGGCGTACTGGAGTTACGGACGCACCGCCGTTGCGATGGAAGGACTGGCGAAGGGCGATCAGGTCGTGACGACGCAAGTGGTTTACCCTGCGACGTCGGACAAAGTGCTCGCCGGACAGAAAGTTGCACATGTCGATCTGCCGCAACTGACAGGGGTTCCGGAAAAAGTTGAGGCATTCGCGCGCCAGATTGCGGGAAATGCGAAAGACCCCATTACAGCCGCGCGCACCATCGAAAAGTATCTCCACGAGAGCTACTATTCCGATCCGACAAGTCCCAGGCTTGGTCGCCCAGGGCACCGAGCGTCAAGAATCGTCGATATGCTCAACGCGCCCCAGTTAGTAGGCGACGACGAACAGTATTCAGTTCTGATGGCGTTGATGGCCCGCTCACTCGGGTTACCTGCGCGCGTAGTGGTGGGGTTTTACCCGGAGAAAAATTCTGGCGGCACGTTAGAGATCCGGGGAGCGGATGCTCATGCCTGGGTCGAGATTGCTTTCGCAGAGTCAGGCTGGGTGCCTTTCGATCCAACACCGGATCGTGACCAAATCTTCAATACTGCGTTGCCCAAGGCTGACCCAGATCCCGCTCCGCGCGTCCTGCAACCTCCATCTGCTCAAAAAGATCCCGCGCAATTCCAACCTGAGGTTGCAGATCCGGTTGATCCTGATCAACACCAGGTGTCAGCCGGGTGGGGGTGGACAGTGGTGGCGTCAGTGGGTGGCATCATTGTGTTGCTCAGCCCGCTTGCGGTGATTCTTCTCGCCAAGTGGTACTGGAGGCGCGCCCTGCGAACGAGGGCTGACGTGGCCGGACAAATCTGCGGTGCGTGGGAAGATGTCGTCTCTAGTGCCCACGATGCCGGATACTGTGTGAGTGCGGGAACCCGCCGTGAACTCGCATGTCAGTTGCAGGAAGCGACGAATAAAAGCGAGGAAGCGACGTTCGAATTTTTGGCGCGAGCCGCTGACGAGGCAGCGTTCTCTGACCATGTGTTTGACGCCGAGCAATCGGATGAGGCATGGTCGCTCAATGCCCGTGCTCACCAACAGTTGGCAGAAAAATCACCGCGGAGCAAAATCCGTCGAGCCTTGTCCTTGGCTGGCTGGAAGAACCGGAGGGCGACATGATTCAGACAGTTCACGGTGTCGCATCTGATCGAGGCATCCGTGAGGAAAACGAAGACTGTGCACTTGCACAGTGGCCAGTTTTCGCGGTCGCCGACGGCGTCGGTGGACACTCGGGTGGGGCTGCGGCGTCGGCCGCTGTGGTCAACGCCCTTGGTCAGGTGGGTGCAGTGCGGGCAGTATCGGATATTGACAGTGTATTGAGTGCTGCACGCGCCGATGTCGAACACCTCAGACATCGAGGGAGAGCGCCCGGATCTACGGTATCTGGTGTTGTTTTTACCGAGGCTCACCCACCACGTGCTCTCGTCTTTAACGTGGGAGATTCGCGCACATATATTTCCCGGTCACATCATCTTTTCCAGATCATGAAGGATCACTCGTTTGTCCAAGAGCTTGTGGACGAAGGTGTCATGAGTGAGGACGAGGCACGATGTTCGCGCCAACGCAACATCATCACGCGAGCTCTCGGTGCAGGCTCACCTGATCGGCGTGTGGATTACTTCGAAGTTGCGCTTGCTGTGGGAGATCGATTTCTTGCGTGTACTGACGGTGTCTGCGCTACGCTCACACCACAACAAATATCGGATGTGCTCAATGCGGGATTAGACCCTCAAGCCACAGCCTCCGCTCTGGTGCAAACAGCCCTCAAAGAAGGCACATGTGACAATGCCTCCGCCGTGGTAGTGGACGTCACCAGTACGTGTGGTGTGGACGAGAGCTTAATATGGGAAAGGGGAGAAGACTGATGCGCGGCTACTGGTATCAGGGCGAGGCACTCGCCGCCGTTTCGCCTACAGGTGCGCTGTTCATTCGTACTCAAGACGACATCAGCGAATTTTACCGGGCACTCGCCGCCGGCGTGAGCTTCGATCAGATCCTCGATTTGATCCAACGATCCTGGAACGCTACGGTGATGCCCGATTTTTGCCTCGTCGTTCACGAAGGCGACGAGGTGCGGGTGGCGATTCGCTGAGGGATACCAGTGAGGTATGCGGATGAAGAAATTTCTCCGTCATATCATCTGGACTTATGGGAAGAAAGTCGAAGTCCAATGGGCAAATTCCGCCTCGGTGTTTGCACAGGTACTGGCTACCCAATCGGATCGGGGGTTGTCAGAGCACAAGGCATCGATATTGATTTCACACTCAGGCCATCTCCTCATGCTGGTGATGATCACCTTGCCTCGACTCTCGATCCTGAGGCGGTTGGCAATCTTTATCGTGAATTGGGTGAGGAATCACCTGAGGAATTTCCTTCCCAACTCCCTCACATGGCGTTGACTGAACCTCCGCTGTCGGTACGCTCGATGACACCAGCTGAGCCGTCTCGAATGCGCAAAGTTCATGGTGGTCAGGTGCTTGCCGCTCTCTGTCTTCTGGGCCATCCAAACTCGCCAACGTTAGTATCCTGCCGGATCTGCGGAGCCAACGTCGGCGAAGCGACGCAGTGGATCGATCCACCCGTACTCGGATATCTCGTGACAAACACAGGGGCAAAGGTCGGTGTTGAGCGTGATGTGGTGATTGGGAGAGACCCAGCTCGCAAGGACGGACAATGCCCGAAACTTCTCAAAGTCCCCAGTCCTAATAAACAGGTTTCCCGCACCCACGCCGCCGTGATCGTTGCGGGCTGGGCTCTGCGCGTCATCGATCTTGAGAGCGGAAATGGCACGTATGTATTACGTCAAGGTGCCGAGCCTCTTCGCATCTCAACCACCACAGCCACACGTCTGCGCGACGGTGATGTTCTTGATCTTGGTGATGGAGTGAGGATCGAGGTGGTGGAGCAATGAGGACACCAGCGTCAGCACCGGTGATTGAGGGCGCCACCTACATCGACTATATTGCCTCGGGCGGATTTGCCGACGTCTATCTCTACGAGCAATCGATCCCCAAAAGACAGGTTGCGGTGAAAGTGACCCAGCGTGGTCTCGAACCCGAACGTCAAGAGGCATTCCGCCGCGAAGCTGATATTCAGGCACGAGTGAGCGGACATCCTCACATTGCCAATGTCTTCGGAGCAGGTGAAACCTGTGACGGCAGGCTGTACCTGATGATGGAGTACTGTCCTTTGCCATCGTTGGCGAAACGTGTTGCAGAAAAACCCTTATCGATTGCCAAAGTGCTTGAGCTGGGGATCCAGCTCGCTTCTGCAGTGGATGCAATGCATCGGGCTGGGGTTGTCCACCGAGACATCAAACCCGCAAATATTCTCTACACTGCATACGGCGCACCTGTTTTGACTGATTTTGGGATCGCTTACGCCACTGATGAGCCAGTGACACCTGCTGTTGGATTTTCAGCTCCGTGGGCTCCACCTGAGCAGGCTTTGGGAGAAGGAGCAGTCGGTCCAAGTGCAGATATCTATTCCCTTGCGGCGACGATCTACACGGCACTCGTCGGCCACGCACCCTTCACTCTTCCTGGCGGTGATAATCGCGAAGTTGCCACCATTACGCGAGTGCTCAATGCGCCGGTTCCCTCACTGGGTGATGCGTTTCCTGCCGAACTTGATCGTGCCTTGGCGACGGCGATGGCGAAAGACCCCGGATTGCGTTTTGAATCTGCGCTCGACTTTGCCTACGCACTCGCAGCGATTCAAGAAAAGATTGGTGAGCACGTTACTCCGATTGACGTTCCCAGCTACGCACGCAACGCAACTAGTGGCGCCGACGTTGACGAGGATGTGACACGTGCGGCTGTAAGGCGCATTGACTTCGGCCCAGACACAACGTCACTTCCCCTGGCCGCTGGGCAAGTTGGTGCTGCGAAACGTCCTAGCGCACGGCCGCTGACGGAGAAAGACCGCCGCCGACGACGTCGCACAGGTATGGCACTCGCCTTCTGCGTCGGCGTGGTGTCAGTGGTCGGTGGTCTTGCACTGGCCACTCGTGGTGGTGGCACAGTGGAACCGCACCAAAGCGATGCTTACACAACCGGAGTTGATCCAATCGATCATTACGTCGCGCCGGTGACGGGACTCACAGCACACACTCACGGCACAAAAGTGAGGTTCACCTGGAAATACGCGCAGGGTTTTTCGTTCATCGTCAAACCTCAAAATGGAGGGAAACTTCTGACGGTCACTGAGCCATCAGTCGAACTCGACGCAGGTGAGAGCGCCACGTGCGTCGAAATATCAGCACTGGCCGCCAGTGGGAAGGAATCCGAGCCTGTCTCATTGTGTGTTGCACGTTAGAAAGGTACAGAGAAGGAGAGAGATGGAAACGCACACTCAGCCATCTTTAGAGATCGACTTTTCCGGTGAGTACTACCAAGTCTTGCCTGGTCAAGTGTTTGTCATTGGACGAGTGGGAGATCTTGCGATTGAGGACAACCCATTCTTACATCGGCATTTTCTTGAGCTGTGTTACCAGGACGGCATGTGGTGGCTATCCAACGTGGGTTCGCGCATTGCGGTCACTGTAGCTGAATCAAGTGGACAGCTTCAATCATGGGTAGGGCCAGGAACGCGGATACCGTTGGTTGTGCAAAAAATGTCGCTTGTCTTCACGGCAGGTCCAACCACTTATGAAATTAACCTAACGATTCCGCAATCTGTCTACCAAACAATTCACACAGGGACCGACGACGTCGGCCAAACTACCGTTGGGCAAGTGGTACTCACTCCGTCTCAGAAGATGTTAATCGTTGCGCTTGCAGAGCCATGGCTGACTCGGATCGGAACGGGTTCCTCAGATATCCCGACCTCTGCGGCTGCTGCCACCAGACTGGGATGGACACAGACGAAGTTCAACCGCAAGCTCGACAACGTGTGTGACAAACTTGCAGCGATTGGTGTACGTGGGCTAAAAAGTGATTCTTCTGGTCATGCGATGCACAGGCGCTCGCGGCTTGTCGAGTATGCGGTTGCGTCTCAACTGGTCACGCTTGAGGATGTGGCGTTGCTCGATGCGTGCCAGGAAGTGAACGAGACACATTAGCGCGCCAGGTGTAACGGCGTCGGCGGATATCAATATCTGATAATCCGCACGTCATCACGGTAAATTCGATATATTGTGGACAGTACATTCATGAAGGGAGCCTCTTGTGTCGCCAAAAATTGCCGCCGCGACGGTGAAAGAGCACCACGACAACATGTTCGAAAAACTGGTGGACGCAGCCGAAGAAGTACTGCGCAACCACGGCGTCGAACACCTCACTGCCGGCGCAGTTGCACAGCGTGCTGGAATCGCACGCAACTCGATTTACCGTTATGTCGAATCTGTGGATGACCTGCGTGAACACGTGATTGTGCGCTATATTCCGCGTTGGAAAAAAGCTGTGTGTGAGGCGTTGGCAGACGTTGAGGATCCACGCGATCAGCTACTGACGTTTTTGGCAGTTGCCCTCGATCTTGCTCAGGAAACCGGCCACCGCTGGCTGATGGGTGTGATGGAGTATAAAAGTGCGAAGATGTCACGGCAGAAGGCGGCGGGAAAAGCATCGTCGAAGCGAGAGGCTGGGCGGCAACACCGCGCCGCTCACTCCAAAGCTCCGCTGGGAGAACATGATTATGGGCTAGAACTCATTCGGGACTTCCATGCGATGCTAGCCAATTCGGTGGCTGAACCTGTTGGAAGAATCGACGGGGTTGATCCTGCCATCGTGGTTCCGTTACTGACTGCGCTTTTGCGTGCTGGGATGGGAGAACTGGACGAAGGCAGCGAGCTCGCTGGTGTCAAGGCCGCCGTGCTGGCAGGCGCAAAGGCGATTGTCCAGCCTGCGTGAAAAGTGAGTGTCGTGCTTGGCCGCTAAACTAGGCGTGTGGATGCGCTTGAGAATGTGATCGATAACCCGCCAGACCTCCCCGTTGTCGAAGGCCTGGCGGCCATGCGTGCTACCCAACGAAACTTTGTGGTCAGTGCTCCTCCCGGTTCGGGGAAAACAACGCTCGTTCCGGTGCTTCTGACGGCTATGGTTCGCGGTCGAGTCCTCGTTGTCTCCCCGAGAAGAATTGTTGCCAGGGCGAGCGCCCGACGCGTTGCTCATCTGTGTGGACAGAGCGTGGGAGAAAGTGTTGGCTTTCGGGTGCGAGGAGAGAACCGCGCAGGCCGACAGATTGAATTTGTCACTCCCGGTGTCATGATGCGGATGTTGCTTGATGATCCCGCACTTGACGGAGTGGGTGCAGTTGTGATTGACGAATTTCACGAACGTGACGCAGACACAGATCTGGTATGCGCTTTCGCCCTGGACGTTCAAGATGTTTTCCGTGACGACTTGCGGATCGTGGTGATGTCAGCAACACTCGATGCTCAGCGGGTAGGGGAACTGATCGACGGTGAAGTCGTGGACGTCCCAGGTTCCTTGTATGACGTCGAGATTCGTGAGCGTGTTGGCCCGCGCGCTCTTGGCGCCACGAGAAGTGGCGCGATTATTGTGGAACGGGATTTTCTTCGGCACGTGGCTGGTGTTGTCCGAGAAGCGGCTCAGTCGGCGCTGACCACTCTAGACTCCTCGATTCTTGTTTTCGCCCCAGGTGTGCGTGAAGTAGGCGAAATTGCTGGCATGTTGCGGGATGTTCCGGCAGCGGGCCCGGGCGGCCCGCTGCCGGTTCATGAGTTGCACGGCCAAATGGATCCGCGTGACCAAGACCGTGTGTTGACTGCGGGTGAAGCGCGTGTGATTGTCTCGACGCCGATCGCTGAATCTGCGCTCACAGTTCCAGGTGTGCGTGTGGTAGTGGATTCGGGTCTCAAACGTGAACCTCGTTTCGACCCTGGATCACGTATTGGCGGCCTCGTTACCGTTCACGCTGATCGTGCTGCCATGACACAACGTTCAGGCCGCGCCGGGCGACTCGGGAAAGGCGTGGCATATCGCTGTTTACCGTTTGCCACAGCTGCTGCCTTTGCCCAGCCAGAAATCACAATGAGTGACGTGACGGGACAAGTGCTGATGAGTGCGTGCTGGGGTGCTCCCGAATTCCACGGGTTGCGACTTCTCGATCTGCCACCAACCGCCAACCTCACTGCGGCAATCGAGACACTTCGCGCTTTGGGGGCCGTGGATCACTCGGGTCACGTGACGGACCGGGGCCGCACATTTGCCGCGATCCCAGCATCTCCATCGATTGCGCGAGCGTTGATTGATGGCATACCGATGTTCGGCAATATTGCTGTGCGCACGGCGGCCGCGCTCGGTCTGGGTGTGCGTCCTGACGGTTCTGATCTTCCTCACGCTGTGGCTGTACTTGAACGTTCGGGTAAAAACGCGCGTGTGGGAGGCGTGAACGCGGCAGAATATCATCGAGAAGTTCGACGTCTGGAGGCAACTGCTGCGAATGCTTCGTGTACTCACAACGGCGAGGCCGCTGGCATCGAAAGAAATGATTCCGTTTCCGCTGACGAAGGTGTTGCTGGCGTCCTCGCCCTCGCCTACCCCTGGTCAATCGCCCGACGTCGTGGCTCCGGGTACGTCCTCGCTGGCGGTACCGGCGCCGTCTTGCCTACCCCCTCGCCGCTGGCTGGACAAGAGTGGCTCGCCGTCGGTGCCCTGCGTCGAGGCCAAGGTCGAGCCGACGCCATGATCGATTGTGCGGCTCCCCTCAGCGCTGAATGTGCCATCGAAGCTGGCAAGGAAATGTGCCGCACCCGCATTGAAACTGAAGTCGATGGTTCGACAGTGCGTGCGTGGGAAGTTCGCTCCCTCGGCGCGATTGAGCTTTCACGCAAAAGTGTTGCTGTCTCTGCGCAGATTGCCCGACAGGCGAGGTATGACCACATCCAGCGCAGCGGCGTCGGTGCGCTGGACTGGAGTGAACACGCAGTGGCATTGCGTTCTCGACTCGCATTTCTCCACGAGTGCTTAGGCGATCCGTGGCCCGATATGTCCGATCATGCGCTGACTGAGTGTGCAGCGCAGTGGGTAGATTTTGGAGTCTCACATCCAGATCTTGCAGCGGGTTTGCGTCAATTGATTCCGTGGCCGGAAGGTACTAAGTTCGATCAACTCGCGCCTGAACGCATCGACACTCCGCTGGGTTCGGCTCGGGTGTCCTACGAAGGAGCTCACCCAACGGCTCGGATGAAGCTCCAAGAAGCGTTCGGATGGACTGACACACCTCGAATTGCGGGGCAGGCTACCGTTCCTATTACGCTTGAGCTTCTTTCTCCTGCGGGACGGCCCTTGGCTGTGACATCCGATCTTGCGTCTTTTTGGGCTGGGCCGTATCAACAGGTCAGAGCTGAGATGCGTGGGCGATACCCACGCCATCCGTGGCCAGAAAATCCGCTTGAAGCGCCGCCGACTCGCAGGGCCAAGCCACGTAAATAGTCACTGTGTGGCCGACGGCGCTAGGGCGCAGTGGCGATATCAGCTAAGATTTCTCATCAGAGCGGCGCAGACAAGTGTCCTTTCGTGAACAGGAGAATTGATGGCAACCATCATTGCGCAGGGCGATGAGCCACTGGACGAATTTTTTGCTGACTGGCTTGCCACAATTCCCGTGGAGGACAATCGCCAGCGCGCTCTTGAGGTTCTTCAATGGGTGAAGAAAGAATTTCCGCAACTCGGATTCCGTTTTGCATGGCGCCAGCCAATGTTTACTGACCACGGCACGTTTATTATCGGCTTTTCTCCTGCTCGGGAGCATCTGGCATTTGCTCCAGAAGGGGAGGGTGTGGAGCATTTTGCTGAAGAATTCGAGGCCGCAGGTCTCTCTCACGGGACTCGTTTGGTTCGGCTTCGGTGGGATGAACCTGTGCCGTGGGAATTGTTGCGACGTGTGATTGAATTCCAGATCGTTCAGAAAGCTGACATCACGAGTTTTTGGCGCAAGTAAAACCCTCGCTGCCCCTTCGTAGAGAAATGTATCGGTTCACGCGCAGAGCGCAACAGCCTTCGTTCGCTTCAGTTTGACCCGCTAGACTTATCCCATGCGAAAGATTTTGTTTGACCTGTGGGGCCTGTTCATGCAGGTGCAATCCGAGGAACAGAAAGTTGCTCTTGAAGAGTACGTCGAGATTGACAAATTCGGGGTAACGGCGGAGCAATTCCGTGCGAAATATCGTGAGCTCCGTGAGCCGTTGGATGCGAACAAGTGGGGCTTCCCGGAGTACTTGGAAGTAATGGGGACGGATCTTGGTATTCAGTTCCCTGATATTGATGGCTTTACCCGCGCGGACTACGAAACATGGAATCGCCCAGATACTGAGATGATTGCTTGGCTTGAGGAGCTTACTGCTGGAGGCCTTGAGGTAGGCCTCCTGTCGAACGTGCCGATGGCGACGCTCAATATGCTGTGGGAGGAACAGCCGTGGCTGACAAAGTTCCGTCCACGTATTTTCTCGGCAGTGATCGGTGCAGCCAAACCACGCAAGGAAGCCTTCGCAATCGCGGCTGACCTTTTGGAATCGGAGCCGGGCGAGATTCTTTTCTTTGATGACACTCTTGAGAATGTTCAAGCGGCACGTCAAGCTGGCTTCAATGCGCACCACTTCGTCGGAATCGACGATGCTAAACCAGTGCTTGAGGCTTTCCTCGCTGACGGAACACTCCCCGAGGGTGACGCCGGTGTGCCTGTGACGAGCGACGATACAGCGCGCGACAACTGATAGCGCTTCTCATGACCCAAGAAATTCGCCACAATCTCACGCGCGGGCCAGTCCATCGCCCGGCTGTGGAACTCTCGCAGCGCACTGCGATGCAGCTTCTCGACTGTGAGGACTATAAAAATGGTTTGTGTCGCTCGTGTTCCTCGATTGAGCAGCCTCTCGATTCTCAGTTGACTGCCAAGGACCTGCGCGCTCGTGGTTTGATCCATGCCCAAGAGTGGCTAGATCCTGTCACAAGCGTCAAAGAAGCGTTCCGCAATAAAGTGAAACTTGTGGTGACGGGTTCAGTGCGCCAGCCCAAGCTCGGCATCCTCGGTTCCGACGGCGTCGGCGTTGACCTGGCTGATTGTCCCTTGCCATCAGCGGGGATCCGCACCGTAATTGAAACTCTCCGAGCTTTTATTACGCGTGCTGGGCTAGAGCCGTATTCTCCGGCAACGAATAGAGGGACACTAAAATACGTCATTATTGTCGAAGCGCCGAGTGGCGAACTGATGGTTCGTTTTGTTGCACGTAGACGAGGAGTGCAGGGCATCCTTTTCAAATTGCGTAAAGAACTTGAGGCCGCTATGCCAAATATGGCTGTGCTCTCCCTCAATGTCCAAAGTGAGCGCAAGGCCGTGATTGAGGGTGAAGAAGAAATCGTCATCTCCGAACGTGCGACTTTGCCGATGCGTTTGTGGGTAGGCCAGACCTGGGATGAGTATCCGGTGGATCTCTTCCTTCGTCCGAAATCGTTCTTCCAAACCAATACTGATATTGCTGAGGCGTTGTATTCACGTGCTATTCAGTGGTGTGGAGACGTGGACTCGGCCTGGGATCTGTATTGCGGCGTTGGAGGATTCCTTCTTGCTCTGGCAAGTGCCGCAAAGCGTTCCGGGCGCGACTTTAGCGGGATCGGTGTGGAGACTTCTCAAGAAGCGGTGGATGCAGGATGCGCTGGAGCTGATGCAATCGGCATGGGTGGCGCTGTTCGCTTTATCTGCGCTGATGCGACGGCGTGGGCGTCGCAGGAAGGTTCTGCGCCGACGTCGTTACCGCAGTTGGTGGTGGTCAATCCGCCGCGCCGCGGGATCGGTGAGCTTGCACAGTGGCTTGAGGGTTCGGGTGTGCAACGAGTGTTGTATTCGAGTTGCAATGTGAATTCGTTGGCAAAAGATCTTGCTGCGATGCCTTCGTATAGCGTGGTCAAGGCTCAAGTGCTTGACATGTTCCCTCACACCGCTCACTTCGAGACGATCGTGTTGCTTGAACGCGTCTCGTGAAGCGTGCGTGAGCCAGGCAACGGCGTCGTCATTGGCATTCACACTTTAAGTCTATACTTTAAGTTTAAATCCACACTTAAACTCTCATATAAACTTTGAATTTGAAGTTTAAGTGTGGATTTCATATGAGTACGGGCTGCTTAATTTGGGAGTCGATAGGTCGTTGATCGTTTCCCTTGAGACCCCTCCATGATGATGCGTCCTCCCTCTCGCGCGTGTGCAAGAGCGTAGTACAACTGCCCCAAAGTCAGCCCAGAAATTTTAGCAATTTGTTGAGCCGTAAGTTCACCGTGCGTACGTAAGAGGTTGATGATCAGTGGCTCATTCTTTGTCGGTCCAGCTTCCGAGGAATGATGAGGCACAGACAATTTGTGTCTTTTTTCTGCCTTCGTCGCTTCCTTGCGCGGAGCTGGCAATAGTGGTTCACCAGGATCTGGCCGCCACAGCAAAGCTTTGAACTCCGTTCCTGAGTTGACCAGCGTCGGCTTTCGTAAACCCTGCTTGTGCGTGACGTCGAAAACGTGTTGAACACCTCCGCCTTCGCCTTCGATAATTCGCTCTCCGTCGAGATTCGTCATTCTACGCATTATCTGATAGAGCGTCTGGTTTACTGCAGCCTGTGCATGTGATTGGCTCATAAGTTGCTCAATTGACACCCCGCGCAGGCCACCGGGGCTGAGAATCATCAAGTTATTAGGGTGCAGTCGAATCTGAATGCTCTTGCCGAAATCGAGAGTATTCGGACTCAGGTCACGGTGAATCAGAGCGTTTGCAACAAGCTCTCGAATCGCGCTCAAAGGCAACTCGAGGGCATCTTCCATTTTTCCATTTGGCTTGTATCGCTGAATACGATTGAGAGATCTTTCGCACCACAGCATGAGTTCGTCAAGTAGCACGGGGATCGGCCCTTCGAAGTGGACGAGATTCCTTGATCGTTCTTCGTCTGTGTCGCTAAGGCGCACTGCTGCCGTGATCGTCAGCGCTGGAAATGCGCCTTGTGGGTAGTCCCCCAACCCGTACAACCCCGCTAAAGTGAGTTGGCCATTTTCCGATACAACGCCCGTTCGGCGCAAGATCTCCTCATCGGAGCGGTTTGTTAGCCGGGGAGAATCTCGACGAACGACGCGAAGGTAACGTTCGACGAGCTCTGGGACGAGATCGTCCGCTCTCGTCCCAGAAACAGTTTTGGCGTCGAATCGGCGAGATTCTAAAGCAGTGAATTTCTCTGATTCAATCATTCGCAGTTCCCACGGCTGCATGGGATACTCGCCGTCGGATTGTCGTAAATAAGCGATGCCCTGATAAGTGGCCGGGCGTTCGTGGAACGGAAGTGGACGCACATCGAAAACAAGAACCTTCTTTTCTTCGACGTCGAAAACGTGAGTTTCGATATGGGGAGCTGGGCTGACTTGCGATCTGCAGTGCTGGATCAGTGCCGCTTCCAGGGAAGCAGGGTCTTCGACCCCCGTGAGCGTGAAACCTGATTTTTCGTCGATGCCGAAGATGATTGTTCCGCCAGCAGGCATATTGGCGAATGCTGCAATCGTGCGTCCCATATCGGAGGGGAGTCCCCCTTGTGCGCGCTTGACTTCAATCGAGTCACTATCGCCTTGACGCAAGCGGAGTGATTCGATTACTGACGCAAAATTCTCCTTGGTAATGTCCACACTTAAAGTATAACTTCAAAATTTCATGTGAACTTTGAGTTTGAAGTTTAAGTGTGGTGGGGAGTAAGTGTTTTGAAGGAAAATCGCCTTTCCCGGAGCACCGCAGATGTGTTTGTTTTCCGCAAAAGATGACGCTACTCGAACTACGGGGCTTACGGTTCGTTTCTTATGGGTAGAAGAGAAGCCAGAGTCATGTTGAAGAAATCTGGTCAAGAGACAAATTATGTGTGAGCGCAGGTGAAACATAATTTTTTGGGGGCGCTGAGTGATAAACCAGCGCTCCAGACTGGGGCACCGATGTCGGCGCGATATGTTTGTTTGTCATGCGGCAACAGACATCCACAATATGAGACGGCGTGAGTAGATAGCAGATTTATGAGCGGTGGAAATGCCCTACTTCACCCTCCATAAAGAGAATGAGTATATTTTTCTTTTCAGTCAGGGGGAATTTTGCTTAAATATTGCTGAATAAACCACGTAAGGAGGCGAAGATGTTTATTCAAGCAATGGCGCTAACAGTGACTGCACCTTTAGGGGCTAGGGCTGATCGGATGAATTTCTGCTCACGATACAATTCATCCCGATAACCAGAGGTGACACCATGAATAAAAAAATTGTTACAGGAATCCTTACGTTCGCTGTGGCAGTAGCTGTCGCAGTAGGAGTGGTGTGGTATCGAGGCGGAAGTTCACAGTTCCTCGTTGTTGAGAAGAAAACCGAAGTAAGCGAGCAAACACAGCTTGGAGTGGATGCGAACGCAAGGCACTACACGGTGAAGCTCAACGGTAAGAGTTTTGACCTCGTTGGCCCGTCAGCTGTGAAGGACATTCAGCGTGCTCTTGGGGAAACTCAAGAAAAATTTGCCCAGACTATCTCACGTGCTAAGGAACTCAGTAGTGTGGGTGACCTGAATGAAGAGAATCTCGGAGACTACGTCGCTAAGGTGACACCGCTCGTCACTGCAGATACGGCGAATGGACAAAGAATTTCCGAGGAAGAGAGTAAAAATTTTGTGGACTTATTAGAGGCGATTTCTCTCATCCGCGGTTTTGAAGATGCGAAGACATTTGATGGATTTATTAGTCGAGTCGCTGATGGTGGCAAGGATGCCATTACTCAGAAATCGCTTGATGGTTTCAGTTCTGTGTGTCCGTCACAAGCTCAGAATTTTGCTTTTGTTGAAGCGTTGCGTACTGCTATCGGTGGGTGAATCGAACACCTCGGTCTTTTCGCTCATGTTTCGGGGCGCCCATATTGCAGGTGCCCCGAAACATTAGTATTGAAAACCCACAGTGCCAAGCTGATCTCAAGGAGATGCAAAAATGGCTCGGCAGGAATAATCGACCACCGAGCCAAAGCGCGCCCGAAGGGATTCGAACCCCCAACCTTCTGATCCGTAGTCAGACGCTCTATCCGTTGAGCTACGGGCGCATATTCTCAAAACGTTTGTTCTGCGAACGGATAAAAGTTTACGTCTGTTCGGCGTGAAAACCAAATTTGAAAATAGTGGCGTATCGCTCATTTGCATGTTTGATGATCTGTAGGAGCGCGTGACGAGCGCTGGAACTGGCGGATAAGATGGGGCTATGACTGAGATGAATGTGGAGGAGTCGCTTCGCGATCCTCGAGCAGAAAAATGGCAGAACTGGCACGATAAGCGCAATGGTGAGCTTGCCGAAGAGTTCGGCTGGCTCACCCTGATTTCTTACGAATGGATTGACTGGGTTCCCACCCCGATCCGCGATTTCCCAGGCATGTTCCAGGTAATGTCGGGTGAGCAAGGCGATTTCTTGCGTGCGACTTTCACCGAGAAAGATTCTGTGTTCCGCGACGGCGTTCCGGTGGTTGGCGAAGTTGATTTCGTTTTGGAGAACGAAGGTTCCGATATGAGCCTGCACACTACGCTGTGGCGTGCAGAAATCATTCGTCGCTCGAATCGCTACGCGATCCGCGTGCGTCGTGCAGATTCGCCGGTGCGTACTCGCTTTGAGGGGGTGCCGACGTGGAGTTACACGACTCGCGAAATCTACCCCGCGACAATCACATTACTCGATGAGCCGATTCGTGGTGAACGCGCGACTGCGCGTCAGGATGTCCACAGCCCATATGAAGTGACTGCAGATTTGGGCGTCACGATTGACGGCGAAGAACACCACTTCAAGCTTGAAGGGACTCCTGAAGGTGGCTTTCATCTGACGTTCCATGATCCGACCAATGGTGAAGAAAGTGCCGATTGGCGTTTTGTCCCGGTGGAATCGCCATGGATTGCCGGGAAGAAGCCGCTGAGCCAGCGAAGCGCGCAGGTGGAGGTTGATTTTAATTACTCGATGAACTTCCCTGCTGCGTTTACCCCGTGGGGGACATGCCCTCAGCCGTTGTGTGGAAATGATTGGCCGCGTCCTGTCCGTGCGGGGGAGCGCCGTGTCGAGCAGATGACATGGCGTCGTATGCAAGACCGCTCAAAGCGCGACAAGAACTGATTCTTTGACAGAATGTGTTTGCCCCGCCAAATCGATGATTTGGCGGGGCAAACACATGGCGGAGATGGGGGGATTCTCAAAAAACACGTTTTGACCTGCTGTTATGTGTGCTCAGTGCCCTGAAAATAGGCGAACGGACAACAACCTTGGTTTACGACTTAACTTTTATTTCCTATGAAGGTGAAGTTAATTCCCGTAAAGAGATGAACATGCAAATAGGTGTAGGAAACATTTTGGTAGGGATCGGAACAATCCTTGTTGGAATCGGAACCATAAAGAGCAACACGACCCCCACCAAAAAGAAAAAGAAGAAGAAAAATAACAAACTTCTTCCACAGGTACCCCGAACACTTCGGGGTACCTCCCCTACATCCTAGCAAAAGAAACGTGAAAAAATTACCAATCAATATCCTTATCATCCTCGCGACAATCATCATTGCTCCACGGCTTAATACCCTGGGTAAAAGTGCTCTCGGTATCGCTCTGATTATCTACGCAATCACTCTTCTGACCCTTCGAAAGGATCGCTGAATGACTACTCGCTACCTCTCCCTGCGCGGGTATGCGAAGCGTATTGGCGTCGCGTATTCGACCATTCGTAAATACCAAATCGAAAAACGCCTCGCGTCTCCGGATGCGATTATCGGCGAGGGAAATTCCCCTACCCATGGTTGGCTACCGGAGACGGTTGATCAGTGGCAGATTAGCCGCCGAACTCGATCTACCAGTGTGGGTGATTTCTGCTTATATACAAATTCTTGCGCAGGTATAGGACGGAAAGGCGACGGCGTTTTATGCCGCGGTGTCTTGTGCTAGCTGGGAGACACGGGCGCGAGTCACCCCAAGGAGATAGCCGATATCAGTATGAGACAAGCCTTCCGCCTTGAGTGTGCGCACGGCCTGGCGGGAAGCTCTCGACGCTTGCTCCTGTGCCTCCTGTGCCGCGCGTGCAGCCTGTGATGCTTGCTGTACCTCGCGCTGGTGTGCAATTTCGGGAACAATACGAATATCCCAGCTGGAATGGTCAACTGTTTCGTCAATAGTGTCAAGGTAGTCGATGACCTGCTGGTGGGCTTTCTCTAGCGTGCGTACCTGTGTCCACGGCTCTTGACCGTGCCAGAGTTCCCAGCCTCCTTGCCAGTGCTTGGCCGTGATCGTGAGTGCCCGAGTCATTGCTCCCCTCTCTGTGCTTCGTTGATTATTTTTAAAGCTTTTCTTGTGATTCCTGGCGATATTTCGCGGGTTTGTGTGATAGTGATTGTGAGCGTTCCGTTAGACCAGACCTCGTGGTCGCCTTTTCCTTGGCGTGAGGTGAAGCCCGCATTTTTTAAAAGTTTTGTGAGCTTTTTGTAGGTCATTGGCTTTGTCATAGCTCAATAATAGCCAAACCCACATAAGTGTCAATAGGTATTAACACTTAATTGGTGTGGAGTATTTTTGTGCGAGCTCACTATCCCTAACAAGCGTCACATGCTGATAAATCTGCACGGTCTTTGGATGGTGTGGCCTGCGCGGGCCATGAGATCAGCGGTGGTTGCTTCGGCCTGGCCATATTGAAGCGTCCTGAGTTTTGAGCATTAGCCCACCAACCCAAAAAACCTGAACGATCACGCGAGACATACCAACACCAAAAACAAAAAAGATGCCCCGCGACATATGAACTATGTCGCGAGACATCACAATGGCGGAGATGGAGGGATTTGAACCCTCGAAGGGCTTTAAGACCCTTACACCCTTAGCAGGGGTGCGCGATCGACCACTCTGCCACATCTCCAGACTCCCCTAGAATAACGGGTATTGACTCAAAGCGCCAAACCTAAAGTGGCCGAGAATTGCAGAACACGTGAACCTCACACGCAGAAATGGCCACAGCCCTTTGTGGAGAGCGGTGAGGGGAACAATTTTCCCGCAAAAATTCAGCGCATTACTGCCGAGACCGCCGTCGAGACGTACTATGCTGACAGTAAACCACCTGTGCCGCGTAATACAGCGAAAAGTAAGGGAGAGCCACGATGGTCAACAAAATTCGCACTACCCACGTCGGCTCATTGCCACGAACACCGCAGCTACTTAATGCAAATGCGAGGCGCGCGCAAAATTCCATCACTGAGACAGAGTTTTTCGATATTTTGCGGACCAGTGCTCACGACGTTGTCCGCCGACAAGTTGAGCTGGGTATCGACGTCGTCAACGAGGGTGAATACGGTCACATCACTTCTGGAGCCGTCGATTATGGAGCCTGGTGGAACTATTCCTTTAGTAGGCTCGGTGGGCTGACAATGACCGACGAAGATCGTTGGGCATCTCAGGAAGTGATACGCTCGACTCCCGGGCATATCGAACTCACGTCATTCGCAGATCGACGCGATCGGCACCTATTTTCTGAAGCCTACGCAGATCCTGATTCGGGTATTTTTGCGGGTCGAGCGCGCGTAGGCAACCCAAAAATTACTGGGCCGGTGACTTACGTCGGCCAGGAGCAAACCCACAACGACGTGGACTTGCTGCGCTCGGCAATGGACGCCACTGGAGCTAATGACGGTTTCATTGCCGCGCTTTCTCCAGGTTCGGCAGCACGGTTGAAGAACGAATACTATGCCAGCGACGCTGAGTTAGTGTACGCATGTGCGGATGCGATGTCGCAGGAATACAAGATCATTACTGATGCCGGTCTGACCGTTCAAATTGATGCTCCAGACCTCGCTGAGGCATGGGACCAAATCAACCCGGAGCCGAGCATCGATGACTTCCGTGATTGGCTCGGAATCCGTATTGCGGCGATTAACTCGGCTATTGAAGGGTTACCAAGGGAGCGTACACGTCTGCATCTTTGCTGGGGTTCTTGGCATGGGCCACACGTGACAGACGTTCCCTTCGACGACATTGCTGACGTGATTTTTGAAGCGAAGGTGGGTGGTTTTTCCTTTGAGGCCTCCTCTCCGCGTCACGGGCATGAATGGCGAGTTTTCGAAAATCGTGAGCTTCCTGCGGGGGCCGTGATTTATCCAGGCGTGGTGTCTCATTCGACCAACGCCGTCGAGCATCCTCGCCTTGTCGCGGACCGGATTATTCGTTATGCAGAACTTGTCGGCCCGGAAAACGTCATCGCGTCCACGGACTGTGGTTTGGGTGGGCGCTTACATTCGCAAATTGCGTGGGCCAAGTTGGAAGCGCTCGTTGAAGGTGCCAAAATTGCGTCGGAAGAGCTGTGTTGAGAATCGCCTCATGGCAAGTGATCAGTAATAGGGAAGAAGTAACAACCACTTTCGTTGTCATGCATTGGTCATGCAAAACTGTGAAACAAACCCCTGATTACCGTTTTCGTTGGTATTTCAGGGGTTTTAGTGGCGGAGAGTGGGGGATTCGAACCCCCGATGCAGGATCACTACATAACGGTTTTCAAGACCGTCTCATTCGGCCGCTCTGACAACTCTCCTTTGCCGAAACGCACATACGCACGAGCCGACTCCCCTAGTGTAGAGGAAAATTCCTTCTATTTGGAAACTGGCACGCAAAAATACCTTCCTGCGTTGTCTGCGAGAGGTTGCTGCGGCTTACAGAAGCCGCTCAAGGACCTGCGCTACACCATCATCATCAACCGATTCGCCGATTGTGTTCGCATGTGAACGCACATAATCGGAAGAATTCCCCATCGCGATTCCGAGTCCACCCCATTCGAGCATCTCGCAATCGTTTCCAGAATCGCCCATCGTGAGCGTATGAGCACGCGGAATTCCGAGTGCTTGACGAACATCTTCGAGTCCCGAGGCTTTCGATACTCCAGCCGGCGTAATATCCATCCAAGCTGACCATCCCACGGCATACTCGACGCCGGTAATACCGATGCTTTCAACGCGCGCGAGTAAATCGCCCGCGCTCATCTCTGGGACGCGAACGGTCAGACGACTGGTGATGGGGTGAGCCAGCAAATCCTCCAGGGATGTCACTTCAGTGACTCCGGCGAGTTCTCCGTTCGGAAATTCCTCAGTGAGGCGGATCGGCCCGCCCACAGTCTCCAACGCGATAATCGCTCCTGGGATATTGGCAGAAATCAGCCGCATCTCATTGCTGGCGTCGAAGGTGTGGGTGCGCCAAAAATGCATAGGGGTTGTCGCTAGGCGGTACTCGTTGGGGACTTGTTCAAGTGCGGACAGATCGATACTACCGAGAGCAGCTGAGTCAGTTCCGACCGCTGTCACAACTGAGCCATTGGAGAGCACCGCAAAACCACGATCCATCCCCAGCGGCTCCATCACAATGTCAGCTGCACCCACCGAGCGGCCAGTCGCCACCATAATGTGGGTTCCAGCATCGAGGTGTGCGCGGATGGCATCAGACACACGCGGCGAGAGTGACGTATCGTGATGGATGATCGTGCCGTCAATATCGAGGGCAACCATCAAATCCGGGCCAGCTTTGGGGAGCTGGGCCGCCTCGAGAGCCTCGCGCCACGGGGTTGTGGGCAACGGGCCGACGGGTTCGCGACGTCCTGCCACTACACCCGACCCACCGGCTCGATTACTTCGCGGCCACCCATGTAAGGACGCAACGCTTGCGGAATCACGAACGTGCCATCAGCTTGCTGGTGGTTTTCGAACAGTGCGACGAGCCAACGCGTCGTTGCGAGTGTGCCATTGAGCGTGGCAACAGGAGCGTTCTTACCTTCGACCTTTTGACGGATGTTGAGACGACGCGCCTGGAAGGTGGTGCAGTTCGATGTTGATGTCACTTCCATGAAGCGGTTCTGGGTAGGGAGCCAGGCCTCGCAGTCAAACTTCTTTGCAGCTGAAGACCCGAGATCTCCTGCTGCAGTGTTGATAACACGGTAGGGGAGTTCAACCTTTGCCAGCATTTCTTCTTCCCAACCGAGGAAGCGCTCATGCTCTTCGGCAGCGTCGGCTGGATCGATGAAGGAGAACATCTCCACCTTGTTGAACTGGTGTACGCGGATGATTCCGCGGGTATCGCGTCCGTAGGAGCCTGCTTCGCGACGGTAACACGAGGACCACCCGATATAACGCAACGGACCGGAAGATAGATCAATGATCTCGTCCTTGTGGTAGCCAGCCAGCGCAACCTCAGACGTACCGGTGAGGTACAGATCGTCAGCAGGGAGATAGTAAATCTCATCGGAGTGGGCACCGAGGAAGCCGGTGCCAGCCATGATTTCAGGCTTGACGAGTGTCGGGGTGGTGAGCATCGTGAATCCGGCAGCTTGCGCCTGATCTGCCGCCATCGTCAGGAGAGCGAGTTCGAGGCGCGCGCCCACACCCTTGAGGTAGTAGAAACGAGAGCCGCCGACCTTAGTTCCACGCTCCATATCCAGTGCATCGATACCTTCAGCGACGTCGAGATGGTCCTTGGGTTCGAAGCCTTCAGCGGCGAAATCGCGGATTTGACCAACGTGTTTAACCACTTCGTAGTCGTCTTCGCCGCCTTCGGGAACGTTTGCCTCCACCAGGTTCGGGATGGCGTACATCGCGGCGTTGAAATCGGTATCAGCCTTGTTCGCCGCGGCTTCAAGTTCCTTGACCTTGCCCGAAAGTTCCTTTGCTCGTGCAAGGACTGCGGGTCGCTCTTCCGGTGATGCCTTGCCCACTGATTTTGATACCAGCTTTTGTTGCGCACGCGCCTCTTCAAACGAGGCGAGTGCCGAGCGTCGGTTTTCATCAGCCGCAATGGCCGCGTCAACAACTGCTTCGCTCGCTCGGCGGCGACGCTGGGACTCGCGGACTACTTCAGGATTTTCGCGCAGGATTCGGATGTCGATCATGAATACAAGAATAGGCTCTTTCACGTGTGTTCGCCTACCCGCGCCGACGACGAACGTACCGCAACTGCGCCGCGAGGACAGCTCTGCCGACGTCGAGATGACTCAATACCCCACGTCGGGGCGTTCAGAACGTGACCGTCACACATCTCAGCGGTACTCTAGAGTGTATGACGTGGAGCATCGTTATTGGACTTATTGCGCTTGGTGTGGCGGTATTTGCGTTGCTTACTGCGTGGAGAAATCAAGCTGCCCTAGCGGCATTTAAGAAGCAGCTCTCACGCGGTCGCCATACTCCGACTTCAGGCCCGCACGACCCTCTCGATGGGCCGCCCGTGGTGGTGTACAACCCCACGAAAAACGCCGATTTTGCTTATTTGAAGCAAACGCTTGCGCGCGTTGCTGCGGATGCTTCGCTACCTGAGCCAGTGTGGTTGGCGACTACTGAGGATGACACGGGCACAGGGCAAACCAAACAGGCGCTAGAAATGGGTGCGAGCGTCGTGATCGCAGCCGGAGGCGACGGGACTGTCACGGAGGTCGGTGCTGCATTGGCAGGAACCGGCGTACCAATGGGTCTTTTCCCGCTGGGAACAGGGAATCTTCTTGCCCGAAATCTCAATCTCCCTCTCGATTCCGAGCGTGACATGGCGGTTATCGCGTTGACCGGGCGTGATCGCGCTCTCGATCTCGGACACATGATTGTGCCGGAACAGGACGACGTTGGCGGCGAACTTCAAGCAGCCTTGAGGCGAGACCACACCACTGGTGAACTAGCCAAGCCTGGAGACTATCCATTCCTTGTGATTGCGGGCGTGGGGTTCGATGCAGAAATTATGGGAGGAACGTCTTCCCAGCTCAAGGATCAAATTGGTTGGCTTGCATACGTGAAGGCCGCGATCCCTGCCGCATTTGCGAAGAAAATGCAGGTTACGCTCCGTGTTGGCGCAGGTGACGATACGGCCGTGGTTGAAACGGACGCACGTTCGGTGATGTTTCTCAACTGTGGAGAGATCACAGGCGGACTCGTTCTTGCCCCAGACGCGAAGCCCGACGATGGCTGGCTAGAGTTGGCTGTGCTCGACACGCGCGGAGGAATTTTTGGCTGGGCTGCCCTTGCAGGCAAACTCGGGACAGGTATGCGCGCTCCGAAAAATAAAACGCTTTCGGGACAGATTGGCTCGATGGATATGCATCGTGTTCGTGAAGTTTCCCTACAGACCCATACCTTCCAGCCAATTCAGGCTGACGGAGATGCCTATGGCTATGCACGCCAAGTTTGCGCCAGGATCGATCCGGGGGCGTTGCGAGTGCGGGTAGGAAATTGAGCGCACACATCTCTTCTCGCCGCGGTACACGAATGCGTGCAATCGCGGTGGTGATTGCCCTCGTCGTGGCGCTCGGTGGGGTCTTCGTTCTGCCTATTGCCAAGGAACAATTCGACTCAACGCGCGAAAACTTTTCTGATTCAGGACAACTGCTTGTCGTGGGAATCCCGGGACTTCGCTGGGATCAGGTTGGGGCGGATACCCCGAATATCGACGCATTCACACGACGTGCTGCAGTGGCGAATCTGATTGTTGTGCGCCTGGAAGAAACTGCGTGTCCCGACGCCGGTTGGCTCACATTGAATACAGGCCAGATTTCTCAGGCCCCGGCCTGTGAAACTGTCAGTACGCCGTCACACTCGGGAAAACCTCTTTCTCAGGCACAATGGGACACGCTTCGGGAAGCGAATGATGCTAACCCATTTCGTCCGAAATTTGGCCTGATGTCACGTGTACTTGAAGGGAAGAAGGTCGCGGCGATCGGTCGTGGCGGAGCAATCGTTACCGCAACAGCAAGTGGTTCCCCCAGCGCTCCTGCGTTCGCACTCGGATCGCGTTCTGCCGCTCAAATTTACGCTGATGAGGGGATGGCCGGTGCAGACGTTGTGTTCGCCGATCTCGGGCCAGTGGGGTTACCTCATGCTGATGCTGGTTTTCTGGCAAAGCTTCGTATTGTTTTTGGCGGAGGTGAGAACGGGGAACCTGATCACCAAATATTGCGTGAGGTGGATCGTGCTTTCGGCGAACTCGTAGACGCGGCAGGTTCAGCTCGAGTGATGCTCATCGCGCCCGGAGACACGGGATCGCGTGCGCGCGGGCATGTTTTTGCGTATGGACATGCGCGGATCGGTGCAACGGAGGGAAGTTTTGCAAACTCGTGGTCCACTCGCCAGCCAGGATTATTGCAGCTGACCGACGTCGTCCCAACGATTGTGAACGCCGTCGATGGGAAACCGTCGGTGATCAACAACTTCGTCGGCTCGCAAGTGTGGAAGTCGCAACGTCCTGCGGTCGATGACCGCCGCGCCTACCTCATCGACGCTGAAAAGAAAGGCGCGCTTACGCGCTCGGTTGTGGGTGTCTTTTATGCGCTCTGGGCGCTGTCCGCGTGTGTTTCGTTTACCTTACTGTGGCGATGGCGGGTGCGTGCTGGTTCGGAACGTGCCCAGACCATGCCGCAGTGGCTCCAAGGAACACTTCTGAGTGTTGCTTCCCTTCCCACGGCTTCTTTCCTGATTAACTGTGTGCCTTGGTGGCGGGTAGATGTGCCAGCGCTGGCGTTCGTTGTCGGCGTGTGTACGATTGCCTGTGCCATCGGTGTGTTGGCACAGAGCATGTCCCACTACGCGTGCCGACGCGGTACCGACATCTTTGGGGGAGCTGGCATTGTCGCGCTGGTGATGGCGACGACGATCGGTGTGGATGCGATTTTCGGTTCGGTTCTTCATTCTCCGTCAGTTCTGGGCGACCAACCTCAGTCGGGTGGACGGTTTTACGGCCTGTCGAACGCGCCATTTACTGTTTTTGCTGTGTCCACGATTGTGCTTGCAATGATGGCTGTCCATATCTTTGTGACAGCGCAGATGAAGGCGTTCAGTGTCATGGCAGTGGTGGCCTGTGGAATCATCGCTACCGTAATCGATGGCTCATCATCCATTGGAGCAGACTTTGGAGGGGTTCCTGCCCTAGTTGTGGCATTTTCTCTTCTGACTTTAATGACGATGGGAAAAACAGTCCGTCTGCGCACGTTTATTGCAATTCTCGCTGGTGCCGCTTCAATCACTCTTGCCGCTGCCTTCCTGGACTGGTTACGCCCGCCAGCGTCACGTACTCATCTCGGAAAATTCTTTGAACTAGTTGTCACGGGCGATGCCTTTGCTGCGATTGGTCGGAAACTTGGATTCCTTTTTATTTCAGTGCCAGTTTTTGTCTGGGTTCTCGTCTCACTCATGATGGCCGGAGGTGCCTGGTATATGGCACGGCAGATACGTGCTGGTTGGCATCGAGATTGCAGCGAATATGATCTGTTTACTCAAGCGGCAATTGCGATTGTTGCTCTGGCTGTGGTGGGTTTTGCTCTCAATGATTCCGGGCTCGTCCTGCCCATGGCGGCGATATTTGTGGCAGTGCCACTTCTCTCAGTAGCCCGAGGGCAGCAAAGTGCCCAGCAATGTACCGATGAGAAAATAGTAGACCGCGAGGCCTTTGTCAGAAATTAGTAGCGACCGAAAGCGTTGTACGGAGCACAATCTTGCGTTTTCGGGCCGCGGGCATCAGCCGGGACTCGCTGACGCTTCGCCTTACGTACAGCTACTGCGCGGAGAACATCCTTATATTGTGATGCTCGGTGCAACTGGCCAGCGAGATCGTTCGCAGTGGCGCGATGGCGCAGGTTGCAAGGAACTTCTTGAACTGTGAATCCGCCGACGAGGAGATCGATTGTCATCCCCACTTCCACTCCCCACCCGTGGGCGAGAGGGCGAACTGACTCGAAAGCTTCGCGAGTAATGCACCTCTGTCCAGATAATGGGGCGCGCGGGACCCACCCGGTGGCTTTTTCAATGGCTTTGCGTCCAGCACCGGTGACGAAGCCGTGCCCGCCAGCACCTTCTTGTGGTGGAAGATAGGCAATTGTGCAGTCAACTTTCCCATTCAGCACAGGTTCGATGAGGGGTGCTGTCTCTATCGCAGAATCACCCAAATCGGCGTCGATAAACAACAGTGCGCGTGGAATCGAGCCGTCGGCGTCGCGCATTGCGACGACGGAGGCGCCTGTTTCCATTGCTGCAGCCTTGCCACGATTGACGCTATGGCGGATCGCGGAAGCTCCTGCTGCGCGTGCAACTCCTTGGGTGTCGTCGCTTGATCCGTCATCAACCACGATCACCATATCTACGCCTGGAATGGCCCGTGCGGCACGAACCGTTGCACCGATGCGCTCCGCTTCGTCCTTCGCCGGGATAATGACGGCAACATGGATTGGAGCTTCACGCTCTGGGGACTGTTCGCTCACGGTACCTCCCTTATGGAACATTGCGCCCATTCTATACGGTCTTTAGACCTAGCTACGTCATTGTACGTTCAGCCGTGTCCACCCTGAGCGTACTTTGAAGGGGGAATGGTGCTCAGCGACATTGTGAAAGAGAACTATGCCGCACAAAACGAACCGACGCCGGTACGCGTCAGGCGCACCGGCGTCGGCGAAAAATGGCGCTCAGCGAAGAGTGAGCTGACGCGACACAATTCCGCTGCGCGCGCGACGCTCTTCCGGTGTCAGCGGAGCAGTCTGGGCAAGAGCGGCATCAAGTTTGGCTGTGAAGTCACCCAGCGGGCCGACGAGCTCGTCAGCTTCGGTTCCGCGCTCAAGTTCCCACACGGGCGTGAGCAGACCAGAGGAACGGAATGCGCCCTTGAAAACAGCGCCGTCGAAATTTAGCTCACGTGCGGCCTGGAGACGAGCGAGAGCGTCGAGCATCTCTGCTTCAGCTTCTGGGCGAACCCAGCGCACGAATTCGCGCTGCATACGGCACCAGAATGCGCCTTCGAAACCTTCGACTTCGACGGTTGGAACCATCTGGCCAGCGGTCTCTTCCACTGCCGCCTTGACATCTGGCTTTGCCAGCTCGTCGGCGGAAACCCAGAATGCGAAATTGGGGTACGTGGTGAATTCTGCATCAAAGGTGAGGTCGAGGACGTCGGCGAGGCGTTCGCCATCGGCGTCAGGGAGCTCCGATGCGGCCGCAGTTTCGCCTGGCTTAAGTTCGAGCGCGGCGAGCAGGCGATCAGCGATATCGAGGGAGGCGTCTCCTGAGCTCATGACGGTTTGAGCTGCAGCCATTGCCACGCCGTCCTCGCGGCGCGCCGCCGAAGCCATACCTGGGAGCACCGAGACGATCAATGCTTCTTCGCCGCCGTGGTTCTCGTTGAGTTTCACGCGCAGGGTTGCTGCTGGCACGATTTCGCGCATCGCAACCAGGCGTGCCTCAAAATCGAGACCTTCAAAAGGACGATCAACAAACTGTACGCGCTTCTTCTTCGGTGCCTTTTCGCGATCGCGACGGCTCTTCTTTCCCATGTCTCTCCTTGTAATTGAAAGTTGTTCCGACTGACATTGCCAGTCTATTCGCGCCCAAGACTAGCAAGTCTGGTGTACGCGAGGTACTGCTGGCCCGACGTCGGCGAAAATCAGTCAACCACGCCGTAAAGACGATCTCCGGCGTCACCCAGGCCGGGGACGATGTAACCGTGCTCGTTGAGCTTTTCGTCAACCGCTGCCAGAACGATGCGCACATCGGCGCGGTCAGCGAGGTGGTCTTCCACTGCCTTTAAGCCCTCTGGAGCTGCGAGAATGCAGATGGCGGTGACGTCGCGGGCGCCGCGCTCAAGAAGGTAATCGATCGCTGCGATCAGCGTGTGTCCAGTGGCAAGCATTGGGTCGAGGACGAAGCACTGGCGGCCTGAGAGATCATCTGGCAGGCGGTTAGCGTAGGTGACAGCTTCGTAGGTGGTTTCGTCACGTTTCATGCCCAGGAAGCCGACTTCGGCAGTCGGCATCAGACGAGTCATGCCTTCGAGCATACCCAGACCAGCACGCAGAATCGGCACGACGATTGGGCCGGGCGTGGTGAGAGCGGAACCAGTCATGTGAGCAACCGGCGTGTCGATCTCGATAGGCTCCACCAGGACATCGCGGGTGGATTCGTAGGACAGCAACATGATGATTTCTTCCACGATCTGGCGGAAGATTGGCGAAGGAGTTTCCTTATCGCGCAACACGGTCAGCTTATGTGAGACAAGAGGGTGCTCAATGACATTAATTTCCATGTCTCAAATTTACCGCGTGCGCAGGCGCAGGGCGCTTCAATACGATGGGTGATATGTATGAGATTGAGCGCGTTTGGATGCGCGAAGCTGTGGACTTGGCTAATTGTGCCGGGCAGGTTGGCGATGTTCCCGTTGGTGCTCTTGTCATTTCGCCGACGGGTGAGGTGATTGGCCGAGGTTTTAATACCCGTGAACGCGATGCTGATCCTGTAGGCCACGCTGAAATCAATGCCATGCGTGAAGCTGGGCGTGCTATCGGCGGGTGGAATCTCAGCGGGTGTACCTTGGTTGTCACACTTGAACCATGCACCATGTGTGCGGGGGCGATTGTGAATGCACGTATGTCACGAGTGGTCTTCGGTGCATGGGAAGAAAAAGCTGGTGCAGCTGGATCAATACGCGATGTACTTCGAGATGCCAGGCTGGGGGCACCCATCGAAGTGATCGGTGGGATCGAACAGGAAGAAGTAACGTCTCAGCTCACTAAGTGGTTCGTGAAATTGAGACAAGATATGCGATTGAGACAAGACATGCGTGGGTGACCACCGATAATCGTTGCGTGGCGTGCGTTACAGTGTGTCGCTTTGCTCGAATGTGTAAATGGACGTACTATTGGTTGCCGAGGTGACGTGTCCGAGCGGCCGAAGGTGCAGCACTCGAAATGCTGTGTACGGTAACCCCGTACCGTGGGTTCAAATCCCACCGTCACCGCCACAAAAACCCCTGAAATACTAACGAAAAGTGGTAATCAGGGGTTTTGTTCTACAGTTTTGCATGACCAATGCATGACAACGAAAACGGTGAGGTGCGTACGAGGGTAGTACGGCGTGCCACTTATCTCAGACTACGCGAACGGGTATCGGTTCATCTCTTGAGGTTCGTAACAAGGTTTTCCCTGGCCTCTTAACGAAAAGTAAGAGTCCAGGGAAAACCTTTGGGTGTGATGTGAGTGAGCGAGTTACTTCGCTGCAGGCTCAGGTGACATGGCACCTTCGACTTCCTGGATTTCACCCTTCATTTTCTGAGCGATTTTTTCCAGATCAGCTTTTTCGCCGCGCACGTTCCAGTTATCGCCGGTCAGGAAATAGATCTTCTCACCCTTCGGTGTTGCTTCCTGAGCAAGGTGAACATCGGCAGAGTTTGAACCGCGGTTCGCCGTCACAGTCAGGATGTCCATACCGTTGCACGTCGCCTTGTTGTAGCCGATCTCCATCTCGACTTCTTTGCCGGATTCGTCCTTTTGCTTTTGCTTGTTGGAGTAGGCATCACACTTGTAGCCGGCATCAACGACGGCCTTGTGGAGATCTTCAACCGAGTTGTAGGTGCCATCGAGTTTGACTGCATCGTCAGCTGGAGCACTGGAAGTGCTCGCCGTCGGGGTGGACGAGCAACCGGCTAAAGCGATCAGCGACACGCAAGCGGCCGCAAAAATCTTCTTCATCTGTGAACACTTCTTTTCATGTAGTTGGAATTGTGCCAAGCCAATACTATCTGGGCGCATACGCATCCGCCCAAATTGCTCGGCGATTCGTGGCTGAATTGACCAGCGAAATGACGCGATTTGAGAAATCCGACTTGTGGCTGAGATTTTTTGTCAGAGCCACGCGGTAGGGTGAGTGGAAGACGAAAGGGAGTGTATGAAGACTGTATTAGGTCTGAGTAAGGCTGAAGTGGATGAGCGTCTAGCGGACGGGCGGCGCAACATACTGCCGCCGAGTGCTGGAAAAACGACGTGGGATATTATCCGGACAAACGTTTTTACCAGGATCAACGCAATCCTCGGAGTGTTGTTCGTTATCGTTCTCACCACCGGACACTGGATCCAGGCGACTTTCGGTGGCCTGATCGTGGTCAACTCTGTGGTTGGCATTATCCAAGAGCTGCGCGCACGTAAAACCCTTTCGGAGCTTTCCATTCTTGGTGAAGAACGTCCCCAAGCCTGGCGAGACGGCAAGCTCGTTGAGGTTGAGCAAAGTGAAATTGTTCTGGATGACGTTCTGCACATCGGTGCCGGAGCTCAGATCGTGGTCGATGGCGAAGTGTGCGAGTCGCAATACCTCGACGTTGATGAGTCGATGCTCACGGGAGAATCAGATCCGGTACATAAAGGTCCGGGCGATACTGTCATGTCCGGCAGTTTCGTGGTTTCAGGATCTGGCGATTACGTCGTGACGAAAGTTGGCTCGGATTCCTATGCGGCGAAACTTACCGCTGAGGCATCGAAGTATTCCCTCGCAAAGTCCCAACTCCAGGCAGGGATCAATCAAATTCTGAAGATCATCACCTGGGTGTTGATCCCGGTGGGGATTCTCATCGTGATCTCACAGATTCGTCAGCCGGGGTCTCACAACTACTCCGATGTGGTGTTGCGTATTGCTGGAGCGCTGGTTCCGATGGTTCCGGAAGGACTAGTGCTGATCACGACTACGGCATTTGCGCTTGGAGTGATCCGACTGGGAATGCGCAAGTGTTTGGTGCAGGAATTGCCTGCGATCGAGGGATTGGCGCGAGTCGATGTTGTCTGCGCTGATAAAACAGGCACATTGACGCAAAACACCCTTGAGTTCGGTGATTTTGAAATCGTTGGGCAGATTGATGAAACGACGGCACGTGAGGGACTTGCTCAGCTTGCCGCATCGGATCCTGATCCTAATGTCACCATGAAGGCAGTTGCTGACGAGTTGGGAACGCCAACATCGCTGTGGGCGGTCGCTGAGCGTCAGCCCTTTACCTCTGCCAAAAAGTGGAGCGGCGTGAGCTTTGCAAATGGAGAACACTGGGTAATGGGTGCTCCTGATGTCTTAGCGCCTGGAACTGATGTGGAAGCCCGTGCAACTGAACTCGGCGATACCGGCTTGCGTGTGCTTCTCGTTGGACGTGCATCTGTGTCAGTAACGTCTGAGAATGCGCCGGGCAATCTTCAGCCAGTCGCTTTGATCACCTTCGTGCAGAAGATTCGTCCCGACGCCGGTGACACCCTCGACTACTTCGCTCGGCAAGATGTCGAAGTGAAGGTGATTTCCGGAGACAATGCACGTTCAGTGGGTGCTGTGACCTCGCGTCTGGGATATGACGCAGGGATAACAGTGGACGCACGAGAGATCGCGGACGACGAATTCACGGAGGTTGTCAACGAAAATCGCGTCTTTGGTCGTGTGCGTCCAGATCAAAAGCAGGCGATGGTCAAAGCCCTCCAATCTCGGGGACATACTGTGGCGATGACCGGCGATGGTGTCAACGATGTTCTCGCCCTCAAGGATGCCGACATTGGCGTTGCGATGGGATCAGGAGCCTCGGCAACACGTTCTGTGGCTAAGATCGTGCTTCTGGATGATAAGTTCGCGACGCTGCCATACGTCGTCGCAGAGGGGCGTCGTGTCATTGGCAATATTGAACGCGTCGCAAATCTCTTCCTGACAAAGACAATCTATTCAGCAATGCTGGCGATTCTCGTAGTGCTTGCACAAGTTCCGTACCCGTTTATGCCGATCCATGTGTCGATCACCGGATGGTTCACAATTGGTATCCCGGCCTTCATCCTCTCGCTTCCGCCAAATAACTCGCGCGCGCGCGATGGCTTTGTGAAGAGGACGATCCGGTTTGCCCTCCCGGCTGGATTTATTGTTGGCGCGGTGTCATTTACTACCTACCTCGTGACCTCAGGCGGGTGGAATGTGCCAGAAAATCACATCAAAGAATCAACAGCAGCTCTCCTCGCGCTCATCATTGCCTCGACGTGGGTGCTTGCCTGTGTCGCTCGTCCATGGACATGGTGGAAAGTGACGCTCATCGTCTTGCCGTTGGTTGGATACAGTGTGTTCTTCTTCTGGGGGCCGGCTCAGTGGTTCTTCTCATTAGATTCCTCCAACACAGCAATGATGTTTACTGGTGCGGCATTTGGAATTCTGGGCGCCGTGTTGATTGAAATCTTGTGGTGGATTGTGGCGCGCTCTGTGGGCATCACTCCTGTGATGTGGAAAAAGACGCCGTTCTTCGATCGGGACGAAAATGGTCGAATTTCCTTCTGATTGACTCATAGTGAGCACAATTTTTCACTCATGATGAGAAAAGGGAGAATGTTGAACTAACAGAAAATTCCCAGTATTGAAGAGTTCTATTCCAAGGTTCGTTGTCCATACTGGTCATATCGCGAAGGAGTCGAGTTTTCTCCTCCTGGATGATCCGCTTAGCGGACAAGTGAATAGCGGTAAATGTGAAAGGGAGTTGTGCCCCGTCAAGTAGCCTTACCGTTTCTGATTGGGCGGCCAAATGCGTGGATGGCCGCCCAATCGGTTCTTGCCGAGAGTAGTGACCTCGGTAATCGCGATAGAAGGGCCGAAGGCGAAGCCTTCGGCCCTTCCCGTATTCTCTGCCAGATGTGGTGTTGCATTTGTGAGAAGAGAAGTTTGTGAAAATAGAAAGTTCGGGCGCCTCCATTGGAGGCGCCCGAACTCAACAGAACAGATGTGTCAGTTCTTCCGACCGGTGATGCCGAGATATGCGCCGATAGCAAGCATTGCAGCAATCGTGCATACGACCCAGCGGATCCAGTCGATGCCCGGGGTGTTAGCGGGGTAACCGAAAGCGGACAGAAGCAGGTTTCCAACAACCACACCAACGATGCCGAGCAAGACGGTCCACAGAGCGCCAATGCCTTCATCGCCCTTCTTAAAGAAGCGTGCGAGAACACCAATCACTGCACCAAAAATAATCGTGCCAATAATGTTTCCCATGAGATTCTCCTTTCGCACCCAGGTGGGTGCTCGACTATGCACACTCTACGCGCATGAGACGCGATATCCACCTGCAGGGGATTTTTTCTGTCATTCTTCACCCCAGGCGTAATAATCGATTCCAATACTCATGCGTAGGCGGTGAGTGCGGGTAATCAATCTGAGTCATTGAGAACGAAAGGATATCACATGCGTTGAAGAGACCGAACGCGGACATACGTTGATGCGGGACGAGTGTGAATCGCATCAGGCGCAGAGCGATGTCAGCATTCCGGCGCACCCAATGTCCACCCTGATGTCAGATCCAGTCGAAGATTGTGAACGCGCAAACAAAGACAACACGAAAACGATAACTCAGTGGTGACGTGACAGATCAGCGTCGGCAGGCTGAATTGCCGGAGAACGGGTGACGATCTTGTGCCCCCACCACAGGCCGAGGAACAACGGAAGCCCGATATAGGAGGACAGCAGCACGTAGAACGACGAGTGTCCCGTAAGGGCCTCGACGTTTTGCCCAACGATCACCACTGCACACATCACCAGTGCAACGATCGGTCCGAAAGGGAACCAGCGCGCGCGGAAAGGAAGCTCGCTGACGTCGTGTCCTTGCGCAACGAAAGCGCGACGGAACTTGTAGTGGCTCCACGCAATTCCCATCCACGTGATGAAGCCGGCAAGCCCGGAGGCGTTAACCAACCAGGTGTACGCCACCCCGTTGCCGACCAGGGAGAGGACAAAGCCGATCGCACCCACAGCGGTGGTTGCAAGCAAGGCGGGCATCGGCACGCCGCGGGAGTTCACACGCGTGAAAATCTTTGGCGCTTGGCCCGCCTCAGCGAGCGCATAGAGCATTCGTGTGGAAACATACAAACCCGAATTTCCAGCGGAAAGCACGGCAGTCAAAATCACCGCGTTCATGATCGCTGCTGCAGCAGCGATGCCTGCTCGCGAGAAAACTAGAGTGAACGGCGAGAGTGTTACGTCGCCATTAGGGTTCAGAAGTGTGGGATCGGTGTGTGGCACCAGGAAGCCAATCACAGCAATCGCAAAGACGTAGAAAAGCAAGATACGCCAGAACACAGATTTGATTGCCTTGGGGACGTTCTTCTCCGGGTCCTTGGTTTCACCTGCGGCGATGCCCAGCATTTCGGTTCCCTGGAAGGAGAATCCGGCGATCATGAACACAGCAAGGATCGAGGTGAACCCACCAGCGAAAGGCGCGTCTCCGGCTGTCCAGTTTGAAAATCCGGGGCTTTTCCCTCCCATGACACCGAAAATCATCAGGACGCCCAGCACGAGGAAGACGATCACGGTGGTCACTTTGATGGCCGCGAGCCAGAATTCGCTCTCGCCGTACCCGCGAACTGACACCGCGTTGACGATAAAGAGTATTGCGAGAAATGCTCCCGACCATACCCAGCCAGGGACGCTTGGGAACCAATATTGCATCACGATCGCAGCGGCTACGAGTTCTGCAGCTAAGGTGATCGCCCAGTTAAACCAGTAGTTCCAGCCATTAGCGAAGCCAAAGGAGCGCGACACAAATCTGCCGGCGTACTCTCCGAATGACCCTGATACCGGCAAGTAGGTTGCCATTTCGCCCAGCGACTGCATCAGTAGGTAAACCATGAATCCGATTGCTACATAGGCAACGAGGGCGCCACCCGGCCCCGCCTGAGAAATCGTTGCGCCTGAGGCGACGAGCAAACCTGTGCCGATTGCTCCGCCGATGGCGATCATATTGAGGTGGCGCGCTTCAAGCCCACGCTTGAGCTCATTCGATTCGTCGGCCATGGTTGCTCCTTCCAGGTGATATACCGCGATGAGCCTACGCTATTTCTTTCCACTTTCGGTACAGGGAACGTATGGTTTTCGTGTGAGCCTTTCCTTAACTTTGCGAAGCCGCGCTGCGCGCTGGGCATTTGTCATTGTGCTCGGCGGTGTTGCTGCCGGTCTTTTCGCCGCCCTGATGACGTTAGTGCTCCACTTCGTGCAAGGTTTTGCGTTTGGTGTTCACGCGGGAACGATTTCCGGCGACGTCGATGGGGCGCCGTTGTACCGACGTCTCCTTGTCCCCGTCGTCGGGGGAACACTGGCTGGTTGCGCCTGGTGGACGCTTCGCCGTCGGGGGCCGGTGATCACCGTCGATTCAGCGTTGGCCACAGGGCGCTCGATGGGGTTTTGGCGGCCAGTCGCCGATGCCTTCACCCAAATTTTGGTTGTTGCCACAGGTGCGCCCATTGGTCGTGAAGCCGCGCCTCGACAAGCCTCAAGTGCAGCAACTGAACAACTCTCGCGTCTAGTGGGAATGTCCGACGCCGATTCACAGCTCGCTCTTGCGTGCGCGGCGGGTGCGGGATTGTGCGCGGTCTATAACGTGCCCATCGCCGGAGTGGTTTTTACTCTCGAACTGCTTTTGCATCGCCTGAGCCTGAAGTCATTGGCAGGCGCAGGCGCGATGTGTGTGATCTCGATGTTGGTGGCACGTCCGGTTGTCGGGTCAGGGACGATTTACCGCTTCCCTGATCTGGAATTTTCGTGGGTGTATGTCATCTTTGCTCTTCTGGCGGTGCCCACGTGCGCAGCAATTGGTGTTGTTTTCCAAATATGCGTTCAGGCGTGCAAGAAATTCCGTCCGCCGCCCACGTGGCGTCTGCCGGTAACGATCGCAGTTGCCTCGCTTGTTGCCGCTTGCCTGGCTTACCCGTTCCCTCAGATTGCTGGTAATGGCATGGATATTGTGCAAGACGGCTATACGGGAGTAGGCACGATCTGGTTGTTTCTTGGCTTGGCTGCGGCGAAAATGATTGCGACGTCGATCCTGCTTGGCTCTGGCGCCGACGGTGGTGTGCTTACGCCCTCGCTTGCTGTTGGCGCTGGCGTCGGTGCGGCCATTGCAATCGCCTGCGGTATTCCTGCTGCGCCGGTGGCACTGATTTTCGGTGCTGCAGTGCTTGGCATTGTCCAAAATGGGTGGATCTTCGGCGCGGTCATGGCATGGGAACTTGCGGGTGCGCTACTCTGGATTGTTCCGTTGGCTTTTGTGGCGTCAGGTGGAGCCTATGCCCTCGCATCTCTGTGGAATAGACACCATTCGATTGAATAAACGCGCCCCAATGGCGCATACCGTATGCATATACGGACGCACGTAGTTTTCCGTGCCGACAATTTTTGTGAAGTGAAGGGAACCGAAGGTGGAATTTGAACTTATCCAGGAGCCGCATGTCATTGCCGCGCCGTGGCAGGGGGTAGGGGAATTGCGCATCCCTGCCCTTGCTGTTCACCAGGGAACTGTCCATCTCCTATTCGATGTCCGACCTGCCCCGTCAAGCGGCTCAGGCGCAGATTTCATTGGCACGACTCTCGCCTCAGACCTTCCGAATCCAAACTGGATTGCTCATATGACCTCGCCATGCACAACTGACACATGGTCTGCGCCGACGCGGCTCGACATGCCCGTTCCGATTGCGTCAGATTCGTGTATCTGTGCAACGTCGGCTGGTCTCTTCGTCGCTTACGGCACGACGACGTCGGTGGGATATTTCGAATCCGTGAGCGGAGGCGAACAGCTGCAGCCATGGGTGGCATTTGGGCAGAACCTGCACAACCTTGCACACCGAAATATTTCCGCCGAACTTTATGGCGAAACCGGCGCGGACGCCGTGTTTGCAACCTCCGGCTCAACAATCGAATTCGATGGCAAGGTGCTTGTTCCCTACGTGTGCCGGTGGGGTGAGCGCACTGGCATACTGATCGTTCACTTCGTCGGCACAGAAATTGTCCAGGTCAGTTCGCCAATCATGGCCGATGCGGCACTGCTTGACGAGTGTACGCTGGCTGTCGTTGACGGCGAAGTATGGGCGAATTTCCGAGTTCAAGGTTTCGTTGGTCGCGGCTCAGGTGTGCGTTTTATGGCGCGTTCACACAACGGCGTGAATTTCACGGCTCCTCAAGAGCTTCGGCTTGCTGATCCTGGCTGCAACGCGAAGCAACTCGGCGATCTCTTCATCCATCCCGGTTCGACTCAAGCGCGCGAAAACGGCGAGGTGGTCAGGGTTTCACCTGGCCACGCGCAATGGCACTCACAGGTTCTGACCCGTTTTTCACCAGGTGCCTTCGGTTACTGCGATGCCGTATGGATCGGTAATGATTGTGTCGTGGTATTCGAGCGCGAAGGAGAAATCTGGCATACCCGCATGAGAATGACGGACGAGGACGGACGCCGGTTCTAAACCGGCGCCCTCCTAGGCGTGCGGAAGATCCTCTTCAACGAGTTCCTGAAGTGGAGCGTAATGTGCCTCGAGTGCTTCGAGATACGCATTGACGTCTCCTGCCTCGGCTGCCTCAAGCATGATCGCATGAGCGCGTGCCGTGTGAAGAAGCTCTGGACTCGACGGAGTGGAGAGCTGAGGAATAATCGCTTGATGTACCAGCCACATTGCAGACGTCAGCTGGGAAAGTAGCTCATTACCCACGGTTTCGATGAGAGTCGAGTGGAAGGCGATATCTTCGTCAAGATAACGCTCACCTTTCGTTGCTTTCTCTTCCATTTTGACGACGATGTCGTGGAGTTCAGGGTTGTGTGTACCAGCCAGCGCCTGCACAAGATCAGACGCAATCCCACGATCGAGTGCGCGCCTAGTCGCCACGACGTCGGACAGTGCGTTGCGTCCGCGTTCAGTGTCGGTATTTTCGAGCGCGTTACGTAGAACGAGTGTGTTCACCAGGGGCTGAAGCGACATTTCGCCGACGAAGGTGCCGCAGCCTTGCCGCACCCCGATGATGTCGAGCGCCTCAAGTTTCCTGAGGGCCTCGCGCACAGAAGAACGCGAGACGCCGAGGTAGCCACACAGCTCAGCTTCGGTGGGGAGGGGATCCCCTGGTTGGAGACGATGGGACAAGATGTAGGCCTTGATGGAATCCATAGTCGCCGTTGACCGATTCTGAGATGAGGTCTGCTGTGCGTTGCGTTCTGAGGACGTGGTCGAAATTGCATCGATCCTAGCTTGCAAAGATTTGTCAGACAACATACGCTGAGTATACGTGATGGAGGATGTCTCCGTCAGACTCAATGGAGAGGAAAAGAAACCTATGCGTATCACAAAGCGTATGGCTCAGGCTTCCGCCGTTCTTGCAGCAACGGCACTCGCGCTGTCAGCCTGTGGCGGCGGCACCTCGAAGAGTGGCTCAACAGCAGGTTCCGACGGCAAGGCAACCGGTGCCATCACTGTCGGCGCCGCATACGAGACCACTGATTACGGACCAATTACCACCTCTGCTCTCGCCATGGGTGTGAACTGGTCAGTGCTTGAAGGACTGTACGAATTCGACATGTCCGATTACTCCACGCGCGCAGCTCTTGCGGCTGGAGATCCGAAGAAGGTGTCCGACACCGAGTACGAGATCACGCTGCGTGACGGTGCAAAGTTCTCTGACGGCAAGGATGTCACCTCGAAGGATGTGATCTCCTCGTACAAGCGCGCAACTGCAGATAAGTCAATCTACAAGCAGTTCTTCGGTTTCGTTGATTCGGTCAACGCCAAGGATGACAAGACCATCACCGTCAAGCTCAAGTACCCCTTCGAGAACATCAAGGCTCGTTTCGTCTCAGTCAAGGTTGTTCCGGACGGATCCGATGAAGATGCGCTGAAGGCGAAGCCAGTGGGAACTGGCCCGTACATGTACGACTCGGTCACCCCCACCGAAGTGAAGCTCGTTCCAAACCCGAACTACAACGGCGACAAGAAGGCAACCGTTGGAGAGCTCAAGTACCAGGCCCTCAAGGATGATTCGGCACGCCTCTCAGCTGCGGTCGGCGGCACCATCGACGCGATGGAAGCAGTTCCGGCGTCGGCAAAGGCACAGCTCGAAGGCGCCGGCTGGAAGGTTGAAGCAGTTCCGGGTTATGGCAACCCGTTCCTGATGTTCAACACCGCCAAGGCTCCGTTCGATAAGGCGGAAGTGCGTCAGGCTCTCCACTACGCAATCGACACCCAGAAGCTTGTTGACACAGCGATGGACGGCCAGGCAAAGCCGGCTACCTCCTTCCTGCCGGAGGCAAACCCCTCGTACAAGAAGGCCAAGGTTCAGTTCAACTACGATGCCAACAAGGCAAAGGAACTTCTGGCAAAGAATGGCGTGAAGGATCTCTCCATCACCCTGACCACAACAGATCATCCGTGGGTCACCAACCTCATCCCGCAAATCAAGCAGGATCTTGAGGCTATTGGTGTCAAGGTTGCCGTGAAGACCATGGCATCCGCCGATGTTTACGCAAACGTCACCGATATCGACAACCCCACCTATGATGTTGTCCTTGCACCCGGCGATCCGTCGGTATTTGGCGTCGATCCTGGCATCATCATCGAATGGTGGAATGCAGACAATGTCTGGACTCAGAAGCGTTCGCACTGGAAGCAATCAGATCCTGCCTCGTGGGGCAAGCTCCAGGAGATCATCAAGGCCGCAAACGAAGCCACTGGCGATGACGCCAAGGCCAAGTGGGGCGAAGCCCAGGATCTGCTCTCTGAACAGGCAGTGACCTACCCGCTCTTCCACCGCAACATGCTCACCGCATGGAACGAAGGAAAGATCACCGGTTTCAAGCCGATTGCAGCAACTGGTCTGCAGACCATCGGCGTCGGCCTTAAGTAAGCCGCAATACCATGTGAGCCCGAGGGGCGGGCCATCCTGCCCGCCCCTCGGCCATGTCCCTCCTGCGGTCAAGGAGTAATTAAGTGAATAACCTTCTCAGGCTTTTAGGGCGGCGCATCTTGGCCTTTCCGATCATGGTGGTCGGTGTGTCGTTCCTTGTCTTCTTCATCATGTCTCTGTCACCGATTGATCCTGCTTACTCGGCACTTGGTGAGACGGCGACCCCGGATGCTCTTGAGGCATACCGAAATGCCAACGGTCTCAATGATCCGTTCTTCGTGCAGTACTTCCGCTACCTCGCGGGAATGGTGCAGGGTGATCTTGGAACCTATGGCGTCGGCGGAGCAAACCACGTTTCTGACTGGGTTGCCCAGGCACTTCCCGTCACATTGCAGCTGACCTTCCTCGGTCTGATCATCGCTGTGCTCTTTGCCTTCCCGCTCGGAGTCCTTGCTGCTCTGTACCGTGATCGTTGGCCCGATCAACTCATTCGTGTGTTGTCGGTGATCTTTATTGGTACCCCGTCATTCTGGCTTGCAGCATTGCTCGTCATTGCCTTTGTCGGCACCCTGCCTGTTTCGGGCGCTCTACCGGCAATGTCGGTTGATTTTAGTGGTTGGTTCCAGCGATTGCTCTTGCCATCAGTTGCGCTCGCGGTTCCAGTGATCGGTCAAATGACCCGAGTTGTCCGAACCTCGATGGTGGAGGAACTCGACCGCGATTATGTGCGTACTGCATTGGGCGCCGGAATCCCTAAGGCTGTGGTGATTTCCCGCAACGTTCTGCGTAACGCACTGATTACGCCGGTCACGGTTCTCGGCTTGCGAGTTGGCTACCTCATGGGTGGTGCCGTGGTCATTGAGATCATCTTCGGAATTAACGGAATGGGCCAGCTCCTGATCAAGGGCATCCAACAAAACTGGGTGAGCCTGGTTCAGGGTGGAGCTCTTGTGGTTGCAGTGTCGTTCATCGTGGTGAACGTGATTGTGGACGTGCTCTATCTGCTCATTAACCCGCGTATTAGGTCGGTGTGAGGGAAAATGATGACCAAAAAAGACAAGCTTGACAAGGTAACGGCAAAGAACACGCGTTTCTTGCGTATTTCGAATATGTCGCTTGGCGCTCGTATCTCGATGGTTGTGCTCGCAATCGTCGCAACGATCTCCGTGATTGCCTACCTTTTCCCGATTTCTCCTTACGATCCGGCAACTCCTGTTGGCCAAAAGTGGCAGCCGCCGTCGGGCCAATTCTGGTTTGGAACCGATCACGCTGGGCGTGATGTGTTCTCCCGTATCCTCAACGGTGGAATCTACTCCTTCGCGATCGGCATCTTCGCCATGCTCATCGCTCTTATCATCGGTACGATCATCGGCTCGATTGCGGCAGTTGTGCGCAAGTCGATTTCCGAAGTGATTATGCGAATCCTTGACATCATCATGGCTGTGCCGGGAATCGCAATGGCTGCTGTGACCGTCCTTGTTTTCTCACGCATCTTCGATGCAAAGAATGTCTGGGGCTTGGTGACGGTGATTATCTGCTCGATCGCTTTCGTCTACATACCGCAGCTGGCACGTATCGTTCGCGCAAACGTGATGTCGGCATATGGTGAAGACTACGTGCGTGCAGTTGTTGTGGCTGGTGCGCGCGCTCCGTGGATCCTTGTGCGCCATGTGGCTCGTAACACCGCCGCTCCGGTTCTTGTGTTCGCAACGGTCCTCGTTGCAGATGCGATCATCTTGGAAGCATCCTTGACGTTCATTGGCTCTGGCCTGCAGGCCACCATGGTTCCAACCTGGGGCAACGTTTTGTCCGAAGCCTCCTCGAACCTCTCGGTCCTCCTGGGCTACTGGTGGACGGCCTTCTTCCCCGGCGTGCTGATCATGATTACTGTGCTCTGCCTCAACATTTTGTCTGAAGGTATCACCGATGCAATGGTGGCCTCGCCGTCGTCGGTAGCGGTGGAACTCGTATCAAAGAATTCCGACCGCGAAGCTGACCGTCTTCTCCTTGACCCGCGCAAGGCATACGAAGCGCAAGGCGCCTCGCTCCAATCGCGACTGGACCAACTCGCTGCAATAGAATCCCGGCGCACTGATCGCTTCCAATACGATCCAAACAAGACTCCGCTGCTTGAGGTGAAGAACCTGTCGATCCGGTTCCCGCGTCACGGTGATGTCGCCGTCGTCGATAACGTGTCGTTTTCGGTTTCGCCGAACGAGACGATGGGCCTTGTGGGTGAATCTGGATGTGGCAAGTCGATCACCGCTCTGACCATCATGGGTCTGATTGATCCGCGTGCGAAGTTTGAGGGCGAAATTCTTTACCAGGGCAAGGACTTGCTCAAGATGAAGCCAGACGAGCGTCAGAAGCTCTTGGGTAACGAACTGGCCATGATTTACCAGGACGCCTTGTCTTCGCTTAATCCGGCCATGCTGATCAAAACTCAGATGAAGCAGCTCACGTCGCGTGGAGGAACTCGCTCGGCAGAGGAGCTCCTGGAACTGGTGGGCCTGGACCCCAAGCGAACGCTTGAGTCATACCCACACGAGCTTTCTGGAGGACAACGTCAGCGCGTGCTCATCGCAATGGCACTGACCCGCGATCCGAAGCTCATCATCGCCGACGAGCCCACAACGGCTCTCGATGTGACTGTCCAGAAGCAGGTGGTTGAGCTGCTCAACTCACTGCGCGAGAAGCTCGGCTTTGCCATGGTCTTCGTTTCCCACGATCTCGCGTTGGTTGCAGAGGTCGCCCACAAGATCACGGTGATGTATGCAGGCCAGGTAGTGGAGCAGGCGCCGACGTCGGAGTTGCTTATTCACCCGACACACGAGTACACCCGCGGTCTTCTCGGTGCTGTGCTGTCGATTGAGGCCGGTTCTGGCCGCTTGCACCAAGTGCCTGGCACTGTGCCGAGCCCGAAGGACTTCCCCGACGGCGACCGTTTCGCTCCGCGTTCGTCGCACCCGGGCTACGGTGAAGATATTCGCCCAGTCCTCACTCAGGTGGGTAGCCACCACGTCTATGCGGCAATCCCGCCGAAGCCTGGGGTGACCGATAATGCCGACGCCGCTGTCGCAGCAACGTTGGCAGCCAACGAAATGGAGGACGCACGATGACCACTCCAATCATTGATTTACGCAATGTGGAAGTGACATTCCGGACGCGTACAGGCTCGATTTTCCACCCCAACAAGGTTCGCGCTGTGCGCGGCGTCAATATCCAGGTGATGCCTGGTCAGACCGTTGGTATCGTGGGCGAATCGGGTTCTGGTAAGTCCACAATGGCCAACGTGATGATCGGTCTTCAGCCGGCAACTTCAGGCCAAGTGTTCTTCAACGGCGAGGAGGTGACGAAACGAAGTGCTGCAGACCGTCGTAAGATCGGCCGCGTCATCTCCGTCGTCTTCCAAGATCCCGCCACTGCCCTCAATCCGCGTATGACAGTATCTGACCAGCTCGCTGACCCGTTGCGTGTACACGGTATTGGTGACGAAACGTCACGCGCTGCTCGCGTACGAGAGTTGATTTCCGTCGTCGGATTGCCGACGTCGGCACTGGATGCGCTTCCGGGTCAACTTTCCGGTGGACAGCGCCAGCGCGTAGCAATTGCTCGCGCACTTGCGCTCGAACCGAAGGCAATCATCGCTGACGAGCCGACCTCGGCACTCGATGTGTCGGTTCGCGCCCAGATTCTCAACCTTCTAATGGACTTGAAGAAGGAGCTGGGCCTTGCGATGGTCTTTATCTCGCACGATATTCAGACTGTTCGGTACATCTCGGATCGTATTGCGGTGATGAACCACGGTCAGATCGTGGAGGAGGGGCCCGCTCACGAGCTCCTCGCCAACCCCCAAGACGACTACACCAAGAAGCTCCTTGGTGCAGCCCCGTCGCTACTTCACCCCACTCTTTAAGGAGAAAGAGCAATGACAAAGCCAATCAGCGGCGTTGTACCTCCGCTGGCAATTCCGCTCAAGAACACAAAACTCGATGTTGTTTCACTCGAGCGTTCCATCAATCGCATGATCGAGGCGGGAATCGACGGCCTGTTCGTGTTGGGTTCCACAGGTGAGGTCGCGTTCTCGACGTCGGCTCGCCGTGAGGAAATTCTGCGCGAGGCGACGCGCATTGTCGCTGGCCGTGTTCCGGTTCTTGCCGGTGTCATCGACACTGAAACTGAGCGCGTGATCGAGCACATTAAGCAGGCTGAGAAGTTCGGCGTCGATGGTATCGTTGCCACCGCTCCGTTCTACGTGCTCCAGGGTGAAGAAGACGTCTACCGTCATTTCAAGGCACTCCACGAGGCAACTGACCTGCCGATCTGGGCCTACGACATCCCGGTGTGCGTACACTGGAAGCTTTCCCCGCAGTTCATCATGCGCCTGGCCTCTGAGGGGATCCTTTCGGGCGTGAAGGACTCTTCGGGCGATGATGTTTCCTTCCGTTGGCTCGTTCGCATGAACGAAGCTGCCGGGCATCCGCTCCAGCTGCTCACTGGTCACGAGGTCGTGGTTGACGGCGCGCTGCTTGGCGGTGCTGACGGCTCGGTTCCGGGCCTGGCAAACGTCGATCCTGATGGTTACGTGCGTATGTGGAAGGCCGCCCAGGCAGGCGATTGGCCCACCGTCAAGGCTGAGCAGGATCGTCTTGCTGACCTGATGACGATGGTGTTCGTCAAGGGCGTGGCAGGTTTCGGAGCAGGTGTTGGCGCTTTCAAGGCTGCCCTGAAGGCACTGGGCGTTTTTGAAACCAACGAAATGCCTACCCCGGTTCTCCCACTCGAAGGCGAGAACTACGAATGGGTATCGGCAAAGCTCCGCGAAGCAGGATTGCTTGCGTGATTCGTTCGTGTGGGGGTGGGCGTGAGTCCACCCCCACACATCACACACAAGGGGGATAGCAAAGATGAGTCAGATTAACGGGCGGGTACTCGCGCTCGACATCGGCGGGACAAAAGTTGGCTGGGCGGTATTCGCTCATTCACACTCGCACCCTGATTCCTCTCATGCTCCCCTCACCCGCTCGGACCTGACCACTGTTGCCCGAGGCGTCATGCCAACGGAGGCTCCCAAAGGCGGAGCAGATCTGGCGCGTCGCCTCGTCGAACTGACGCAATCGCTGGTTGTCGAGCATTCGTGTGTTGGTGTAGCTATCGCTAGTGCGGGTGTTGTCGATCCAGAAACAGGCGCGATCATTTCGGCCACTGACACTTTGCCTGGATGGAGCGGTACGCCACTCGGTGGTCTTCTCCGCCATGCCACGGGTGTTCCTGTCTGGATTATCAACGACGTTCACGCTCACGGTTTAGGTGAAGCAACGATGGGTGCAGGTCGAGGCTGCGGCATTGTCGCCTCGATTGCCGTTGGCACCGGCATCGGCGGAGCAGTGATCGACAATGGCGAGATCAGTTTCGGTGCTCACAATCTTGCAGGGCATTTCGGACACGTCCACCATCACTTCGGCGCGGGTGTGCCCTGCTCGTGCGGGCGCAGTGGACATCTGGAAGCCTTCGCTTCAGGCTCAGGACTTGCCGCCTGGTACAACCAACGCTCCGACGTCGAAAAGGTTGCCGACGGTGCTCAGTTGCGTATGCGCGCCGACGCCGGTGATGAACTTGCTCGCTCTTGCTTCACTGAGTCTGCCTACGCCGTCGGCGAGGTTCTATCCTCCCTGGCGAACTGCATCGATCCGAACATCATCGTCGTGTCAGGTTCTGTGGCAAACAAAAATGGTGAGGAATGGTGGGATAGCCTTCGCGCCGGGTATGCCGCTGGGGCGATGGACGGGGTTTCATGCGTTCCCATTGTCGGCGGTGAACTTGGCGACGATGCGCCACTCCTGGGTGCGTATCACAACTTCATTGCCAGATCGCGTGACCATCATTCGCTCTAGCACTTCTTCCGTCAACAATAATCGCCGGTCTTTGGCCAGAATCGAGGAATCATGAATCCGCTTATTGAACAGCTTCGAGGCAAACTTGTTGTGTCCGTCCAGGCATACCCGGGTGAGCCCATGCGCAATCCGGAAACGATGGCTCAGATTGCCCGTGCTGCCGAAATCGGCGGTGCTGCGGCGATTCGATGCCAGGGTCTTGCCGATATTTCAGCGATTAAAGGTCGCGTAGAAATTCCCGTCATCGGACTGTGGAAAGAAGGGCACGACGGCGTTTTCATCACTCCGACACTTCATCACGCGCGCGCCTGCCGCCTTGCCGGTTCCGATATCGTCGCGATTGACGCTACCCGCCGCCCGCGTCCCGATGGTCGCACATACGGCGAAACCGTCGCTGCTCTTCACGATGACGGCACACTGGTGATGGCCGACTGTGGTTCCTTCGACGATGCAGTCATGGCGGTTGAAGCTGGTTCCGACATTATTTCCACGACTTTGGCTGGTTATACAGGCGAACGCGAGAAGTCTCATGGGCCAGATTTTGAGCTTTTGCGCCAAATGGTTGAGGCGTTCCCTGAGGTACCCGTGTTGTGCGAGGGTCGTGTACACACGCCTGCCGACGCTGCGGCGGTTATGGAGGCCGGTGCCTTCGCCGTCGTCGTCGGAACAGGGATTACGCATCCTACGTCGATCACACAGTGGTTTGTTAACGCCGTAGAAAATCGTTAATATCACCGGCGCGGTGCAGTTTCAGCGTATCTGAGGGGAGAAGCAAGATGATGAACATTGCTGGCCAGGCGAAACCGTATCTGGATCGCGAATTAGTGGCGCTTGTGGAAGCGAATCCGCCGTCGGTCAACTCTGACATTCGTGCTTGGCGGAAGGCGAGTGAAGCCGCCTATGTTGAACCGACGATGCCCCACGGCTTTAGCCGTGAGCAACGTGCTGTGCCCAGCATGACGCTTCCGCCAGCCGTCGGCGAACCTCACGACTCCCAACCGACGGGACGCGAAGTTGAATTGCGTGTGATCACGCGTCAGGGCGTTGCCCCCGGTGCAGTCTTATTTGTGATCCATGGTGGCGGGTATGTGGCAGGTCGCGCAAAATTTGAGGACGAGCGATGCTGCGAACTCATCAAGGAATTTGGTGACGATCTGTGGCCTGACGGCGAAAAAACACTTGTGACTGCGGCGCCTGATTACGCGCTCGCTCCCGATTATCCTCACCCCGCAGGACTTGAGGACACAGTGGCGACGTTGCGATATGTGCGTGGTGAATGGCCTGATGTGCCGATTATCCTCTACGGCGACTCAGCTGGTTCTGGCATGATTCGTCAGCTTCTTGCTCGGTTAAGTGAGGAGGAATTGAGTACACTCGCGGGCGTGATTGCACTTGAGCCGTGTCTGAGCCCGCGCATGGATACACCGTCTTTTAACACATACGCTGATGCCGTGACGTGGAGTGCTCAGGCTGCCCAATTCTCTTGGGACGCGTATTTCGGTTCTCTTTGTGATCGCAGTGTCATTGAGCCAGAAGTGACGCAGGTGAGCGAGGAATTTCCTCCGGTGTGGATCGCTGTTAATCCGGTCGATACCCTGCGTGACGAAGGAATCGCTTGGTATCTGTCTCTCGCCGACGCCGGGGCAAACGTTCAGTTGCATGCCTTTCCTGGCACATTCCACGGGTGGCTTGCTGGACTTGGTACGCGCTCGTGGGAGCGCGTCAAGGAGTCGCTCAGGCCATTTATTGCTGAGGCGATTGCTCGGCACTCGGCTGGGTGAGCCGAACCAAAATTTCAGGAAGCGTTCGCACAAGGAGTTCCGTGTAGTTCGATTTCCCACGCGTCAGCGCTTGGGTGATCGAGCGTTCAGCCATCGCCAAAATAACTTGGACGGTATCGGCAGTTGACAGTGTCGTTCGTCGGCCAATTGCTGCCAGTCGAGTATCAATGACCTCAGCGAGTTGTCGAGCAAAAGTGTCTGCGCCTGCTCGAAGCGGGGTGTCCTTATTTTCTGAACGTGCCAGATAGGTTGAAAACTCTGTCAGAAGGAGCGACGTTTCCCGAGTTAGCGGGATCGCCTCGACGATACGTTGGCCGAGTTCTGCCAGGCGAGCCAGCGTTTCGGCGTCGTCGGCGTGTGATCCGGTGTGGGTGTGCGCCGGGGAGTCGAAAGCATCGGAAAGCGCATGAAGAATACGTTCCCACTGCTCACTTGCCAGGGTCTGAACGAAATGATCCATGTCGCGGAAGTTGGAATAGAACGCTCCACGCGTAAATCCGGCCTTTTTCGTGATGTCGCCTACTGAGGTGCCAAGTATCCCGTGAGAAGCGATCAATTCTTCACCGGCTTTGAGTAGACGCATTCGAGTGTGGAGGCGCCGCTCAGATAGTGTGCCCTCGAGAAGCCGCTCCATTGCACTTTTTCTGGCAGATTCGGCCACCTTGTCTCCTTCATGTATTTCCTGACGTCGGGGCAATATGCGCGCTGCAACGCCGGGGTGAGGTCAGATCACCCCCGGGAGCAAAGTCTATCCCATCACTTGATACATAGGTGTATTGAAACGATTGGATACAGGGGCGTATCGTGTTTGCTAGTTAATCGAAACTAGGAGAAATTCACTCATGATGACCCGGATGAAGGGGCCTCGTTTGGCCACAGCGATTGTGTTGATCGCGGTTTTTGTGATTCCGCTACTTTACGCAGGATTGCTGACGATGACGTACCAAAACCCTACTCATCGTCTTGACAAGATCGTGGCTGCGGTCGTGAATGAAGACCACCCCTACACCGCTACACTCATCACGGGAAAGAGTGAGGAGCTGGATCTCGGTAAGGAACTCACCCAAGCACTCATTGAGCCCAAAGCGGGTGAAGAAGTGGGATTCACCTGGAAAAAGATGAGTAAGGCTGACGCTGAACGTGAAATGACACGTGAAGGTGTGCGAGCTATCCTCTACATTCCATCGGGATTCACGCGTGAGGTTGCGCGTGTGGGTGGAAAAGACCTGGCGACGGCCTCTCGTCAGCAGCTGCGTCTCGTGACCGACGACGGTGTGAATTATTTGGCTGGAACGTTGGCTAAGTCTGTTGCCTCTCAGATGACTGAGCGTATCAACGCTCGAGGTGCGAACCGAATTCTAGGACGCGTCCTGCTCAGCATTGATGAAATCCGTGGTGGCATGGCGGATGCGAGCAAGGGGGCTTCCACACTTGCCGACGGCGCTGGGCGCCTCACCGTCGGGGTTGGCGATCTTGCTCGTGGCTCCGTCAAGCTCGAAAATGGGTTGACAGTATTGCGCAACGGTACGAAGAAAGCGGCAGACGGTTCCGCGCAGCTCGCTGTCGGTGTAGACAAGCTGGACGGCGGTATCGTGCAAGCGTCGCGTGGTGCATCGCAACTTGCTGATGGAGCCGGGCAACTCACAACCGGTACTGGCAAATTGAACGGGAAAACGAGCGAACTCGCCTCTGGCGTTGGGAAATTAGCCGATGGATCCCATGCTCTTGCTAGTGGCGTGCATACCTATACCGACGGTGTAAGCCGCGTTGGCGTGGGGGTGTTAAAGATCTATAACAACTCGATTGTCGGAGGGGATAAACCGTCGTTACCTCAAGCGCTTTCCCGGCTCAAGGCAGGTATCGGAACTGCAAATGATTTTTCCGCGTCGGATCCTTCTTCTGCGTCAAAATCTTTGGCGGGTGGTATCGCAGCCCTTCAAGCAGGGATTGGGCAACTTTCGGCTTCTTTAGTGGATGGTCCGCAAACTCTTGCTGGGGGTGCGCAAAGTCTTGCGGAGGGTTCTCAAAAACTTTCGGCTGGTATTAACGGTGACGGTGAAGAGACTCTTGCTAAGGGAAGCGATGCTTTGGTTGCAGGGGTAGAAAAACTCTCAGCAGGTGTTCACGGCATCGATACCTCGAAGCTCGCCCAAGCAGTTCACGGGAGCGCTACTTTACAAAAGGGCGTGAACGACTACGCCGGTGGTGTCGATAAACTTGCAAAGCTTTGCCAGTTAACTGCGGACAAGAGTCCAGTGTGTGCTGGCGTTTCGCAACTTGCAGCGAAGAGTGGGGAACTTCGAACCGGCTCAACTCAGCTTGCCCAAGGACTTGCTGAAGCTGGGAAGGGAATGAGCCAACTGGGCGCACTCACTGAGGGTATTGATGAGTTGCTTGCTGGTGCCAAGAAACTCCAAGTGGGGATTACGCAAGCGGGTATAGGTGCATCTGCTCTGGAACAAGGTGCAAACAAGCTCTCTGCCGGTGCTACAGCTGCGGGCGACGGCGTAAAGAAGCTATCCGCTGGTGCTGACCAGCTTGCGTTTGGAGCTGCCAAGTTGGGTGGGGGAGTCCAGCAGATTGCAGATTCTGTTGGAGATTTTCGCTCGACTGATCAAACGACCCTTGCGGGTGCGTTGAATGCTCTGCGCCTCGGCGTGTCTGAGCTGACAAATAAATCTGGTGAATTGCGTTCAGGTGCCGACCAACTCCACGGTGGCCTGGGGCAGCTCAATGGAACAATGCCTGTTCTCAAGGAAGGTGTCGGCGTTCTCAGGGAGGGGGCTTCGCGTCTGAACTCAGGTGCGGGTACGCTCTCAAGCGGTTTGGAGAAGTTGAAGTCGGGGTCAGCGCGTGCTGCTGGTTCAGCTACGGAACTTGCGAACGGCGTCGGAGCTTTAGCTCGGGGAACGTCGGACGCCGCTAACGGCGCCTCCACGCTCGCCGAGGGGGCGAATAAAGCTCAATCTGGTGCATCACAAATCAGCAATGGATCAACGAAACTTGCTGATGGACTGTCGCAAGGGGTCTCGAAGATCCCCGATCTGACACAGACCGAGCGCAACACTGTCGCGGATACCGCGTCAAGTATTGTCAAGGTTGATCCGATCCGTTCGCACAGTGTTGCCAATGACGGCGCGGGCTTCACCCCGATGTTCATGTCGCTGGCGCTGTGGATCGGCACAATCGCCCTCTTCCTTGTGCTTCCTGCCTTGGATAAGGATATGGGGCCGAAGCGATGGGTTGCTGCTGTCATGCGGCCGGCTGTGACTGCTACTTTGATTGCGATTGTTCAAGCGACACTGATGATGGTGATCGTCAACTGGATGGGCGAGCTCCATGCAGTCAATATTGCCGGCCTGACGGCGTTGGCGATCTTGTCATCGATCTGTTTCATGGCGGTGAATCAGGCGTGTGTGGCAGCTTTTGCTTTCCGTGGACGTTTCCTGTCAATTGTGTTGTTGTGTCTGCAAATCACCACGATGGGTGCCACCTTCCCTATCGAAACTGCTCCGGCATTCTTCCGGTGGGTACATCCGCTCCTGCCGATGAGTGATACGCAGCTCGCATTCCGTTCCATGATTGCTGGTTCGGGAGTGGATGGCATTGTGGGTCGCACGGTGCTGGTTCTTGTGTTGTGGACGGTAGTGGCATTTGGAATTTCATTGTTCGCTTCGAAAGTCCGCCTTTCTCGACGAGCCGGTCTTCCTGCAGACGAGGCCCTCGCTCCAACTGCGGCGTAGGAGTGTAGAGGAATTGACGGGGGGCGGTGTCGCCAACATGTGACAGCTTTGTGCTTCACAAGTGGGACACCGTCTCCCCGTACATTTTGCGTAGATTTTTCGACCGATGTCGGTGAGCGGCTCGGTCACGCAAAGGTTGAGAAAACTTTGTAAAAATAGTGTAACGCTGGGGTTTTTTACTTTTTCTTTAAAGAAAAGAAAAGAAAAAACGTGCAACGTGACCGATGTCACCACCTTGTTGTCTATCTGTGTTGAATGTCAGTTGGGCCACATGCCTAGTATGGATGCGTTCGAGGTGGACGCGTTTTCCTCCGGTTAATGTCCCCAAGTTGGGAACCGGAATGCGCGCCCATAAGCGCAATCCCGCGCGATCAATGTGGATCGGAGGAACCCGTGTCAACAACTGAAGTTCCCACCTACACACCGGAAGAAGAGAAGTACGTCATCCGTAATAAGGAAGGCGTTCCCGTCGGCGTGAAGCCCCACAACAAGTGGACTCCCGCCAAGATCGCCCTCTGGGTGGCCATCTCCCTTCTTGGTGCTACGGGCTGGGCAATGCTCGCAATTATTCGTGGAGAAGAGGTGAACTCGATCTGGTTCGTGATCACGTCGATCTGTACCTATATGATCGGTTACCGCTTCTACGCCCTTTATATCCAAAAGAAGATCATGATCCCGGATGATCGCAACGCCACACCGGCTGAGCGAATCAACAACGGTCGCGATTATGACCCCACTAATCGCGTGGTTCTTTACGGCCACCACTTCGCTGCAATTGCAGGCGCTGGCCCGCTTGTCGGCCCCGTTCTCGCAGCTCAGATGGGTTACCTGCCGGGTACTTTGTGGATCATCTTCGGTGTGCTCGTCGCCGGTGCTGTTCAGGACATGCTGGTCCTCTTCTTCTCCATGCGCCGTGGCGGCCGCTCGCTCGGCAAGATGGCTCAGGATGAAATCGGCAAGATCGGTGGCGCAGTTGCAACTGTCGCCGTTCTGGTCATGCTCATGATCGTCCTCGCCGTTCTCGCGATGGTGTGTGTCAATGCCCTCGCAGAGTCCCCCTGGGGTGTCTTCTCCGTCGGCATGACCATCCCGCTCGCGATCTGCATGGGTCTGTGGCTGCGTTACATTTCGCCGGGTCGAATCACCGAAGTGTCGATCGCTGGCTGCATCGGCTTGGTGATCTGCATTATTGGTGGACGTTACGTCGCAGAGTCGTCGCTGGGTGCATACCTGCACGTGTCACCGACCACCCTCGTGATTGTCATGGTGATCTACGGCTTCTTTGCCGCAGTTCTTCCTGTGTGGGTTCTCCTGACCCCGCGTGACTACCTCTCAACCTTCATGAAGGTTGGCACCATTGCCATCCTCGCTCTCGGTATTGTGTGGGTTCGCCCCACCCTCGAAATGCCGGCCGTGACTGAGTTTGCCACCAACACTGATGGACCAGTGTTTGCTGGAACGCTCTTCCCGTTCCTCTTCATTACGATCGCTTGTGGCGCTCTGTCGGGTATGCACGCAACCGTGTCGTCAGGAACCACCCCGAAGATGATTCAGAAGGAATCCCAGGCCCGCATGATCGGTTACGGCGGAATGCTCATGGAATCCTTCGTGGCAATCATGGCTCTCGCTGCTGCAGCGTCGCTCAACCAGGGCATCTACTTTGGCATGAACACCTCCGCAAGCACTGTCGATAAGCTGGCCGGCACCGCCGTCGTCCAGCAGTACACTCCCGACGGCGATAAGACGAAGGCGAACCGTGAAGAAATCACGAACGTCGCTGTTCATAACCTCGGCGTGACCACCACCAAGGGTGAGAAGATCAACCCAGTGTGGCACACCTTCGACAAGGACGGCAACGAGATGACTGTTGAAGGTGCTGCAGCCCTCAAGCAGGTTGCCCAGGACGTCGGCGAACCGCACGTCGTCTCGCGTACAGGTGGTGCGCCAACCCTCGCCGTCGCAATGTCGAACATCCTCCACAAGGTCGGTGGCGGCACTGCGATGATGGGTTTCTGGTACCACTTCGCAATTATGTTCGAGGCTCTCTTCATTCTCTCGGCTGTGGACGCCGTGACCCGTGTGGCACGCTTCCAGGTCTCGGAAGCTTTGGGTGGAATCTGGCCGAAGTTCCACGATCCTAACTGGAAGTTCGGCGCATGGTTCTCCACCGCCGTCGTGGTCGCTTCGTGGGGCTCGTTGCTCCTGATGGGTGTCACGGATCCGCGTGGTGGCATCCAGACTCTCTACCCACTCTTCGGTATTGCGAACCAGTTGATCGCTGCTCTCGCGCTCCTGATCTGTGTCGTTGTGGTGGCACGCAAGGGCTTCGTGAAGTACATCTGGATTCCGCTGATTCCGTTCCTCTTCGACCTCGTGGTGACCTTCGCGGCTTCGTTCGAGAAGATCTTCTCCACCGACGCGAAGATTGGCTACTGGGAGCAGTGGCGCCAGGCACGTGCCCTTCTGCCGACGCTGACCGATCCGAAGGCTATCGAGGATACTGAGGCTGTTATTCGCAACACCTTCATCCAGGGCACGTTGTCGATCGTATTCGTCCTCGCTGTTGGCTTCGTTGTGGTGTGTGCAGCGATCCGCGTCTGGAAGACCATCTCAACCAAGCGCTTCACCAACTCTGAGGATCCGTTCCAAGAGTCGAACTTCTTCGCTCCGACTCAGCTCGTGGCATCGAAGCTTGAGAAGAAGATCGAGGCTGAGTACGCAGTGGTTGGCGATCCGGATCTGATTCCTGGCATCAAGAAGCCGCACGGCCACTGATATCAGTGCTACTGTTTCGTCAAGAGGAAGGTGAAGTGATGGGTGAAGCATTGCCAAGACTCCGTGAGGGGTTAAAGAAAATAGGCTACATGTGGCGCTCCTTTACGGGTGAGGCGGCTTACGACCGCTACCTCGAACGTCATGCGCGGTGTCATCCTGACCATCCTCCGATGACGAAACGTGAATTCTGGCGGGATCGCGCGGACTGGGACGAGAACAACGTCCAAGCGCGCTGCTGCTAAGCAAAAGGTGGGGCCGGCTCTGAGCCGGCCCCACCTTCGTCTATCTGCTACCACCCCAAATCTATTGTCACTGCACTAATCAATGGTCATCTCAGCGTGACACTGCGCTGATAAAAATATCTTTCTGGAGGTCAGGCAAAAACCTGGGTTGTGGCCTGGGTTTTTGTTTGTGTGGTGGGGTTTTGTGGGTGTTGGGTGGGGTGGTGTGTGGTGTCAAGTGGTGGGTGTGTGTGGTGGGTCTCTGGTGGGTTTTTTGTTGGTGTGGTGGGGGTTTTGGGTGGTGGTGGGGTGGGTCACGTTGTTTTGTTTTGACGTGGGGTGTGTGGGGGTCTAGAGTATTTACCTGTCGCCGGGAGCGTGTGGGTTTCTGGTGGTGCTGGTTTTCTGGCGGGTTCTGGTTTCTGGTTTGACTGGTTTCTGGGGTTTGTGGTAGGCTGGCTTGGTTGCTTCTTCGGGGGCTGGTCTTGTTTGTGGGGCTGGTTGTCGGGGGTGAGTGTGTTGTTTGAGATCTCAATAGTGTGTCAGCTTTTTATGTCTGGCCTGGATTGAGCATTTTGTGTGTTTGGTTTGGGTTGGTTTTTGTTTGGTCTGGCTGGGCCTTTTGTGGGTTTGGTTGGGCTGTTTTTTATGCCAGTTTGTCTGGTTTTTTGGGGCCTGTTTGGGCTTTCTGGATTATTGATTGGGGCCGCATTTGTTTTGTGGTTTTGGTTTTTGTTTGGAGAGTTTGATCCTGGCTCAGGACGAACGCTGGCGGCGTGCTTAACACATGCAAGTCGAACGATGAAGCTGGGAGCTTGCTTTTGGTGGATTAGTGGCGAACGGGTGAGTAATACGTGAGTAACCTGCCCCCTTCTTTGGGATAAGCCTGGGAAACTGGGTCTAATACTGAATATTCTGCGTCTGCCGCATGGTGGGTGTTGGAAAGGGTTTTCTGGTGGGGGATGGGCTCGCGGCCTATCAGCTTGTTGGTGGGGTGATGGCCTACCAAGGCGTCGACGGGTAGCCGGCCTGAGAGGGTGACCGGCCACATTGGGACTGAGATACGGCCCAGACTCCTACGGGAGGCAGCAGTGGGGAATATTGCACAATGGACGCAAGTCTGATGCAGCGACGCCGCGTGGGGGATGAAGGCTTTCGGGTTGTAAACTCCTTTTAACACTGAAGAAGCGTGAGTGACGGTAGGTGTTGAATAAGCGCCGGCTAACTACGTGCCAGCAGCCGCGGTAATACGTAGGGCGCGAGCGTTGTCCGGAATTATTGGGCGTAAAGAGCTCGTAGGCGGTTTGTCGCGTCTGCTGTGAAAGATCGGGGCTTAACTCCGGGGCTGCAGTGGGTACGGGCAGACTAGAGTGCGGTAGGGGTAGCTGGAATTCCTGGTGTAGCGGTGGAATGCGCAGATATCAGGAGGAACACCGATGGCGAAGGCAGGTTACTGGGCCGTTACTGACGCTGAGGAGCGAAAGCATGGGGAGCGAACAGGATTAGATACCCTGGTAGTCCATGCCGTAAACGTTGGGCACTAGGTGTGGGGCCTTTTCCATGGGTTCTGCGCCGTAGCTAACGCATTAAGTGCCCCGCCTGGGGAGTACGGCCGCAAGGCTAAAACTCAAAGGAATTGACGGGGGCCCGCACAAGCGGCGGAGCATGCGGATTAATTCGATGCAACGCGAAGAACCTTACCAAGGCTTGACATGCACCGGGATCATGCAGAGATGTGTGAGTCTTCGGACTGGTGTACAGGTGGTGCATGGTTGTCGTCAGCTCGTGTCGTGAGATGTTGGGTTAAGTCCCGCAACGAGCGCAACCCTTGTCTTGTGTTGCCAGCACGTTATGGTGGGGACTCACGAGAGACTGCCGGGGTTAACTCGGAGGAAGGTGGGGATGACGTCAAATCATCATGCCCCTTATGTCTTGGGCTTCACGCATGCTACAATGGCTGGTACAGAGGGTTGCGATCCTGTGAGGGTGAGCGAATCCCTTAAAGCCAGTCTCAGTTCGGATTGGGGTCTGCAACTCGACCCCATGAAGTCGGAGTCGCTAGTAATCGCAGATCAGCAACGCTGCGGTGAATACGTTCTCGGGCCTTGTACACACCGCCCGTCACGTCACGAAAGTTGGTAACACCCGAAGCCCGTGGCCTAACCTTTTGGGGGGAGCGGTCGAAGGTGGGATTGGCGATTGGGACGAAGTCGTAACAAGGTAGCCGTACCGGAAGGTGCGGCTGGATCACCTCCTTTCTAAGGAGCCTTTTCTTCCTGTTTTTGTTGATGTTTGGGGAGAGCCTTCATGTTTTTGTGGGGGTTGGGTTTTCTAGTGGAATGGGAAGCTGGCATGCTGTTGGGTTCTGGGGTAACACCTGTGCTGCCTGTGATGATGATTGCCGTGTTGGTGGTTGTTGTTGTGGTGTTGGTGTGGTGGTTGAGAATTGTATAGTGGACGCGAGCATCTTTTGGTTTTTTGTAAGTGTTCAAGGGCGTTCGGTGGATGCCTTGGCACATGGAGCCGATGAAGGACGTTGTTGCCTGCGATAAGCCTCGGGGAGTTGGCGAACGAGCTGTGATCCGAGGGTGTCCGAATGGGGAAACCTGGCCAGAGTTGTTTCTGGTGACCGCTGCCTGAATGTATAGGGTAGTTGGGGGTAACTCGGGGAAGTGAAACATCTTAGTACCCGGAGGAAAAGATATTCTGTGAGTAGTGGCGAGCGAAAGCGGATGAGGTTAAACCGGTTGTGTGTGATAGCCGTCGGGTGTTGCATGATCGGGGTTGTGGGACCTGCTGGAGAGGACCGACGTTCTCTTGGCGAGTGAGAAACTGGTGGCATAGTCGAAGTTGTTGGGAAGCAATACCGTAGAGGGTGAGAGTCCTGTAGATGAAATGTTGCTGGCTCGTTGTGGTGTTCCCGAGTAGCACGGGGCTCGTGGAATCTCGTGTGAATCTGCCCAGACCACTGGGTAAGCCTAAATACTCTGTGTGACCGATAGTGGATAAGTACCGTGAGGGAATGGTGAAAAGTACCCCGGGAGGGGAGTGAAATAGTACCTGAAACCGGACGCTTACAATCCGTCAGAGCCTTCTTGGTGGGGGTGATGGCGTGCCTTTTGAAGAATGAGCCTGCGAGTTAGTGGCATGTAGCGAGGTTAACCCGTGTGGGGTAGCCGTAGCGAAAGCGAGTTTTAAAATGCGTTGTAGTTGCATGTTCTAGACCCGAAGCGGGGTGATCTACCCATGGCCAGTGTGAAGCACGTGTAAGAGCGTGTGGAGGCGCGAACCCACTTCAGTTGAAAATGGAGGGGATGAGCTGTGGGTAGGGGTGAAAGGCCAATCAAACTCCGTGATAGCTGGTTCTCCCCGAAATGCATTTAGGTGCAGCGTCGCGTGTTGCTTGGTGGAGGTAGAGCGACTGGATGGCTGATGGCCCTTACCCGGGTACTGACGTCAGCCAAACTCCGAATGCCATTAAGTTCAGCGCGGCAGTGAGACTGCGGGGGATAAGCTCCGTAGTCGAGAGGGAAACAGCCCAGACCGCCGGTTAAGGCCCCTAAGCGTGTGCTAAGTGGGAAAGGATGTGGAGTTGCTGTGACAACCAGGAGGTTGGCTTAGAAGCAGCCATCCTTGAAAGAGTGCGTAATAGCTCACTGGTCAAGTGATTCTGCGCCGACAATGTAGCGGGGCTAAGTACACCGCCGAAACCGTGGCAAACTTTTTTTGTTTGGGTAGGGGAGCGTCGTGCGTGAGGTGAAGCAGCACAGGTAACTGGTTGTGGATTTCGTACGAGTGAGAATGCAGGCATGAGTAGCGAATGACGGGTGGGAATCCCGTCCGCCGAATGACTAAGGGTTCCAGGGCCAGGTTGTTCCGCCCTGGGTTAGTCGGGTCCTAAGGCGAGGCCGACAGGCGTAGTCGATGGGCAACCGGTTGTTATTCCGGTACCGGCGAAGGACCGTCCAATGCTGAAGCTTGTGATACTAACCATCCGATCCGTGCTGGTCTCTTTCGGGAGTCTGGTGTTGGTGAGCGTGGGATCTGAACTTGTGTGTAGGTAAGCGTGTTAACAGGGGTGACGCAGAGTGGTAGCTTCCGCGTGGCTAATGGCTTGCCACGTTTAACAGTGCAGCCTGTTTCCTAGGTAAATCCGGGGGACGTGTAGGGTGAGGCTGGATGATGACCCATTATTTTTGGGGAAGTAGAGTGATCCTGTGCTGCCTAGAAAAGCCTCGACGCGAGGTCCGAGCCGCCCGTACCCTAAACCGACACAGGTAGTCGAGCAGAGTATGCTAAGGCGTTCGAGAGAATCGTGGTTAAGGAACTCGGCAAAATGCCCCCGTAACTTCGGAAGAAGGGGGGCCTGATCCTTGAAGCCTTTTTCTGGCTAGGGGTGATGGCCGCAGAAACCAGGGAGAAGCGACTGTTTATCAAAAACACAGGTCCGTGCGAACACGTAAGTGGATGTATACGGACTGACGCCTGCCCGGTGCTGGAAGGTTAAGAGGAACGGTGAGACATTTCGGTGTCGAGGCTGTGAATTTAAGCCCCAGTAAACGGCGGTGGTAACTATAACCATCCTAAGGTAGCGAAATTCCTTGTCGGGTAAGTTCCGACCTGCACGAATGGCGTAACGACTTCTCCACTGTCTCAACCGCGAACTCGGTGAAATTGCATTACGAGTAAAGATGCTCGTTACGCGCAGAAGGACGGAAAGACCCCGGGACCTTTACTATAGCTTGGTATTGGTGTTTGGTACGGCTTGTGTAGGATAGGTGGGAGACTGTGAAGCATGCACGCTAGTGTGTGTGGAGTCGTTGTTGAAATACCACTCTGGTTGTGCTGGATGTCTAACCTTGGACCATGATCTGGTTCAGGGACAGTGCCTGGTGGGTAGTTTAACTGGGGCGGTTGCCTCCTAAAATGTAACGGAGGCGCTCAAAGGTTCCCTCAGCCTGGTTGGTAATCAGGTGGCGAGTGTAAGTGTACAAGGGAGCTTGACTGTGAGACTGACAGGTCGAGCAGGTGCGAAAGCAGGAACTAGTGATCCGGCGGTGGCTTGTGGAAGCGCCGTCGCTCAACGGATAAAAGGTACCCCGGGGATAACAGGCTGATCCTGCCCAAGAGTTCATATCGACGGCATGGTTTGGCACCTCGATGTCGGCTCGTCGCATCCTGGGGCTGGAGTAGGTCCCAAGGGTTGGGCTGTTCGCCCATTAAAGCGGCACGCGAGCTGGGTTCAGAACGTCGTGAGACAGTTCGGTCCCTATCCTCTGCGCGCGTAGGAAACTTGAAAAGGGCTGTCCCTAGTACGAGAGGACCGGGATGGACGAACCTCTGGTGTGCCAGTTGTTCCGCCAGGAGCATGGCTGGTTGGCTACGTTCGGAAGGGATAACCGCTGAAAGCATCTAAGCGGGAAGCCTGCTTTAAGATAAGGTTTCCAGACACCCCTTTGTGGTGTGTGAGGTCCCCTAGAGATGATGGGGTTGATAGGCCAGACGTGGAAGCCCGGTAACGGGTGGAGCTGACTGGTACTAATGGCCAACCACCTACAAGTAAACAATGTTAATAATTGATTCTCGCGTCTTCTATACAATTCTGGACCACCAGACACACACACTCTTGGGGGTGTGTGGTGGTGTTAGTCCGCGTGTTTTGACGGTGGCGATAGCGGTAGGGATCCGCCCGGTCCCATTCCGAACCCGGAAGCTAAGCCTACCAGCGCTGATGGTACTGCACTCGTGAGGGTGTGGGAGAGTAAGACACTGCCGTCATTAAACTTCAGGGTGTGGCCCCCACACAAACCATTTCCTAGTCCTGGTAACAGGACCAGGAGGTTTGGGTGGGGGCCACACCCACACCCACACAAAATGCACAAACGCTCATGAATACGTCCTTCGACAACACCCGCCTCCATCGAAATCAACTGAGCTTGATTGCTTTAGTGATCATTGCGAATATCGCTGAGTTTTTCGATATGTTTCTTATCGGCTTTGTGGTTGCGTTGTTGAGTCGTGAATGGAGTCTCAACGGTTTTCAGGCGGGTATTATCCTCGCGTGCTCTGGCCTAGGTACGGTGCTTGGTGCAATTTTATGGGGCAGGCTTGCGGATTCTCTCGGGCGACGTCGCTGTATGGCGTGGTGTATTAGCCTACTTTCATTCTTCACCATTCTTTCGATCTTTGTTCCTCACCGTGGCTGGGCTCTCCTTGCAGTGTTACGTATCGCAGTTGGTGCAGGAGTGGGCGGATTGAATATTGTGTCGATTCCCTACGTTGCCGAATTCGTGCCGTCCCGACGTCGTGGCATATTGGCAGGATTAAGCTCAGTTTTTATCCCAGCAGGTTTGTTTCTTGGCGGGGTTCTTCAGGCAGCTGCGGGTGACAACTGGCGGCTTATGCTGGCAGTTGGCGGCTTTCCAATTTTTCTTTTAGTGTGGTTACTGCTTGTTCCGGAGTCGCCTAAGTTCCTTATCTCGCAGGGGCGTTATGGAGAGGCGCAGCGGGCGTTGAAATGGGCTTTCATGCCCGATATTCCGTTTCACGTGGAACATGGTTCCGTCCTTCACTCAGGAAATCGTGATGATCGACTGGTTCAGTCTGTTGGCTCAGGAGTCCATCTCCCTGTGAACGCAGGACAACAGACAGACTCCTTGGAGAACTCCAATGGCCCCGTTTATGCTGGCCCGTACGCGCAGCTGTGGCGTTTCCACGGTCGGCAAGTCCTCATTGTCTCGGTCGGCACATTCTGTTTCATTCTCGGCTCTTTCACAATCCAGTCATGGGGTCAGACAGTGCTCCACGAGGGGTTCGGACGGGACGTGCATTCAGTCGCCCTCATTTTCATGCTTTTGTCATTGGGTGATCTGTGCGGGCGCTTGTCTGCTGCATGGCTCGCTGATCGTATCGGACGGCGGGCCGTGATGATGAGTTTCGGTTTCCTCGGCGGATGTGGGTGCGCTCTTGCGGCGGGTGCGGCTACGTCCACCGCGCCCGCCGCATGGTGGTGGTTCACAGCAGGAATCATCATCGCGATGCTGTTTGGAGACGGAGCGTTCGGAATTCTTAATGTATTCGGTGCTGAACAGTTTCCTACCGCAGTCCGTGGCACTGGGCTTGGTTTGAGTTATGGTCTTGGCGCGACGGCGAAAGTAGTGGGGCCATTGCTCTTCGGCGGACTCATTGGTGTTGGCCAGGCGAGTGGAGCCGAATTACGGGCAGCTGTCGTTCCGGCATTTTTAATTTTTGCTTGTGTGTTGATTATCGGGGGAGCAGTTTATCTTTTCGCGCGCGAGACTCGTGGCGTTGATATTGACGCCCTGTAGTGGCAGAGATCCACAAATTGCTCTTAACGCGAACCTTGATGCATGTATCACCTTCGGACCGTAGGCTGGAAGTGACAGCAACCGAATGGAGGAACCATGGGATTCGAAGAAAAGGCTGACGCAAAAGCAACAGAGCTTGGTGGTAAGGCGAAAGAGGCTCTCGGCAACCTCACTGACGATAAGGATCTGGCAGCCGAAGGAAAAGCTGATCAGGGCGAAGGTAAAATCAAGGAATTTCTTGCTGATTCGCAGGACAAGCTTGAGGAAGCTGCTGCCACAGTGAAAGAAGGCGCACAGCGCGTGAAGGATAAGATCTTTGGAGAAAAGTAAGCTCTCGTAATAAAGGTGGCAGTACATGGCTTTGCTATGTACTGCCACCTTTTTCTGTCCTGAATAAATGGAATGTCATTTCGGCTTATGGGCCAGATGGAGCTAAGGCTCGTACGTTGCGGTGGCGTAGCCAACAGTTTTGGCAGCTTTGGCCAACATCCTCGCTCATCAACGAGATCCATTACGTTGTGCTTGTAGACGGGATCTCCCTCTCACACAAACTTGTCTTTTTGATTGCCTGTTCCAAGATACACGTCTTAGGTCGGCATGTCGCCAAAGCAGGCACAACGCGTGGCCTGGTAGGCTCACCTATTCGAACGCGCCAACCACCAAGCCAGCCCCTAAGAACACATCGAGCAATGGGGGCACCGCAGTGAACTGGACCGACTTCTACCACAACAGCACCTGGTACGAAACCTACTAAACCAAAACCAACACATCTTAGCCTATAAGCCTCAAAACACGCTTTACTGACTCAGATTTTCTTTCTTGCGCTTAATAAATATATAGACGGCCAATATGAAAATTTAACGCACGTTTTCATTCTTACTCATATTTCATTGAAATCTGATTATGTTTGCCTAATTTCCTGAGTTTCACCCGAAATGCGATAATGATTATTATTTAACCTATACATATATCTATACGATTCAGGTGAATAAGGAGCACGTGTGCAGTTTCAAAAATCCGGCCATGCTTTGAAAAAATCGAGGCGATGGTTGAACATTGAGTGGCGTATATTATGCGCCCTTTTGATGGGGTTGGTGCTGGTGATTACACCTTGGGCATCCACCGCTCAGGCTGAACAACGCCCTGTTGCTACACAATCGACAAAGATTGGTGCAGAGGCCAAACAAGCAGATGCAAAACAAAACATCGAAGAAAACATCGCAATTTTACGTGCGGGACATACCGATGCGCTTTCTGTGGTAGAAAACGGCGACGGAATCTCTATCGTGACAAAAGAAGATGTTTCCACGCCAGGAGCACCCACATATCACAATCCCGCTCGAATGGTTTTCTTCGTTGACCACGCTCAATACACCAGTGCGACAATGAAATTGCCACAAATTAAAAGTTCAGGATATTACTTACCTGAAAGCATTAACGGAAATACAAATATTCTGTGGCCAGGCTGGGATTCATTAGCAATCGCGCGACTCAAGCCACAAATGATTAAGTATCGGGTCACCCAGATCGATGCACCATCACCTGTATTCTTATGGAGCAATGGCGAATTCGGCTCAATGAAGAAACTTGCAGATGATTGGAAACTCGCTAAGGGATCCATCATCACACAAAATGAGCCAGCACATCAGCACGCAAACTGGCTTTTCTCGAAAAAAGGGGTATACCGAATTACTTTTGAAGCAGAAATTGAAACTGCTTCTGGGAAAATGGTAAGTGAGCCTGCCACATTAACGTTTGCAGTGGATACTGATCCCTACCCTGTCGCGCAGAAAAATGCTGAGCAACTCGCAAAGTTACACGCTGGTGTTGTCGGGGCAAACCCCGTAGTGAAGATAACTGATATCAACAAAAATGTGACAAAAACACGAGAATCCGCGCCCACTCTTGGCAGTTCTTCGTCTTTAGGTAACGCAGGAGCAAAGAGCCACCCGTCGAGTCCGGCTGGTATCGTTACTCAACTGGTCGAAGAATGTATTCCAACCCCGATCACTGTTAATGTACCAGCCAAAACGCAAACTCAAAGAACTTCTGTTTCATATGGTTCACATGTGATCAGGCAAAATACTCATGTGCATCCCAATTGGGTTTTCACAAAACCTGGCACATACAAAGTGCAGATCGCACAAAGTGCGAAACTTCGCTCGGGTTCCTCTGTTCGTACAACGGGAACTTTGACCTTCAACGTCGGTGGCAGTGGGAATGCAAATTCAGGACATTTCGATATTGGAACTACAGCTTCTGCAAACGCAATCCGTATGCTTGTGAAAGACGATCGAACACAACCAGCGCGGTGGGTTGATCCTTCAACCCTTGTTTTTGGTGTCGGTAATGCTGCACGCACACAAGCCCCTAAGGGTATTGAATTTGTTGCAAAAGCAGGACAACCAATATGGGTAATTTCCTCGGCACAAGTGAGCGGCGTACCCTGGGTGGGCGCAAATACGATGCATCCAGACCTCGTGAAATACACGACTGGCGAAGTGACGTGGCAACTGCAAAATGTCACTGGGCCAGGAGATGTTGCAGTATTTGAATCTGGAAACTTTGGGGAAATCGGCAGACGATGGTTTAACGCTACAGGCTCAGTTATTGAGTCGAACTCCCCGGCCTTCACCCAAACGGTGCGGTATGAAGGACGTACACCAAACGGTGAACTCTGTGATCTCAGTGCCGCACAACTTTCGGCACTTGCTGCCAATGGCAAACTTGTGCAAACAGGGGCAACGGTGACCCCGCTCATTGCGATCGTTGTTATCGTGCTGCTGATTGGCGTGGCGTTTGTTCTTCTGAGATGGCGTTTATATTCGCGGCGTTCAGCGGAGCAAGCGGAGCAAAGTACGGCAGGTTCGGGCTTAGATCCCTCAACACCAGCAGGAGAAAATCCAGTTCGCGCGGCATCGTCAAATCCGGGAACGTTGCCAGAACAAACTTCACAACAAATAGATTAATTGGACGGCATAGTTGCAGATAATGAAACAAAAGAACATTCAGAAAAGGTGGACAGTTGATGCGTAGCGTGAAAGATATTCTCCACAGTGGCACCAAAGTCACATCTTTATTTACTGTCATGGGTAGCGCACTAGCGTTGAGTGCTTCGCTCCTCGTACCGTGCCAAATTGCACAAGCGGCGACAACCTCTGGTACCGGCGTCGGGGAAAGTGAACAACACACGCCAGAACACAAAGTAGGAACCCCGGGATACGGCGATATGGTTCCAGCAAACTTGAGGGTTCCTGCCAACTCGCCCGCCGCGCTGGCCGGTGCAATTGCTGACAGTGCGGGCATGGTTCCTCATGTGTGTGCGGGAAAGAAACTCTTGCATCATTCACACGTCGATGCAGCTTACGCTACGAAAATTGGTGGAAACCTTGCGATGACAGTGGTTGATGGAAGCTATGTGGTCCCTGATTCCTCAACGGTTTGTGTCCGCTTAGCTCCAGATGCACGAGTATCTGATGGAAAAGAAGTTTCGCGGTATCAAATTCCAACCAATCCAGCCTACTCTTTCCTTGGAAAAGCTGGAGATATTGTGTGGAATGCTCCCCAGGAACAAATTGATAATTGGCGTCCAGTTTGGGCAGGTGTGGGAGCCTTTGATACCGAACACGAGCTTGCACAGCCAACAGGTATCCGTTTGAACGAGATTCGTATTTCTATCGCTGCAGATAACGGTCCAGGTAACGTTCACGTGTGGCGTACTGAAGGAGGCGGTGCGGTAAAGCGTGGTTTGGATTCGACGGAGCCAAATAAAGTGCTGCGTATTGAACAAGGCTTCCACGGTCACTGGAACTGGACTTTTACCAAAGCAGGCGTCTACAACGTTGGATTGAAAGCGGCTTACACGCCGACCCAGGCTCCAAATACTGAAGTTACTTCACCCGAGGCGCGAATTACGTGGCTCGTTGGCTCAGATGAAGAAGTAGGACTGCCGCAAGGCACAACTACAGGTGTGAATCCAATTAAAATCCCGACGGGGACAAAGGCTCCTGCCACTAATGCAGGCAACACCGCAGGGAAAACCCCGGACACCGAGCCACAGAAAAATAATGGATCTGATGTGGCAAAAGACGCCGACAAGCTCACGCCTGAGCTAGCTGAAAAGCAGATGCTTGATATTGTGCGAAATCCGCGTTGGCTTCCAACACCGCAAAAACCTGACGCCCTTGCCATGAAAGGTGAATTTGCTACGGTTGAGCAAAACGGAAAGCAAATTCAAAAAACGCAACTGACCATCAGCGCTTCAGATGGTTCCGTATTCAAGAACGATCCGGTATTTCTTGTCCCTGATTCGAGGCGAGAAAACACGGATGATGGGGTGCGCTGGGTGCTTGGAGCTAAAGATCCTAATGGTTCTTTGACACTGGATACCACAGCAATGGAGATTGATAAGCTTGACCAGCCGGTTATTTTATCCAAGGCTGTCTTTGAAGGACCAAAGAACGGTCGATATATTCTAGGCTCGGTTGAAAACGGTCAATTTACTCAGCTTTTTGATACAGCGACAGATCCGGTTCGCACACTTTTCAATAAAAGTGGACGGCTAGAACTGGCTCATATTTTCACTCAGCCAGGTTTTTACCATGTGAAAATGGATTTGGAAGCTTACGCTAAAGCCGGGAATAAATCGTACTCTGGGCGCGATTTCTATTTCGCCGTCGGGGATGTAACGATTTACCAGTTGCAGCGCATGATTTGTGAACGTGATACGCCTGGACAGTGCGCAGATATTAAACTTCCGCAAGAGCCTTCATCAGAGAAACCTGATGCTGGAAACAGCGGCACCGCTACGGGCGGAGAAAATTTGGAAGGGGAAAATGCGCAGGGCGGGAAAGCCCCGAAGGGCGCTGCCACTCAAGATTTAGCAAATCTCCACATTATTCGTCACGGTCATATTGATCAGGCTGCCGCATTCGACGGAAAAGATCTGCGAGTTTTTGCAAACGATGGTTCGGATCCGGCAAATGTCATCGCGCGTCAATCAGGAACTTTTGCTTTTGCGGTGCCTGAAAAGACTAAAAGAACAATTCCTGCAGATGCACCTGGCTATGAGGAATACGCCAAGGCATACCCTGAGGGCGTATGGGTGCTGCCCGAATCGCAAGAAGACGGCGTGCCCTGGGTGGGGTTCTCGACTGAAAAAGTTGATTACCGTTTACTTTCCTCTGATGGCGTGACGGTGAAACTGCGCAATTTCTCCGGACCAGGGAAAATGTTTACCGGAAACTTTGGTCTGCAAGACGGCTTCGTGAAAAAGCTCGATTCGCAAGACGAAAAATCGTTCATTAGCTATCCTTATCCAACTCACGATCACGAGGCAATGTACTTCACTAAGCCCGGAATTTACACCGCGGACTTAGTGTACGTATTGCACCTGTCTGATGGGACGCAGCGTGAGGCTGTTTTGGCAGTGACGTTCTTGGTGGGTGATGATGCGATACATCAAGCCGAAGTAGCCAGCAAAGCAGCCTCGCAGGATACTGGATCAAGCAAATCAGACAAACCAGGAAAATCAGGCAAAGATCAGGCTTCGTCCGTCGATCACAATGCAGATTCCACAGTGTTGGCGTCAACTGGAAAGAAATTGAGCATTGACGCCCTCGTAGCAAAGCTTAACCGGATTTCGCACAGCGGAAGAACGCCTTCCGATCCAGTTGTTGGAAGAAAAGGGTCGCCTAGTAGCTCTGCTGCGCAGGCGCAAACTGCGAAGTTTGCGCAAACAACTCAAAACCACCAAAAAGCGGGGAAGGCCCAGCAAAAAAGTGCTTCAGCGAAAGCAAAGTCAATGTTTGTTCAGCAGAAAAATAATCTTCTGCCTGTAACATCCGCTTTTGCAGGATCTGTGAACGACGCCGGTGCGGCGAATGTCGCAGCTAGTGCGAATGGCGCGGCTGGTAATCGTAGTACTTCAGGCAAGAGCGGTGCCAGCAATGGGGCGGATGGTTCCAGTACTGCAAGGGATGCAAGCCCTTCTTCACAAGAGACGGTTTCTCCTGATGCGTCCCCCGAATCATCATTCTCAGCTTCTGATGACAAGGCAACAGGAGATGTGCAGCCAGCAGATTCAGTTAATGCAAACGCACCGGATTCTCATGACGGTGGTGGACAAAATAGCGCTTCATATTGGCCGTATTTGATTGTGGCCTTGTGCGTTTTGTGTGCTGTAGGAGGATTTGCGGGAGGAATTTTCGCTAATAAGTTACAGCGTCGTCAGTAGCTTCTTTTGCGCCCAGATTTCTTATCTCTGGTGAGGAAAGAAATCTCGACATTGATAGAGGCGGTGAGCAGTTCAAAATGAATTGCTCACCGCCTCTATGAGAATGCTCAGATACTGATGACTCTTAAGTTGCCGACGTTGAGTAAAAACCCAAAAATGCATCCATCACACTAAGGTCAAGAATATGGTGATGATAAAGACGTTAAAAAAGTCGATGAACATTCCGCCCACTACCGGCAAGACAAAGAAGGCTGTCGGTGAAGGCCCGAATTTGCGTGTCACTGACTCCATGTTGGCTACACCGTTTGGTGTTGCGCCCATGCCAAAGCCCGCATGTCCAGCAAGTAGTACAGCGGCGTCGTAGGTGGACCCCATCGCCTTGAAGGTAACAAAACGCACATAGAGGAATGCGAGAATGGTCTGTGCCGCAAGCAGAGCAACCAGTGGGAGGGCAAGTGAACCGAGATCCCATAGCTTGACGCTCATCAAAGCCATTGCAAGGAACAGGCTGAGAGAGACGTTTCCGATGACTTCGATTTCCTGGTGTGCAACGATTTCCACACCACCCTTGCGGGCGTAACGACGATCAGAGAGCCAACGTGCCAAGACGCCGAAGATCATCGGGCCAAGATATGCCGGGAACTGTGCCATCGCGGTCCAGCCCTGAATAACGTGGTTGATGGCATCCGTGATGTAGGAACCTGCGAACATCGCAACGAGGAGCCAGATGAAGCCGGTGGTCATACGCTCAGTATCAAGGGGATGCATTGTTTCACGCAGGAAGGAATAATCCTTCTTGTCCTTGTCATGAATATCGGCGAGATTCTTCGAACGGATGAGGCGTGCAGCGATCGGACCACCGATAAGCGATCCAACCACAAGCCCAAATGTTGCTGCGGTATAAGCAACGGATTCTGCACCTTTGAGACCAGCTGCCTCGACAAGAGGTGCGATACCGGCAGAGGTTCCGTGCCCGCCGGTCATCGACGTCGAGCCTGTCATCAACGCGATCGGTCCAGGAACGTGGAGAACCGGAGCCAGTCCGAGAGCAACGAGATTCTGCAAGATCACCAAGCCGACGGCGACAGAAAGGAAAATGGCAACCTTCGGGCCGGCCTTCTTGAGGACCATGGGGCTTGCACCAAAGCCGATAGACGTGAAGAACAGAATCATAAAGAAGCTCTGTAGCGTTGAATCGAAAGTGATGGTTACCCACTGCGTGTAGTGGAAAACGAGATTGATTAGCGCGAAAAGAAAGCCGCCGATCACTGGCGACGGGATCGCGAAACGCTCAAGAAAGCTAATGTGGCTACGCAAAAAACGGCCAATGAGCAACAGTACAACCGCGAAACCAATCGACTGAACCATTGTAAATTCGATCGTCATTCAACACCTCTTCTCAAAATAGGGGAGCTCCCTGAAAGGAAACTTTCTCTTGCGTCTGCCATTGAAAAATAATGAGGCGACGCGGTTCTTTCCTGTTCGGAAAGCCGATGGACCAAGCGTTCTCAGTAGCGAATATTTCGCTGGCGTTATCGCCTTCTTGTGTATTCGTGATCCGTTTTTCCTGCTAGGAGCTTATAGTTCTCCAGGCGTACTACTGAAAAATATCATAGGTTGTCGCGTAATGTATGAGAAGTTCGTCATGTCGGCTGTTTTGGATTGGTGTGGGGGGGGCTGTAAAACATTGGGGGAGAACAACAGTTGCCCGACGGCGTGCGAATAGATAGAATCTTATGGTGCTGAGCGCTCGTGCGGGCGTAGTTCATCGGTAGAATGGCAGCTTCCCAAGCTGCAGAGGCGGGTTCGATTCCCGTCGCCCGCTCCACTATGACGTCGAAAATGATAAGTAGGCGTTTGCGTTAGCGAGTACACCCCAAGGGGGTCAAAACGTTAGCGAGTGTATAGCGCGTTTTCCCTGACCTGCGGAAATACTACTGACCCTGCCTTTTTCCTGTTGAGCGCAATGGTGTTGAAATGTTTCTCTGAATGTGGAGTGTTCTACTTAATTCATCCTAGTGTTCATGTACACTATAAACACTAGGGGGTGTTCGTGGATATCATCGTTAGTAATGCAAGTTCTGATCCGATTTACGCTCAGATTAAGAATCAGCTCAAGGCGGCAATAATCAACGATCAGGTAGCGCCTGGCGACAAGCTGCCGTCGATCCGGCGTTTGGCATCACAGCTTCGCGTGTCGGTGATTACTACCAAGCGCGCCTATGACGAGCTAGAGCTAGAGGGTTTCATTGATTCCGTACAGGGGCGAGGTAGCTTCGTCGCTTCTAAAAACACTGAATTGCTCAAAGAAGAGCAGCGCAAAAAAGTCGAAGACTATTTGAAATCCGCCCTCGCCTCCGCTCGGGTTGCTGGCTTGTCTGTTTCTGATCTGAAAGAGCTGATTGATTTATTAGGAGGATCCGATGAATGCGATTGAAATCAACGGACTAGTGAAAAAGTATCCGGGATTCACGCTCGGCCCGCTTAATCTTGAAGTTCCCCAGGGGGCAATTGTGGGTTTCGTGGGCGAGAACGGTGCCGGTAAATCCACGACGCTGCGTTTGATTTTAGGTCTTGCCCACCCCGATGCCGGGACAATAAACCTTTTGGGGCAGCCTGCAGGTGCAGACCACCCACAAGCGCATGAACGAGTGGGGGTGGTATTTGACGATATTAGCCTGCCAGATAGTTTTACTGTTAAGAATGCTGGCGAGTTCGGCAAGCGCCTGTACAAGAGTTGGGATGCGCAAACATACGCTAGTTACCAGCAGCGTTTTCATCTCGCTTCATCTAAGCAAGTTGGTGAACTCTCTCGAGGAATGCGGATGAAGCTGGGGCTAGCGATGGCACTTTCCCATGCGGCGGATTTGCTGATTTTTGATGAGGCTACCAGTGGTTTGGATCCGGTGATTCGTGATGAGGTGCTTGATATTATGCTCGAATTTATCGAAGATCCGACTCACTCGATTCTGTTTTCGTCTCACATCGTTTCCGATATTGAAAAGGCCGCTGACTACGTGGCTTTCATCCGCGAAGGCAAGTTGAAGTTCATGGAACAAAAAGATGAGCTCTTAGATTCTTGGCGAATCGTAGCGTTGACCAATGAGCAAGCAAATCAGCTTGATTCCACGCAAGTATTAGGGCGCCGTCGTCATGATTTTGGTCAAGAAGTAATCCTCCGCACCGGGGCAGTTCCTGCTGGTGTGCAAGCTGCTAGACCGACGATTGAGGACATTATGGTCTATACGATTAAAGGAGAAGATCAGTGAGAGCTGCATTTTATAAAGACCTTATTGCCAATCGTACATATATAGCTGTTTTAGGTTTGGTGCTCGTTGCGATCAGCGCTGTGGGAATTTATGCAAACCAGTTGATTATCTTTCCGTTTATTTTTGGCATGATTGGGATGCTTTATTTTACGGCCACCTTTGCTCGTGATGCCGAATCCAAAGTGCACCGAACGATTCTTGCCGGACCTATCAGTAGAAACGAGCTCGTTAATCTAAATTTTCTGATTACACTCGCTCTTGGGGTAGTGGCTTTCGCAGTTACAGGTGTTCTTGCCTATTTAATGGTTGAGATGCCTTGGAAAAATACTGTTTTGGTGGCCAGCTTTGCCTTTGCGGTTACTCTGCTGTTGACCATTATTCAGCTACCGCTGTTTTACAAATTTGGTCCGGAAAAAGCCAAGCTTTTTCTGGTCGCCGTATTCATCGTGGTATTCGCTGGATCATCCTTTGTTGGTTCCAACAAACAAGCAATCTTCGAATGGGTAGCAAAAGCCTTAACCCTGCCTCCGCTCACCAGCGCAGGAATACTACTGACCGTGACGATCGTACTGACCGCAGTATCCCTATGGATAAGTCGAAAGATCATGGCAGGTAAAGAATTCTAAGTTTTTAGAGTGCAATTTTGCATTCAATGTTAGCGCCCTGCGTTCTTTTCAAAGCTTGACCGTGATTTCTTTCCCGGTTCTGAAAATGAACCGGATCCCGTCCTCGCCTACGATGGCGTGGTCGATGAGTGCGCTCCAATCTACATCTGTAAGAACGAAGGTTCTTGGGCTGGAAGTTTGCTGCGCCCGCGAAATGAGTCCACACCGATCAAGCACTTCAGGACTGTCCAACACGAACTTGAAGCAAGTCCGTCTACTGCTCAAGAGTACGAAACACTCACAGAGTTAATCCTCGAAACGCTTTCCTCCCTTTCGGTTGAGCGAGCGTTTGCGTTAGCAGGCGTTGATTTGATCGAGGCGGACGCTATGATCGGCGACCTCGGTAACGAGTTCGGCATCGTGGGTGATGACGATGACGACGGCACCGGTGTCAGCGAGTTTACGCATTACTCGGGAAATCGCGACAAGGTGCTTGTAGCCAACACCGGATGTGGGCTCGTCGAAGATGTAAACTTTCTTGTTCGCAGCCAGTGCTGTAGCAATAACCAGACGTTGACGTTGCCCGCCAGAGAGTGCTTGGGGATGATCAGCCTCGTGGTCGGCAAGGTCGAGTTCTTCAAGGATCGCGTGGGCATCGATGTGTTGCTTTTCGGCTTTGGTCGTGCCGAGCGTGACTTCGTCGATGACGGTATCTGAGAACAACTGTCGGGTAGGGTCTTGCATCACAAGGTAGGCGTCGCGGCTGGTGAATTTTTGTCCGCCGAGTGTGATGGATGCATGTTTGGCTTTTTCTAGTCCGCAAACAATGCGTGCCAGAGTTGATTTCCCTGAACCGCACGGGCCAAGGAGTGCCGTGATTTTCCCTGCCGGAAACAACACGTGGTTAATATTGAGGACTGTGTTTCCGTGGCGGTAGGCGAAGGTGAGGTTGTCAATCTCAAGCCCATCTCCTGCCGGTTGCGGAAGTTGTGGCATAGGCACAGTCACTAGGGATCGCAGCCCAAGCTGTTTGCGCTCCTCATCCGAGGTAGCGTAGAACTCTTCGCCGGTTGCGGTGAGGGCGATCTTGCCTTTGTCGAAGCAGTAAACGCGGTCGACGATCCCAGCAAGGAAACTTAGCCGGTGTTCAGCAATGATGATGGTGTGTCCATCAGCTTTGAGCCTGGCGATGAGTGTGGAGAGTTGGTCGATAACGTCAGCGGACAAGTTCGCGGTCGGCTCGTCAAAGACAATCAGCGACGTGTTGTTGCACATGGCGACGGCGCAGGCCACGCGCTGCATCTGCCCACCCGACAGTTGTGTGACGCGGGATTCCAACAGGTCGGCGATACCTAACTCGGCTGCAACCTCGTCAATGCGGGCACAGATCTCCTGCGGGTCGCGGCCGAGATTTTCTGGGCCGAAGGCGAGTTCTTGACGCACGTGAGTGGTGTAGAACTGGGTGCGCGGGTTTTGAAACACTGTCGAACAGTGGTGGGCAAGCTCTGATAAATCTACTCGTGCCACGTCAATGTCGTCGACTGTGACGCTTCCGGTAAGGTCGCCGTCGTGGAAGTGCGGGATGAGCCCGTTAAACAGCCGCAACGCGGTGGTTTTCCCCGACCCTGACGCACCACACAGCAAGGTGACGGTTCCAGGTGTGATGGTGATGGTTACGTCATTGATTGAGGGGTGGTCTGCTCCCCGATAGGTGAAGGTGACCCCAGTTGCTTGGGCTGTTGTCATAGGACGATTCTCCATATCGCGAAGCTGATAACGATGAGCAGAATGACCGCGTCGATCACACGGAATTTCACGACCGTGACTGAGGTGGGCTTTGCGGTTCCGCCCAGTCCGCGTACAAGGGCAGCAGATGCCAGTTCGTCTCCGCTGCGTACCACGGTCGATAGCAGCGGGATTGTGAAGTACTGGGCCGCACGCAGGGAAAGCGCGGACATGCCGCGTAGTTTCATGGCATCTGAGATCGCTTTAACCTCGTGGCCGATCACGGGCAGCACACGTAACGCGACTGAGATCGGGATCGTGAAACAGGTCGGGATTCGTGAGCTGGCGAGTGCTTTTTGCAAGGTGGCAGGTCGGATCACACCGATCGCGTAGGCTCCCATTCCTGCGCTGACACTGAATCGCCACATCCACTGCAAAAACAGCACGAGGAACGCGCTGGCCGTTGACTTCCACACCAGTGGTATCACGAAGACGAGTGTGCCGAGAGCCGCAAACGTGGCCAGGTAGACGGCAACCCAGCTCGGGCGCACGAGCGTGTTGGGGTTGATCGTAGCGCTCGCCAGCATCACGGCGGCGAATCCGCCCAGAGCACACACGAACCACGGCGAGTAGGCACTGTAGATCGTGGTGGAGACGATGACGAGCGCTACGATAATCGTGCGCGGGTCGGGAAGTTTAGACAAGACCGGCCCGTTCAAAGTGTTTGCGCGCCACCCGGGTTCCCAACAGACCAGCAAGCCAGCCAACGATGAGCATCACGACGAAGAAGCCCAACAGAATCGGAATCGTGACAACCTGCGCCATCTTCGCGGCATACTCGGCACCCATTTGTTCGGCGATCTGCGACATATATGCGTCTTGGTTCATAAATAGCGGAATCCACGGGGAAACATAGATCGGCAGGATAAACAGTGCATATGCCAGCGGGACACGAACTTTCACGCTCTTCGGCCCCTTGGTGATCACCAAGTCAGCGAGCAGGCCGAACACAGCGGCGATCGCAATTCCTCCCACCCAGTGACCCGTTACGAAGAAGAGGACTTCGATGAGGATCAGCATGATTGTCAATGCCCCCATCTTCGGAGTGCGGGCAGTAAACAGCGCGAACACGGTGCCGTTGACGAGAATGGAGAGTAAGAAACCGGCATACATGGCAGCCGGAATGAACCCGAGCATTCCGAATGCAAACACGATGACAAACATCAAAGCGGTGAAGACGCCGATATTGATGAAGTCGCGCGTGTTTAGGCGCGAGGACGTGGGTGTGGACATAGTTATTCCTTTCATGATTGTGAACAGTGCTGTGTTTTAGACGAGTTGCCATCCGGCGGCGTTGATGCGCTCTTGCCAGAAATCGCGGTATTGACCTGGCTGGTTGACCAGCTCGTCGTGGCACCCGCGCTGGGCGATACGCCCACCGTGGGAGAGCACAATGATTTGGTCAGCTTGGCGAATGGTTTCAAGTTTGTGGGCGATCACGATCAGTGTGGAGTGCTTGCGTAGCTCGTTCATCGCCGCAACAATGTTGGCTTCATTTTCCGCATCCAACGCGCTGGTGGCCTCATCGAACAGCGCGATCGGGGCCTTCTTCACCAAGGCGCGGGCGATAGAGACGCGTTGGCGTTCCCCACCTGACAGTGCGCGCCCGCCAGCACCCGCCAATGAATTCCAGCCGTCTGGGAGCCGGTTGACGATTTCGGTCACGCCCGACAGGTCAGCGGCCCACCTGATTTCTTCATCGGTAGCTTCTGGGTTGCCAAGGCGAATGTTGGCTTCGAGCGTGTCATTGAATAAATAGACGTCTTGGAAAACGAGAGACACCTGGCGCATCAAATCTTCGGTGGTCTGCTCGCGCACATCAACCCCGCCAACGTATACGCTGCCGGACTGCACATCCCAGAAACGTGCAACCAACCTCGCGATTGTGGTTTTTCCGCAGCCGGAAGGGCCAACCAGGGCACACATGCCGCCTTGCGGGACATGGAAGGAAATATCACAAAGAACCGGGGTGTCCGGATCGTAGCCGAAGGCGACGTCCTCGAAACGAACATCACCAGGAGCGCTCACCGGTGTGGAGACATCGGGTTCGGACAGTTCGGGAGCGTCCATGATCTTGTCGACGTGATTCATTTGCTGGCGGCGTTCTTCCAGCCCGGTCATGCAGCCACCGATGTCTTGGAGCATGGTGGTGAACCGCAGGCACATGCCGATGGTGACCACAGCGTTCAACGCATTCATCTGCCCGCCGAGGGCGAGTTGGGCGGTCAGCCAAATCATTACCACGACAAGGGCTTGGACGAACATTCCGTTTATCAGGTTCGCTAATGTTTCGATCCACAATGCTTTGCGGCTTTTGCGGTCAGCCTGTTTGAATGCCCGATCAAGGGCCGGGTAGTCGTCGGCGACATGGCAGGAGCGCAGCGCGCCTTGGCAGGTGGAGAATTCGACCATGCGAGCCGCCAGCTCCGATTCTGCTGGTTCGGAAACCTGTTTGCCCTTATCGAGAAGCACACGGGAGATATGAAGGAAGGCGAGCATGATCGGGAAGGCGATCGTCAAGGTCAGTCCCAGTCGCCAATCCCAGAACCACGTGCCCACAGTGATCACCAGCACGGCTGAGAGTTTTTGGACGAGGGAGAAAATGAAATGTGCCGCCGACTCGCCCAAGTTCATCATTTCCTGGGTGACCATGCGCGACAGCCGTCCAGAACTACCCGAATCAAACACTCCCAACGGTAGGCGGGCTACCTTGTTGCCGACCGCTTGGTGTACGTCGTGAATGAACCCGAGCGCGCCGATATAGCCGGTGCGCATGCCATAAAACTCCGTGCCCACGCCCAGCATCGCGATTACCGCCAAGGCGATGAGCCAGCCCCAAAACGACAGCCCCCACACCGGCATTCCGGTCGCTAGGGCGCTTGCTGCGGGAAGCAGAGTCAGCAGGGCAAAGCCGTGACACAGTCCTGAGACCGCACCCCACGCTTGACCGACCGAGAGGTCTCGCCACGAGGCGGGTTCCATCAAACGCTTAAAGCGTGGCAGCAATAGTTGATTCATCGTGTCATCTCCTCGCATGCACCTTGGGCAAGAAGTGCCTGATAGTGCGCATTACCCAACAGCTCGTCGTGTTTACCGACCACAGCAATGCGCCCGCGTTCCATGACGACAATCTGATCCGCGCCCCTGATCGAGGCCAGTCGGTGGGCGATCACAATCACGGTTCTGCCTTTGGCAAGAGTCGAGAGAGCTTGTTGGATTTTCGATTCCGATTCCGGGTCCGCCATCGCCGTCGCCTCATCCAGCACCAACACTGGGGCATCAACCATGAGCGCCCGGGCGATCGCGATACGGGCTGCCTGCCCGCCCGAAACGTGGGTATCCTCACCCAACACAGTGTCGTAACCATCTGGCAGGCTCATGATGAACTCGTCGATCTGCGCCGCCCGCGCCGCCTGCCGCACCTGATCCAAGGTTGCGTCTGGCGCGCCAAGAGCGATGTTGTTTCGAATGGTGTCGCGAATAAGCTGTGCATTTTGCAGGACGAATGCGACCGTCGAATACAACACATCCTGGGAAATGCTCTTTAGATCAACCCCGCCAATAGTGATCGTGCCAGCATCTGGATCATCGAAGCGGGCAATCAAACTCGCCAACGTCGACTTTCCCGCGCCCGAAGGCCCAACCAGCGCGGTCACCGTGCCTGCCGGAATGCTCAAACTCACCTCGTCTAACGCTTGGGTCTCGTCATAGGCATACGACACACCCCGAATCTCGATATCATGACCCTTTGGCGTCTGCGGCATATCTGGCTGAGGCAATGCCGGTAGCTCCATGACGTTCACCAGCCTCACTGCCGCAGACCCTGCGAGCTGGTACGACCAGGCGATGGTTGCGACTGCCATCAACGCTCCCGGCAACACCAAGGCGATCAACGTCGTCGTTATCACCTCGTAGATGCTCACCCAACCGGCGTTCATCATCAACGCGCCACCGCCAAGGTTCACGATCAACAACACCGGGATCGACACCCACGAAAATGAGGCGACCGACATCGACACCAGCGGCATACACCACGCCCGGTAGAACTTAGAAAACTCGTTAGCTGCATCTAAATAGGCTTTATGTGCTTGGCCGACCTTGCCGAACGCTTTCACCACTGAGATACCGGCAACGAACTCGGCCATCGTTGCCGAAACCTGAGCGAGCTTGGTGTCCATTTGCGCGGTCTTCTCATTCATCCCACGCATCGACATGCCATACATGCCCACATAGAGCGGGATCGTCGCAATCGACAGCAACGCGAGTCGCCAATCCACCACAAACGCATACATCAACAAGGCGAGCGGGGAGACGATCGCGTTCAGTTTCTCAATCGGCCCGTGCGCGATTACTGTGTGCACCGTGGCTGTATCATCCTGAATGGTCTTGCGGATCTTCCCCTCACCCTCGCGGGTAAACCACGACAGCGGAGCAGTCGACATTCGGGCGGCAATTTGCCGGCGCATCTGGTTACGCAACGACAGGTCAATAAAATGCGTCACGCCCAATGCAACAAAATATAAGGTCAACCGGGTCATGTATGCGCTGACGAGGAGTATGACGATCCAGTTCACTCGCGACGGGTCCACCTGGTCTTGCATAAGTTCTCTGCCAAGCTCCACCAGAGCCACATACGGGGCAATGGCCAACACCCCGGAGGCGAACGCTAAGACCTGCGCGACGAACAGTTTGCCTTTCACTGGCTGCGATAGTTGACGGATCGCGTTCTGGCCAGCGACAGATTTTTCCTTCGCCGACCCATACTCACCGTCAACAACCTGATCTGTTACACTATCGTCCACGTAAACACCATCCTTCTTAGGTAAGTCTAACCTTACTTTATTTCTGGGAGGTGTACCTAACCGTGCACGTCAACCGCTACAATATCACCCTTGCAGGGTCATGCTCACCTGTTCACCGGTGCGGAATACGAATCGGATCGTATCCTCGTCTACGATGGCGTGGTCGATGAGTGCGCTCCACTGGGCGGGGCGAAAATCGCTCACAGGTTCGCCCGCCAGATCGCCTAGGGCTGTGGTGACGGCGGCGTGCTTGGCGGTGTTCGCTGCAATATCTGCCTCTAGGCTTGTTTTGCGTGCGAGCGTCTTACGGTAGGCAGTATCGAGCTCTGTGTACTTGTTTTGGTAGGCGTCTTGGTCGAGCGCGTGGCGCTGGTTCTGCCCAATCAGTGCCTCAATCTGCTCAGTGAGTTCCACGATTTTTGTTTGGCAGGCGGCGGCTTGTTCTTCCATACGGCTCGTATCAAACATGGAGTCAAGAATCTGCGGTAGCTGGCTTTCGTAGCGATGGCGGGCGATCAGTTGGTTGAGTGCTTGGACGAAAGCGTTCTTGATATCTTCGTTTTTCATAGTCGCGCTGCTGCAACGGCGTTCGCCTGCATATTTGTGGTTGCATTGCCAGACTGTGTACTTATATTTCGTGTTCGACGCCCACGTCTTACGCCCATACCACGCCCCACACTGAGCACACTTGAGCCGGGTGGAGAACAAGCCGACCTTCGCTGACGATATGTTGCCATGTCGGGTGGCGAGTTCGTATTGCACCTGATCCCAGATACGCGGAGCAATAATCGGCTCGTGATTGCCTGTTACGTAGTATTGGGGCACTTCACCTTCGTTGACCTTCATCTTCTTAGTAAGAAAATCGGTGGTAAACGTCTTTTGCAGCAGGGCATCGCCCTTGTATTTTTCATTCGACAAGATCGAGCGCACTGTCGACGTTGACCACACTTCTTTCCCGCGCGGGGTGAGGATCTTGCGGGCAGCGAGTTCGGTTTTAATCTCACTAATAGCCATCCCGTCAAGGAAGAGCTGGTAGATCAGCCTCACGGTCGGTGCCTGGGTTTCATCGATGACGAGACTGCCGTCCTCGCCTTTCTTGTATCCGAGCAGGGATTTGTAGGGCACCATGACTTTCCCATCTTGAAAACGTTTCCTGTGTCCCCAGGTGACGTTTTCGGAGATAGATCGGGATTCTTCCTGGGCCAGGCTGGACATGATCGTGATGAGCAATTCGCCTTTGGCGTCAAAGGTGTAAATATTTTCCTTTTCGAAGTAGACCTCCACGCCTGCGTCTTTGAGCTTGCGCACGGTGGTCAAGGAGTCGACGGTGTTGCGAGCAAACCGGGACACACTCTTGGTGAGGATCAGGTCGATTTTGCCTGCCAGGGCGTCATCGATCATGGTTTGGAATCCCTCACGGCGCTTCATAGAGGTGCCAGAGATACCTTCGTCGGCGTACAGGCCCGCGAACTGCCAATCATTACGGGAATGAATGTAGGTGGTGTAGTAGTCGATTTGAGCCTCGTAGGAGGAGGTTTGTTCTTCCATCTCGGTAGAGACGCGAGCATACGCCGCCACCCGTCTGCGCGCCGGTACCCCAGATAGGGTTGTGACAGTTCCGGGTTTCTTTGTTGCGGGTATCGCAGTGACCGTGCGACTCATGCCAGCCTCCCCTCACTGGTTAACCCCACCGGCGTCATAGTTCCATCCGCGAGGTGGAATGTGAGCTGGTGCGAGAAGGCTTCAATCATCACGATCTGCTCGCCAACCGACACAGGGTCGAAACTTTGGGCGCCGAGCATGTCTGCGCAGGCGTGTTCGAGGAGTGTTTCGCGCAGGTTGTGCCCCCTACAGGGGTTGCCGTTCCCGGTGCAGGCACTCCAGCAGCGCCAAAACTTATACGAGGTTCCAGACTTGTAGGTGCGGGTTTTGCGTTGATAGTTCTTCCCGCACGCGCCGCAGCAGATCCGTCCAGTGAACACGCCCGTGTTCTTCGACGGGGTCGCCGCCGGACCAATCTCGCGCCGATGAGCGATTTCTGCTTGCACCGCGTCAAACACAGACTTATCGATGATGGGTGGGAGGGCTTGCTCAACCCAGTATCGCGGCAGCTCCCCGTCATTGAGAGCACGGTTGGGTGCTTGGATCGCAGGGCGGTACATTTTCTGCAGCATCTGGCAGCCCTTGTAGCGCTCGTTTTCAAGCATGCGACGAAACACGGACCCATAGAACCGTCCCCCTCCCCGAGAGCGTTTACCTTGATCATTGAGCATCGTCGCGGTTTTCTCCGGGCTAATCCCATCGAGATAATTGGCAAACAGTAAGCGCACAATCTTGGCTTCATCGTCAATGATGGTGAACTGGCCGTCTGCCCATTGGTATCCAAAGACAACGAAGGAATTCGTGCCCCCGTTCTTGTACCGGTTACGGATCGCCCATTTCACGTTCTGGGATAGCGAGCGTGATTCTTCTTGGGCAAACGAGGCCAGCAAGGTTAACAGCAGTTCCCCGTCAACGCTAAGGGTGTCGATACGTTCCCGCTCGAATCGCACAGCCACACCAAGGTCTTTCAGCTCACGAACCGTAGCGAGAAGGTCGACAGTGTTGCGGGCCAGGCGCGAGATCGATTTACACAACACAAGATCGATCTTTCCTGCTCTGGCAGCGTTCATCAGGTCGGCCAGGCCTTGCCGGGATTTCATCGAAGTGCCAGTAATACCCTCATCGGTGAACACGCCCGCATAGGCCCATCCGGGCGTGGACTGGATCAGGCGCGAATAATACGAAACCTGCGCCGACAATGACGCTAATTGCTCCGCACCGTTGGTCGAGACCCTAGCGTATGCTGCTACGTTGACCAGTTTCGGGGCAAGCGGTCGAACCGGTGTCACCACACTAACCTGTGCCACGTTTTCTCCTTTCGTGTTAGGTCTATACACGCTCTAAAGGCGGTGTTTATCCAGTCGTTTCGCCCACAATCTGTGACTGATAGATCGGCGTCCACGCCTGGAACAACAACCGATAGACACGCCGATACTCTGCGGGGGTTAGCACTCCTCGACCTGCCAGCATGCTCAACGTGTGAGCGTCAGTAATGAAGGCGAGTTCTCGGGCGAACACGTCAGGCTGGGCCAGTTGATCAACAGGAGCGACGAGTGTGTTCATGAGCGCCCACCTCGGGTGCCAAAGCGAGCACGCACATAACAGGCGTGACAGCAATACTTTTGACCTGGCTTGTCCACGATCACGAAGCGATGCCCGCAGTGTGCACAGGTCTGCTTGCGCACGGGCTCGGTTTTCTGCCGTTCCCGCCAAGCTTTATGCCTGCAGGCGGGCGAGCAAAACCGAGCACGAGCACCTCCCCGAATAGGGCTGGCACACCAGCGGCACACCCGCTGGGCCACCACTGAACCGGCCTCGAGATTTCGGCTGGTGCAGTATGAACGGACCTGGTCACGGGTCAAGGCGCAAAACTCGGCAATCGCTTTATATCCCCAGCCTGCTGTGCGCAGGTTACGGATACGTTCTTCTTCAATGTTCTTCACAGTGGGGTCACTCCCTTCACCCCACTGCCGACAAACCCGTATGTGTTAAATCCACCCGTAAAATGACGAAAAGCCCCGCCACCACCGGCTCCCCGAGGATTGGGAAGTCACAGTGATGACGGGGCTTCAATACGCCGCAGAAGCGCGTGTGGCTAGTAGCCGAGCTTGGCGTTCACTCGCGCTTGCACCGCGCTGTAGAGGTTTCCGAGACGTCGTTTACGTTCCTCACCATTGCCGTACTCGCCACGGATCACGGCGTCAGCCAGCGCATCGATGTTCGGTGTGGCTGGTGCTGGTGCGGGTGTTGGCGTGGGCGCGTTGCCGGAAAGCTTCTCATTCACGCGAGCCTGAACAGCCGCATAGTTCGCTCCGAGGCGACGCTTGCGCTCATCCCCGTTGCCGTACTCGCCACGAATCACTGCATCGGCGAGGGCATCGATGTTCGGCGCTGCAGGAGCAGGTGCTGGTGCGCTACCGGTCATCTGGTCATACCAAGACTGTGCTTTTGCCATGTAGGCGGCATGCTGGGAGCCAGCGAGAGATGCCGGGCAGGCGGTCGCAGAGAAGTCCTTGTGTCCGAACACGTTCTTCCCCCACGCCGGGCGGCCAAGACCGTAGAACTTGCAGATCGCGGCCACGAGGTGTGCGCCGTTGTTGAGGCAGGCTTCGGATACAGCCCACGGGTTAGAGGAGATATCGGCGTGCTCGATACCAATACTGGTGGTGTTGGCTTCCCAGTTCCCTGCATGCCAGGCGGTGTTCCGGTCCCACACGAGCTGTCCGATGCGCCCATTGCTATCGACTTGATAGTGAGCGGAAGCAGGCCGGGTCTGCCACACCTGATAGCAGCCAGCGATGGTGAGGTTGCCAGCGTTGTGGTGGATGATGATCTTGTCGATGCGCCGTCCTGACCGGCCGGGCGTGAAATGTGTAGCAAGGATCTGGTTCTCGTCAGCGTCAAGAGTGTTCCAATTTTTCATTTGTTGTTCTCCTTCAATTGTGCAGGGTCGGTTAGTGGTGGTCGTTGCTCACGACGGTTAGCGATCAGCTCGAGAGCGTCACGGATTTGCTGAGGTACGGGTAGTCCAAGCCGGGTGGCGTTTTCCACAAGGGAGATGCCTTCGTTGGACAGGTAGAAGACGATGGTGGCAGTGCGTAATACACCGGGCGTGCCGATAACGTGAACGTCAAGGAGATGAGCAAGACCAATGAGAGCAAAGAGCACGACCTTACGGCTGATTCCTTTAAACCCAATCGCGCTAGAGACGCGCCGCTCCGAGATCGCGGCAAGCACTCCGGTGATGTAATCGGCGACAACGAAGGCAATAAGCGCATAGATGAGGCCGTCGAGGCCTCCGAGAAACGCAGCGATTCCCGCCGCGAGTGTGGCGATACTGGTTTGGGTGACAACCCATAGGGCTTTCACAGGCATAACAGTGTCCCTTTCTTACGAAGATAGTTGACAAAAGAAAACCCGCACCATCCTTGGCGCGGGTAACAGGGTTAGAGGTCGGGGCTGGTGAGAATATCGAGGATCGGGACTGTTAAATCCAGGTGCGCTTCGATGGGCTCAACCACTATCGCAGTCTCCTGTGGTGGGGGTGGCGGCCCGGTAGTATCAGCGGTATGTGTGCCAACAGGGAGAATCTCAATCATGTGCTGGCTCATTGCCTGTCCTTATCCTCATCGAGGGTTTCGATGATGGCGTCGTAGACGACGTTATAGGCCTCAGCTTGTATGCCGGTAAGTTCCATTGGTGAGGCATCAAGGAAGGCTTGTATGTCACTGGCGTGCTGTTCATAGGTCGGGCCTGCTACTTCGATACGCCGATTAAACAAGGCTTGATGTTGGTCGTGAAACTCTTTGGCCATCTGGGGATCTTTGAGAGTGAACGTGCCATCACTATCAAACACTGGTGTGCCGTCGTCACTGGTGGTGGCGTATTGGGTAACGAGAGCGTATTCATCTTCAGCGAAGCTGGCATAGGCGCCCTGGAGAAGGTGGATGAGTTTCGTGCGAGCCCTAGACGCTGATCCAGCAAGCGGCATCGCTTGAAGTAGCTCGATTGCGGGCTTGAGATAGATCGGTGGGAGAAGAAACCGCATCGGGTCTCCTTTCATAAATTAGGGTTTAGGAAAGGTTGGTGGACATGGGTTGCAGGCCGGTGTTGGAAAAATAGTTCCAGGTAATTCGCCCACCACCGGCATCACTAATGTTTTTGACCCAGCCTTGATTCAACGAACGGATCAAGGAGTTGACGCGGCTCATCAGGTCACCAACCCTGTCAAACAGGCGAGACATGTTGTAAAACGATCCGTTGGTGACCACCATCAAGTCGTAGGTGTGGAAGACAACTTTGGATAAGTTGTTGCTACTTGACCAGCCAGGAAAAGTGCCCTTCCCCGTTAGGGTGCAGTCTTGGAGAACGATCGAGCGGTTTCCTGCCGTGTAGAAATCATGCCCATGGGTACGAAGATCTGCACCCAGATGAATACCGGTGGTGCCGTAAAACTTTCCACGCGGATCCAACGTCAGCATCGTCGTGTAGGAATCATCGGCCGATGACTTCATATACGACCAGGTGATGTAATCACCTTGAACATCGAGAGAGTTCGAGATTCCCCGCACAGACGTGTTACCACTTTTGTATTGCTGGCCTGTTCTGCCAATGAACCGGGCACCATAGTAGAAACTCATCCCTGATGAGGTGATGCTGCCTTCGAGTGTGGATCCGTTGTACCACGAGATCTGGGTGGGGCTGATACGGATGGACTGGTTCCATCCAGCCAAACCTACTTGGATTGCGTTGGTGGCAAGCTTATCGGCAGTAATACTACGCGCCCCGATCCGGCCAGCACCCAGCGTGCCGGTGGTGATTTTGCCTGCGTCAAGGTTGGCGATTTTCGCGTTCGTGATTGCCGCGTTCGCGATCATCGCGGTTTTGATGAAGCCGTTAGCGATGGTGAGCTTGTCACTGGTGATCGATCCGGCCGCGATCCGCGCAGCGGACAGGGTGCCGGTGGTGATCTTCGAGGCCGACAACGAGCCGATCTTTGCGTCGGTGATTGCGGCGTTGGCGATCATCGCTGACTTAATGAACCCATCAGCGATCGTGAGCTTGTCACTGGTGATCGATCCGGCTGCGATCCGGGCAGCAGAGAGTGTGCCGGTGGTGATCTTGGCTGCCGACAGGCTGGCGATCTTCGCGTCAGTAATCGCCGCATTAGCGATCATTGCGGTGGTGATCGTGGCGTTATCGATACTGGTTTGGCCGGTGATGTGTATGCATTTACCGTCAATCAAGATGGTTTCGGGTGAGATGTTGATCTGGGAGATGATCTCGCCCGAGCGCACGCGCAGGTTCAGGTCGCTGGCCATCATTGAAAGTGACGAAGCAAGGCTGTTATCCGAATTCGTCAGCTCAGTGAAACGGGCCTCACTACTGGTTTGAACCTGCCGTGCCGTCTCGTAGGCCGTATCGGCACGGTGTTGCGCTTGGGAAACTGAGCTCTCAAGCCCAGCAACCTTCACGCCAGCCTCTCCGGCTACCGCCTCAGCCTGTCGTGCTGTGGTTTCGGCCTGGCTGGCTGCTTCGCGTGCCTGACTGATCTCGGTTTCGGCTTCGGTGAGGCGAGCAGCGACAGCGGCAGCGGCGGCTTGGGCATCTGCAGCAGCGGTTTTCGCGGCCGCCACCTCAGCGCGGGCCTCAGCGAGCTCAGCGCTGACCTGAGCATGGTTGAGGTCCGTGGCAAGGGCAACCCAGCCGGGCTCGCCGGTGTCGGTGACCTGGTAGATCCAGATCTCAATCGTCTCGCCATTGTCCTTAAACCACGTGTCCCCCAGGCGGGCCGCTGCGGGCTGTTTCGGACCGTAATGGTTGGTGGATTTCCCGTCCGCTGATGCCAGCGCCACGCCAGCAAGATCAGCGGCCATCTCGGCGGCCGTCTGCGCGGTGGTGATGGTGCGGGTGATCGAGGTGAACTTCCCTGCAACCGAACCCAACTCCACCGAAATATATGCCTGTCGGAGCGGGTCGTACTCGTAGCCGACAACCCGCGCTGACAGGGACACGCCCAGGTCGGCGTGCTGCACCGTCACCGTGTCTCCCAGCAGGACGGTCTCGAGTTCAGCGAGGTCGGCGTACTCGCTCGTGGAGGCAAGGTCGACGAATGAGACGGTGTAGCTCGCGGCAGGGGTATCGATGTGGTTGGTGGCGTACTCGGCCTTGGCGGCTTGACGCAGAAGGGCGTGTGCCTGCGGCAGAGGTACTTCGTCCTCGCGAGGGTTGTCGGCGTCGGCGATCGCTTTGATGTCCGGGTAGCGCACCACCTTGATATGCGGGATCGCGTAGTGATCGACGCGTGGCGAGTCGACGTAGAGCTCGGGCAGGGTGATCCCATCAAACCCGACCGGCACGATCCGGGTGACCACGTTCGTCAGATCGACAGTGGCGGTGTAGCCGGTGAGGTTCTTGCGATCGCGGATCACGACCCCACGATCTGCGCCGCGTGTGGCGGCGTGGTGGATGTGCCAGTTATCGCGCGTGAGCTCTCCGGCCCACCGGGAGGCGAACGTGTTGTCCGAGCCCTGGTTCATGATCGCGGCGGCCAGGTTCATCCGCACCACACGCGCAGAGGCCCTGGTGGTCGTATCGGAGCTGGTCGCGGTGAACCGGTGCTTCGTGGTGGCAGCACCAAGGAGCTGGTCGAGGGCCGCCTTGGGGGTCTTGTTGACGACGAAGGTGTCGGCGATGAAGTTGCCTGCCAGGTCGTAGAACAGATGGAAGGCCGTGACCTCCAGCAGCCCGTCCAGGCTCGTGGTGACCTCGTGGATACGAAACCCTTGCCGGATGGTGGTGCCGGGCACAGGGGCTGCGATGATCGCCTCGACTGCAAGCTGTGATGCCAGCGGCCCGTCAGCCGGGTAGACAATGGTGAGTTGGTAGGCTCCGCCGAGCTCCTCAATGACCCGGGCGTCGATGAGTTCCGGGTCGAGGACGCCCTCGCCGGTGGCGGTGAACGTGGTGGCAGTCGGGGCATGCACGGTGAGCATCGGTGGGGTTCCTTTCACAGACGTTTTGCCCGCAGCCGAAGACACACGGCTACGGGCGCACTGAGGGGCAAAGAAATGGGCCAGGTTAGGGGTTTCGCCAGTTCCCAGTGATCTCGACTTTGGAGATGCCGCTTCCCAAAGTGACCCGGTTAACCCCTGGGGTAAGGATCGGGAACGTGCCGGTGACCGCGTCGGTTTGCACCCGGCCCGCGACGTGTGCGACAAGCCGGGCCGAGTCCAGGGTGATCTGCCCTGCAGGTGACTGGACGCGGTAGGTGGCTGCGTTGATCGTCAGCGTTAGCGTCCCGGTGCCCTTGATCGTGATGATCGGTGCCGCATCAACCAGTCCCGGGTTGGTGATCTGCCCGGAGGAGGTGAGCGTGTGGGCGGTCAGCCCAGAGTCGAGGTAGCTAAACGGCTCGCATACCAGGTGTGCCTCGAAGAATCCCCACGAGGACATGTCCGTGCGCAGTGGGCTGATGGAGGCGTGTTTGATCTTGTGGAAGGCCCCGGGCTGGGTGGACAGGTGAATGGTTGCCGCCCGCCCCAGCGCCAGCGCGGCCTTGTGGTAGGCCGCCAGGCCGCCTGTGATCGCCAGCGGCAACGTGATCGACGTGTCGTGCCAGCCGCCCAGGCGAGTCAGCGTCCCGGCCCTGCCCGCCACCTCAATATCGTCTGTGACCCGCTCGGCGACCGGTAGGTCGACCGGGCCTGTGAGCCGCAGGCCCAGCGACGTTGAGGACACTGTCGTATCGAGGGTGAAACCGTGCATCAGGCACCTCCTGTGGCGAGCACCGTGTGGTGGGAGTTGATACGGGCCAGCTGGCGGTTGATGCCGGGGGCGAGTTTGCCCACCAGCGTGCCGTCGTTGAGCACGACCTTGATGTCCATGGCCTCCAGCAGTGCACGGGCGGTCTGGTCGACGATGCCCGCCACCTCGAGCCCGCGCCCTGCCTCCTGGCCGACAGCGCTGCTCGTGGTGGTTGCAGGCGGTGGTTGCAGGCGGGTTGGGGTCAGATCGACCGGGTCCAGGCTGGCGGTGATCGGCACGTCGATACCGCTGGTGAGCTCACTCATGGCCGCAAGGGTGTCGGCGGCGACATCTTGAGCTGCGTCGATAGCGCGACTTCCGGTGTCTTCGATACCTCCGGCCAGGCCTCGGGTGAGCATGTCACCGACCCACGCCATTTCCTTTGATGGGGAGTTGATGCCGAAGAAGCCGGTGATGCCGTCCCAAATGTCGGAGCACCAGCTTGTGACCTTGTCCCAGAGCCAGCCTGCCAGCGACTGGATGCCGTTCCACAAGCCCCGCACCAGGTCCGCGCCTGCAGAGGCCATCTGGCCGACCCCTTGACCGACCGCGCCCACGATCCCGGTGATGATCTGCGGGATCGCCGCCACGATGGTCGAGATGATCTGTGGCAGGTTCGTGATCAACGCGGTCAGCAGCTCAACACCTGCCATGACCAGTTGCGGGATCGCCCCACCGATCACTGAGACGATCGCTGCGATGATCTGCGGCAGCGCGGCCACGATCGTGGTGATGATCTGCGGCAGCGCCCCAATCAGCGCGGTGAGGAGCTTGACGCCAGCCTCAATCAGCTGCGGCAGGGCCGACAGCAGCGTGGTGATGATGCCGGTGATGATTTGTGGCAGCACCGTCACGATCGCGGTGATGATCTCCGGGAGCGCTTCGACCAGGGAGGTCAACAACGCGATACCGGTCTCGATGATCTGCGGGATCGCGCCAACCAGGAACTCCACAATCGAGGTGATGATCTGCGGCAGCGCCTCAATGAGCACCGGGATCGCCTCCAGCAGGCCCTGGGCGAGCCCCAAGATGAGCTGCAACGCGGCCTCAAGGATCATCGGCAGGCTATCGACCAGCCCTTGGACCAGGGCGACAATCATCTCCACGGCCGCCGGGATGAGCTCCGGGAGCGCCTCACCGATACCGGTGACCAAGGTGGTGATGATCTGCAGGGCTGCTTCCAACAGTGACGGCAGAGCCTCGATGATCGCCTCCACTAGTGCGACGATGAGCATCACCGCTGTCTCAGCAACCGACGGCAACACCTCGATGATGCCTTCCAGCAGTGCGGTCAGGATCGACATGCCGGTCTCGACCACCATCGGCAGCTGCTCGGCGATAAACGCGAGTGCTTCTTGCAGAACCTCACCGAGCTTGTCGATCAGTGCCGGGGCTCCGCCCTGTTCGAAGGCTGCCGTGAGCTCATCGATCCACCCGCCCACCATCGGCATGACCGTGCCAGCCAGCGCGTCAGTCAAACCTTGGGCGAGCAGGCCCTTGAGGTTGTCGATGCCGTCGCGCATGGTAGAGAGCTGGCCGGTGAAGGTTTTCGACTGGGCTTCCATCGCCCCATGGAAACGGCCGCCTTCTTCCGTTGCCGAAGCGAACGCGTCAGCGACCATGTCCGCGCTGATCGCGCCCTTGGCCATCTCGTCTTTCAGCTCGCCGATGGACTTACCCGTCTTGCGGGAGATCTCCTCCAGCGGGTTGAACCCGGCGTTGATCATCTGGTTGAGGTCTTGGCCGGTCAGCTTGCCCGTCGAGGACATCTGGGCGAACGCCAACGTCAGTGACTCCATCTTCTGCGCATCCCCTTGGGAGATGTCACCGATATGCATCAGGTGCTTCTTCGCATCCTTCAGGCTGATGCCGAAGGCCAGTAGGGTCTGCATGCTGCCTGCGAGATCGCCCATGCCGAACGGGGTCTTCGCGGCCTGGGTTTTCAGGTCGTTGACCAGCTGTTGGGCTTTTGCCTGATCGCCGAGCATCGTGGTGAAGCTGGTGGTGTACTGCTCCATGCGGGCGTTGTACTCCACCCCGTCTTTCAACGCGTCGGCCATACCCCGGCCGATACTCGCGATCGCCTTGCCGATGCCCTTGACACCAGCGACGATCGCCTCGGCGGCCAGGTTAGCTTTGAGCACGTCCCCGAATACACTGGTCTTATCCCCGGTGTCGTCCATCTCGTCGCCGAGATCATCGACCGCGTCCTCCAAGCGCCCGGCGTCCTTGGCGGCGTCTTTCGCGTCATCGCCTGCCCCGTCGGCCTCGTCACCGAACTCGCCGAGCGCATCATTGTTGGCCTTGAGCTCTTTTTCCAGTTCGTTGAGCTCGGCTCCGGCGTTGTTGAGCTGGATCTGCCAGTTCTTCGTTCGCGAATCGTTCTCCCCGAACGACGCGGCCGAGTTCTCCAGCGCGGCCTTGAGTGTTTCGATCTTGGACTTTTGGGTCTCGATCTCTTTGGTCAGCACCTGGTTGCGGGAAGCCAATGCCTGGGTGGACTTGTCGTTCCTGTCGAACTGAGAGGCCACCAGTTTCATCTCCGAGCCCAGCACCCGCATCTCACGGTTGATGTCGGTAATGGCCCGCTTGAACTCGCGTTCACCTTCCAGACCGATCTTGAGACCAAACGATGAGTCAGCCATGAGGATTCACCTGCCTGTCAGTGGGGTTAGATGCCGGTCGGGATGATGTCGTCGATGAACCACACCCGTGCTGGTTGCGCTCGTCCTGTCTCGATTCGCCAGCAGTCCACCAGGTCAAGGAGCTCACCAAAGACCATCAGGCCCACCTCGTCGTGTCTCAGGCCGAGGTGGGCTAAACCGATGTAGGTCAGGCGGGTGAACACTGCCTGGTCGGATTCGATTATCCGTCCGCTGCCGGGCTCGCTTTTGGGGCTGGCTCGGTGAGGATGTCGCGGCGGGTGCCTCGCTGCAGTGCCTCGGCGATCGCACCCCGGTAGTCGGCGATATCGGCAGGAACCGTCAGCAGCTCCACCTCGTCCTCCGTCAACTGCGGGCGCGGGTTGTCGAGGTGGGTGAGGTTGTGGATCTGCACTGACTGGTTGGCCAGCAGCGTGATTAGCCAGATCACCTCGGTCAGTGTGTGGCCGAGGTCCTCGGAGGTCTCCAACGCGGCTCCGAGCTTGTCCAGCCCGCCGTAACGCTCGGCGATCAGCCGGGTCGCCTTGGTGGTGAGCACCAGCTCGTACTCGCTCCCACCAATCGTCACGGTCGCACTGCGCCCGGCAGCATCAATCGATGGTGTGTCAGTCATGAGGGTGCTCCTTTACTTGCCGGGGCTGGTGGCGGCGGGCTCGTAGACGGACTTGTACCAGCCGGTGATGATCTCGGCCTTAACCTTGGGGTCGCCTTCGGTGGCTTCGGCTTTCCACGGGTGGCGGCCCTTCGCGTCTGGCTTGTTGCGGCGCAGGATCGTGCCCTCGATGCTCGGGGTGGAGAACGTGATCGAGTCGGCCTTGGTGGCAAGCGTGGTGCTTGGCAGGGCGAACTTCACGCGGTAGAGCCAGAAGTACTGGAAGGTGCCGTTGGAGCGGGCGGCACGGAACCCGATCGCTACCGGTGTGCCGCCGTCTTCCGAGGACGAGATGAGCACCCCGTTGGCATCCAGGGTGGCACCGGTCAGTGCCGCTGCGGCTTCTGCTCCCAGGTCGTCCACGCCGAGGGTGAGCGTGCCGGATTTGAACTCCTTGACGATCTCGCTGGGCCCATCGTCGGCATACAAGATCGCCTCGGCGACCTCGACGGACAACTCCGCTGAGATCGCTTTGGCCAGTGGTTTCGGGCTGGCGTAGGTTTCCTCGCCGGTGGTGGGGTTTTCGGTAATCGTGGCGTAGTAGAGCTTGTCAAGACCAATCGTGGCCATGGGTGGTCCGTCCTTTCGTTAAAACGGGTGGTGGCAGCTGATATCGAAGCTGTAGTGGTGGTAGCCCGTATCGTCCTCGAAGCCGATGTAGCGCCTGGCGGTGACCACCAGCCCCGCGTCGACGAGCGCGTGGGTGAGCGTGTCGCGCCAGGGCAGGTAGTTGTCAGTTGTGAACAGGGAGAGGCGGACTTCTTCGACTTCGACGCTCGGGGTGTTGTCGGCGAACACCTCCAGCGTGTCGCCGATCGGGGTGGCCACCAGATAGGTCACTGGTGCGGGCGAGGCGCTAAACAAGCTCACCGCGATCGGCAGATCAAGCCGGTCAGCAATCATGGTGAGGGTTTCCAGCAGCTGGACGGTCATGGTCTGATCCCGTCGAGTTTGGATGCCAGCACGGTTTTCATCGCCTCCACCACACTCCGTCTGGTCTGCGAGCGTGTCGGTGCCAGAAACGGGCGGGCGGGCTGGTTGCTCCTGCCGTGCTCTAACACGTTGGCAATCAGCGCATTCGACCTGCCGTCGCGGCGGTTCTCGGCGAAACCGACCTTGACGTTGTGATTGCCTCGTGAGTTGACCTTCACGCTGGTGACACCCAGGGCTCCGATGAGCTGGCCGGTTGAGCGGGACGGCATCGTGGTCGCCCGCCCGATCGCGGCGGCGAGGTTGGCTTTCATGCGTGGTTCGACCACGTTCGCGCCAGCGCTCAAGACCTCGTCGGCTGCAGTGTCCACCAGGCGTGAGGTGGCCTCGAGTTTGTCGATGTACTTATTGGGGAGTCGGATCTGGACGCGCGCCATGGCGGGTTCCTTCGGGGTGCAGACGGTGGGCAAGGATCTCGATGTAGCCGCCGATGGGCTCGACGGTGTCGATGACGTAGCGGCCATCGGCAGCGGCGATGTGCATGACCTCCGAGACGGTGACCCCGGGGATGGTGCGGATGCGGAACAAGACGGTGGCCTGCGTGTAGGCCGCACGGTTGACCCACGCTGAGCTGGCGTGTCTGATCTCCCTGTAGGCGCGCACCGAGGCGACCACCTGCTCGCTACTGCCCGTGAATCCCGCAGCATCCCTGTGGGCCACTGGGGTGATGAGGTCGATGGTTTCTCGCATACTGCCGATACCTGCCATGGGTTAGACCTTCCATTCGCGCTCAAGGCGCAGCAGCGTGTTCACCGCGGCCCACATGGCCTTGGCGGCATCGGGTTTGTCGGACCAGAACCCGGCCGTGGACCCGTCACGCGACTCGTAGAAGTGACTGGCGAGCATCACGATCGCCTGCCTGGTGGTCCCTGGCATCTCGTGGGCCTCGTAATAGTCCTCAGGCAAGTGCTGGAAGCTGCAAGCATAGGAGGTGGCAGCTGCCACCAGGTTGGCGATGAGCTCGTCGTCCTCGTCGTGGTCGAGAATGAGGTTTGCTTTGACCTGGTCGATGAGCTGGTGGTTCATGGCTGCCACCTCCTATTCGTTGCGTGGGGTTTTAGGCTCCGGCCTTCTGGGTGAGGATCTTGACGGCCTCGGGCAGGACGAGCTTGCCGTCCAGGCGCTGGGAGGCGAGGAAACCGACCTGGCCGGAGGTGGCGAACAGTTCGTTCAGGCGCTTGAACGAGCGTCCCTGCCGGTCAGCGATCCAGTAGTAGGACAGGTCACCGAACGCCACGGTCTTCGCGCCCGCCTTGATCTCGGGTGCGAACGTGGAGGTGTGCACGGGCTTGCCCAGGATCATGTCCGGGGCACCGGCGGTCAGTGCTGGCTGCCATAGGTACTGGCCCTGGTTGTCCTTGAGCTTGCGCACGGTCTTGACGGTGGCGTCGTTCATCAGCCACACCGCCCGAGCGCGATACGGTGCGCGCAGGCTGTAGTGCAGGTCGATGAGCTCATCGGCGGTGATGTCGGCGGCCTTCGCGGTGGTCACATCCGAGATGCCACCACCGGTGGCATCGAAAATGCCGGTCGGCTTGCCCTTGCCGTCACCGACCAAGAACGCCTCCTCTTCAGCAACACCGATGCGGCGAGCGAACTCAGCGGCGAGGTAGGCCTCGACGTCGAAGACCGAATCGCCGAGCAGTTCCTCACTGATCTTGAGGAAAGTGCCGAGCTTGAACGCCGAGAGCGTGATCTGGGAGAAGGTCTCGTCGGATTCGGTGTAGGGCTTGCCCTCATCGAGCCACCCGGCGCTGCCGTGGGTGGACACGACCGGGATCTTGCGATCCCCGCTGGTGGTCTGGATGACGTTGGCAAGACCGCGCATGATGTTCTGGTCGGCCAGCGACTGCACGAGGGTGTGCTCGAACTCGTCCGGAACCAGGTAGCCGCCCTCGGAATCAACCCCCTCACTCAGGGCGTTGCGCACCTCCATGGGAGAGGCGTTCAGGCGCATCGCATCCCAGAAGGCGCGCTTGTAGGAGGCAGTGGCGCGGCCGGTCTTGGGCTCGGTCTCCTCGCCGGTCTGGCCGGGCATCGAGGTCAGCGGCGCATTCGTGGCGCGGGCCAGATCAGCGTCCAGACGCTGGGCGCGCTCGGCGCGGGCAATCTCGCCGGTCAGCCGTTCAATGTCGGCTTCCATGCGGGCGTAGGTCTGGTCGTCCTCGGCGGACAGGCAGCCGGTGGTGGTGTCGCGGCGCTCGTCGAGAAAAGCCTTGGCCTTCTCCCACGTTTCGGCGCGGCGGGTACGCAGGTCAGAAATCGTCATCGTAGACATGGGTTCTCCTTCAGTGTTGGTGAGTGTGATTGATCAAGGCGGCATACAGGTCCACCACACGTCGCCCCACAGGTGGTGCAAGTGCTGGGACCGGTAGCTGGGTAGCTCGTGGTGTGTCGGTCAGGTGTGCGACAAGGCGCTGCTCGGCGGGCTTGCGGGCAAAACACACCCCACTGGCGGTATCGGCGAGCGGGGCGGGGTTTCTGGTCTTCAGCGGCCACGGGGCCTGCTTGTCCGGCTCCTCATCGTCGTCCTCATCGGGGTCGGTGACCTTCGGGGCGTTGCCGGTGAGGTAGTCGTCGGCAAAGCCCATGCTGATGGCGGCACGCGCGTCCATCCAGGTCTCTTGATCCATCAGCCGTGCGAGCTTGGCCCGGCTCATCCCGGTTTTCAGCTCGTAGGCGTTGATGATGGACTCTTTGACCGCTGCGAGCATGTCGATGGCACGCCCGAGCTCGTCGGCGTCACCGACGGCGAGGGTTGCCGGGTTGTGGATCATGAGCATCGACACCGGGCTCATCGCCACGACCTCGCCCGCCATGGCGATCACGCTGGCGGCACTGGCCGCGATCCCGTCGATGCACACCTTCACGTGTCCGGGATAGTCGATGAGCATGTTGTAGATCTGGGCTGCCGCGACGACGTCGCCGCCAGGGCTGTTGATCCACAGCGTCACGTCACCGGAACCTGCCGCCAGCTCGGAGGCGAACAGGGCCGGGGTGATGTCGTCGTCAAACCATGACTCCTCAGCGATCACCCCGTTGATACGCAAAACCCGGCTGGTATCACTACCCGCCGGGCTATTAATGTCGGGAGCGGGTGGCTCCCAGTTCCAGAACCGTCTCACCGGCTCATCCTTTCAATTCGTTGTTCCACCGGCGGCTGCTCCTCTCCAGGCGCTGCGTCCTGCTGCGCTTGCTGGGCGGTGGCGTAGGCCCCGGCCATGGATAGCGGCAGCATGTTGCCGTTGACCAGGTACAAGTCGCCACCGTCAGCGGCAGCGATGCGGTCGAGGTTTTCGAGGGCGCGGATGTCGTTGGCGCTCATCCACCCGTTCTGCCTGGCCACGGCGTAGCCGTTCATGCGCGAGACGTAGTCGCCGCGCAGCAGGCCCTCGAGGTTGAACTTCACGAACACGCTCGGCTTCTCACGCGGGCTAAGCAGCGTCTTGGTCAGGGCTTGTTCCCAGCGGATGACCCACGGGTCGAGCGTGTATTTCACGAACTCCAAGGACTGCTGCTCGATGTTGGAGAAGCTCGATTTTTCGAGGTCGCCCACCATATGCGGTGGGATGCGGAAGATCCGGGCGATCTCGTTGATCTGGAACTTGCGTGTCTCCAAGAACTGCGCCTGCTCCGGGGAGACGGAGATGGGCGTGTACTTCATGCCCTCTTCGAGCACTGCGACCTTGTTGGCGTTGCGGGCTCCACCGAAGGTTTGCTGCCAGGACTCGCGCACCCGCGAGGGGTCTTTGATCGTGCCCGGATGCTCCAGCACCCCGCCAGGGGCAGCCCCGTTGGCAAAGAAACTCGCGCCGTAGTCTTCGGTGGCCATGGCCATGCCGATCGCGTTTTTCGCCATCGCAATCGGCGAATAGCCCACGAGCCCGTCAAACCCGAGCCCTGGGATGTGCAGCACGTCAGCAGGCGACAGCCGGATGCGCGACCACTGGCCAGCGGGTTCGTCGCTGGTGGTCTGGTACTCGTAGTAGAGCCTGCCATTTTCATCCCTGCCCACACTCATCCGATTCGGCATGAGCGGATACAGGCCGATGACCTCGTCGAGACCGTTGCGGATGACCTGTGCGTAGGCGTTACCCCACAACAGCAGATGCGTCATGAGGGTCTCGCGGAAGACGAAGCTGGTCATCTCCGGGTTGGGTTCATCGTGCAGCAGGCGGTAGAGCGTGTGGTCGGTGGCTTTGACCTTCGACCCGTCTTTCTCGGTGCGGTAGACGTGCAGGGGCAGGCCTGCGATCGCCTCCGCCAAAATCCGCACGCACGAATACACCGCAGTCATCTGCATCGCGCTTCGTTCGGTGACCGTCCGCCCGGAGCTGGTGGGACCGAACAGGAAGCTATAACTCGCCGACAGTTGGTGGTTCGACACCTGCCGGGAATTGGTGCCGCGAAGCCAGTCGAAAAGTCCCACTGGGGCCTCCTTTTGCGTTGTCGTGAGCGTTAGAGGACGAGCAGCCCGCGCGAGTCGTACACCGACGTGCCCGTATCGCTACTGCCGCCTCGGATGGCGCGGTCCAAGGCCATGATGGTGGCGACGACCCCGTCGATCTTCTCGGTGGACTTTTGCTTGTCGGGTTTGATGTTTCCTGCCGGGTCTTGGCGCACGTGAATGTTGTCGACCATCCACGAAAGCACCGGGTGGCCGCCATGCGCGAGCCTGCCTTCGAGGGCGAGTTTCATGAGTTCCTTGCTGGGTGGGCTCATGTCTTTGAAGCCTTGCCCGAACGGCACGACGGTGAATCCCATGTCTTGCAGGTTTTGGCTCATTTGGACTGCGCCCCACCGGTCGAAAGCGATCTCGCGGATATCGAAGCGTTCACCAAGGGACTGGATGTGGTGTTCGATGTGGGCGTAGTGGACAACATTGCCCTCCGTGGTTTCCAGGAAGCCTTGGGTGTGCCACAGGTCGTAGGGCACATGATCACGCGCGACCCGCAGCGGCAGGTTGTCTTCGGGTATCCAAAACCACGGCGCTATCCGGTACTTCTCATCCGACCCGTAGGGCGGGAAGACGAGCACGAACGCGGTGATATCCGTCGTGGAGGCCAAGTCCAGCCCGCCGTAGCAGGGTCTGCCTTCCAGCTCGGCCAGGTCCACTGGGTCTGCGCAGGCGTCCCAGATATGCATGGGCATCCACCGCACAGACTGCTTGACCCATTGGTTGAGGCGAAGCTGGCGAAACGAGTTTTCCTCGGCAGGGTTTTGCCTGGCCGAGTTGCACGCCGCCCGTACCTTGTCGATTGGAACGGTCACCCCGAGTGAGGGGTTGGCCTTGTGCCACACCGCCTCATCCGTCCAGTCATCATCCAGCTCCGCGCCGTAGATCACCGGGTAGAAGGTGGGATCGTGTTTCTTGCCCGCGAGAATGTCGCGCGCTTTTTGGTGCTGCTCGTAGCAGATGCTGTGCGTGTCAGTGCCTGCGGTGGTGATGAGGAAGTACAGCGGCTGGGTGCGCGCATCACCCGAGCCCTTGGTCATCACGTCAAACAGGGCCCGGTTGGGTTGAGTGTGCAGCTCATCGAAGACGACACCTGAGATGTTGAACCCGTGCTTGGAGTACGCCTCAGCTGAGAGCACCTGGTAGAAGCTGTTGGTCGGCTTGTAGATGATGCGCTTCTGACTGCTGAGGATTTTCACCCGCTTCGATAGGGCCGGTGATTGGCGGATCATGTCGGCGGCGACCTCGAAGACGATGCTGGCTTGCTGCCGATCGGCTGCGCATCCGTACACCTCGGCGGCTTGTTCCCCGTCCCCGCAGGTCAGCAGCAGCGCGATCGCGGCGGCCAGCTCGGACTTGCCCTGCTTCTTGGGGATCTCCACATAGGCGGTCGTGAACTGGCGGTAGCCGTCGGGTTTGATGGTGCCGAACAGGTCACGCACGATCTGTTCTTGCCAGCTCAGCAGCGTGAAGGGTTTGCCTGCCCAGCGGCCTTTCGTGTGGCGCAGCGCTTGAATGAATGCCACGGCGAAGTCGGCTTTGCGCTGGTCGTAGGTGGAGCTGTCGGCCATGAACCTGGTCGGCTGATACGTGCTCGTCATCGGGCGGCAGCTCCTTCCTCGGGGTATAAGAAAAGCCCCAGCCGTGTGGGGCGAAAAACAGTTCGTGCAGGGCCCAATCCGTTGGAGGGTCGGGGCGGCGCGTGGGGTTAGCAGTAGGTGTGGCGGAAGTCGGCGACCACCTGGCCGGTGTCGAAGCCGCCGTAGCGCCAATCGGACAGGCCGCGCTGCCTGGCAAGGGCGATGATCTGGTCGGCTTTGGTGTAGTGCCAGCCGACACGGCTGAGCGTGTGGACGGGGATCTTCTCTGCCCCGATCTCATCGGCGAGCTCGTCGAGGACGCTGAAGGGGATCTCGGCGGCGGCCTGGATCTCACCGTGCGGGGCGGCGTCGGCGGGGATCTCCAGGTGGTTGGTGATCAGGTTCCGGGTGGCGTCCATCGTCCGTGTCCTCCTTGTCTGTGTGGGGTGTGGGTTAGATCTGGGTCAGGGCCCAGGCGATGGCGTGCCCGGCGTCTGCGAAAAGGTGGTCGGCCTCGGCGATGAGCTCCAGGGCGCATTCGCTGCGGCCGCGTGCGTTCGGGCCGAAGCCGTCGATCGGGGCTTCGGTGAGGCGATAGACCTGGGCGCTGTTGCCGTAGCCGTCTTTCTTGGTCCAGGTCGCGAAGGTGGCCAGCGTGTAGTCGCCGTGTGCGAGGATCGCCCCGTAGGAGTCGACGCGCATCTGCAGGGCTTCGGTGGTGAGCTTCTCGGTGGTGTTCATGGCTGTTGTCCTTATCCTGAGGGGGTGTTCTTTTGTCATGTACATACAGCCATAGGTGCGGGCGTTTATCCAGTCATTATTTGCCCTGATGAGCTGCTATTTTTCGGGTTTTTCGGTGGGCAGGGTTTCCCAGGAGTCCTCGCCCGGGATGAGCCCCAGATTCGATCCGGTGTCCCAGTCGACGTGGACGGTGCCAAGGTCGTCAACAAACGCCACGGTGCCAAGCACACCGGGGCGCAGCGTCGTGTACGGGTCGCTGGTGGCGATCAGGCGCACCCGCTGGCCGGGAGTCATGGCCGGTTCTCCTTCCTGCTTGCTGGGGTGCGCCAGGCGGCGTCGCCTTCGAGGCCTGCCAGCAGGATGCGGCGTGCCTGCTTGTGTTCGGGGCCGATGAAGCCCAGGGAGAGCAGGAAGCAGCGCATCGTGTACTTGTCATTGCCCGGTGCTGGCGGCGTGGCCCGGATCCGGGTTGCCTCCTGGGCGCGTTGGCAGAGCCGGGCCACGAGCGGGATTACCGCCTCGCGTGCCGTCTCCGGGGAGATCGACTCACACCACGGGAACGAGACTGTCTGGTCATCGTTGAACTCGACGGGTGTGGCCGGGATGCCCAGGGCTTTGGCGATCAGTGGCCCTTTGGCTGCCAGGAGCGCTTCGAGGTTGGAGCGAGTGCGCTCACTCCACCCGGTGGTGGGCATCGTGACCGTCAACGCCATCTCGCCCGGGTCGGCGGTTTCAAAGCCTGCCTGGCGGGCGGCCTCGTGCACGGCCTGCGCCTCGATGCCATCTGGCAGGTAGAGGGTCCAGTCCCTATCTAGCGTGGCGTCTGCGATCTGGTAGGCAAACGAGGGCGTGCCCAGATAGGTGGCCTTGACGCCAAAGTGATCGGCGAGGAGCTGGGCGAGCTTTTTCCTGCCCGTTTTGTGCGGGGTGAAGGCGAGGATGCTCATGCCACGACCTCCTGCTCGAACCAGGCGGCCACCATGCTGAGGAAACGCGCCGGGTCGTGCTCGATCACGCGCACCACCAGCTGGTAGCCGCGTGCTGTGGCAACCCGTAGGGTTTCCTCGCGGTCGTAGACGTTGACTCCGGCTGCGATGAGCTCGCTGATTTCGATGTGTAATTCACTCATGACCAGTCCTTTTCGCTCGGTTCCCCCCCCGGGTGTGGGGGTGCTTTCGGTCATGTACATACAGCCATACGTTGTTCCGCTTATCCAGTCGTTTTTCCCTCATCAAACAGACTTTTTCACGCCCCTGTTTTTCCCTGCAATTGCGGGGTTTTATTCGCGGTCGCGGTCGACGTGTTTGACCAGATCCAGGTACGTGTACTGGGTGTTGCCTCGCTGGCAGGTGATCCCGGCCGCGTCCCCGGTCGCCTCGGCGTAGCGGCGCAGGATCACCGAGGCGTACTTCTCGTCGAGCTCCATGAGGTAGGCGATGCGGTCGGTCTGCTCGGCGGCCATCAGGGTCGAACCGCTGCCAGCGAACGTGTCGAGGATGACCGCGTTAGCCTGGGTGGAGTTGCGGATCGGATAGGCCAGCAGGTCCAGCGGCTTAGAAGTCGGGTGGTCGGAGTTCTTACGCGGCTTGGCGAAGTTCCAGATCGTAGTCTGTTTCCGATCAGCGAACCACTTGTGCTTGGCTCCCTGCTTCCACCCGTAGAGCACTGGTTCGTGCTGCCACTGGTACGGCGAGCGTCCCAGCACGAGGGAGTCTTTGACCCAGATGCAGCAACCGGAGAGTTTGAACCCGGCGTCGATGAACGCCCTGCGGAAGTTCAGCCCTTCGGTGTCGGCGTGGAACACATACGCAGACCCACCCTTGTCGAGAACACCCGCCATGTTGGTAAACGCGGTGAGCAGGAACTCGTAGAACGAGTCGGCCTTCATCTCGTCGTTTTTGATCGTGAGCCCGTCGGAGGACTCGAAGGCGACGTTGTAGGGCGGGTCAGTGAGCACCAGGTTCGCGCTCTTGCCGTCCATGAGCACCGCGACCTCGTTTGCGTTGGTGGCGTCCCCGCAGACGAGGCGGTGCCTGCCGACAGTCCAAATGTCCCCGCGCTGGACGAACGAAGCGGCCTCGAGAGCGGCGGTGAGATCAAAGCCGTCATCGGTGACCTCGTCATCGTCGAGGGAGCCAATCATTTGGGCGATTTCGTCATCGTCGAAGCCGGTGAGCTCGGCATCAAAGTCGGCCGCGTCCAAGTCGGCGATGAGCAGGGCCAGCTTGGACTCGTCCCAGTCGCCGCTGATCTTGTTCAATGCGACGTTGAGCGCCTTCTCGCGGGTCTCGTCCAGTTCGACAACCACGCAGTCAACATCGGTGTGGCCCAGATCCGCGAGTACTTTCAGGCGCTGGTGGCCGCCGACGACGTGGCCGGTGGTGTGGTTGTAGATCACCGGCTCGACGTAACCGAACTCGGTCAAAGAGCGCTTGAGTTTTTCGTAGTCCGCATCGCCGGGCTTCAGGTCTTTACGCGGGTTGTAGTCGGCGGGCTTGAGCTCACTGATGGGTAGCTGCTTGATGAGCACGGCGGGTCACCTCTTCTCTGAGCTTGTCGGTATATGGCAGCGTCCATTCCCAGTCGCTCAGGCCATGTCCCATGTGCCCGCAGGTGGCAAGCTTCGCGTAGATGGGGGCTCTAAGGCCGAGGCGTTCGATGATCGCGGCTGGGCGCAGCGGGAAGATCGCCTGGGCGGCGTCGGTGAGCAGCCAGTCCGGGTGCTCACCGGTGCCGAAGGTGTCGATGTGGAACGCGACCGGGTCGGCCTTACCGATCGCATAGGAGATAGCGACGTGGCATTCTTCGGCCAGGCGCGCATCCACCACGGTCTTTGCGATCAGGCGCGCCATGTACGCGCCCGTCCGGTCGACCTTGGAGGGGTCCTTACCCGAGAACGCGCCGCCGCCGTGCGGGCCGAGCCCACCGTAGGTGTCGACCATGAGCTTGCGTCCGGTCAGCCCAGTGTCGGCGGTGGGCCCACCGGTGACGAACCGTCCCGACGGGTTGACGAGCACGCGCTCAGCCGTGGCATCGGGCAGGTGCGCCTCGATAGCGGGAGCAACGATCAGCGTGCGCACCTCCCGTTCAAGAAGGTCGGGGTCTTTGTGCGCATCGTGTTGGATGGAGACGATCACGGTGTCGATGCCGACCGGGGTGCCCAGCTCGTCGTAGACCACACTGACCTGGGATTTGCCGTCGGGGCCGATCCCTGCGATCGTGCCCTGGCTGCGGGCTGTATCGAGGCAGCGGCAAATCTCGTGGGCGAGCACGAGCGGCAGCGGAAGACACTGGGGCGTCTCGTTCGTGGCGTACCCGTAGACGGTGCCCTGGTCACCCGCCCCCAGGCTCGCATACGCCGACTCATCACCTGCACGCGCCTCGATGGAGGTTGTAACACCTGCGCCGATGTCGGCGGATTGGCGGCGCACCCACACATAGATGAGGAACCGGTTCGGGTTATACCCAGCCAGTCGTAGTGCAGCACGTGTGGAGGCGCGCAGCTGCGGCCGGATGGTGGTGGTGATCTCGCCGGTGACGATGATGCGCCTGCCACTCGCCATGACCTCAACGGCCACGCGTGCGGTCGGGTCGAGGGTGAGGATGTCATCGAGGATATGGTCTGCGATCAGATCGCAGAGCTTGTCGGGGTGGCCGATACACACAGATTCAGCACTTCGCACTACAGACACGCGAGGGCTCCTTTCACAAAAGCGAACAACAAGAAAGCCCGCCCGCGTGTCGGGCAGGCAGGAAACGAAACGAGCGGGATGAGAGGCTTTAGGAGGAGGCTTTGAGTAGCTGCTCCATGACCTCATCGCCTGGTGTGGCGCCGGAGTAGTCGGTGGTGCAGGTGGCGCGCACGATGTCGAAAATCTCGTACCAATACACATTCGCCTGCTTACCGAAACTCTGGCTCATGGCTACGAACGGGCTGGCGATCGCCGCGCCCGTGGTGGGGTGTTTACCGAGCAGACCGAACTTGGAGATCGCCTGCTCGCACTGCACATAGCGGGCGAAAGCCTGAGAGTACTGCTCAATTAAGCGTTTGGAGACGAACTCGGTGCAGCCGCGTTCATCCAGCCAGTTCCAGGTCTCCCGGTAGACCAGGTCCGCGCCCAGTGGTTGGCCGTCGCGCTGCTCGGCACTGAGGTAGTCGCCGGGTTCGGGCATCGCCTCACCAGCCAACACAGCACCATCACCAATATCAGTGCCATCCAGATCGAACACATCGAGCTCGGCCGGTGCGGTGAGCCGGGAGGCGGGGCGACCGGCAGCGAGCTTGTCGTTGAGCGCCTCGGGTTTCGCGCCCGCGCGGACCCTGCGTCCGCCACGGTTGGTGCCGTCTTTGGCCATGGTGCTACCTCCTTTCCGAGGGCGTCGTGCCCTGGTGTGGAGGGCGTGAGGGGTCAATACCCCGTTTGATTCGGGGACTTTGTGCGCGGTTGGCCCCGCCCGCTGACCTGTCCCGAGGTCGTAGAGATTCGACGACCCTACCCCTCGTAAGGCTTTCGACGTTGCCACGTGTTCGGCAAACGCCAGGAGGGTAGGCAACTTTGAGGTGCGCGACGACAACCGCGACAGGGCGGAACGTGGCGAAGAATTCAGTAGGTGTAGACCCGAGGTTGTTGCCGCCACCGATCATCATCAAGCGCGCTCTGGCGCGAGTGGCAGGGCTTGCACAGCGAACGGAGGTTGTCGAAGTTGTGGGTGCCGCCGTGCTCAAGCGGGAGCACGTGGTGGACTTCCTGTGCGGGCGTGTACTTGCCTTGCTCTAGGCAGTCTTCGCAAAGCGGATGGGCGGCGACGTAGGCGGCGCGGATCTTACGCCACCGCGCGCCGTAGCGGCGGTTGATCTTCGGATCACGCTGATACTTCCGATACCGGGCGTCCTCCGCCTTGGCATGGGCGTCGCAGTAGCGTTCACGGGTCAGTTCAGGGCATCCAGGGTGGGAACACGGGGACGCTGGCTTCACTGGCATCGCTGGCTCCTTCCCCCTGGATGTGGTGAAGCCCCAAGTTCCCGTGTGGGTTCTTGGGGCTTCTCCTAGTTTTCAACCACTTACATGTTCTCACACCGATATGCGGTTTTCTATCGCATGTTTCGGATACCGGCTAACGCTAGAGCTGTCCGTATAAGGCGGTGGCGAACCTGTCGAGGGCTCGGTTCTTGCGCCGATAGACCGTGTCACGCTCGACGTAGAAGTGATCGGCGATCATCGACACCTTCTCATCTTGTGTCCCCTCGCTGAGGAAGAAGCCTTCGAGGATGAAGCGGTCGTCTTCAGCGATGACTTCCCACGCAGGTAAGAACCAGTCCATGTACTGGCGGGCCTGTAGGTAGCGAGCCTTGTAGGCGTCGATTCGCTCAATGCTCGCGACGATCCTGTTCTCCGAAGCGTGGAGGTTGCCTGATGGTGGCGTGCCGTCCATGCGTGGGGATGCTGGGCTTGCCGCGTCAGCGTAAGCCGTCTTGATCTGCTCGTCGGTACTCTCGATGATCTGTTCCATCACCGCATAATCCTGTAGCGCTGCGATCGCGGCTTCCCTTGTGTCGAGGTATTTGGTCATCACATGCATGAGCTTGTCCTTTCAGTGGTTGTGATTTCTGCTGTGACCGCGTCAATCAACGCAGCCTGAGTGGCGTCTTTCGCATCAAGGGCTTTAAGGACGGCTTCATCGAGCGTCCCTTCAGAGATCAGGTGCGTGATGGTGACCGGCTCTAACTGTCCTTGCCGATAAAGGCGGGCATTCGTCTGCTGATAGAGTTCTAAACTCCACGTGAGCGAGAACCACACCAGCAGATGCCCACCGCTCTGGAGGTTTAGCCCGTGGCCAGCGCTCGCGGGGTGGATCAGCCCGAGGGTTATCTCGCCTCTGTTCCACGCCTCGATATCCGCGCTCGTTTTCAGTTCGCGAGCCTGTGGGAAGCGGGCGGTGATACGTTCGCGGTCGTGAGTGAACCAGTAGGCTACGAGCAGTGGGTTGCCGTTGGCTGCCTCGACGAGGTCTTCGAGGACGTCGAGCTTCCGCTCGTGAACCGCTGTCCACTGACCATCGCCGGTGTAGATCGCACCCGACGCCAACTGCAGCAACTTGCCCGACAATGCAGCAGTATTCGCAGCGTCGATTGTCGCCTCACCGAGGTCGAGGACAAGATCAGATTTCAACTGCTCATACACGCGTCGTTCTTTCGGATACAGCACCACAGGCATTGTCGTCACCGTCAGTTTTGGTAGCTGCAGGTGGTCGGTGGTTCTCATCGACAACGTCATGTCACCAATCGCCGCATAGATCTCATCCTCAGCACCCACGCGTGGCTTATAGGTAAAGACCTGCATCCCATTGCGCTTATCGGGCACAAACCACCGCTCACGATAACGAGTAATGAAACGACCCAAACGCTCGCCACCGTCGAGAAGACGGAACTGCGCCCACACATCCATCAGCCCGTTCGACGCTGGCGTTCCGGTCAGCCCAACCCAGCGTTTAACGTATGGTCGCATTTTCACCAAAGCCGTGAACCTCTTCGCCCGATGATTCTTGAACGAGGAGAGTTCGTCGATGATAACCATGTCGAACGGCCAGCTACCCCCGAGTTGGCTGATGAGCCATGGGATGTTTTCACGGTTGATGATGGTCACCATTGCAGACTTGGATAACGCTGCCAGCCGGTCTTGTTTGGTGCCAACAGCGACCGCGACGGTGAGCCCGTCAAGGTGATCCCACTTCGATATTTCGGCGGGCCAGGTGTCTCGGGCTACCCGAAGTGGTGCGATGACGAGGACTCGGTGGATGGTGAAGTAGTCGAGCATGAGCTGCCAGATCGCCGTCAACGTGATCACCGATTTGCCCAAACCCATCCCAAGGAAGATCGCGGCCTCGTGGTGGTCGATGATGTATTGGGTTGCGGTGGTTTGGTAGTTATGCGGCTGATAGTGCATCAAGCACCTCCTGTATGCCGTCAATCGAATCAACAACCAGAGCGGTGAAACCTTGCTGGCGGAGTTGGTTCATCCGGCGCACTTGGATTGGCCGTGGCTTCTTGCCTGATGCTTTGAGCTCGACGAAAACAGCCCGGTTTCTCGTCAGGCATATCCGGTCAGGTACACCCGTGGTTCCAGGGCAGACAAGCTTCCAGCACAAGCCGCCAGAGGCTTCAACGGCTTTCTTCAGTTGGTGTTCTATGGTTCGTTCGTTCATGGTCACTCCTTGAATGGTTTCTCAAGGGGTGCAGAGTGGTGCAGGGTATTTCCTAACCTTTTACATAGAGAAAAACACCATGTAATTTCACATGCGTAAGGTAGGAAAACGGGTTGCACCGGTCTGCACCCTCATAACTTTCAGCTGTTGAATTCGCTGGTCAGGGCCAGCCCGTAGACGCGGATACCGGACTTGGTTTTCTTGCGCTCGAATCCTGCTTGTTCGCATGCGGCGTTGAAGTCGACCATCGGGCGCGCCCATCCTGAGGTGTTTTGCGCCCACGCCCGATACGTCTGATAGAGGTCACCAGCCCTCTCCGATAATCCGTCCTCGACGTCGCACGAGTCCTCAAGGAACTGCGAGAACCAGTCGTTATCCTCCTTATATGCTTGCGAGGCTTGAACCACCTGAGGCGGCGGAGTGAGCTTGTATCCCTCACTGTGAATGAGGCGCGCTCCCTCCATGATCCAGGAAAGGATTGCTCCGCCAGCGTGTTCGTAGAGGTGGTCGGCATAGTTCTTCACATCCGTGTCGCCTTCGATGGTGGCGTTGAACGGGATGACGATCAGACGCCGCCAGATGCCTGCATCCATAGCTCCCACACGCGGCAAATGGTTCGTGTACAAGACCAGCGTGTGGGAGGGGGTGAAGGCGAAGGGGTCCTTGAACTTTTTCTCTGCCGAGATCTGATCGGTCGAAGCAAGCTGTTTGACGTTCGAGGTTGATAGGCGCATGCCTTCTTCGGTTTCGGCCGCGATCAAGAGACGTTTGCCTCTGGCTTCGGCGAGTTCGGGTTTGACGTTGCGACGCACCCCGACTGTGAGCGCGTCGGCTGAGATCGTGCCCGAATACGTCCCCAACACGCGGGCGATGGTGTTCCAGAACGTGGATTTGCCGTTTCGCCCGTCCCCGTAAGCGATGACGAGCGCTTCTACGAAAACCTGCCCGATCGCCGCCAACCCCACAATGCGCTGCACGTAACCAATCAACTCAGGATCTTTTTGGAAGAAGACGTCAAGCGCGTCGGCCCAGATCTGTGCACCCTCATCGCTGGGGCCGACAGCGGTCTGCTTAGTCAGCAGATCGGCGGGATTGTGCTCGTGGCTACTACTGTCGCGTAGATCCCAGGTACCTGCCGGGGTGTTGAGCTGGTAGGGGTCGACGTCGAGGTCACGGACACGTACCTGCAAGATCGGCCCGGCTTCTTTCAACGTGGCCGTGATATTGCGTGACAAACGCCTGGAGAGAACGAACTTGTGATAGTTTTTGGATTCATCCCACGCCTTGAATGCTGCGACTTGGGCGGGGTTGAGTTTTGCTAGGCCGCGGGCTTTCGATGAAGCCGATGCCATCACCACGTCAGCACCGGTAGAAACCATGTCTTGCCATGTTGTGGCGATAAGGTGTTGTGCTTCTTCGAGCTGGCGGGAGGTCAATTCCTGAACCACTCCTTGTGCGGACAGGTCGTTCTCATCCCACACGCCATGGTCGTAGACAAGCCACTTAGTAGCCAGTGAGTAGCGGATCTTGTTCGCATACTCGCCAGCCAATGTGTCTGCCTGACCGACATCGGAAAAATCATCCGGACGTAAACCTGCTAACGCCTCATACGCCTCTGGTGGTAGATAGCTCGGGTCGGAGGCGACCTTCGAAGCGAACCGGCACGCGCTATTCCAGATCGTCTGTAATTCTCCCTCGTTGAGCGGTGGTTCACAGAGGTTGGCTTTGCGGTCGAAGAGGTCTCGTGCTTGATCGGTCTGCCCGTAGCGGATGAGGACCCGCCCGGCGAAGCGCGAGAGCGTGGCATTACGGGAGCCTTCACCAATCACAAGAGTGGAAGCATCGAAGGCAGCAAATACGTCGATCTCGTCAGCGTTATCGAGCCAGTCGTCAAGAAACTGATCGCCCTCATGCGCCGTAACTTGTGGGTTAGGGGTGCCGTAGATGAAGCGACCGGCATCCAAAGCATTGCGATCAAAGAACGCGAACCGTGATGCGAGGCGGTGCTTGAGCCCCGCATAGTCGTCCGCGTTGCGTAATTCGTGGATTGGGAAGTAGACGTGGAAACGCGGCCTAGCCGAAAGCACGCCCTTCGGCTTCATGTGGTTGCGGGAGGTGGCGGTCATGAACTCCACGCCGAACATGAGCTCAGCGAGCTTTTCTGGTGTGATCCAGTCAGTTTGGGTTTCGGTGTGATCGTTATCGATATCCATCACCAAGCAATCCGAAGACATGAACGCTGCAGTTGAGCGGCGGTCATTGACATACGTGGCTGCCACGTGATCAAGGCCAGCGACCACGCTTAGTGATGCCACGTCCGTGATGGTGTGCTTGTTCGGGTAGTGGTTATTGTTCTGCACACCGGTAACCGCGGCAGCGAACAAGGTGAAAGGCGTGGTCATGGGGTGACCTCCTTGAAATCAGAATCGAAGTATTTGATGGGCAGGTCGAGGTCGCGTGCCCACCCGATCTCCAGGCGCATACCAGGGCTGACGTGACCCACGTATGCCCACAGGGCTTCGCATTTAGCGAGCAGCACTCGGTTGAAAAACATCGCCAGCTCGCGGGTGTCCGGGTCGGAGTCATCCATGAACTGTGGAAATAACAGATGCGGGGCGAACGGGATCTTGCCTGCCGCTACTGCGAGCTCGCAGAATTGGCGGGCGAGCTCAACGTTCGCCCCAGTGTCGCCCGAATACGGTGAGCAGATATAAACCAAGGGCCGGTAGCCGAACTGTTCGCGCTGGAGCTTCTTGAGCGCGTGGTAGCTCGTCAGGTCCAGATAGCCTTCGGTGTTTTTCTTCGAAAACCCAATATCGACTGTCGTGGCGCTCATGCCTGCACCTGACCTTCACGCTCAATGACCGGGAGGATGCCGAGCTGGTTCTTGAGCAGGTCGTAGATGAACAGACGTCCCTTCTGGGTCCAGTACATGTGGGTGCGGGTCTGGCCTTCGCCGTATTCGTGAGTCTTGGACTGGGTGTATCCCTGCTCGGCGAAGCGGGCGTAGAGGAACCACCGGCCCGACTGATGGAACTGCACGTGAGCATCACGCAGAATGCGGTTGAGCTTCTTCGCGGAGAGTCCGTAGTCCTTCGCAATCGCCGTCGTCGTCAACAACGAATCGGACTGCAGCACGACGTCGTAGTACGAGACTTTCGGTGCCGCTTCGAGCAAGGCTTGCTCTGCGGCGAGGCGCTTGGCTCGCTCGGCCCGCAGCGTGGCGATGGCATGCTCAAGGAACTCATCGTCAGCCAGCAGCTCGTCGATCGCGTAGAGGCCGTGGCGGCGAATCGTCGGTAGCACTTCATCGAACACCCAGGCTTCGAACTTCTGCGCTGCCGGGAGCTTTGAGGAGATGATGAGGCGATAGAGGTCACCTTCGGTAATGAAGCGGACCTGCTGGATTCCACCAGCGGTCTCAAGGGGGTGGTAATTTGCCACCCCCTTGCAGTGCAGCTTCACCGCGTTCGTCGGATCCTGGTAGCCGAGCGCGGTGGCGACATCCTTGCTGCAGAAAAGGATCTGACCATCATTGGTGATAGTGCGAATGGTGCCGAACACGTCGTTGGTGAATGATTGAATCTGGTTTCCCATGGCGGGGTTCCTTCCCGAGACCCCGTCGAGAAAAAGTCGTGCCGGTCGGCACAAGGGTTAAGGGCCTCACCCCACTGCCGACGAACCCGAAAGTGTTAAATCACGGGTACTCAATCGCTTCTCGTTCTGGCACGATTGGTGTTGAAGCCCCGGTGGAGCGCTATCTGTTAGAGCAATCTGGCAGGTATTCTCGCCGGGGCATAGACAAATTTCTCGAGTGCTCTGTGTGGAAGAACCATCGTTCTCTTGCTACAGCGGTGCCGACACGGTGGTCTTTTAGACAACATGACCGGTTCCGCTGCCCGCTTCGGTGGGAGCACAGGTCGGTTCTCGTTTCTTAGCGGTCTTGGATAAGCTTTCTTTTCTGATGGTGGTACTTCGCCGAGTTCTTGATTCTGTCGCTGTTTTCGCGGTATAGTGATTACCACTAGTACCGGCTCGCTTGTATCGGTTTCCGAGACAGGTCAGAGCCGGTCTTCATGTTTTTGGAAGCGGGTGGGCTGGTGGTCGATAAACCGTGGGCCAGTATCGATGAGCAGATTAATATCCTCACTCGTCGTGGCCTATTGGATGCCGGTGATTACCGCCGCGAGTTATCTACTGTCGGCTATTACCGGCTTTCGGGATACTCCTACCCGTTGCGCCAGTCAGCTCCCGAAGGCTCACCTCGGCGGCGTTTAGATCGTTTCGTTCCCGGCACACGTATGCATCACGCGGTTGAGCTGTACGAGTTTGACGAACAGCTGCGTCTTGCTGTGTGGCGGGCGCTATGCAAGCTGGAGGTGTGCCTGCGAGTTGACGTGGGGCACGTGCTGGGTGAGATCGATCCGTTCATTCACCTCGACCTCGAACGGATTTGGCCGTCAGGCGCAATGCATCGCCGTGCAGTACTGTTTACGCAGAAGCTAGCCCAAACGCAGTCGCGCTCTACAGAAGATTTCGTCATGCATTACAACCAGACCCACGATGGGCGTTTGCCGGTGTGGGTGGCCACCGAGATCCTCGAATTCGGACAACTCGTGACCCTGTTTTCGTTGGCTCCCTTCGAACAGCGTCGTCGCATTGCTGACAAGTACTTGGCACGTGCCGACGAGTTGGAATCATGGATGCGCACCGTGAATTTCATTCGTAACGTATGCGCCCATCACGCCAGACTATGGAACAAGCGACTCGTCATCCGTCCACTGGTCAAACACCGTCGCAGCGACCAAACGCTATCGGCCGTGACACATTCTTCAGGACGTATATACACCGCGTTGGTGCTCACCGCATTCCTCTTGAGACGAGGAAATTTCACCGCTGAAATACAGGCCATCAGCGACGTCCTAGACAGTTTCCCCACCGAAATTCCTGGCGTCGATCTAACGCACATAGGTGCCAGCCCCAGCTGGAAACAAGATCCCATCTGGACAATCAACAGCTAATCCTTACGGTAATAGGCGCACTCATACCCATCCGCATCCAACGGCAAACCTTCGACCCATGCTGGGAGCGTGGACATCAGCTCGCACGCGTCAGCAACGGTGAAGCCCGAGCCCAAGGGCTCGTCGATAACGATCTCGTCGTGAACATGCATCACAATCCGATGCCCGGCTTTGGCGACTGCGTGCATGCCGGTGACGAGCAGATCACGAGCGATCGCCTGCACGATATTCTCGACAAGTTTTCCACCGTAGGTTTCGAGCTGTCCCCAACGTCTGGCTGCGGTGGTGCCGGTGTAGGTGATGGAGGTGCCGCCCCACCTGTTCTCACCCAGACGCGGCTGGACGTAGGCAAGCCGTCTACCGGAGGGCAGTTCGATGAAGAGAATCCCAGACTCAACGCTAAAGCGCAGGTTCCGCAGGCGAAGCGGCTGGCGCGACATGATCGCAGCAATCACGGCTTCTTCAACATCTGCCCAGAGTTGGACGATGTGTGGGTTAGCTTGCCGCCATGCGTCAACGATGGGTTTGAGCTCGTGTTCGGCGAGTCCCATGGTGAGTGCTCCCATGGCTTTGAGAGCGCCGACGGAGCCGCCATAACCACAGGCGAGCACCGCAATCTTCCCCTTCTGACGAAGCTCACCATTAACGCCGTGCTTCTCTACTGGGACGCCGAACATGCGGGAAGCGGTTTCGCAGTAGAGGTCTTTACCTTCACGGAAGGCGTCCAGGGTGGTTGTTTCTCCTGCGAGCCAGGCGATGACGCGCGCCTCAATCGCAGAAAAGTCCGCCACAATAAACCGGCACCCAGGGCTGGGAATGAACGCCGTGCGAATCAACTGACTCAAGGTGTCTGGTACAGATTCGTAGAGCAGCTCAAGTGCGTCGAGGTTGCCTGTTCTGACGAGCGTTCGTGCTTGGTCGAGGTCAGATAGATAGTTTCTTGGGAGGTTTTGGACTTGGACGAGGCGTCCGGCGAAGCGTCCGGTGCGTCCTGCTCCGTAGAACTGGATAAGACCGCGCGCACGGCCATCGGTTCCGGCGACGTTTTGCATGGCTTGGTATTTCTTGACGCTTGATTTTGCTAGATCGCCGCGCAGTTCGAGGACTTCTTTCACCTCGCCAGTGGCGGTATCGAGGGCGGCATCGACCTCGGCTTTCGCTAGTGATTCGAGTTCGCAGCCGCGCGATGCGAGCCATTGTTTGAGTTGGATGGGTGAGTTCGGATTCTCCAACCCAGTCAATGTCTGTGCCCGAGCGAGTGTGGCGTTGCGGTGGTGCTCGTCCACGGCAACGGCATTATCGACGAGCGTGTGGTCGAGAAGAATCCCGGCATCATTAATGCGTTGGTCAAGAGCGTAGGTGTCCCATTCGGCCTCGGGCATCGGAAAAGACGCCAGTCTGTCGTGGATGGCGAGCTCGACTTCGACGTCACGCCGGTTGTAGTCGATGAACCGTGCCCACCCGGTTGGGTCAGCTGATGGTGGATTCCTGTGTTTGCCGCCGTTCAGAACTGAGGGTGTGGCGGGTGTGCAGAACTGCTTGATCAGCTTCTTGCCTACTGTGTCTTTTTGGACGTCGAGTTTGAGGACGGTGGCTACTGCGTCGAGGCTCATCGGCAGACCGAGATAAGCCGACCAGATCATGGTGCAGCGCCACTGCCTTGGGCCAAGAAACCCATCAGCGAGAAGCTCTGGATGATGCGCTCGTAGCCAAGCGGACAGGCAGACTCGTTCGAAGGCGGCGTTATGCGCCCACTTCACGACGGATGGATCAACTAAAGCCGCCAGAACCTCGTCGGGCATTGATTGTCCGTTGGCGAGATCCACCATTTCGACTGGACCGCCGTCAATCGAATAGCCGAACAGGAGCAGCTCGAAGTCTGGGTGCTCGGCATACGGGTAAAGACCCGTCTTAGCGAGCTGGACGGGACTGAAAGATTCAATATCGCAGAAGAGTGTTCGCATGACGAGGTTCCTTTCACATAGAGGAAAAGTGGAGGGAACCAACAAGATGTGCTGATTCCCTCCACGTGTGGGGATGGTTAGTTCAGGAAATCGTCATCAGCGGCGAAGACACCGAAGTCGGTCTCAGCGGAAACTCGTCCACCGCCAAGGCTCTCGCCGTCACGGGTCTTTTGGATATTGCCCAGTGCGCAGGCGATGCCTCGGTTGCCGTTTGTGTTGAACGCATAGAAGGACAGGGATACGCGTGCGTAGCAGCCCGAGTACACTTCGGCGCGGTCGAGGATCGGGGCGACGCTCTGATCGACGATCTGCGGAGCGGTCAGGGAGTTGGCGTTGAGGAAGTAGGCACCCTTGTAGGCTTCGTCGTCACGCTCAATATCCCCATCGCGCAGCGGCAACTTGAGGGCGGCCTTGTTGGGGCGCTTGCCACCAAACTTCCCGATACCTGCTTCGATGGCTACATCCACGGCCTTCTCGATCGCCGCAATCGTGGCAGTATCGGACTTCGGGATAATTAGGGAGACGGAGTACTTCGGTTTGCCTCCCTGGATGGAGTTCGGCTCCCACACGTGTGCGTAGGACAGCCGGACTTCGCCGGTCACAATACGAGTTGTGTTAGTCGTTGACATAATCATTCTTCTTTCTACTAGTTACTTGTTTGGTTGAAAATCGGTGGCCGCACTCACCAGGTCAAGCGCTGGCCGCTTATCGGATGCAGGAACCAACGTGGGTTTTCCTGCAGGCTTGGTCACGAGGTCACCGAGGATCTCGTTGAAGGCGGGTTTACCCATGAGGCGTTCCATCGCTGTGAGGGTGATGAGCTTGCGGTCATAGATGTCCCTATAGCCAGCCGCCTCAGCCGCTGCAGCGACATCGGTTTCGGAGGTGTATTTGCGTATCGACCGTCCGGCTACGAGCTTGAACCCCTCAAAGACCACGCCCTGGTTGACGGCCTTGGAAAGGGCGTAGGCTTCCACGTCCGACGCCCAGGTTTTGAGCTGTGGAATCCGCGTGAGCACGTCGGCAATCTCGCTGTCGGACAGTTCTGCTGGTGGGACGAACTCGTGCTTTGCAAGGGCGAGGTTGGCTTCCGCTCGCGCCCGACACGTGGGTGCAATCTTGCAGAACTGACACCACGAGCCCGGACAAAACTCGCCCTCGCCAGCCGCTGCCAGCTCAGCCTTCGGCTTCACCTCTGCCTCAGCCCACGCTTCGAGGTCGGCGACGGGGATTTCCCAGGTGTCGACGTTGCCCCGGCGCGGTTGGTAGATCGTCACCGCTACGCGCTCGATGTCGTACAGGTCGCCGAAAGTGTGAAGGGCTCCGAGAGCGTAGAGCATCAACTGGGGATTACGCTCAGCCTCAACCAACACACCTTGCCCGTATTTGAGATCAATGATCTGCAAGGTGGGTTCGGCGATGATCACGCAATCCCCGGTGCCAAAACCTCCCGGAACCACATGGCTGAAATCTAGGCGTTGCTCGATCAGCACCTGCGGATCACCACAGGATTCTTGGGCGATGGAGATGCGTTCTTGGACGAACGCCACATAGTCGTCCGTGAGGATTTCCATCTCGTCATCAACCCAAGTTGAGACTGGCCGCTTCGAGCGCTGCTTCAAAGCGCGACGGAGCTTGTGCTCAGCCAGTGCATGGGCGGCGGTGCCTTGCTCGGCAGCCGCAGACGTGGATTCTGGCTCATCGGATTCGAGGCACGCTGAGGGTGTGCAGTTGAGCCACCTGTAAGCACCAGAAGCTGAGAGGAGTGCGTGATCAGACGGTGCCATCAGCAATCTCCTTCGCTCGATCCAGCAGCCAGCCGAACTTCGCCGGATCCACCGCTGAGAGCTTGTCCGCACCAGCCTCGACGATCAGCTCACGAACCTTTGCCGTGTGACCTTGCGCTGAGAGCTCGGAAAGAAAAGCACGTACTTCTTCCAACGTCACCGTCGGTTCAGGTTCAACCTCTGGCTCGTCCGCAAGTAGTTCTGGCTGGGCGTGCGTGGCTGGGATGGTTTCGAAGGGTTCCTTGATCTGCAGGGCAAGCTCCGGGCGTTCACCAGGCATTCCTGCGTGGTCTTCGAAGCTCTCCTCAACGATCTGCTGAGCCCGCGCAAGCAAATCGGCGAGCGATCGCATCGTCTGGTTTCCATCACGAATGAAGGCGTTAATTTCCGGCATCATCATTTGGATTCACCCGCCTTGAGAGCATCGGCCAGGGCCATGAGGTCGTCATCGGTGTTTTCGGTGATGTCGATCTGCTTGACCGAGTCACCGGGAACGAGAATCATGACTTTGCGTGGGGTACCAAGCAGTAGGCGCATGAGCCGTTCACGCAGCGTCACATTCTTGGTGGCGACGATTCCGGGGTTGTCAGGGATATGCCGGGCAATATGAAGCTTGAGACTATGTCGAGCCATCGGGCTTACCTTTCTTCCTCATTTGCGGGAGCAGCCCGGTTGGCTTCTCCCTTCACCCCACTGCCGACACCGCTCGAAGTGTTAAATCGGGCCTCCTCAACCGCCTGCCGGATCAGCGGTTTTACCTCTGCCACCAGCTGCGATACCCGAGCACGGGTCAACCCCATATCGCGCGCCACCTGCGCCTGATTGAGCTTGTCGGTTGCAAGCAGACGCGTCATCACCTCACGATGCTGCGAATCCAAACCAGCGATGACGTCACGCATCACCTCGAGATCACAGGCACGCTCGACACTGTCCTCGCGTTCGATGACCTGGTCTTCAGCGCTGATACCCGGTGAAGCAGGGTCAAGATCGATCTCGAGCATCTGCTCATACGAAAACGGCTTGTTATTCGGGACGCGGCATCCACGTCGAGGACCGCACCCAGCCCCACACGTACATTTCTTCTTACCCTTGCCGCGATCGGCGCGAACCGCCTGATGCGTGGCCGCTTCCTCTGCGTTCCACAACTCGTCCAGAATCTTCTGCGGCGTGCAGGGCTTAACCTGGTCGAGCGGAACACCAGTAGCGGCGGCACGTTGCTCACGGTGGGTCGCGATCATGAGAGCGAACTCGCCAGGGTCAATGTCGAAAGTGTCAGTGATGGACTCGTTCTTGTTGTTATCTGCTTCGTGCTTGAAGGTGACCTTCATCGAAGGATCTCCATTTCTCCGGGAATCCCGGTGATTTGGAGACCTGATCTGTTTGGCTCAGATCACTGGTGAGAACTACTTGGAAGACAACAAAGGCGAGCCACCCCACCCAGCCCTCAGCAAAGAGGGGTTGGGTGCGGTGACCCGCCGAGCGCTCCCAGAGCAGGTCTCACTAGTGGTTCATTTGTCTACAACCACAGCCAGCACTCGCTGTGGAGGTCGCTCATCCGCCAGATGAGCTCCCGAACAATCACGCTCAGGCTTCGGAGAACGTCAGTACCGGTGGCCACCAGCACTACCGCCTCCACCTGTTCTGGTGCGAGAAGCACTCACACCAGAGCAGGAGTGATTGCGGCTACTTGCCGCGCTTGGATGGCTTGGCCTGCGCCAACGCTGACGCAGCCACGGACTTCGAGTCCTTGCCATAACGGCCATCGGTCAGAATCTTCGATGCCTTGGACGCCACCTTCGCGGACGTCTGCTTACGGTTCCTTCCCATGTGCTTCACCTCCTTCGCTACGATCAGGGCACCCACCACCAGTTGGTGCGTGTTCGTGAGCGTTAGCGCGAGTCGGTGTGCGATAATGAAATGACAGTTGCTCGTCTCGTCGGCTCGTGTTTTGCTCACACTTCAATCAAAGTGGACGAGTTTTCTAGACGACGGACGATGAAAGGGCAGGAATTTCTAGATCTTCCAGAGTTTCTTCTAGAAGATGCGTGGCGGAGGTGGATCATTGACCCTGAGCGCCTTTTGCCGCGCAATTTACAAGCCAAAAGCTCCGATAAAATCGCAGAGTAAGTTCGTACGCGCAGTTTTTGAGGCAGCAGGAAGCGCCGCAGTCTATTCCACTTCGTACTGGACGGCGCTCTTTCGCGGCGACCAAGAACTGTCCGACCCGCTACGTGATTCGATGCCAGAGCAGATCAACAAACAGTCGCTGCTGAGCTTTCTTAGTGAGCACTTAACGCCGTCCACTAGCACGAGGCACACATTGGGTGACCGCTGCCAAGAAGTCGGCAAAGACACCGGACTGCCCTCAACCCTCACTATCGAACCAGAAGCATTCATTTGGGCACTCACTGACTGGTTTGATGCGATCATCCATGACCCAGACCATTGCGATGTCCTCGAACACTGCTACCGACTTCGCCTTGAAGACCAGGAACCAGAAGAAATAAACCCCGCGCCGCAGCCGCTCTATCAAGGAGATCGCGTCGACGTGACAGAACCGCCCGCACTGCAAAAACACAAGCCAGGATTTTGGACCGAGTTCACTCACACCTGGACATTGCGCAACGTGGGCAGCATCAACTGGACCAACCGGACACTCATCTGTACGAATCCAACAGACCCGCGACTACGACCCGTCGGCACCACGCAAATCAGCATTCCTGACAGCCCACCGGCGACAGCGAAGTTCATCAAGATTTCTTGCACGTTTCGGGCGCAAGGCTATGAAGGTGCTGCCTCAAGCCACTGGGAAATGCATAACGCGGATGGCGAGAACTGCTTTCCACAAGAAGGCACGACCTTCAATGTCGATGCCACAGTTATTAACCCGGATCTTCACGCGATAAGGCAGGAACGATGAGCGAAGCTGAATTAGAAAACTGGGTCACCATGAAAGAAGCGCAAACTCACCTCGGTGTGCGCCGGGAAACCATCACGAAATGGATCGCGACGCACAATCTTCCCGCCTACAAGGTCGGCAGGGTGTGGAAGTTCAAACTCTCAGAAATCGACGAATGGGTCCGCACCGGTCAAGCCGCAGAAGAACCACATCCCAACAATACTCACGAGCCTAAGGAGGAACGCTAATGCCAGAACTGAACTGGGTCGGTAAAGACAAGGTGATCACCCACCACCTCGACGTTCCCTACCGCGTCCTCGACCGCCAATACTCATATGACGAGCACGGCCAGCACGATGCGGACAACGGCTCACAGAACATGATTATTCATGGTGACAACCTCGAAGCCCTCAAAGCGCTCCTGCCGCGCTATGAAGGAAAAGTCGACTGTATCTACATCGATCCTCCCTATAACACAGGCAACGAAGGCTGGATCTACAACGACGCCGTCAACGACCCACGAATCAAAAAATGGCTTGGCGAAGTCGTCGGCAAAGAAGGCGAAGACCTCTCCCGCCATGACAAATGGCTATGCATGATGTACCCACGGCTAAGACTTCTCCATCGCCTGCTAGCCAGAAACGGATTGATTGCTGTCTCGATAGGTGACACAGAGCTGTCCAATCTAGGCTGCATCATGGACGAAATCTTTGGCCCTGCAAACCGACTTGCTTGTGCGCCAGTGCGCTCTGAACCAAGTGGAGGGAAAGATAAAACGGCCCTGCGAACAGGACACGAATACATTTTGTTCTACACCAAGGGTGACCAATCAAGTCTTGTCAAAGAAGAGAAGACAACTGGGAAGCTTGACCTCAAGGACAGCAAGGGCCCGTATCGAAAAGGGCGTGAGTTACGAAAGTGGGGTGCAACTTCCGACCGATCAGATCGACCGACGTTGTGGTTTCCCATTACTGCACCCAATGGTGGAGAAGTATTCCCAATCAAGAATGACGGGTCTGACGGCTACTGGCGTTGGAGTCCTGCTCACGCAGGTATGTCAGAGTTATTGGACAATCCTGAGGCTGCTCACTGGGAGAAAACATCATACGACCCAGGGGTTGTTGTAGATGGAGAGACTGAGCGCTGGGTTCCATACGAGAAAATTCGTGACGTAAAAAAATCATTCGGATGGAATACGTGGCTCGATGGCTATGGAACTAACGCCGACGCGACTGCAGTAATCAAGGCAATCTTTGGAAACAAGAAATTCGACACCCCGAAACCACTATCACTAATCGAATGGATTATCGCCCTGCATGGCAACACAGACGGCATCGTCTTAGACTCATTCGCAGGCTCAGGAACGACCGCACACGCCGTGCTTAATTCAAATATGTACGACGACGCAGACAGAAAATTCATCCTCGTAGAGCTCAGCGACTACGCAGAATCAATCACGGCAGAGCGGGTCAAACGAGTGATCGACGGATACCGCACCGATAAGGATGAAGTGCCCAGAACAGGAGGGTCATTCTCTTTCTACGAGTTAGGCGCGCCACTACTTCTCGCAGGTGACTTGAACCCAGAGGTGCCTCTTGAGCGGGTTCGTGAGTATGTGTGGTTCACCGAAACTGGGCAGCCGTTCTCGAATCCGCCCAGTGCCCATCCGTATTTCTTAGGACGGCATGATGACGCGTCGTTGTTTTTCGTGTTCGAGCCGGATCGTGTGACGAGTTTGGATCGTGACTATCTGGCTTCGATCCCTCCTGAGTGCGCGGCTAGTTCGTATGTGATTTATGCCGACACGTGTTTGTTGTCTGATGAGGAGCTGCGCTCTCTGAATATCACGTTCAAGAAGATCCCTCGGGATATCACCCGTCTCTAAGGAGTGTTGGTTATGGAGTTGAAGAAGTATCAAAACCGGGTGATCGCCGATCTAGAAGATTACCTCACCCAGCTCAACGAGCAGCCTACGCTGAGCGAAGCGTTCAAGATGTTTTGGGAGTCTCGCCAGATCGAGGTTGGCACCCCGCAGATGCCGGGCTACCAGAACGTGATCGATGGCGTTCCGCACGTGTGTTACAAGGTTCCAACTGGCGGCGGAAAGACGTTCTTGGCTTGTGCGTCGGTGAAGCCGATATTTGAGGCTTTGCCGCCGACGCGGAAACAGGCTGTGGTGTGGCTGGTGCCGTCGGATTCGATTTTGACGCAGACGTTGGCTGCGTTGAAGAATCCCTCGCACCCGTATCGACAGAAGCTGAACGCTGATTTTGGTGGCCGTGTTGAGGTGTATTCGAAAGAAGAGCTGCTGGCAGGGCAGAATTTCAGCCCGTCGACCGTGGCTGAGCAGCTGTCAGTGATGGTGCTCTCGTATGATTCGTTCCGCTCACGAACAAAGGACGGACGCAAGGCATACCAAGCTAATGGGAATCTTGCTTCGTTCGCGACCGCGTTTGGTGCCCCGGAGCAGCCGATCGAGAACGCGGATGAAACTGCACTGTTCCAGGTGATTAACCAGTTGAATCCCGTCGTTATCGTGGATGAGTCGCATCACGCGACGAGCACGTTGAGCCAGGAGATGCTCACGAATTTCAACCCAGCGTTCATTCTTGATTTGACCGCAACCCCGAAGCGGCAAGCGAACGTGATCTCGTATGTGGATGCGCTCTCACTTAAGAACGAGAGCATGGTCAAACTTCCGGTCATCGCATACAACCGGGCGTCACAAAAGGATGTTGTTACGGATGCGATTGATCTTCGCCGTTCACTAGAAATCGCTGCTACACAGCAGTATGAGAATGGTGGCGCTTATATTCGCCCAATCGTGTTGTTTCAGGCTCAGCCGAAGACGAGCGAGGACGCTACCTCGTTTGAGCGGCTGCGTGACAAGCTCGTCAAGGCGGGTATTCCTGCCGAGCAGATCGCGATCAAGACCGCCGACGTAAACGAGCTTAAAGGCGTTGACCTGCTCAGCAAGGAGTGCCCGATCAGGTTCATCATCACGGTGAACGCGTTGAAGGAGGGCTGGGATTGCCCCTTCGCCTACATTCTGGCGTCGTTGGCGAACAAGACCAGCCAGGTCGATGTTGAGCAGATCCTTGGCCGTGTTCTGCGCCAACCCCACGCCAGGAAGCAGCCGAACACGTTGTTAAACATGAGCTACGTGTTGACCTCTTCAAACGATTTCGGAACCACGCTCAATCAGATCGTTGCGGGGCTCAACAGTGCCGGATTCTCCAAGCGTGACTTCCGCGCAGCCGATCAAGTCGCTTTCGACTTCACTGGCACGAGCCAGCCAAGCAAACCCGCCCCAACGTCTCCAGTCCTAGGGGAAGATATGGACGTTGAAGAGTTCCTGGAGTTCGATGAAGAACAGGTTGCAGCTGATTTAGATGCGCGAGAAGAATCCGCTAGTTCACCAGAGCCTTCGGCGGATCCGACGGTTGCTTCGATGATCGAGCAGGCGGCTCAGCAGGGTGCGGACTATGAGCAGGAGGCCGAAGAAGCCGCACAGATGGGTGAGGGCTTCGTGCCTTCAGATTTGGAGGATGCTGTGGACACGAGCTTCGTCAACCCCGAATTCGCTGACGAGATCGAAATCCTTCGCCTTCCCCAATTCGTCATCCAAGAACCCGGATCAGCATTGTTCCCGACCGCTCATGAGGGATACAACGAGCTTAAGCACGAGGCACTAGCCGGTGACTTTGACTTGGCTACGAAAGACATCGACATTGACCTGTCGACGGCAGACGAGCAGATGTACAAGATCGACGTGCGAAAGGACTCCGAGGTTCCTAAAGCCTTCCGGATGTCGAGTACCGATCAGAAATTCATGCGCGAACACTTCTCGAAACTGAGCGTCGAAGGACAAAAGCGCAACACGGCAATCGCCATCTACGATCGGATCAAACCGATCAATTCGATCACTGACTCTGACTTGCGCGCATACATTGTGCGGATGGTTGAAGCGTTTGGCACCGAGCAGCTGCTGACATTTCAAGAACACCCGCATGCGGTAGCAAGCAAGGTCAAACAGAAAATTGACGGCCTTTTGGAAGCGCACAAAATCAAGAGATTCTATGAGGATATCGAGACCCGCCGCGTTGATGTTCAACAACTCTATGCGTTCCCGAAAGCGATCCAGCCCATTCATGCCTCCTCCCTGATTGGTGGCTCCCTGTATGAGGCCGAAGACAAGATGAACGGCTTTGAGCTCGAACTCGCTGGTCGCTTCTCTGGAATGGACAACGTTCGTTGGTGGCACCGCGTCATTGAACGCAAGGGCTTTTGCCTCAACGGTCCGTTCAACCACTACCCAGATTTCGTCGTGATGACCGCTAGCGGCACCATCGTGGTTGTCGAGTCCAAGGGCGAGCATTTGAAGAACGACGATTCTAACCGCAAGATCAGGCTCGGCCGGGCGTGGGCGAACATGTCTGGCAATGACTACCGCTACTACATGGTCTTCGAAGATGGCGTCACTCCGCCTGACGGGGCGGTCACTTTGTCGGAGCTCGTGCGTATCCTCGAAAAGCTGTAGGCGGGAAGGACACCTCTTGGGAGAAGACGAGATGGCACAGGCAACGATCACGCCAACGCTGCGCGGCGACACATTCGCGTCCACGTTCACCGAAGTGGCCCATTCGAACACGTTAGGTCTTCGAAACGACGAACAGTTACGCCTGTTCCATCTGTCTATCCAAAACAACCGCTTCGACCACACAGCCCTCATAAAGTTCCTCAAACGCAACGTTGGACGCTACGTCTTCTCCCGCGCCGAATACGAAGGTTACAAACAGCGAGACGATCTCGAAGAAGTTGCTCTCGACGCGGTAAACCGGATGCGTTCACAACAAGACGGCATGGGGTTAGGTGAAATCTTGCTCTACGTCCTGCTCGAACAAATCCTCGAAGCACCCAAAGTGATGAGCAAGATCGAGCTCAACCAGGCCCGAGGCCAGATCCACAGCCGCTGTGACGCCATCCACCTACTCACACCAGACGGTCAGCGAACCACCAGCAGCATCGTGTTTGGAACCTCCAGCGTGATCGGCAACATTGGGGATGCCATCACTGCAGCATTCGACCGCGTTGTAGATATAGAACAGAATCGCTCAGACGAGGTTCAGCTCGCCGAGCAAACTGTGTTCACCAAGACTCTCGAGCCAGCAACAGCAAACTACGTCAAAGATCTGCTAATCCCGAAGCCGGGTGGGGCACCCGTGTTCGATACCGCTTATTCGATGTTTCTGGGCTATGACATCGGTCTCGATCCGAAGAACTACAGCAACCAGCAGTATCGGGCTGCGCTCGATCAGAAAATGCAGGGCGATATCGCAGCGCACGCCCAAATCATCGCCGACGAGATCAACACCCGAAACTTGGATAATTACTCGTTCTACATCTATGTTTTGCCTCTCAACGAAGTAGACGTCGATGCGTGCGCGATCATGGATGGGCTCGTGGACGGGCCAGGTGGTAGCCATGTCTGACAAGCAAGTAACCGTCGGCGATCTCGTATTTTCTGACATCGACTCCAACGAATTCCTCAAACAGCTGTACGCCAACCTGCTCTACAATTACGGCTTACATCGGTTGGGGTTGGTGGATCGTCACCCATACGACGTGGATTTTGAAGCCGCCCTGCGGTTCGCAGACCTGCTGTCGAAATCAACCCACCCCACCAATCGTGACCGGCACAGGGTGTGGGCGCAAGAAATCGCGCTCCTGTGCCACATTCTCTACCCACAAGACGCGCGAACGAAAGCATACGTTTCTGCAATCTTCACCACGCTAGGTAACTACCCAGGCCTGAAGCAGTTGGGCGTGACTTCCGATGCGGGCATCCTTGACGCCGCATTCAACGCCTACCAAGCCGAATACCTCACCGTGCCCGGTGACAAATCGATGAAGTTTTTCGCGCCGCAAAAGAAGATCTACGACCGCCTGAACGACGGCAAGTTTTCCTTCTCGGCCCCAACATCCTTGGGTAAGTCCTTCATCATGCGCACCTTCATCACCAACCAGATCAAATCCGGGGTGAAGGCCAACTTTGCGATCATCGTGCCGTCAAAAGCGCTGATTAACGAGACGCGCTCGAAACTGATCGCTGACCTTGGCGAAGACCTTGAACGCCGCAACTACCGAATCGTCAGTGCCGCCGGTGACATCGTGCTCGAAGGCGATCACAACTTCATTTTCGTACTCACCCCAGAACGCCTGCTTTACCTTCTGATCGGCAAACCTGCGATCGAGTTCGAGTACGTCTTTTTCGACGAATCGCACAAGCTTTCAGGCAAGAACAGTCGCGCCCCGTTCTACTACCAAACCGTGACAATCCTTCAACACCGCCACAGGCCACCACACTTCGTCTTCGCTTCACCCAACATTCCCAACCCAGAGGTATTCCTGAGACTGGTTGATCCAAACTCTGACGAGAATGAAACCAACGCGGTCGCAACCCAGTATTCGCCAGTCACGCAGTTCAAATACCTCGTCAACCTGCACGAGAACACCATTTCCAGCTACAACGACCACACCCAAGAATTCACGCACCTAGCCTCGCTCCAAGCTCAGGACACTACTACACAGGGCGTAACCCGATTTGTTAGTGAATCATCACGAGGTTCAGATCATCGTGGGCAAACCATCGTGTTTCATTCTGCCCGGCATCACGCAGTGCAAGCGGCGCGTGACTACGCTCAGAGTTTGGCAGACCTCAACGATAAAGACTTGGACGATCTCGCAAAAGACATCGAACGCGACGTCCACGAGGACTACTACCTTAGCGGTCTTATCCGTAGAGGCGTCAGCTACCACATCGGCTACCTTCCACCAGCGATCCGTGAACGCATCGAAGGCCTGTTCCGCGAAGGCAAAATCTCGACACTATTTTGTACCAGCACGCTTCTAGAAGGAGTCAACCTGCCCGCCGACAATCTTGTCATCACAACCAACAAAATCGGCAGAGCAGGAATGACAGCAGTCGATTTCAAGAACCTGATCGGCCGAGTCGGGCGTATCGAGTTCAACCTCTACGGCAACGTATTCATCATCGTGGGCGACCAACTTGCATCCGAGCAAAAGGCCAAGGAACTCCTACAAGCGAACGTTCCTGCACAGAAGCTATCCGTGCAAACCGACTCACAAATCATCAGCAAGAAAATGAAGCAAGGAGTCGTCAAGGATCTACAGGAAGGTCGCATCGAATTCTCCAAAGGGAATGAGAGCTATGAGCGTTATGATATGAAACGCAAATTCGGTCTCATGCTCTTGCGCGACATCACTACCGGACGTCAAAGCCTGGTGCGTGAAGAATTCTCTGACTATCTTGACGAACAGGCTACCAACAGCATTATTGCTACTTTCTCGCGACGCGAAGGCCAACAAGATGACGATATCAATGTCTCCATTGACCAGGCAGAAGCGCTGACGCACGCAATCCAAGCTGGACTCCAGTATCCACAACTTTCTCCAAACGGAAAGTTCAGTTACGACGAGACCCTCGCGTTTCTTCAGCGGCTTGCCTCAATCTTCAAATGGCGAATTTACAATCCCGAGACGTTAGGGAGAACACCCAAAGGAAGCGACCAGCTCGCTATGCTGTCCTGGTACACCGTCCTCCTGTTGCAGTGGATGGAGGGACACGGTTTGCGTTCCATCATGAATCGTGCAATCGAGCATCACCGGAAAACTGGAATTGTGTGGATCAATCGGCAACCGAATCGCTACCTAGATTCGAAAGAACACCGAAACCTTGTTTTTAGTGACACGCTTGAAGCTATTGAGCAAGTAATCCTTTTTGAGCTATCGAATTACTTTCTTAAATTCTCCAACGAATACAAGAAGGTCCACGGAAAAGAGCAGTTCGACAACGACTGGTACGAATACGTCGAGTACGGCACAACGAAACAGGAAACCATCCTTCTCCAACGACTCGGATTCACCCGCGAAAGCGCCACTTACATTCGAATCAACGTCTCAAATGCAATCTTCCTTCACGAAGGAAAACCCCACCTGAACCCGATTCTCCTCGAAAGCTCGAACATCAACGTCCGCAAAGAAGCCAACGAAATCAGATACAACGTACCAGAAGCCTTCTCGATGCCTCTAACACCCTCGTCTGATACCCGCTAACGCAAGCACTCGCGCAGACCCCCTTAGGTCGAAACGCGCACCTGCCACGCGGACGTCATGGCGACGAGCGTCGGATCGCCGAACCTCCAGCGAAGTAGCGAGCAGCCCCAGAAACAACAAAACCCCTGCTCAACAGGGGTTCAAGGGGTCAAGCGGCTTTTATCATTTTCGACGTCTTAATATCTCTCATACCTGCTGCAACGACACCTTGAGGCTCGTTCATGACATCTCAGAATCTAGACCTCATTATTCGTCCTGGGGTCATCCTAGGACCTGCGATTGCTCGCGACGGAGTGCCGGTACATGCAGTTTACAATGTTGAGGAGGATCGCTATTACCAAATTGGTGAGCGGGAATTCTTCATTATTGACAAATTAAAGCGGGGGTTGGAACTCGATCAAATCAGCCGTTTATACACGGATAGATTTGGTAAGGTATTAAGTGCGAAGTCGTGGCACCAAATGGCCATACTGTTGAGGTCTAAGCGTCTTCTATTGGAGGACGGAATCGAGCATGATCCCCAGGTTCAAAAGAGAATGTTATCTAGGAACTGGAGACTATTTTCCGGAAAGGTTGGTCTCTTTGACCCCAGCCCATTAATAGCGAATATCCAGCGTAAATGTCCTTGGGTGGTATCCAAAGGAGCCTTGCTTTTAGGTCTTCTAGGCTTTGCCGCCCTATGCATGGTAGTCGGATTCAATTTTAAGACTATGCAGGGCGATACCGTTCGTGTGTTTACTGAAGTTCCATCAATCGCGGCTCTTATTATCGTAATCCTGCTTTTTTCAATGTTCGTCCACGAAATGGGGCATGCCTTAGCTTGTGTGGGCGCAGGTGGAGCCTGTCATGAGATTGGTTTCGCATGGCGTATACCGATGTTCTATTTCTACGCGACTACTGACGACGTGTACCTAGCTCCAGCTAACCGACGTGTTGTGGTGTCCACCGCTGGAATGTTGGCCGGCTCGCTCCCCTTAGTTCCATTTGTGGTGGCCTATCTGTTCTTAGGGGAAGGTTTTGGGGCGGGGGTTGTTGCATCCATTCTTTACGTTGGATTTTTCGCTACAGCTATCAATTTAGTTCCTCTTTTTGGGCTTGACGGCCACAAGATTTTAAGTCATTCTCTGGGTGTTTGGGACATATCTTCTGAAGGGCGAAACTGGATATTAAACGTAGTTTCACGTAAGAGTCCGTGCAAACATTTTGGTTTTGGCGTTAGGGTTTTTGCGATATTCGAGCTGCTTGCTATGACCGCGATGGTGGTGGGTAGCACCTGGTGGTGGATAGCGTTTTTGGCTCTCAAGGTTGGCGTAATGTGGGCAATCCTGATTGTCATCTTGATGTGGCTTATTGCTGGATTAATATTGATGTTTTTTGTTCAACGTAATCGGAAGAAAAAGTTATGAGTCCAGTTTTAAAAGTGACTCCTGAGAGGTCACGAATAGATAGCCCAATTCAGATAACGGCCACAGGTCTCGTCCCTGGAGAACGGGTTGCCATTCGAACTAATGTTACGGATGGCGCACTTAGGGAGTGGGAGTCAATAGCCGCTGTTAACGCGGATTCTGCAGGTATGGTCGATCTGTCTAGGATGTCTCCTCTTGAAGGCTCGACATATCAGGGTGTTGATGGGGAGGGGCCGTTGTGGTCAATGCTGGGTCCTGATCAGTCGAAGTTTTTCACCCGCAACCTTCCAGTCGAGTTGGAGTACCATTCTGAGCTACTCCGCGCTGATAGCGTCATCGCTTCAACTCGATTTCGTAGACATTTCGGTGCTAATGTCAAATGCGATCAGGTTCATGAGCCTCCTGTTGTGGGCACATTCGCCCATCCTAGCGATGACTTGCCACATCCAGGTGTCCTTTTGTTGCACGGTTCTGACTCTGTCGACTTGGCTGGCGCCGCCAAACTACTCGCTTCTGAAGGCTATTCCGTTTTGGCCCTAAGGTGGTTCGGGATTGAGGATCGTCCTCTACACATGGTCAACATCGACCTGAATGATATTGATCGTGTCGTAAAACATATGCTCAATGACGATTTTGTGTTGGGAGACCATATTGCCGTGATTGGGCTGTCTCGCGGCGCAGAGCTGGGTCTAGAGTTGGCTGCAAATAACGCCAACGTGGGATTGACTATCGCCCTATCGCCATCGTCCATCAGACAAGCTGGAATAGGTGAGAATTACTCATTCAAGGATCCCGCATGGATTCGAAACGGGAAATCCCTTGAGTGGGTACCTAGTGGCAATGGATTTGGGATGATGATTTCGTGGTTATCAGCTGTCATCCGAAGAAAACCGATGCGCCAGAAACGCAGCTTCCTTAAAGACCTAAATAAGAAGATCGAGGCTGTCGAAAAGTCAACTATTCGGGTGGAAAACTGCAAGGGTTCCATTACCCTGATTTTTGGGGACGATGACGGGCTGTGGCCTTCTAAAGAATATTCTGACCGCATTGTTAGTAGATTGAAAGATGCCGACTGGCCGGGCAATCTGAGGGTTGAGTGCCTGCCTAGTGCTGGGCACTTTGTTGGGTTCCCCTATGCCCTTCCCACCCTGCCTCCAATGTGTATTCTCAAACCCACCTCATTTTTCTCAATTGACTTCGGCGGCTCAGCCTCAGCGAATGCCGAGTCGGCCAAAAAGGTTTGGCAAGTAGTTCAGGAAGAGTTATCTCGGTGGAGTATGCCGTTAATTACTGAATGCGATAGGAGGAGCAGTGGAGAGGGTCGTTGACTGTCGTGGCTTGAGCAAGACCTACCGGGCAGGAACAATTGCGCTTGATGGCCTTGATTTTTCCGTGGAAAAGGGTGCTATCCATGGGCTGGTAGGTAGAAATGGTGCTGGTAAGACTACGCTGATGAAGTGCCTATTTAATCTGATTCGCCCCACATCCGGCACCGTTAGCGTGTTCGGTCACCCTGCCGGGCAGATGGCTCACAATGTGGGTGGGTTGATTGAGATGCCGGCTTTCTACAAGCATCTTAGTGGTAGGCAAAATTTGGCTCTATTTGCCGGATATTTCGGTGTGGACGATGCTGAATGCGGGCGCATTCTCGAACTTGTTGGGCTGGCCAATCGAGCTGGAGATAAAGCCTCGCGGTACTCTCTTGGCATGAAGCAGCGGCTTGGAATAGCTATTGCCATCTTGGGCAAGCCCGAATTACTGATTCTTGATGAACCTGTAAATGGTCTGGATCCGCGGGCGATTACGGAAATCAGAGACTTGATGAGAACCCTTCGGGAGTCTGGAACTACAATTTTGCTTTCCAGCCATCTGCTTGGCGAGATTGAGCAAGTTTGCGACACCGTCACCGTCCTAGAGGCCGGCAAACTTGTGGCTACTGGCACGCCAGGGCAGCTTCGTCAACAGTTCAACGGTCAGGCTCCATTCGAGTTGCAGGTGGGGGATCTGGCTAAGGCTTCGCAGCTATTGGATGGCATGAGTGTCAAGGTTGAGGTTGACGGATCAAGTCTTCTTGCCTATCTGCCGGAGGGTATGACTGCATCAGATTTGGTCAAAGTCCTAGTTAAGGGGGACATCGAGGTCGGGTCCGTTAAACGACGGGACTCCCTAGAGGCCGCCTATCTGTCGATGACTCGGAAGGAGCAGTGAAATGAGTGCTGTTAGTGTTCAGAAAAGCTCGTCAACAAGCTTGTGGCAGATCGTTCGCACAGATGTGAAAGCGGCGAGCTTTAAGCCGGCAATTCGGATAGCTGTGCTCATCTGGGTTTTGCAGATCGTGATTTTTGCTTATGTAATTCCGTACATCCTCTATCACACTGCGACCGATGCAATCGGGCTTGAAGCTGCTGAAGCTCTACGGGCAGGCCTCGACTTGTCGGTGTTGGGTGAATACGTGACTGCTTCTGTACCTCTATATGGCATTCCCGTTGGCGTGGTCGTGGGAGCCATCCTGGTCTGCAGTGACTACGAGTTAAAGACCTTGGGTGTGCTTTTGGCGAGAATCCCCAAGCGCTGGTGGCTTGGAGTTAGCCGCTTAGTTACCATGGCGGTCGTCTCCTTGATTATGGCTTTGTGTTCTTTTATTGCAGCAGCTATTTGCTCCACTATTTTCACTACTATTCAAGGCACGGGGTTCGGCTTTGATTTCGGCAGAACGATGTTGGGTCTTAGTGCCACAACTCTCGGGCTCTTCTCATATGCAGTCTTGGGGTCTCTGTTCGGGTATCTGACCAGGTCGATCCTAGGCGCTGTGATGCTCTGCCTTGGCTGGACCTTCGGAATTGAAACGCTTGGCATTGGAATGTTGGCCGGATCTTCCGACTTCTTCAAAGTGTTGCACGGGTTCACCTTGACTGGGAATATTGGTTCACTTCCGACAACGTTGGACAGAACTGAAGTGCTTAGCGCTCTGTCTTCACCCGGGGTGAACACGCTGCATTCAGGCTCAGTAGCATTGCTTTTCATAATTTGTTGGCTGGTGTTTTGCGCGTCTTTGGGTACCTTTCTGCTGTGCCGAAGAGACGTATCCTAGCAAATAACTCCCGCTTCTGAGTCTGCCCCCCCCTGAGCGATACTCGCTAACGCAAGTCCGCCCGTACACCACTTCAACACCGAACAGGCATGAATATGCTCGAAGGACTCTATACCCACTAGGTCATCTTCGAAGTGGCAAACCATCCCAAATTTTCCCCACAAACAGCGGAAACCCCTGCTATACAGCCATTTACGCCCTTACAGCCCATTTATCATTTTCGACGTCTAAGTATCCACTTATAATGGCTCTATATCAACGATTAACAAAAACGTTAAAGGTTGTGCACACAACCCGCGTACACAACGGGCCAAGAATAGGTAGAGCGCAACACATGGCATCTCCACTAGACGAACGAGAATGATAAGTCGGCGTTTGCGTTAGCGAGTATGTCGCGCCTTCGTCGGAAAATACTTCGGCATCGCACCCGCAGCCATCGCGATCACGTCCACCAACCGGCGACGCTCCGTGCTCTTGACACCAAACGGAACAACAACCTGCATGTCACACCCCCACTCTTTTTGGAAAGACCGCCCACCCCCGAAGCAGTGGTGGAACCAAACGGTTATGACACATACACGCTCTAAACCTCAAGGAAAGCAAGCACGCTAGAGATACTGGCTGATAATTTCCTTTCGCTGAAGATCAAGCTCGACTAGTGCTTGCTGCAGACTTTCGATTTCGGCATTGATCTCGTCTACTTGTCGAGTGAATTCATCTTGTGCCGCTCTTGGAGGGAAATAAAGACGAAGTGAGCGAACGCGCTCCGTTGAAGCGCGATTAGCGCGCGTGAAACGCTGCCTGCTACCTTCTGCCTTCAAAGCAAAAGCGAGATATTGTGCATTGACTCCATCATTGAGAACTCGTAGCGTTCCGCAATGATCTGTTGGGTAGAACGGTTGCTGTGGAGGAATATAATTAACATCCCAGTCACCATCAATTCCCCAGATCACTGTTCCGACTTCATAAGATTCAAAGATGGCGCCCTGGATACGACCGAATGGTTCACGCACATTGGCACTATAAATCGGAATGCCATCATTCGATACTTGGGATTTGAGAACCCTCTTGCCGATGCCAAGCCGGAAGATGTCAGAATCAAGCCTTAGGGTTTGCCCCCCCCCGAATCACTTCGAGATCGGCGAAGAGTTTCTCTATCTTGGCACGGTAGTCTTCGATCGCCATCCGCGTGTTCCTGTATTCCTCATCGATTTTCGTGCACTTATCAACGATTTCGCGCTGCACAGCGAATGGTGGTTGCGGAAGTTTTATCGAACCTAGATCTTGAGCATTGATACTTGGATACTGTCCTTTGCCGGCGCGTGCCATAATCTGTTCCATAACTTGTTCTGACGCCTGGAATAGGAAGTACAAGAATTCAGGCAGATAACTCTCCTGATCCTTTACCGTCAGAACAGCAAATCCGGTAGAGAACACCGCATTAGTTGGAAGATCATCCCGAACGATTGCAAATGCTCGCAGATTAGGTCGAACTGTTGAAACCAAAACATCACCTGGCACTGCGATGCGGCGAGCACGGGACGGGGCTTGACTGCCGAGAATCTCGTTGCCATAGTCGATATGGCCGTTTCCTTTACCTACCGAACTCACATCGATATAGGTGAAGGTCACACCCGGGCTTAGACGTGGATCCTTAGAAGTGGTGTTAATAAAGGCAATCTTCGAGAGCGCAGCGAAAGGATATTTACCCACAAGCTCTGTTGCACGGCGAACTGTCGTGCTGATTGCTTTGCCGAAGTCGGCTCGGCTGAAGTCAATCATGTCTTTCAGCTGGATGTACTGATAGTAATCTTTGTGAGATTCGAGGGTGCGTCGGGTCGAGTCGAAGGTGGCGCGCACGAGCCCAGCGAGAGTGTTATCGTCGAAGCGGTTATCGGGGTTATAGAGCATGCCACCTGGCTTAGTGATGACGATGCCTTTACGCCCTTGACGTTTGGTCCACGTGTAACCGAGGAATTCTTTTTGTTCCTCATTGACTTTCGGCGCAGTGATCACGAGGACAGTTTGCTGGTAGACCATCGCGAAGTATCGGATCTTCTTCAATTCTGCAGCTTTGACGTACTTGTAGAACTCCCGATCAAGCCAATGTTGTTGTTCTTGAGCGCTGCAACGTTGGAAGGTTTTCTGCTTCAGCTTGTTTTTGACGTGTGCTTGGTTTTCAAAAGCGGTGACGTAGCTCTTGAGATAGTTCGTATCACGGAAGTGGTGATACGGCTCCGTCTCGGTGATGAATAGTTGGTATTCGTCGCTGGAGACGCTGATCTGGCTCAGGTAGGCGTTGTAGATGTCTTGGTCTTCCCACCCATCGAGTGGCGCGCCGGAAAGGATTGCGTGAGCGCTGTCGGCGACGAGTTTGAACCGCACTGGTGGTTCTTCGATTCGTTCAAGGAAAAGGATTACAGTGTTCGTGCCGGTTTCCCCGAAAGTATTACTGCCAAATCCTGCGATGGCGCGAATATAGAAGTTTTGCAAAAGCTGTTCGCGAGCTGCCGTGTAGGTTGTGGTCTCGTTACTCAAGATTGACGCGGGTAAAATAACTGCCGCGACTCCTGAGGGTTTGAGGAGCTGGGCGATGCGCTCAACGAACAGGGTTTCAATTTCGGAGCCGTTGTTGGTGATGTGTTCAATGATCTGAAAATCGTTATTTTTCAGTTTCATGTGGCTCTTGAACGCTTTAACCGAATAGGGCGGGTTCGCTACGAGCACGTCAAAGGTGTGTGCTTCGATGCCTTTGTCTGGATAGTTTTCTAGACCGTCACCGAAGACGATGTTGGCGTCACCCGCGCCGTGCATGAACAATGAAATCTTCGACACGCGGGCAAGCCGGTAATCCTTTTCCATACCGTAGATTTTCGTTGCCACCCATGAACGTGAAGTGTCTGCCTCGGGTTGGAGCTCTTGGACGGCGGCGTTGACGGCTTCGACGCCTTGAGTAAGGAAATGGCCAGCGCCGCAAGCGTAGTCAATCACTTTGGGATAGTCGATGCCTTTATCCGTGCGTATCACGTCTTGGAGGGGGAGAGAATCCCAGATGAACCGGGTGATTGGCACTGGGGTGAAGAATTGTCCTTCGTTTTGTTTGAAACCCTTGTCGAGAAGATGTTCGAACAGGTCGCCAAGTGTCTGAATATCGGATGAGCCGATAATACGATAGTGCTCGAAAAGTTGCACCATCTCGACAACGATTTTGCCGTTTTGGTAGAAGAGTTCTTCGTTGTGTACGTCCTTGAAGGCGAAATCGTTGTTAGTGAAGAACTTCAGCACACGTAATGTGTCGCGTAGCTCTTTGATGAGGTTCTCGCGGCGTTTACCTGCATACTGCCGTACGACTGTTTCGGCGTAATCGTCAGGGACGTAGAAGATCTTTTCACGCATGAACCGTTCCATACCTTCTTTGTGGAGACGCTGGAGACGGTCTTGGAGAGACTCGTAGGTGTCGGTTCCGACTTTGTATTGGAACTCCACCTCGTCATCGTCACCTTTTTGCATTTCGTCAACGAGTTTGCAGATGAACAAGGCGATGAGACGGTTAAACGCGTTTTCTTTATCCGAGACGTTGTTGTGTCGCAAGATTTCTTCGAAGCGGTTCACAACCTTGTCGTTTTCACTGAAATCACGCAGGTCGCGTTTGCGTAGTGGCTTAACATCGGGATGATAGGCGCTGGAATCATCACGGAAAATCACGTCACCGACGAGGCGCTTTTCGTAGGTTTCGCTCCATACTTCAAACAGGTCGGTAACCGAATGTGCCTGCTTGTAGAGCCGAATCGTTTCGTCGGTATCTTTTTCGGCAAGTTTGAGGATGTTGGGATCGTCCTGGCATACAACGGTTTCAGTGCGATACCTGATCGTGCCGTCGAAGATGCCAGATGCGTAGAGCACCAGGTATTGGCTTGCGCGTTCTTGCTGCCAGTAGCTGAAAAGCTGACCGCCGTCATGGTTCATGTTCTTTAGCTCATTGTCGAACTCCCGCCCGAACGTCTTACACTCAATGATGAATAAGACCGTCTCAACTTCGTCTGGGGTTTGCCCCCCCCCGAATAGACACAAATATCGGCGAAACCACTATCCTCGCCACCAGTTAGACGGTGACCGAGTGACCACTTCTTTTCTAGTTCGATGTCTTCAGGCCGATAACCTTTTTCGAGTAGCCGATCAACGCACTCAAGCACGACGAAACTCTCGTTATGCGAAAAATCAGTAGTTGTCTGGCGAGCAACACGCATACCCTGCTCGATGGGGTAATGGATCCTCTCATCGCCCACATCCACACGAATTGAGCAATCGGTGGCCGCATAGTGCTTCGTGTACACCTTCGAGTTATCGTCAACCTTGGTGAACCCCAAGATCTCCAGCAGTGCTTTAATGTCCTTCTTCGTGATCACGGGTTCACCTGCTTACCAGTCTGCTTGTCTGCTTCTTTCGCTTCGGTCTCGATGTTCTTAATCGCTTTGAGGTAGTCTTCCTCGACCGGGGATAAGGTTTGGGTTTGGAATTTGCGGTATTCGCTGATCGCTTTATCCACCGCCTGCTGGTGACTGACCTTCCCCGCACCCGAAAGCACAGGTTTGCCGGTTGCTGCCAGAATCTTGTCGAGGTGTTCGACGTAGTCGGCCATGTGCATCGGGTTGTGGCTCATCGCCTGGACTTCAGCGAAATCAAAATAACCAGACACCAACCGGTTCAAAATCTGTAGTTCATCTTCGCTCAGGTAATTCTTTGCGATCTTTACCTCAGCCAACACCGGCAGGTCACCCTTGAACGTGGTTAATCCCATGAACGGTTGGCTAGCATCAGCACGCTCGTAGATTACTTCGGCGGCGGTGCGCCCGTGAGTGGCGTAGTGGAGCTTGTTTTGCACCATCTTGAAAAATGCGACCGACTCCGCACTGCGCGGGTCGTAATCTACGCTCGTGGCATACAAGTCCAACACCTGCCGGTACATCACCTTCTCAGACGAGCGAATGTCACGGATGCGTTCCAGCAGCTCACGCCAATAGTTATCGCCGCCAAGGTTCTTGAGTCGTTGATCATCAAGTGCAAACCCTTTAACCAGGTATTCTTTGAGCCGTTCGGTCGCCCACCGGCGGAACTGGGTAGCGGTCTTGGACTTCACCCGATATCCCAGCGAAATAATCATGTCGAGGTTGTAGTGCGGAATCGAGCGGCGAACCGTCCTCGTGCCTTCGCGTCGAACCTCCAAGAAATCCTTGGAGGTTGCCTGCTCGTCTAGCTCTGCCTCGTCGTAGATGTTGCGAATGTGCTGGCGAATGTTTTCCCGTGTGGATTGAAACAGCTCCGCCATCTGTGCTTGGGTCAGCCATACCGTCTCACCTTCAAGACGCACCTCAATATCGGTGGCGCTATCAGGGTTCTGGTAAATCAACACCTGCCCAGCATCAGCGCTTTCAACGCCCAGATCCTCGCTCATCGCACCTCCACTGCAGCGGCACACATGGATCCCGCCGCCATGCGCGGTGCATACATATCACCGCAACTTAACACTCACCCCAGGACTTTACGCCACGCCACCCCGAATCAGGCAGACCAACACTGCTCCACACCGGCAATAACAGCACCACCTACCATATACGTGTTAACGCAAGCCCACCTGTAGACCCTCTTAGCCAGAAAAGCTCGCCACCCTAACAGACAGATCGGCAACGAGTGCCAGATCTCCGAACATCCTCAGAAACAACAAAACCCTGCTCAACAGAGGTTTATGGGGTCATGCAGCTTTTATCATTTTCGACGTCTTTGTTTCTGTATTTCCTTCGCGTTGCTGGGGGTAAAATTGGCTAGGGGATGAGGAGGGATCGTGTGGACCAGTTTTGTGACTAATCGCCGGTGGGTATGGCCGTTGTTTTCCCTGCTCGTCATTGGGTCGGTCGTTTTCGCTGTTTTTTGGATGAGCGGAGTCGTACATCCCGTTACAGGTTTCGCTAACACTGCAGGTTTCGGGGTATGTGCGATCGGGCTTGCAGCGTGGCACCTTGCCACTCGGCGTTCGAAGCGATGAGCACTCCGGTACTTTTCCTCCATGGATTCAGCGAAAGCCCACAAGCGTGGAATGATGTCATCAACGAGTTCGAGAGCATTGACGCGCTCACGCCCGAGGTTTTCGATCAGCCATCAGGAACGTCATGGTCGTTACATGAGCGCACCGACGAACTCGCCGCATCACTGAATGGTCCAATCGACGTGGTTGGATTATCTCTTGGCGCGGTGATAGGCCTTGATCTGGCTATACGGCATCCACACATGGTTCGCTCACTGTTTCTTTCAGCGGTCGCCCCAGTGAGCGCGGCGGACACTTCGACGCTGAGTTCAGCGCTGATGGCTTTGGCCAGGGGTTTGGGTCTGGCGTAGGCCTCATCACCACTGTCAGGGGTTTCAGTTAGGCGTGCGTAGTAGAGCTTGTCTAAGCCGATTGTTGCCATGGTTTCGTCCTTTCAGTTATGGGGGGGCAACGGAGCGCAATGCGCCGTTAGAATGGAACAGGTGTGACCGGTGTTAGATGTGAGGTAAGGGATTCTTTTGGTTGATAACACTCCGACGATTGATCAGTTTCGTCCTGTCGTTTTACGTGTTCTCAACGATGGGCAGGTTCGCCCTGTTGGCGAGGTATGCGAACTTGTCGCGACTCACATGGGTCTGGATGATGAGGTGCGAGCCGAACGCATCGCTTCTGGTCAACTTCGGTATGTCAACCGCATCAATTGGGCGTGTTCAGGCCTCACTCAAGGCGGGTTGCTAGAACGTCCCACGCGTGGGCACTATCGCATCACCGATAACGGTCACGAGGTCGATCGGCGAAATCTCGCTTCTTACAGTGAAAAAGACATGCTCGAATGGCCTGTCTGGAAGGCTTATCAAGAAGAAGTCACTGCACGGAAAAACGCTGACGCCTTAGAACCAACCGTCGAATCTGTCGAAGACGGCGTCGATCCGATCGAGTCGATGGCGAAAAATGAACGTGCGTTTAACGCTAAGACTGAAACTGAGCTGCGCAAACGCCTCCAGGAAGCATCTCCCGAGTTCTTTGAAAAAGCAGTCATTGAGTTGCTGTGGGCGATGGGTTACGGTGGCGCGCACGGAGCCAAGCAACACGTCGGACGTTCAAATGATGGTGGTATTGATGGAATTATCCGCCAAGATGCCCTTGGGCTGACCAATGTTTATATTCAAGCCAAACGCTACGCGGATAACAACAAGGTCGGTGATCCTGAGATCCGCAACTTCATGGGCTCATTGCTCACCCGATCAGCAAGCCATGGTGTTTTCATTACGACTTCTGACTTCCTACCGACGGCAAAGCGATCTGCTGAAAGCTACACGAACGGCAAAATTATTCTCATCAACGGTATCGAGCTCACTCGGCTCATGCTTGAGTACGGCGTCGCCGTCCACAACAGTCGCAGTTTCACTCTCTATGAAATCGACGACGACTTCTTCGATAACGAACTAGCTTAACTCCAAGCCAGAACCCCAGCGACGTCTATCGCGTAGTGATGGAATCCGGTATCAGCTTCTAAGCCGACATACCGGCGTACTGTCATGGCCCCACCTGCTCAATCCGCGCCGTGAGCGTCGTTTTCATCGCTTGAATCGTACTCTTGCGGGTTTGCGACCGCGTGGGCGTAAGGAACGGGCGTGCAGGCTGGTTAGAGCGGCCGTGTTCGAGGACGTTGGCGATCGAGGTTGAGTTCGCGACCATGAACTAGGTCCACTGGTAGAACACCAGGCAGCTTTCATGAAGCCCTCGGACACCGAACCCCCGGCAGAAGTCATCACCACCAATAATCACACCCATGCCAAACAACTGGCACCCATTGAAGAAGCAGAACAAAACCCAGGACGCTTCAGTAGAACAGCTACTCATTTTTGTTTTCTTTCGTAACGTAATTGTTATCAAGATAAAAATTTCATATCCTTGTAAGTGGTATTTGTCTGACAAATGCCACTTACAAGGATATGTAAGGATCCCCTCGCAACGACGCGAAAGGTAGATACTATGAAAAAATCGCGGGCTAAGCGCATGCTCTTTGCCTTGAGTGCAACAGGAGCACTTGCACTGACACCTCTTTCCGCCATTCCAATTATCCCCTCAGCTCAAGCAGCTGAAAAAGATACTTCACCAACGAGCAGTGTGTCTACAGAAAATGCTGGCACCGCTGCGGATTCTTCTGCAGAGTCAAAGTCTGCGGAGAAACTCGTTGGACAATTTGAAGTAACCAACCCAAAGAAGGATGGTAGCGCTTTCGAACCAGGTGAAGTGATTCGCTATAACCTCACCGTGACGAATAATACCGATATGACACGCTCTTTTAAGGCAATTAGCTCAAACCTTGAAAACTGGGATGGGTGCAAGTGGAGCGCGCTGGCTAAGGGGAATACCCAATCTTGCCCCTTTGCCTATCACACTGTGACAGATGCTGATGCAAAAGCGGGTTCTTTCACTCCCTCTATCACATTCGCGCGTTATAACTCCACTGGCTACACCGGTTCTTTTGAAAATCTTGCTCCGCTTGAAGGGGCGAGAGTAGAGATTGCCACACCGCTTTTTGAAGTGCAATCCTTTAGCTTTACCGAGGGTACGGGTAAGGAAAAGTACAGTGTTGGTGATAAACTCACTGCTACTTTGGTCATTCGCAATACTTCTCAGGCACCACTTACTCTTGGAGTAGACGGCGCGAAACCGTGCTCTGCCACTGTCCCGGCTGGGAAAACCCACACATGCACTTTCCCTCACACTGTCACCAAAGACGATCTTGAACGAGCACAAGCTGAGTACAACGTCGTCGTGAAAGCCACGCAAGGACAGCGAAACGCTACTAAGCCGGCGAAAGCAACAACTTCAACCCCAACGCAATGGGAACGTGCCAAGTCTTTCGCAGCTTCAAACGCAGATCCTCGTCTGGAAGCGGATCTGAGTCAGTTGCAGGTAATCGGAGTGAATACTCCAGAATACAACATCCGTATTCCAGCAATTGCCGTGGCATCCAATGGCGATCTGCTTGCGTCGTGGGATTTACGCCCAACAAATGGTGTTGCCAAGGGCGGCGATTCTCCTAACGAAAATTCAATCGTTCAACGTCGCTCTCACGACGGAGGAAAAACCTGGGGACCTGTCACCACAATTGCGCAAGGAAAAGTCGCCCCTGCTGGGCAGCGCTACGGCTACTCTGATCCTTCCTACGTCGTCGATCATACGACGGGAGAAATCTTCAACTTCCATGTTGGCTCGATGGAAGCAGGCTTCCCCAACAATCCGTCCTACCGTCTCAATGAGGATGGAACAGTGGACGAAAAGCACCGTCAAACAATGAACCTTGCTGTCTCTTCTTCAACAGACAACGGCTACACCTGGTCACATCGAATCATCACAAACGATATTCTTGGCTCTGAGGCCACCAAATTCGATGGATGTTTTGCCACTTCAGGTGCAGGAACACAAAAAATGCAAGCTCCCTACAAGGGACGCCTTCTCCAGCAGGTCGCGTGCCGCAAAGCAGACCGTAGCGGGAACCTAGCTGTCACAATTTTCTCTGACGATCACGGAAAGACATGGCAGCGCGGTAACTTCACTTCCGATACTGAGGGTGCTGCTCAAGGCAAGAAGTGGAATTACGACGAAAACAAAGTCACTGAACTTTCTGACGGGCGTCTCATGCTCAACTCGCGTATTCCGCGTGGTTCAGCTGAAGAGGGCTACCGAATGGTCGCTGTCTCCAACGACGGCGGTATGAACTGGAGCGAGTACCGCGCCGATCATAACCTGCTTGATTCACAAAACAATGCCCAAATTTTGCGTGCGTTCCCCACGGCAAAGAAAGGAACATTGCGAGGAAAAGTTTTGCTATTCTCCAACACAAAGAATCATTGGGATCGCGTCGATGGACATGTTTCCATGAGCTACGACGACGGCGCTACCTGGCCCGTTTCAAAGCAGATTCGCAAGGGTGGAACAGGTTATACAACAATGGCTGTTCAACCTGATGGACGTATTGGATTGCTGCTGGAACCCGATACGTGGAACAAAATTGGTTACGTGAATTTCTCGCTCAAATACCTTACAGATCGTTTGCCTTTTGAAGTGGCTCTGGATGATATCAAAGATATTTCCCTCACTGATGGTAAAGAAATGACTCCTCATGCTTTCACTTCTACGGGAAATGATCCGCTTTTGGCTGATACATTCACCTTTACAGGGTTGCCGCAGGGATTGCGCTACGATGCACAAAGCGGAAAACTTCTTGGCACACCAAATGTAGGTAATGCGCAAACAAAAGCTTTCAATGTTACTGTCACATTAACTGAAGAAGACGACGGAACGGGCATTGCTCGTACATCAACCAAAAACTTCACGATTAAGGTTGAGCCGAATGAAGAGAAGCCAGCTCCGAAGTCCCCAGATTCTGAAGAAGCGGGTGCTCCTGCGCCTGGCGATCCCGCGCCTACTCCCACCCCTGGCGATCCCGCGCCTACCCCTGCACCTGGAGCTTCTGGAAAACCTGGCGAGAAAAATAAAAATTCTGCACCGCAAACATCACCGGCTCCTCAAGCAAAGCCTTTGCCCTTCACGGGTGTTTCTGCAACGCTCCTTGCATTCGCTAGCATAGGCAGCGTTTTGAGCGGTATTGCTGTGCTGCGGCGTCGAAGCTGAAAGAAAGGCAGTGATTTTATAGCGCAATTGCGGGCGATGTAGCAAAAGTGTGTCTTTTTGCTACATCGCCCGCAAGATGGCATCGCCCAAGATAAATTTGTTGACGGAGCATCATTCGATTTGGTGGTGGCGCTGTACGAATTCGACGAACGATTGCGCCACGGCGTATTTATTGAGCTCATCGACGAGTTTTCCGCCATAGGTTTCTAATCGAGATCGACACCTTCGAGTGGGGGTCAGCTGATAGAACACCAAACCCAGCCCAGACCACAGCCGCCAGTGATAATAGAAAACAGGGTGACCACCTAGCTGAGGAAGCAAACTCGAACCACCTCACGTGCTCTCACACCGGATACTTTTCGGCTGAATATCAATGGCGATTGTCATACTGAAAACGGAACACGGTATCCGGGTTCATCGATACGATTAATTTTTGTGATTGCTGCCATTCAAATATTGTCTATTGTGGTCCTGATTGTGGGAGCAGTGTCTTTGTTTAGTCGCACGAGTGACCGTGCGACCGTCGGCGCTGCCGTAGCAAGGGGTGTGGGTGCTGGCATTTTTTCCAATGCCCTCATATTTCTCGTCGCCACATTTGCTCCGAGAGGCGTGTTTCTCTACGGTGCCTCACACAGCGTGATGTTTTACCTGCTCTACGGTGCTGTAGTGGTAGTCCTGGGTGGGGTCATTCTTGTCATGTTGAATGAGGCATTTCGTAGTCGGCTGCGCCCTAAACCAGCTCAGTGGCGCGTTCGAAATATCTTCCCCATCATTATTGGCGCGGTCATCGGTGCGCTCATCGCCCTATTCTTCTTCATACCGAAAACGATTGCTGATTCCGTTGACAACGTCACCGCTGCTCAACTGACTTTCATTTTCACGCAAGGGAATGGTCAAACCACAGGTGAACGCGCCCTTGAGTTTTCGAACTGGATGGTCGCTCCCGTGGTCTGGTTTTCTCTCATAGGTGCATGTGTAGGTTTGATCCGCAGTGATTTTGTCATGCGCCTCGGGCGTGCTCAAGCACCGAGCGTTTCCGAAGTGCCGACGTCGAACCGTTTCCGCTACGTGCGTGCCGTGGCAATGTCAACGATGCTTGTAGCTCTGGCGGGTTCAGTCACATACGCATTCCAGGTCCTTCCTCTTGGCGACGTTCTTCGTCAACGTTTCGTGCCATCGACCTATATCGCCGAACATTTCGTCGAAGCGACGAACAGTAAAGTCACCTTCCCACAGAAGAAGCGTAACCTCATCCACATCTACATGGAGTCCATCGAAAATTCTTTCTACTCGCGCGATATGGGCGGCTATCTTGACCACAACATCATGCCGGATTTAGCTGAATTGACGAAGCGTGGTGTGCAGTTCTCCAACACTGATCGTTACGGCGGGCCACAGCAAATGTATGCGACAGGGCACTCTGTGGCTGCGATGGTGGCGATGTGGGCAGGAACCCCGATGCTGGCTTCGGGAGCTGGCAACGGCTCACAGATGTCTTTCCCTGATTTCCGGTCGATCGGCGATTTCCTGCACGAGGACGGCTACACCACTGATTTCATGCTCGGATCCGATTCGCGTTGGGCGGGCTTGGGAGATTACTACCGCCGTCACGGCAACTTCACTGTACACGACATCAATACCTTCAAAGCGCAAGGCCGTATTCCGTCTGATTACCACGTGTGGTGGGGTGTTGAGGACGACAAACTCTATGAGTACGCCAAAGAACTCATGACCAAGCGTGCGAGTGAGGACAAGCCCTTCTACTTCATCCTCGAAAATGCCGATACCCACTTCCCGGATGGTTACCTTTCACCGAAGATGACAGAGCGCCCATTTAGCACGCAGTACGAGAATGTCATCTACTATTCACAGGCTCAGACCGTCAAACTTGTCGAATGGATCCAGTCGCAGCCGTGGGCGCAAGACACCACGATTGTGATCACGGGCGATCACCGCTCAATGGACAAGAATTTCTTCAAAACATGGGATAAAGATTATAACCGTACAGTAGTGAACGTGATCCTCAATCCCGTGCAAGGCACGAATCTTCCGTCGTCGATTACGCAGAATCGTCTTTACGGCTCCTACGATTTCTATCCCACAATTCTGTCCGCAATCGGCGCACAGATCGACGGCGAACGGCTCGGATTGGGAACGAATCTTTTCTCGGGAGTGCCCACCTTGCTTGAAAAAGATGGGGTAGCGCGATTGAATCAGGAGTTTGCGAAGCGCTCGAATTTTTACGATTCACATCGTGAAACTGTTGCGGCAACGCCCGACCGACGTCAGGATGACAAACTCTAGAATCACAGTGCCGACGCCGCCGATCCGGTGGCGTCGGCATGTTCGCTTGCGGCGTCAGTCCTGGTGAGTCATGGAGAAAATGGCGATTTCTCGCTAGAATCAACCTGTCGACGCTGTAGCGCCGTGCCGAGTGTGCTGAGTGGAATTCTGCTCGGATTATTCGTTTCCCCGACGTTCTTCGGATCCTGGTGCTTATGCAATCGTTCGCACCAGGAGGATTATGCTTTTCGTTCTCGCGATCTTCGCGCTGGCGGCTCTCGTCGCTCCGCTTCTCATGCGTTGGGGGCGGCTCGGATTTGCTGTTCTCGCTCTTGTTCCCGCTGGCGCTTTTGTCTACCTTCTTACTCGTGGCCCGGAAGTGTATGCTGCCGCTCGTGGTTCACTTCCCAGCTCAAGCCTTGTTCCGTGGCCGCACCCTTTCGCCGACGTCGGTGATCGGTTTGCTGATGCAGCTCAAGCCACGTCTGCTCACACAAATGCACTCCCGGCGGTATTCCCCGTCGAAAACTGGGCATGGGCGCCCCAAGTCCACCTTGAGCTGACGTTCCAACTCGATGTGTTGTCGTGGGTGATGGCGCTCATTGTGACGGGTGTTGGAGCGCTAGTTCTGGTGTACTCGAGCAGATACTTTTCCTCGTCGGCAAGTGGACTCGGGCGCTTTGCGGGTGTCTTTACTGGTTTTGCGGGTGCAATGCTTGGCCTCGTGACCACTGATAACACCCTTGCGCTCTACATGTTTTGGGAATTGACCACGGTCTTCTCTTTCCTTCTCATTGGACACAGTTTCACAAAGTCTGCCTCTCGCCGTGCTGCGATGGCAGCTCTGACTGTGACTACCGCAGGAGGGCTTGCGATGCTTGCGGGGATCGTGATTCTCGGTCAAATTCCTGGCGGTTCTTACCGGCTTTCGGAGCTAGTGTCAGCAGCTCACAACGGTACTCTCGGTCAGGCGGCTCTCACTGTGGAATCGGCGTCGCCCCTGCTCGTAGGTGCTGCTGTGGGGCTTGTGTTGATTGGTGCGGCAAGCAAGTCAGCCCTGGTGCCGTTCCATTTTTGGTTGCCCGCTGCGATGGCTGCTCCCACCCCGGTGTCGGCGTATCTTCACTCCTCGGCGATGGTAAAAGCCGGGGTTTACTTGGTGGCACGCCTCGCGCCAGGATTTTCGGATTTCAGTGTCTGGACGTGGACTGTCGTTCCGTTGGGAATCGGCACATTGCTAGTGGGTGGCTATCGTGCCCTCAAACAATATGATCTCAAACTTGTCCTCGCCTTCGGAACCGTCTCGCAGCTCGGCTTGATCACCCTTATGGTGGGATTCGGAAATGAAGCGTTAATGCTCGCGGGGCTTGCAATGCTCGTGGCACACTCGCTATTCAAGTCGGCACTTTTCCTCTCAGTAGGCCAGGTGGACTGGGCAACCGGTACTCGCGATTTGCGCGAACTCTCCGGCGTCGGGAAGGCTATGCTGCCGACGGCGGTAGCCGCGGGACTTGCCTGCGCATCGATGGCTGGTCTGCCGGGTTTCGCTGGCTTCGTTGCGAAAGAAGCGGCGCTGACCTCTCTGGTTGACGGTGGCGCACGTGAAATGACGGCATGGATATCGATTGCCCTCGGTTCGGCTCTCACCGTGGCTTACACACTGCGCTATTGGTTCGGAGCTTTCACGAGTTGGGGCGCCCAAGCCGATGCTGGCAGTGCGGCTGCAGATAGGCGCGTTCTGCCAGTGGCAAAAACTTCTGTGCGTCCAACAAACGCAATGATGACGGTTCCGGTTCTCGTGCTGGCGCTCGCGTCGCTAATATTTGGGTGTCTTGGCAGCGTTCTTGATCATGTGCTTGCACCCTATGCGCTAGGAAGTTTTAGTCCCGGTGGAGTTGCTGGTTATGCGCACACCGGTGGTGACAGCGCCCTCGGTGCGCAGGCACCGCACCTGACCTCTGCCATTCATCTGGGACTTCCCCTTCTGATTTCTGTGGCAATCTGGGTAATCGGTGGCGCAATCTTTGCCTGGAGTTCACAACTTGAAAAAGTGACTCGGAAATGGGAGTTTCCGCTCTCCGCCCACGGATCATACGCTAGCACTATTCGCGGGCTTGAGAACGCATCTGGCGTCACAACCGCCCTGACTCAGCGCGGTTCGCTTCCTGCATATTTGGCGACGATCCTTGTCTTCATGCTGGTGGCTTCGTCTAGTGTGCTTATCGCTATCTGGCCGAATACTTGGGCGGGCGTACGTGTATGGGATTCGTTGGCCCAAGCCAGCGTCGTTGCACTGACTGCGCTTGCTGCGCTCCTCGGCGCTCGCGCTCGACACCGGATGAAAGCCGTGCTTCTACTGGGAACTGCAGGATACGGCGTCGCATTGATCTACGAACTCTACGGCGCACCGGATCTCGCCCTGACGCAAGTGCTTGTCGAGACCATGAGCCTTGTGGTTTTTGTCTTGGTTTTGCGGCGATTCCCTGCATATTTTTCGAATCGCCCACTCGCCGTGACTCGTTGGTGGAGAGTTGGTTTGGGAGTGCTGGCAGGGGTGACAGTGGCAGTGATTGGCGCACTCGCAGCCGGGGTGCGCGTTGCCGATCCGATATCGCGTGACTTTCACGATCTCGCATATCGTCACGGCTATGGAAAGAACATCGTGAATGTGACATTGGTGGATATCCGCGCGTGGGACACGATGGGCGAGCTTTCCGTCCTCATTGCATGTGCAATCGGCGTATCGTCGCTGCTCTTCATCCGTGATCGTATTGGCCGCGTAGATCGGCTGCGTAACGTGGCAATTCCCGTGGAGGTTCGCGAACGCTCAGGCTTCCGCCGCGAAGTGAATTTTTGCGACGCCCGCAGCCAAGATATCCAGCCAAAACATTCGCCACGTTCACGAATGTTTTGGGATAAGAAGGGGTTGCAGACGATTGATACCCCAGGCAAACAGAACCCAACGCCGACGACGTCGGCACGCGTGCGCGAATCTCGCGCAGCGTCGCAACTCTGGCTTGTGGGGGCTGAAGCACTGCGCAAGTCGTCACGAAGCGTGATCTTAGAAATAGGTACGCGGTCGGTCTACCACGCAATGCTGGTGGTGTCGGTGTTTTTCCTCTTCTCAGGGCACAATCAGCCAGGTGGAGGATTCGCCGGTGGCCTCCTTGCAGGAATTGCGCTCACGATTCGTTACCTTGCCGGCGGACGCTACGAACTTGGCGCTGCTGTGCCGCTTCACCCCGGTCACCTCATGGGGGCGGGCATGAGTATTGCGGCGGTTGCAGCTCTGGTGCCGGTGGCAGTGGGGGGAACTATCCTCCAAACTGCGAAACTTGACTTTGTCCTCCCTGCGTTCGGTCACGTTCACTTGGCGACGGCAATTTTCTTCGATATCGGAGTGTATTTCGTGGTGGTCGGGTTGGTTTTGGATATTTTGCGCTCCTTGGGAGCCGAGATTGACCGGCACGGCGAACTGGAGGGCATCTCCGACGACGACGCCGTCTCGCTGACTCCAGCAGCAGATTCGCGCCTGGAGCGTTTCGATGCAGCGGCGAGCGCACTCGGAATCCACATGCCACATGACAAGGACACAGATGACGACAGTAGTAATGATCGAGCTGTTGTTCGCCGGAAAGGAGGCCAGGCATGAGCGTGTCATTAGTATTGGTATTCCTTGCTGCTGTGCTCGTTGGGGTAGGGGTCTATCTTGTCCTCGAACGGTCGCTCACTCGTATCATTTTGGGCTTGACCTCGATTACTAACGGCGTCAACATCCTCTTCTTGATCGCAGGTGGTCGCTCAGGGGAACCGCCTCTTGTTGGTGTTGCGCCAGCTGAGCGGATGGCTGATCCTCTCGTGCAGGCCATGATGCTCACCGCTATCGTTATTTCCTTGGGATCTGCAGCCTTCCTTTTGGCTCTCGCCTATCGTAGTTGGCAGCTCACCGGCAACGACGAAGTACAAGATGATCCTGAAGACCGCCGTGTGGCCCGGATGACTGAGCGTGCAAAAATGGCCGCTCGCGCCGATGCTGAAACACGTGTGGAAGAGGATGCTTCCCAAACACACGACGAAACAGAAGGCGATCCGGACGCCGACGGCGCTCTCGGCGTGCCGGGTGATCCAGGTGCAACGTGCCGACCCGACTACACCAACAGAGAAGCAGGTGAGCGATGACCTGGGATTTTTTGATTGCCCTTCCCGTAGTGCTTCCACTTCTTGGCGCGGGAGTGTCACTGGTCAGTGGAAAAGCTCGACGCCATCAGGCGTGGGTGTCAGGCACAGTCCTCACCATTGTTCTCCTCGTTGCAATCGCGTTAGTCGTGATGGCAGCAAATGGCCCAGTCGTGCTGAACATCGGGCAGTGGGCTGCCCCCGTCGGGATTGTGCTGGTTGCCGACGGCCTGAGTTCACTGATGCTCTTGACGTCAGTGACAGTGACGTTAGTTGTCATGATCTACTCACTTGCGCAAGGTGCTGCCGACGGCGAAACCGCAGCTCCAATCGCCGTCTACCACCCCGCATTCTTGATACTTTCGGCAGGCGTGTCGAATGCGTTTCTCTCAGGGGATTTATTCAACATCTATGTGGGCTTCGAAATTTTGCTGTGTGCCTCATTCGTCTTGATCACGCTGGGCGGAACGCGTGATCGTGTCCGATCAGGAACCGTCTATGTGGTGGTTTCGTTGATATCGTCTGTTGTTTTTCTGGTGGCAATCGCACTCGTCTATGCTGCGGTCGGAACCGTCAACCTCGCGCAGGTGGCACTGAGGCTCGCTGATATCGATCCCGCGCTCGCCACAGTGATTCAGGTGATGCTGCTTGTTGGCTTCGGCATCAAGGCAGCGGTTTTCCCGCTCGGTGCCTGGTTGCCTGATTCGTACCCGACTGCGCCGGCTCCAGTGACTGCGGTATTCGCGGGTCTGCTGACCAAGGTCGGTGTCTATGGCATGATCCGCACCCAAACATTGCTTTTTCCTGGACCACAGCTCGATCACATCCTGGGTGTCTTTGCCATCCTCACGATGGTGATCGGGATCCTTGGCGCTGTTGCCCAGCAAGACGTTAAGCGTCTGCTGTCATTCACGCTCGTTTCTCACATCGGATACATGCTCTGGGGAATTTCCACATCTTCACCGAGCGGTATCGGAGCGACGATTTACTACGCGATTCACCACATTACGGTGCAAACGGCCCTCTTCCTCGTCGTCGGTCTTGTCGAACGCCGTGGCGGCAGTACCAACTTGGCGAAGCTCGGCTCGCTACTCAAACTGGCTCCCGGAATTGCCGCACTCTATCTCATTCCTGCATTGAATCTGGCAGGTATTCCGCCGCTATCGGGATTTTTCGGCAAAGTTGGGCTGATCGGGGCAAGCGTTGACCGTGGTTGGGGGATCGATTGGGTGTTGATTGCAGCCGGATTGGTCACCTCGTTACTCACGCTTTATGCTGTGACCCGTGCGTGGAATATGACGTTCTGGCAAGATGCACCCGAAGAACTTGAAACGAAGCCCATTCCGCCATTGATGACCGCAGCAGCTGGGGGCTTGGTGGCGATCTCGATTGGTCTGTCACTCGCAGCTGGTCCGATTAATGGTTATTCCGATGCTACTGCAGGCAGGCTCTTTGCTAGGTCGCCCTATATTGTGGCTGTTTTACCAGATCGCGGGATCGGTGCAGGCCAGTACGCGCCGCAGTCAGGGGGTAGTGATGAGCAAAGCAAGTGACGCAATTCGATACGCCACGCGTCGTCCTGGACGATTCCCGCACGCCTCGATGGGACTACTCGTCGGGCTGACTGCCGTGTGGGTCTTCCTCTGGGGAGATCCATCGACAGGGAATGTCGTGGCTGGCTTCATCGTGGCGCTCGTCGTCACCACAGCAACCCCGTTTCCCACCGCTCACTTTGATGGCCGTTTCCGCCCACTCGGTGTGGTGATTCTCGTGTGCTCAGTGCTGCGCGACATCGTGGTGTCATCGTTGCAGCTGGCATGGTTTATTCTGCAAGGAAAACGTCCCCAAAGTGCAGTGATCCGTGTCCAGTTGCGCGGTGGATCTGACGTGCAGATGGCGATGGTCGCTGGGCTGACGGCGATCGTTCCCGGCTCGGTCGTTATCGATACCCACTCGCCGACGTCGATGCTTTATGTCCACGTTTTCGACGTCGGCCAAGCCGGAGGCATTGAGGGTGTACACCGCAGTGTCCTCCTGGTAGAGGAACATGTGATGCGTGCTTTTGCCTCCCACAACGAACTATTGGCAGCCGGTTTTGTGCCGGGGGCGCGAACGACTGCTGGACGTTTGCCGACGCCGTTCGCACCACCGACTGACGATATGGCAGTGGAGGAGCCGAAATGACCTACGTTCTTATTCTCTGTGGGGCAATGTTGGTTGTGTCTGCAGTTCCGGTTTTGTTCCGTATCACTCGTGGTCCATCAACGCTAGACCGCGCCGTTGCCGTCGATATGCTGACCTCTGTCCTTATCGGAGCTATCGCAGTCACAGCGGCATTTACTCGCCGAGCAGATCTCATGCCGCTTCTCGTCGTGCTCGCAGTGGTCGGTTTCATCGGATCCACTGCGTTAGCGCGCTTCGCCAAAAAAACCAGTGATCAGGAGCGCCGTGTGCTCACCGCGGCAGAAGTCGCAGCGGCGGATGCTGAATTCCTTGCGCATAATTCCGACGATGATGCGCCGATGCACGATGTTGATCCCCCGTTGGCGGATAGTGATGAGCCAAACTCCGATTCTGCATCACAGGGAGCAAGGGAGGAAAGCCGATGATGGACGAGATCATGAACATTGTGGGCGTCGGTGCGATTACGGCAGGTGCGATTTTGACGTTGATCGCTGCGCTTGGGATGTGGCGGTATGACGATCTCCTTGCGCGGCAACACGTCGCGACAAAACCGCAGGTTCTATCATTGCTTCTGTATTTTGTGGGTATTGCATTGGTTGTTCGTTCCTCGCAGATCACCTGGACGATGCTGTTGGTGATCGTCTTTCAGCTGGTGACGGCTCCAATCTCTGCGCATGTTCTTGCGCGAGCTGCGTATCGAACAGGGCATGTGAGGCGTGAAGAGTATGTCATTGACGAGTTGGCTGAGGACTACGAAATGGAGCGGCGATAACTTTCCTCATGTGACACAAACTATGCGTATTGCGAATCGCGCGCTATGCTCTATTCGCTCACGGTACGATGGACGCTAGGGATGTCAAGGAGGAACAATGAATCTTGGATGGAAACTCATCTCGCTTGCGACAGGTGCTGCGGCAGGTTTCGTCGCTCAGAAAGTCACCGACGTTATTTGGGAAAAGGGCTTCGGCAAGCAAAAGCCCGCCGGCGATGATTCAGATTTGGAAAAGTCAGCGTCGCAGATCGTGATGTTTGCGGTAGTGACAGCGGCAGTGAATGCAGCAGTCACGGAAGCGGTTCGCCGCAAAACTCAAAAGTGGTATGCAGGGCGCCAGAACACCACACTGGAAGCCTGAGCGGGCATAGCAGTAAAAATCTCGCCGGCGTCGGCAAACATCTCCCGACGCCGGCGAGATTTTTATCTTTGAAGGAACCGGTTGTATTTGAGACAGTTGCGTTCAATCTGGCACTCAGTGGCAATGTTGATGTTTGACGCGATTACTCCCTCAGCACGAAGTTCAAGGAGACGAGGGACCACGCGGTCACGCAAGGCCCAGGGGTCAATCGTGTTGACGTAGATCTTCGTGCCGCCTTCGAAACCGGCAAGTGTGGAAACACGCCATTTGATCAGGATTCTCCAGGGAATATCCACATCTGAATCGATCGGCTTGGCGAACCATTCCTCATTGCACGGCACGTCAGGGCCAGTCGCCGCGTGCATTGCCTGCACCAAATCTGAGACTCCGCGAAGTTCTGCCGGCGAATGTTCCCATGGTTGGCATGAAGCCGACTTTGACCAAATCTCTAACGTGGGATAGCGATGTCCGAAACCGGCGATAGCCACTGCGTAGTCGTTCTCGGCGATTGTCAGGTTCTGGTATCCGGCGTAGTCCACGCCCCATTCGTTGTAGTAGTTGGGGTTTTCGCGGGTGCGTTCGATTTCGTACGCCTGGTTCGGGGTGCGCTGGTCGATTGCCACGAGTTGTTTATGCAGGTGATCGAGCGAGGCTCCGGCCTGCTTCATCCAGTTTTGGAAGACTTGGACGTAACGTACGTAGCGGTTGCGGTACAGATCGTGCATCGCGCTCGTCGTGAGTCTGAAGTAAGCTTCATGTTCTTCCAGGGTGAGCGTTCCCGACGAAGCAAGCTGTGAGGTGTCTTTCGCGCCCTTAACGAAGTGACGTCGAGCCAGAATGAGATCGTGACCTCCGCCGAAAAGGGAGAGAGCAGCGTCGTGAAGCTCTGCTTCAGTTTTCGCCTCAAAGTTTTCATCTTTGAATTTGGCGCGGAGAACCCCAGTGACATGCGCGCGGCCTGCAGGGTCGGCGAGGTAGGACTCCATCCACGATTGGACATCGCGCGGAAGCTGGTAGCCATAGTTTTTCGCCCAATAGTCAAACGTCAGGATTTCATAGAGGTTTGCCACCCTGCGGAACTGCCACTCTTGGCTGAGGGCATTCACCCCGGCGTGTTGAATAATCTCATGTGATCCGGGAACGATCCTCGATTTTTCTGGCGGGGTGTCGAGCACCCGTTGTTTGCAGAAAATACAGTAGTGCCCCAGTTCATCGGGGTTGATCGGCTCTGGATTTTCTACTGGATGTGCAATGGGGCGGTTTGCGCGTCCTGGTACCGTCCAAACTTCGGTTCCGGAAAAAGGGTTGATCTGTTTGATCGTGCCGTCCGCCATACGCCGTAGAGGCTCAGTCATATGTGTGGCCATAGGTGACATCTTAGTACGCATACGCAGACGTGCCTGGGAAGAGGACATGGGGATCCTGGAAACTTTGAGGGTAAACGTCGAGAAAAACCTGCCCCGCTTCAATCCCGGTACCTTGTGTAGAGGTTTTGCCTTTGTTAGAGTCACGCGTGTTACACGCACATCATGGAGGAGGGGCCGATGCGTTCGATTATCGACATCGCAGATTTCACGCTAGAGGAAATCCGCCAGCTTATTGCAACGGGCGAAGAAATTGCGGCGAATCCAGCAGCCTGGGCGGATCGCGCTCGCGGCAAGCTCTTGGCGACACTTTTCTTCGAACCCTCCACTCGCACTCGACTGAGCTTCGAAGCTGCAATGGCTCGGCTAGGAGGCGCAACGATCTCTGTGGCCGACGGAGGATCCTCCGGTGCGGCTAAAGGTGAGACAGTTGCCGACACGGCCCGCGTCGTCGGCGAATATGCTGATCTGCTCACCATCCGCCACCCAGCCGACGGCAGTGCCCTTGTCGCTGCTGAAGCGGCAACTGTGCCGGTGGTCAACTCCGGCGACGGCGGGCACTTCCACCCCACGCAAACGCTGACCGAATTGTTGACGATTCACCGAGAGTTTGGCCGTTTCGGCCACCTCACAGTGGCATTCGCTGGTGATCTCCACTATTCGCGAACTGTCCACTCGCTGATCTCCGCGCTTTCTCGTTTCGAAGGTAACCGCATTGTTGCCGTGAGCCCTCCGGAGCTTGCTCTTGGTGAGCGCACTGTGCGCCACCTGCGTGCCAATGGCACTGAGGTAATCGAGGTGTCCTCGCTAGCTGAAGCAGTGTCGCAGGCAGATGTGTTGTACATGACGCGCATCCAAAAAGAGCGTTTCGGTGATCCGGTGATGTATGAGCGTTTGAAGGAAGTGTTTGTCCTGGACGCCGATGTGATGCGTTATGCCCGACCGGACATGATCGTGATGCACCCCTTGCCACGTGTCAATGAAATTGCCACGGATGTCGATTCTGATCCGCGTGCTCGTTATTTCGGACAGACCCGAGACGGCATGTTGATTCGTATGGCGTTGATTGATTTTCTTCTTCGCGACGCCGAGCAACGTCCAGAAGCGGAGGTGCGCCCGGAGCGTATCCGCGAACAGGCTCCTGCGGGGGACTGCCCGAACCCCAGGTGTGTCAGCCGATCTGACCGAAGTGCTGTTCCGTTTGCTTATGCATCGCCTGAAGGGCCTCGTTGCGGTTTCTGTGACACAAGGTTGTGACAAGGGCCGGCTGTGTCCCAGGTGTCGTCTATGGGGACACCTGGGATAATAGTCACCATGCCGAAAACAAAAATGCCTCGTGAAATTTGGGTGCTCGTCGCCTCTGCAGTGATTGTGTCACTCGGGTTCGGAATCGTGGCTCCCGTGCTCACGATTTTTGCTTCGACGCTCGGGGCCACCACCTTTCAAGCAGGCATTGTTGTTAGCGCATTTGCTTTGACACGGCTTGTCTTTGCGCCAGTTTCAGGCTGTATGACCACGAAGTTCGGCGAACGCGCGATGTACATGCTCGGCATCGGTTTAGTGGGCGTCTCGTCTGTTGCTACAGGTCTGGCAAATGATTATTCCCATTTGGTTCTTTATCGCGGCCTGGGTGGAGTAGGCTCAGTGATTTTCTCCGTTGCGGCGATGAGCTTAATTTTTCGTGTGGCACCTGCTGGCGCTCGCGGCCGTGCGAGCGCGCTCTACGGCGCTGGGTGGCTGGTGGGAAATATCGGCGGGCCAGCGATCGGCGCATTTATCACGCCACTGGGCTACCGCGCTCCGTTCTTTATCTATGCGGGTTCGCTGTTCGTTGCGATGTTGCTTGTCGGAGTGCTCATTCGTCCCGACGCGGGTGTGAGCGTTGCGCCGGTGGGGCGGCGGATGCTCACGCAACGGGCGAGCGCCCGAGCGCAGGTGAGATCAGGCGTCGATCGCTCTCCCATGAGTGTGCGTGAGGCATGGGAAGATCGCAGGTTCCGTGCGGTTCTCGTCAGTTCTTTTGCTGAAGGCTGGGCTGACTTCGGCGTGCGAGTATCGCTCGTTCCTCTCCTCGCTGCAGCGGTGGCAACACAACAGTGGGTGGCCGGAGGCATCATGACGGCATTCGCAGCAGGTAACGCGATTGCTTTGATCCGAGCTGGCGCGTGGAGCGATTTCTATGGGCGGCGGCCTTTACTTGTCTTCGGTTTGGCGATCTCAGGAATTTTCACCTTTGGATTTGGCTGGATGAGCAGCATATGGTTCTTGATCGTCGCCTCATTCGTTGCGGGAATCGGCGCAGGTTTCGTGATGCCGTCCCAGCAGGGAGCCGTTGCCGACGTCGTCGGGGCAAGGCAAGGTTCTCGTGTGTTTTCAACCTTCCAACAGGCGGGTGATTTCGGGCAGATTCTCGGGCCAGTGGTTGCCGGCTGGATCGCCGACGTCGCTGGTTTCGGTGTGGCATTCGCGCTCACCGGCGTCATGCTTCTGGTTTCAGCGTCCGTGTGGTTTGTGACGCGCGAGGAACGAGCCAACTGTGAGCGTGATTAAGGCCATTGGGCTTACTCGTCAGGGGTGAAAATATCTTCGATGCATAAGTGAAATACCCGTGCAATGGCAAAAGCGAGTGGCAAAGACGGGTCGAAGCGGCCCTTCTCAATCGAGATGATTGTTTGACGTGAGACGCCGAGTAACTGTGCAAGATCTTCTTGGGAGTAACCGTGTTCTTTTCGCAGAGTAATGAGTGAATTGCGCATGTCACTTTCCGTACTTTGCCCAAGCGTAGAAAAGCCCGTAGATACATGTGATGCCGAGCAGAACCCAGAAGAGAATCTCGGCGACACCGCCAGCTCCAAAAATTGAGAATCCGGCGGTGACCAGTCCAAGTCCACCGAGAATTAGGTAGAAAGTGTTTTCGGCCGCTTTACTCGCCCACTGAGATTCAACGGATTCCTCTGGCTTGGCTAGTCGTCCTGGAATAGTTTTGAGGTCGATGACACACACCCACACAATCGCCACACACACCGGAGTGGCGGAGATAAAGAAGATGAGAAAAGCGATCCACCGGGCCAGATCGTCAGTACGGAAAAGAGGGGGAAGAATTGAAATGAGAGCTGCGAGAATGATGCCCACCGGTATCGAAATCGAGAGCGCGGAACGGCGCTCTCCCGAACCGAATTTGACTCGCCCAAATCTGGGAGTCTTTTCCTTTGACATTTCCGGCGTCCTTTCACCAGAGGATTAAAGTAAAGCAAACTTTACAGTAAAAGAAACTTTACATCAAGGGCCGGTGGTTTCTCTTTTTGTTCCTTGTGAGGCGTATCCGTCCTCTTTTCGGGCGTGATTAGGCAAGCAGCCCACGCGCGAGATCTGCTGCGCCGATCATGCCGGCATCGTTTCCGAGCTGTGCTTGGACGATGGGAGCAACCTCGCGTGAATTCGCTGCAGTGAGATACTTCAGGAAAGCTGCGCGCGTGGGATCGAGGAGAAGATTTCCCGCCTCGGACACTCCGCCCGCCACGATGTACATCTGTGGATCAAGGATTGCGGAAAGGTCTGCCATACCCCGACCAAGCCAAGTGCCAACCTGATGAAACAAGTCAATCGCTCCAGCTTCGCCCTCAGCAGCCGCAGCCGTGACCATCAACCCGTTGATGGCGTCGATGTCGCCGCCCGCAAGTTCGAGAATGTGCGAGCTTTCGCCCTTCTCAAGTTGAGAGAGTGCATATTGCTTGGCGATGCGCACAAGCGCATTGCCTGAGGCGTACACTTCCCAGCATCCCAGCTGGCCACACCCACACTGCAAGCCGTCAGGAACCATATTGAGGTGTCCGATTTCTCCGGCAAGCCCGAAGGAGCCAGAGATCAGGTGACCGTCCATGATGATTCCACCACCGATGCCCGTACCGACTGTCACGGCGACGGCGGAGGCATGGTCGCGCCCAGCACCATAACGGTATTCACCCCAAGCGGCCGCATTGGCATCATTTTCAAGATAAACAGGTAGCCCAACTCCGGCTTCGACCTTGTCCGCAAGTGGTTCATTGCGCCAATTCAAATTGGGTGCGAATGCGATCTTGCGGTGATCGCTCGCCACGAAACCTGCGCAGCCAATTCCGATTGCCTCGACGTCGTAGCTCTTGCGCAGCTCCTCGATGACAGCAACTACTGTGCCAGCAGTGGAATCAGGATCGAGTGCAGGCGTGGGCTTGCGAGTCATTGCAACAATTTCGCCGTCTTCATTAACGACGCCGCCGGCGATCTTCGTACCACCGATATCAACACCAAGTGTGTAAGTCATACTGCAATTATTGCACGGGTTTTCATCGCCACGCGCGCCGGAATGCCAAGATACGCAACCGGCATCGGCAGATTACGCCGACGCCGGTTGCGTATCTCAAGCGAGCTTTTCATCCAGGAACGAGAAAATTAATGCAAGCATGAGCGATTGCTGAACTGGATCAGCTGCGCCAGCGTGCCCGCCCTCGGTGTTCTCATAGTAGAGGGCGTCGAATCCCTTTTCCTTAAGAAGTGCCATGAACTTGCGGGCGTGACCGGGATGAACACGGTCATCACGTGTTGACGTGGTGAGCAAGATTGGCGGGTGTGGCCCGTCGCCGACGTTGTGGTACGGAGAGTAGGCCTTGAGGTAATCCCAATCAGCGGTGTCGGGGTTTCCGTACTCGTCCATCCATGAAGCTCCCGCGAGGAGGTGCGAGAAGCGCTTCATATCGAGCAGTGGCACGCGGCATACGATTGCACCGAAGAGCTGCGGATATGTGGTGTACATGTTTCCCATCAACATTCCACCGTTCGACCCACCGATTGCGGCGAGCTGAGGGACGGTGGTGATTCCTGCCTCGACGAGATCGCGCGCAACTGCCGCGAAATCTTCATAGGCCAGATGGCGTCCTTCGCGGAGGGCAGCCTGGTGCCAGCTCGGGCCGAATTCACCACCACCCCGAATATTGGCGACGGCGTACACGCCACCACGTTCAAGCCATTCCTTGCCGTAGGTTGCCACATACCCCGGAAGACGCGAAACTTCGAACCCGCCGTAGCCGTCCAGTAGTGTGCGCACTGGCGCATCGCCGTCGAGCGCGCTTGCCTGGCCGATCACAAAGTAGGGAACCTTCGTGCCGTCGTCGGAAATAACCCAACGTTGGCGAACCTCGAGCCCATCAGCGTTGAAACGCGCCGGAGCACTACGCAACTTGTGTAACTGAAGCTTGCCATTCTCGATTGTGCCGCGGAAAAGAGTGGTCGGTGTGGTGAAGCCGGAAGCCGTGACCCACACATCGTCGCTAGCGTCGGGTTCGACGGCGCCGACGGAGATCGACAGGAAGTCGCCCAGCTGTGTGTCCAGTTTCGTCACCGCCCACGTTTGCGACGTCGGTGTGGCAAGGTGGAGCGAGTTGGAGACGTTGTCGAGCGTGGTTAAAACGAGAGATGTGTGTAGAGCACAAATACCGACCAACGAAGTTGACGGCGTTGGAGTGAAAAGTGCGTGAGTGTCTGTGATGTCGCCAGAAAGTGCCTGCTCAAGCGGTACTGCAATGAGTGATCCGGCGGGGAAAGTTTGCCCGTTCACGTTCCAATCGTAACGGAGATCAGCCAGCGCCCACTCGTGCCATAGCGACACTTCAGCGGTTTCGGGCAGTGCAAGTTTCGTTTTTTCGAGCGTGTAGGGGTTAACGACGTACACGATTGAGGTGCGGAAATCAGGAATTCGGTACGCCACGAGGCGTTCGTAACCGGGCGTTGTGTCGTAGTGAGCGCCGACGAGGACGTCGGTGGTCTCGCCACGGATAATTTCGGCGGCCGCGGAAAGTGGGATTCCGCGTAACCACAGGCGTGCCGAAATCGGGTATCCGGAGGTGGTGACGTACGGGCCGTTATCCGTGGCGTCAGCAGAAGAGAAGTCTGCCGCCACCACCGTGGTGTCAATGTCGTACCACTGCATCGTGCCCTTCGATTCGGGCTTCACGAAGGAGTCGGATGGATTAACGAATGCGCGAGAAGGGATGTCAAATTCGCGCGTGACAGACGCGTCTTGACCACCGTCGGACAGCGTAACGAGAGCGCGCGTGTAATCGGGGCGCAGGAGCTGCGCCCCACGGAAAACCCACGAGCGACCTTCGCTGCGGCCTAGAGCGTCAACGTCGAGGAGAACATCCCATTCCGGTTCAGTTTCCGGGCTGACGTAGTTGAGGTATGCGCTCCATGTGGCGCGTCGCCACAAGCCGCGCGGGTGTTCGCCATCGCTGTGAAAGTTATAGGCGTAGTCGCCGCGTTTCGTCGCCACAATGAGGTGGTCGGAAGCTGACAAGATAGCGTCGAGTTCGTCACGGCGTGCGTCAAATTTTTCGCCTGCAAAGTGATTGAGTGTGTTTGTTGAGTGCGTTTCCACCCACTCCATCGTGGCTGAATCTGACTCTTCAAGGTGGAGGTATTTATCCATGCGGTTAAGTTTACGGGGTGGTGTGCGTGTGAACAATGTATGTCCACACAGTGAGAATCATCCGGAGGTGGTGGGAAAGTTTTGCAGTAGCTGCGGTCGAAGCTCGGCGGTATCAAGGCATTTTGTGAGGTAGTAGTGGGATGAGTTGTGTGCCACGAGAATAAAGAGTTGAGCGTTATTTGCTCAAGAAAAACACTATGGTCTAGACATAACTAATCTGATGTGGCAATATGAAGGAGTTGAAGATTTGGGCGGTATAGAAATGCCGCAGATAAGAAGGAGTTTTCAGATGGCACGAGCAGTTGGCATCGATCTTGGCACGACCAACTCTGTGGTTTCAGTACTTGAAGGTGGCGAGCCCACAGTCATTGCAAATGCAGAAGGCGCACGCACCACCCCGTCGGTGGTTGGCTTTTCGAAGACCGGTGAAGTTCTCGTTGGTGAAATTGCAAAGCGCCAGGCAGTGACAAACGTTGACCGCACGATTTCGTCGGTGAAGCGTCACATGGGTGACTCGTCGTGGAAGGTTGAGATTGACGACAAGTCCTACAATGCCCAGCAGATTTCCGCATTCATTTTGCAGAAGCTGAAGAAGGACGCCGAAGCTTACCTTGGTGAGCCAGTGACCGACGCTGTGATTACGGTTCCGGCATACTTTAACGACGCTCAGCGTCAGGCAACAAAGGACGCAGGTCAGATCGCGGGCCTGAATGTTCAGCGTATTGTTAACGAGCCGACTGCGGCCGCGTTGGCTTACGGCCTTGAAAAGGGCAAGGAAGATGAGCTCATCTTGGTCTTCGATCTTGGCGGCGGCACGTTCGATGTGTCCCTCCTGGAAGTGGGCAAGGATGACGATGATTTCTCGACCATTCAGGTTCGCGCTACCTCGGGCGATAACAAGCTCGGTGGTGACGATTGGGATCAGCGCATCGTTGAATGGCTCGTCGGGCAGGCGAAGAACAATTACGGCGTGGATCTTTCCAAGGACAAGATTGCATTGCAGCGCCTGAAGGAAGCTGCTGAGCAGGCGAAGAAGGAACTCAGCTCGGCAACCTCCACCAACATTACGTTGCAGTACCTTTCGATGAGCGAAAATGGCCCGATCCACTTGGATGAGAAGCTGACGCGTGCTCGTTTCGAAGAGATGACAAAGGATCTCCTTGATCGCACCAAGGTTCCGTTCAACAAGGTCATTGAAGACGCGGGCGTGAAGCTTTCCGAAATTGATCACGTTGTGCTTGTGGGTGGTTCTACCCGTATGCCGGCAGTGACCGAAGTGGTCAAGGAACTCACCGGCGGTCGTGAGCCAAACAAGGGCGTGAACCCGGATGAAGTCGTGGCTGTTGGTGCTGCCCTTCAAGCTGGTGTGATTACCGGTGATCGTAAGGACGTTCTCCTCATTGACGTCACCCCGCTGTCACTCGGTATTGAGACCAAGGGCGGTGTGATGACGAAGCTGATTGAGCGTAACACTGCGATCCCAACCAAGCGTTCTGAGGTGTTCTCTACCGCTGAAGACAACCAGCCGTCAGTGCTGATTCAGGTCTACCAGGGCGAGCGCCAGTTCGCGCGTGACAACAAGCTGCTTGGCACCTTCGAGCTTTCGGGCATTGCTCCGGCTCCGCGTGGTATGCCACAGATTGAGGTCACCTTCGATATCGACGCCAACGGCATCGTGCATGTCTCTGCGAAGGATCGTGGCACGGGCAAGGAACAGTCGGTGACGATCACCGGTGGTTCGGCCCTGTCCAAGGAAGATATTGACCGCATGGTCAAGGAAGCGGAAGAGCACGCAGCTGAGGACGACAAGCGTCGTGAGGAAGCCGATGTTCGTAACCAGGCGGAGCAGCAGGTCTACTCGATCGACAAGCTCCTGACGGACAACAAGGACAAGCTCGATGATTCCGTGGTCAACGATGTCAAGGAGGCGAACGAGAAGGTTCGTGAAGCTCTCAAGGGTGAAGACGTTGAAGCAATCAAGTCGGCTCTCGAAGATCTGAACACACGCGCTCAGAAGATTGGTGAGGCACTGTACGCCAGCGCCCAAGCTGATCAAGCTGCAGCCGAGGCGGCCGGTTCGGCCTCTTCGTCCCCATCGGACGATGACGTGGTCGATGCTGAGATCGTTGACGATGAGAACGAGAAGAAGTAATTTCTCTCGCGTGAATTGATGTCGGGGGCAGGAGCGCAGCTCCTGCCCCCACCTCAAAACTCACAGAAAGGACATGTAATGAGCGCCAACGATTTCACGCCAGACGAGCCTAACGAGGAGTCGGCCAACACAACAGATGCCGCCGCAGGGGCGAACGCTGCAGACACCCCGGCGTCGGAAGGTGCTGAGTCGAGCTCGTCACAGCCCAATGACCCCACACACCCAGAGCAGATGAGCGAACTCGATACTGCGTTGATGCGCGTAGCCGAACTTGAAGTCACGGTGGCTGATTTGCAAGACAAGCTTGCACGTGCGAACGCTTCTGAGTACAACCTGCGCCAGGAATACAACGGTTACGTGAAGCGAGCGAAGGCAGAGGGCGTTAACCGCTATGAATCTGGCCAGGCGAAAGTCATCGAGACCTTGCTTTCCGTTCTCGATGATGCCGCATTGGCTCGCTCTCACGGTGATCTTGAAGGTCCAAGCGCCCTGATCGTGGAGAAGTTGGAGAATGTTTTGCACACCAACTTCCAGCTTGCTCGTTTCGGTGAGCAAGGTGATGCATTTGACCCGGAAGTGCATGAGGCACTGATGCACTCGACGTCTCCTGACGTTGACAGTGAGCAGGTGTCGCAGCTGATTCAGCCGGGTTACAAGATTGGCGATAAGGTTCTGCGCGCGGCTCGCGTAGGCGTTGTGTCGCCGGAGTAAATTTGTCGCACGCAAGAGAAAAGAGGTGAGGCGTGATGGCAAGCCAAGATTGGATGAGTAAAGACTTTTACGCCGCACTGGGCGTGTCGAAGACGGCCACCCAAGACGAGATTAAGAAGGCCTACCGCAAGCTTGCGCGCAAGTATCACCCGGATCAAAACCCTGGTGATAGGGCCGCTGAGGAGAAATTCAAAGAAGTCTCTGAGGCTTATCAGGTGCTCAGCAACGATGAGGATCGCAAGCAGTACGATGCGATTCGCGCGATGGGTGGGGGAGCGCGCTTCTCTGCTGGCGGTGGCGGTGCCGGATTCGAGGACGTGTTCTCGTCGATGTTCGGCGGCGGAGGTAATCCATTTGCCGGTGGGAAGTTCTCCACCAGCGGTAGTGCCGGATTCGAGGACGTGTTCTCGTCGATGTTCGGCGGCGGAGCAAACACTGGTACAAGTTTCACCGGCTTCGGCTCCCGACGTCGGGAAAAGGGTGAGGACGTACACGCGTCAGTGTCGATTCCACTCTCGCAGGCCGTTTCAGGCACGACTGTGAAAGTCGGTTCAGGCCTCGGTCAGGTCACTGCGCGGATCCCTGCAGGCGTGAAGTCTGGCCAAAAGATTCGTATCGCTGGAAAAGGCCAGCCTGGCCGCAACGGCGGAGCATCAGGGGACATTCTCGTAGAAGTCACGGTTGAACCACACCCCGTCTTCGATGTGAAGGGCTACGACGTTTACGTCGATGTGCCTGTGTCGTTCGATGAGGCAGTTCTCGGTGGCAAGGTTGAAGTGCCAACAATCGGCGGAACTCCTGTCACGATCAAGGTGCCAGTGGGTTTGTCAGATGGCAAGAACCAGCGAGTCCGCGGCAAGGGTATCGCGGGGCCGAAGGGCACCACAGGCGACATGTACGTGAAGTTCCATGTTGTGGTTCCGAAGCGAATTTCTGATGAAGCGCGTGAGGCCGTGGAAAAGTTCCGCGACGCCACCGCTGAAGCTGATCCGCGTGCCACTTTCCGTTCCATGGCCACGCTCTAAGGAGGAATGATGGCGAAGGTTTCGAAGAACTCTCCGATTCTGTCAGTGTCAGTTGCCGCTGAGCTGGCAGGGATGCACGCCCAGACGGTTCGTCAGTACGACCGCCTGGGGCTGGTGGTTGCCAAGCGCACGAAAGGCGGCGGTCGGCGATACTCGCTCGCCGACGTCGATAAGCTCGTGGAAATCCAGCGGATGAGCCAAGAAGATGGCATCAACTTGGCTGGTATTTCGCGGATCTTGGAACTGACGGAGAAGGTTGCGAAACTGACGCGCGCCAACAAGCGTCTTCAACGTGACATGGAGAAGATGCAGGCGCTGGGCGAATACATGGGGGAAGAGCTGTCCCGTTACCGTGCCACGGAGCAGCGCGTCTTCGCTGCCAGTCCTGACGGTGACGTCACCGTTGCTGAGCGAATCGACCAGTTACGCAAGGCCCTGCGCAAAGATTCTGGCCATGAGATGGTGGTGTTTCGTCCGAGGCGACTAGTCGAGACGGCTCATCATCACGAAGTGAAGTCTGAAGTGTCGGCGAAAGGCCTGGCTGATGCCGGTTTTTCTAAGGAAGCTCTCGGGTTTGACGACGACGTGGACGATTTTGAGTCGTTCGGTACCGATGACGACTACGTTGTCTACGATGAAAATTGTGAGCCTTCGTTCCCAGCTCGCATGGATGCGAGTGCGCACCGCGTGATTATCGATGCCGATGGCACCGAAGACGAGTTTGCAGATTCTGCCGACGCCGATATCGATGATTTTGCCCAGGCACTTGGCGGTTCTGCTGACTCAGCTGACGACGATGAGTTCGACAGCGAAGACGAGTCAGATGAGTCGGATGAGTGACAACACAAAGGCGGAAACGTCCCAGGATCGACTCCAGGCGGCGGTTCTCGTATTGGTTGATCGCGCGGCGGACCCGAGTGTAGTGCTCACCCGTCGCGCGTTCACGTTACGCAGCCAGCCTGGGCAAATGAGCTTTCCTGGTGGTATGCGCGACGCGGGGGAGAGCGCCGAAGAAACTGCGCTTCGTGAAGCATGGGAAGAAATTTCTCTCGATCCAACGGACGTCGAGATTTGTGGACGCCTGGCTCCAGCGCAGGCGGGGAATCGATTGCTTGATATTGTTGCCGTGCTCGCACAGTGGGATGGTGAGGGCGATATCACCCCCTCCGATTCTGAAGTGGAGGGGATCTACCGCATTCGACTCAGCACGCTTGCTCGCAGTGAGAATCGCTTCACAGCAACACGCGACGGTGTGGAAGTTGGCCCAGCGTTTCTCGTTGACGGGCTTGTGGTCTGGGGTTTTACGGCCCGTGTGCTAGATAATCTGCTCTGCAAATACGGATATGACGAGCCGTGGAACACTCATGATGTGCGCGAGGTGCCGGGCGATTTTCGTCGATGATGCCAGGCGAGGCGCGGTGGTCTGAGCGTGCCTCGTCACAAAGCGCGTGAAAGAATGCGGCGCATCGAAGCGGCGTCTGTCCATCCACGGTTGAAAATGGTTGTTCCTGGAGCGAAGAGTCTGCCGTTTACCAGCGCACCGGCGTCAACGGGATCGAAACCGAGCGCGTCGATAAATGTGGACACTGCGTCACGCACATCGTCGTTGTCGGCTGCGACCGCTTGAGCGCGACGATTCGGACTTCCTGGTGGGCGTGAGTCAAAGGCGAGGGCGTCGAATGCTAAGTGATTGAGGGTTTTTGCTACCTGTGCAGTGGAAAAATGGGCAGCCACGGTGAGCGATGAATCGCGTGGAGAGGCGGCAAAGGCACTTGCGGAATCTCGGCGGGGCCAATAATTTGCAACGTCGATGAGGATGCGCCCACTGGCGATCTGGGGTGGCAGGGATAGTGCCGAAGAAAGCGGAATAGCCAAGATAACGGCAGTTGATTCAGGGAGCGCATCGATATCTGCGACGTTGATGGCGCCGACGCCGTCGGGGAGTTCTGCCGCGAGTTTGCTGGCTGGGCGCCTCGCAGCATTCCAGACGGGGAAGGAACATTCGGTAATGTGTTCTGCCAGGGCGCTTCCCATCACGCCTGCGCCGATCACTGCCGCCCCTGTTATTTTCTCCATCCCGCAATTTTAGCTGCTGTTATGTGTGTAGACGATGGTGGCGGCCGGGCTTGTGGTGGGGGGGGGACGAAGCGGGGAACAGAGGGCGAAAGGTGTGTGCCTACATATGTGACAACGTATCTGGCATTGTGGCAATTAAATACGCGGTGAAACAATCGCAAATCGCCTGAAACGTTGAGGAAATGATGTGTTTCGAGCAGTTTATTCAATCTGGAAAAATCCTGAAAGCGGGGTATTTAAGCAGTGAAAAGGCTAGTCTAGTGTCGGGGGGGGGGGACGCTCGCTGCTCAGTATGGTTTGGCTTCCTGAAGGAAAGGCTCATTTATGAAGATGAAATTCATTAGAGCTGCCGCACTTAGCGGTGGTGTGGCGGTGCTGCTGACGCCTTTTGTGGCGCCAATGGCGGGCGCCACGAAAGACGCCACAAAGGTGGTGATCAACGAAGTTTACACGTTTGGCGGAACTAAATCGGGTGTTTATCCTGATTTCGTTGAGCTGTATAATCCGACGAACTCTCCAGTCAAGCTTGATGGCATGACGCTGGTGCCTGCCTCTGCATCTGGGAAGACAAAGACGCCGATCCAACTTAAGGGAAGTATTGGAGCTAAAAAGCACTTCCTTATAGTTGAGAAGACAGCTTCTGGACACCGAGGTCAGAAGCTACCAAAGGGCGTGAATGCCGACATGGAAGTTACTGCGCTGGGGTTCGCTAAATCAGGTGGAATCGCTGTCCTTGCTGACTCGGGAGTAAAGGTAACTGATGATGCGCTTAAAGGCGGCGATATTAAGGATAAGTTCCTTGACGTCGTAGGTATATCTTCTAACGCGAAAGCATATGAAGGTTCTCCAGCCAAGGGAACTGCCAAAAGTTCAAGAGATGATCGCTCGTATCAGCGTGAAGAAGGCCGTGATACAGACGATAACTCCAAGGACTTCACGCTGAAGACTGCGTCTCCTCAGGGTTCTGGCACCGCGGCGGTAAAGCCTTCGTCGCCGGCCCCTGAACCGGAAGCTGATCCGCAGGATCAGCCGACAACTGAAACTTCGGAAACTACTGAAGGCGTTCAGCCTGCAAAACCAGGGGATATCATCTCGATCGAGGAGATCCAAGGGACAGGGCTGACGAGTAAATACAAAGACCAAACTGTTACTACAACGGGTGTCATCACGGCAGCCTACCCTGAAGGTGGCTTCAATGGTGCCTACATTCAGACCGAAGGGAGTGGCGGCGAGAAGCACGGAAATGCTTCGAGTGGCATATTCGTTTACGATTCGAAGATTTCGAAAATGAAGATCGGCGAGCTGGTGAAGGTCACCGGTACTGTTATGGAGTACCCTGGCCCGAAAGCTAAACAAAAGAAGCCCGTTGATCCTGCTACACAAATGACGGAAATTGGTGGAAAGAATGTCACCGTTGAGGTCATAAAGAAAGATGATCTGAAGCAACCTGTTCCGGTGGAACTGAAACAAATTCCATCTGGCGCTGAAGAACGCGAAAAGCTTGAGGGAATGCTTGTTAAGCTCACGGGAACCCACACGGTGACCGATAACTACTCGACAGCTCGCTACGGACAAATCGGCCTTGCTCCAGGAGACAAACCCTTCTATCAGCCGACAGAGCTCTATTCGGAAAATGACCCGAAGGCCAAAGAAGTTGACGCAAAGAACAAAGCTGACAAGATTACCCTCGATGACGGTGCTTCTCGTGAAACTTCCGTGAGGAAGGTGTACGCGAATAAGAAGGCGGGGACTGCCGAGCATTACGAGGCTCCTGATTGGCCTGCTTCTTACCTTGATGTGAAGAAACCAGTGCGCGTAGGGGCACATGTGACATTTAAGGATCCGATGATTCTTGACTATCGTTTCCAGTGGAATCTTCAACCACGCTTCCCCGTGCAAGAGAAGACTGGAGATAAGTTCAAGGATCGTTCTTGGGACGTTATTGAGTTAACAAACTATGAGCGTCCTCAAGCGCCGAAGATCGACGGTGACGTCACTGTTTCTTCTTTCAATGTGCTCAATTACTTCACCGATCTCGGAGAAAATGAGGATGGGTGCAAATTCTTCCCCGGCATCGACATGAAGGGTATCTCTACGGATTACTGCAAGGTCCGTGGTGCGTACTCGAAGGAAGCCTTCGAGCGCCAACACACGAAGATAGTGGAAGCAATCACTGAGCTTGACTCCACCGTGGTTGGTCTGGAAGAAATCGAGAATTCCGCTCAATTCGGTAAGCACCGTGACACCGCCTTGAAGTACCTGACTGAAGCGTTGAACAAGAAGGCTGGAAAGACGAAGTGGGAATTTGTCCCATCGCCGTCTGTTGTCGGTAAGAATGAAGACGTCATTCGACTTGCCTACATTTACCAGAAGGACAAGGTCGCTCCAGTTGGGGATTCCCTCATCTTCCGTGACAACAAGTGGTTCGAGAACTGGGCGCGCCAGCCTCTCGCTCAGAAGTGGAGCCCAGTTGTTGATGGCAAGAAGGTTGGCAAACAATTTGTTTCGGTTGTGAACCACTTCAAGTCAAAGGGTTCGGTTGCTTCGGAGAAGAAGAAGGGGAGCAAGGTTCCGCTGATTACGGGCGACAACAAGACCCTCGCAGGTAACAACAACCTGCTCCGTGTTGAGCAGGCCAAGGAAATGACCGAATGGGTGAAGAAGAACTTCGCCAATGAGCCAGTCATCATCTTGGGCGATCTCAACTCTTACTCCAAGGAATCGCCAGTTCAGACCATCAAGGACGCGGGTTACACCTCTGTGGCGGAACATGCCAAGGTGAAGAACATGTCCTACCAGTTCGGTGGTGTCATCGGCTCGCTTGATCATGCACTCGTCAATGACGCACTTCTTGGCCATGTGACGACTGCTGATGTGTGGAACGTTAATGCGCTTGAGCCAGTGGCATTCGAGTACGCACGCTATAAGACGACAATCAACGATCCGGTCACAACCTTTGATCTGAGTGCATACCGTTCTTCGGATCATGATCCGATCAAGGTGGGCCTGAACCTCATTGATAAGAAGGATAAGCCGGCTCCTGGCGAAACCCCTGGTGATACACCATCGCAGCCAGCTGAGCCGTCAGCGCCGAGCGCGGAGCCGACTCAGCCCACTCCGCCATCGTCTTCTCCAACGGAGAAGCCGGCTGATCCGACTGACAAGCCGTCTACTCCTTCGACGCAGGAGCCGACCACTCCGACGGACAAGCCGGCTGATCCGACTGAGAAGCCGGCTGATCCGACGCAGAAGCCGTCTACTCCTTCGACGCAGGAGCCGACCACTCCGACTGAGAAGAAGACTGTTCCGTGGACCGAGCTGACCCCGGCCCAGCCGACTCAGCCGTCTGCTCCTTCGACGGAGAAGCCTGCGGATCCGACGCAGAAGCCGTCTGCTCTGCCGACGCAGAAGCCGGCCGATCCGACTGACAAGCCGTCTACTCCACCGACGCAGAAGAAGACTGATAATCCTGCTCAGACCAATGGAACTGCGACGTCCAAACCAGAGCACAAGGGCGGTCTCGTCCTGACAGGTGCAAGCGTTGCAGGGCTTGCGGCAGTCGCGCTGACCGTTCTCATTGCAGGCGCCACAATGGTGATGCGCCGTCGCGAGGACTGATGATACCAGCGCTCGACGAATAATATTCGCACCATAGGGTGGGGCTTGTGGCCAGCCGATACGCTGACCACAAGCCCCACTTTTGCGTGCAATAATAGGGACGTGGAACAGATATTTATTCGCCAAGCCAACGCACTCGATATTGCTCAGATCGCGAATCGTATGGAAAAAGACGTCCGCGAAATCAACCCGGACAACCTTCAACCCGCACTTGCGGCGATTGAGAACACGATCGTCCACGGTGGCCCGAGCACGTTCTGGGTTGCCACGAGTAACAGCACGATTGTTGGCGCAGCGAAAGTCAGCGCACTAGGGCCAGGACATGCAGCGCTCATTGCTCTCGACTGGATCAACGCTGATTCTGATCAAGCTGCCGCCAAAATCGTCAGCTTCGCTCTCGGTGATCTCACAGCTCAGGCCTGGGCATTCACGACCGCTCAGGAAGAATTCCTCATCGAACTCGGCTTTGAGGCCACAGAAACGATCTTCGAAGCTGGCGATACCAGCCCATACGTCGGCGTTGGGAAACTGATGATTCGATGAGCGGACGTTTCGCACCCTCGCCGACAGGCGATTTTCACATCGGCAACCTTCGTACAGCGCTCCTTGCCTGGGCATTTGCCCGCCATGATTCGCGTGGTTTCGTGATGCGCATGGAAGATCTCGACGAGCGCTCACGGCCGCAGTTTGTTTCTTCGCAGTTGTGCGATCTTGAGGCGATTGGACTGACCTGGGACGGCAGCGTGCTCTATCAGCACGAACACCTGGATTACTACGCCGATGTTGTGAGCGATCTCCTGCGCGACGGCGCGCTGTACGAGTGTTACTGTACGCGCAAGGAACTGTCTCAAGTTGCTTCGGCACCACATCAACCGCCGGGATCCTATCCGGGGACTTGTCGGTATGTGAACGAGGAAGAGCGCGTAGCGGGGCGTGAAAAACTTGCTGCGATGAACCGTGGCCCTGCACTGCGACTTGCCACCGACGTTATCGAGCTCAGAGTCGAAGACCGCCAACTCGGGCCTTATACTGGCGCAGTCGATGACTTTGTGATTCGCCGTGGGGACGGAGTATTTTCCTACAACTTTGTCTCCGTCGTTGACGACGCCCGAACCGGTGTGGATCAGATCGTGCGTGGCGATGATCTGCTTCCATCCACACCGCGTCAGGTGTATCTGCAACGCAAACTTGGAGTTTCGACTCCGCAGTATGCTCATGTTCCCTTGGTGTTGAACACCCGTGGACAGCGCTTAGCAAAGCGCGACGGCGCGGTGACGTTATCGCAGCTAGCCCCGTTTGGGTGGACAAGCGCCGACGTGGTTGCGCTGCTTTCAACCTCCCTTGGATACGCTCCGGTGCGCAGTGCGCAGGACTTCCTTACCGAGTTTGATCCACAGACGCTCCCGCGTGAGCCCTGGATCGTGGATGTCGATGCGCTGCGCGATGGGCCGGATAAAACTGTGAGAATCTAGAAATTCGGGAGCACGAAAAAGGGTTGGGCGGGAAATTTTCCCGCCCAACCCTTGGCTTTCGGTCGCACTGAAATACGTCAGCGCTCACGTGTTGCCTCACCGCTCACACACGCACTGTGCGTCACGCGATGAAGACCAATCACTCGTTTCCGATCTTCGAATCGATCTGATCGCGAACGTTTTTGACCGTGTCGGCCTTGTCCGCGCCAAGCTTGTCGGTAGCGAAGCCTTCGGCGGCATCGAGGGCCTGATCGCTCAGCTCCTCCGCCTTGTCGCTGTTCAGTGCTTCCTTGGCCTTATCGAAAATACCCAACGTTGGCCTCCTTCCTCTCGGTTATGTGCCGCGAAACCTGCGGCCTGCTGTCATTCTAAATGTTGCTACGTCAGATCAGCTTGTGCTTTTAGCGCATAGCAAAACGCCCTGAGATCACTTTGTTTTTGGTTTTCGTGAGCGGTGAGGCGCGTGGAGCAAACGTGAACGTGCCTTCGCGGCCGCCTCACGTTCGGCGCGCTCGCGCAGGTGACGGCGTTCGCGTGCAAGCCGACGAGCGAAGCGCTCCTGCTCGCGCTGATCGAGGTAGATGACGTCGTTACTCAGGTCTTTGACCAGTGAGAACATCATGGCGAACACGATGAAGAGGAACGGGGTCGCCGCCACAATGGTCACTGACTGAATGTTATTCAGGGCATCGGAGCCGCCAGAGACGAGCAGTACCAAGCCGATCAGTGCCGTCAGCAAGCCCCACAAGCCAGAGATCCACGGCGTCGCCGTCGCGCGGCCGTCTTGGGAAAGAGAACCCATCACTGTCGAGGCGGAGTCGGCGGAGGTGATGAAGAAAGTAGCCAAGAGCAACAATGCAACGAACCCGAAGATTGTTCCGCCTGGCAGATGGTGTAGGAGGGTGAAGAGCTGTCCTTCAGTAGTGGCGGCGTCGGCGATCGATTGACCATTTTGCTCCATCGTGATCGCAGTGCCACCGAAGATGGCGAACCATGCTGTGGAAAGACCTGACGGAACGAGCATCACGCCCACGCAGAACTGGCGGATGGTGCGTCCGCGCGAGATGCGCGCAATAAACATGCCAACGAAGGGCGACCATGAAATCCACCATGCCCAGTAGAAAATCGTCCACGACGAGAGCCATTCACCGGCGGTTCCGTTTGCCGAAGCTGCAGTGCGTCCGGCCATCTCGAAGAAGTTTGAGACGTATGCGCCGAGCGAGCCTGGCAACAGATTCAGCTCGGTGATCGTCGGGCCGACGACGAAGACGAAGACGGCCAGCACCCCAGCCAAAATCATGTTGGTGTTGGACAGGATACGGATTCCACGTCCGACGCCGCTCATTGCGGAGAGCAAGAAGCATACGGTGAGGACGACGACGATTCCCACGATCATCCCGGTACCGGGGTTAGAGATGACACCAGCAGCTTTAAGCCCGGTGCGGATCTGAAGTGCGCCAAGGCCGAGGGAACATGCGGTGCCGAATACGGTGGCGAAGATGGAGAGTGAATCGATGAGTTTTCCGCTCCAGCCGTTTGCGCCCTTTTCCCCGATCAACGGTGTGAAGGCTGCGGAGATCAGCTGTTTACGTCCAATGCGATATGTGGAGTAGGCAATCGAGAGGCCGACGATGGTGTACATGGCCCACGGATGGAGAGTCCAGTGGAACATTGCCGTAGCCATAGCGGTGCCCACTTCTTGTGGATTGTGGCCGGGGACGCCGTCCTTATAGAAGCCGAGTGGTTCGGCAGCTCCGAAGAACATCAGACCGATGCCCATACCTGCTGCAAACATCATGGCGACCCATGAAGAGTTAGAAAACTCAGGTTGTTCATCGGTTGCACCAAGTCGAATTGCGCCGAATTTCGACGCAGCGAGGGCAACCACGAAGATCACGAATAATGTGGAGAAGAGGACGAATGCCCAACCGAGATTGGTGATGACCCAGTTGAAAGCAGCGGCAGAGGCGGAAGCGAAGGCATCCGGCGTGACAAGACCGACGGCGACAAGAGCGATCACGAGGAGCATTGCGGGCAGCACCACGCCCCAAGAAATCGGTGCATCATCATTTTCGGAAGCCAGCTCGATGGGCTTCTCACGATATTCGGAAACGTGAAGGTTCTCGTCGGCGGAAATCATCGCTGCCAGGACAGATGTTGCGCTGGTGGGTTTTCCGGTATCGGGGTTGATGTGGATACCCTCGCTAGTTGTGTGTGCCGAATCTGCATCAGATCCGGGCGGAGCCATTGTTATCTTCTCATTATTATTCTTTTCAATCACTTATCCATTCTTATGTGAGATTGCTATGAAAACCAAGTGTTTCAGCTAAATCGTGGGCATTTCAACATATGATTACCTGCCGGCGCGATGAATAATTTGTGTGCAATGACTGTATATATTCGCTAGTCGGTGTATGGAAATGTATTGAAAAGGGTGGCAGAAACGCTGTCTCTGCCACCCTGAGACCAAATGAGGGACGCTTACCCGGCTTACTTTTCCTTGCGGATTGTGCGCTTACGCGACGCGATGATTCCCAGTCCAGTGCTTGCGGCAACAATGCCTAACGACATTGCCTGGAGATTCGATGCTCCCGTGTAAGCCAAATCTTCTGACGAGGCGCGCTGAGCTACTTGCATTGGGGTTGGGACAGTTGGGGTAGGTTCTGTTTCCTTTGCCACGCGTTTTTCGCTCTCTCGGCCACCAGCGGGGTCAGAGTGCTTCTGGTTTTTCTGCGTGCGCGGGTTAATCGGTTGGGTGCCGCCGTGTGGATGCTGGGTACGTTCCTTGGCGGCTTTGTCTACAGCCTTTGCTGCCGAGACGTCCACAACAGTGAGCTTGTAGACCGATGTCGGTGCTCCCTCAGCCTGCGAACGAGCCACGAGGTAGTGGATACCTGCCGGTGTAGAAACCGAGGTGTCCATTCCGATACGCAGCACCCCGTCGGCATTGGCCACGCCACTAGCAACAAGGATCGGTGTGGAATAGAAGTAGACGTCTGCTTTCGTATTCGGTGCGAGGTTCGTGAAGGTGAATACGGCAGGCTTGCCTTGAGTCACCTTACCTTCACCGACCATCTTGGCTTCGCCCTTCGCGACTGCTGCCACGACCTGCGTGGAGTCTGCGTAAGGGGCAACCTCGGGGTGAGCCTCGGGTTCGGGCGCATTATCCACGGCTGTTTGCGCAGCCTTGAGCATGGCGTTTGCCTTGGTGAGAGTGGACTGTGCTTCCTCAAGAGCTGCCTTCGCAGCCTGGGCTTTTGTTGCCGCATTTTGGGCCGACTGTGTGCGGCGCTCAAGTTCGGAGTCGGCAGCTTTCGAAGCAACAACTGCGTCGTTGAGCTTTGCAAACTCGGCGGCAGTGCGCTTGGCTTCAGCATCGAGAGGCGCGAGTTGTGCGGTAATATGAGCCGACGACTGTGCGGCGGTAGCAGCAGCCTCGGTCGCCGCACGCGCAACTTTTTCCTGGGCAACAACTGCTGCGGCTGCGTGCTCGGCACGCGTGGCAGCAGCTTCTGCCTTCTTCTGTGCTGTTGCTGCCTCGGCGGCAGCCTTCTTTGAGATCTGTGCGGCGGCGTCGCGTTCCTTCACAGCTTGAGCGAAAGCGGCACGTACACGCTCAAGATTCTTGCTTTCAGGTGTTTGTCCGCTTTGTGCGTTAGCAAGTGCCTTCTGAGCAGTATCGAGTGCAGCGCGCGCTTCGAGGGAGCCGTTCTTCGCTGCATTGGTGACACGCGAGTAGTAGGTCTCGAATTCCTTCTTGTACTGCGAAAGCGGGACGGCTGAACTTGATTTGCCGTTGTTCTGGCCCATGATGTGGTAGCTCGGGCCTTGCGAGTATGCGGCACCAGTAGCGTTATGCGCAGGATCCACAATATTGAGGTAGTGGCCGATATGAGGGAAATCGCGCGGGAAGCTTCGGTAGATATCCAGGAAGCTCAGCTGGTTCAAACGCGGGTTTTTCGCGGCGAGGCCGTCGTAGATTTCCTTCTCATGGTCGTACCAGTACCCAACCGCGCCAGCAGGATTCGGCTGACGGCGTGAGAGATTTTCTGTGCCCTTCCATGCTGAGGGGAACGCGTGATCCCATTTGTGGTTGGCGCTCCAATTAGCGTTGAGCTGGGAAACTGCAGTGAGGTAGTCATCGACGAGGAGGGGCTTAAGGTTTTCACCAGCTCGTCCACCACCACTGACGCGCTTGTTATTCGAACGTTCAATGAGTTCGAAAGAGTAGCGCATATTTTCTAATGACGTGGCATCGCCTTTCGCGCCGATATCCGTGAATTGCAGCATTCGCGTGCCGTCATTCTTCGCTGTGGTATCAACAGTGAGAACTTTGACTGCTTGTGCTGCAGAGTTAATTCCCGCCTTCGCGCGCTCTTTGAAGAAGCCGAGCGATCCTTGCGCGAGTTGATTTTGTGCAGCCGACTTCGACAGCTCAAGCGCTGCCTGTGCCTTTGCTACCTGTGCTTTTGCCTCTTCAACCGACACGGCGTTCGCGGCAGCGCGGCCGCCATTCGGCCCGGCCTTCGCCACTGCATCATTCATCTGTGCCTTGGCAGCTTCGGCTGCGCGAGCGAGTTTATCTGTGGTGGCTGCAGTGGTGTCAGCTTTCGCCTTTGCCTTTTCTGCTTCGGCACGTGCTGCAGCCTGTGCCTGTTGCGCGGACTTTTGCTCGTTCGTGAGCGTGGCAAGCGTGTTCTGTTCTTTGTGTGCGATCTTGGCGAGCTCATCCGCCTTCGCGGCGTCTTTCGCTGCCTGGCCAAGCTCGGTCTTCTTCGTTTCCAGAGCGTGGGCGGCGTCCTGAGCAGATTTTTTAGCGGAATTAAGTTGTTCAGTTGTGGGGACAGCGGCAGCGAGTTTCTTTTGATTTTCCGCAGCGATTTTCAGCGCTGAATCAGCCTGCTCAGCTTCTTTCGCCGTCTTTGCCGAGTTCTTGACGGCGCTGTCATATCTGGCCTGTGCAGCAGCTTGAGCTACTTGCGCTTCCTCAAGCGCCTTCTCAAGCTCAGCCCGCGTGGGCTCACTCTTGGAGGTGGCGTCGTCGGCAGTGGTCTGTGCGGCCGCGGAGGGAGCGGAAGTCGTGACGTTCTTCGCGGTCTTAATGGTCAGCTTATCTGGGGTTTGTGAGAGGGCAGGGCTGACCACGCGCTCTTTGCCCGCGTTGTTTGCATTCGGGGCTGCTTGGGCGGTGAGCGGTGCGAGCATCACGACGCCGGCGCCGAGAGCGGCTGCAGTGGTCAGAGTTTTGTTCCGTGCCATTTACGTTTCCTTTGAGTGCGATCTGGTAAAAATAGCGTTTCGTGCTTTTCGTTGCACTGCTGTCACATATGTCTCAATTGTCCCGGCTGGTGAGGTGGGTGTCAACGGCTAGAGCGGGTTTAGAGGAAGAGATCTCGCACTGTTTTCGGCGTGTCGCTTTAGCGTGTTATTTTTCGTGCGGTATAAGGCGCGTTTTGTCAGTGTCTGTATCGTTGGCGGGAGCATTGACGACGGCCGATTCGGCGTGCGTTGGCTGCAAAGAAACATCGCCGATACTGCTGTGTGAGTCGCTTTCTTTCTCGGTCATGGCAGCTTTCAGTCTGCACGTGTCTTTTTCTGGTGTGCGCGGTCGGCCTTGAGAAGGAAGAGTGAAGCAACGAAACCAATCAACAAGAACGCGCCGCAGGTGAGCATCACGGCCACGGTAGCGTTGGAAAACGCTGAGTGGAGTGCGGCCAGTACTTGGCTGTTGCCCTCGGCAAGATTCTCAATCGCGCCGCCTGCTGAATCGATGGTTGCCTTCGTCATTCCGGCTACGGCCTGCGACGGTACGCCGGCGCCTTCAAGCTTTCCTGGTAGATGTGAATCGAGGCTCGCAGCCATCGCTGTTCCAGCAAGTGCCACGCCAATTGCAGAACCAATTTGTCGGAAAGTAGATTGCGTCGCTGATCCCATGCCTGAGCTTTCAACGGGAACGTCCTCAAGTACCACGGATGCGAGCTGTGCTGAGGCCAGTCCGGTGCCGAATCCGTAGAAAGCCAGCAAAGCTGCCAGGAGAACCGCAGAGATCGTCGGTGTGATGACGAATGCCGTTACGGCAATGCCGATCACTTCAATTGCTAAGCCAAGGGTGACCGTTGCAGCAGAGCCGAGAGTTCGTGCGATATGGCGGGCAGTCCCACCGGAGATGATGGCACCCAGGGCCAGAGCTGATAGAACCCACCCAGAGTGCATCGTTGACACACCCAGTACGTTGACGAGGAACAGCGGCAGCGCGAACAGCACGCCGAATTCGCCTGTGGCGACGGTGAGCGCGGCGATATTGCCGCGCTGGAATGTGGGGATGCGGAAGAGCGAAAAATCGAGCAGGATGTGCAGATCTGCGCGCTTGCGCGCTACCTGGTTCATCACGAACACGGCGAGGAGTACTACGCCAAGCACTAGCGCAGTTGTCGAGAACGAAATCGCATGAGTCCACGCAAATGGGCCGAAGGTGGGGGCGGACTTCGGGGTGAACCAGCCGTAGGTGGTGGCCTCAATCAGTCCGAAGACGATGAGGGCGAATGCAACAGTAGAAAGGAGGGCACCACCGATGTGGATCGGTTCGCGTGCTCCCATATTTTCAGGAAGTACCCACATCGCCCACGGGACGAGGATGACGACGATGGGAACATTGATGAGGAAGATCCATGGCCAGGTGAAGTCCGTGGTCAACCATCCACCGAGCAATGGGCCAACAGCGGCCATGCCGGCCATCGCAGCTCCCCAGAGTCCGAATGCAGTGGCGCGTTCTTTCCCACGGAAAATTGCGTTAATTGTGGACAAGGTGGAGGGAAGAACAAGCGCTCCTCCGATGCCTTGCAGTCCGCGCGCAGTGATCAGCAGTCCAGGTGTGCGCGCGGCTGCGGCAAGTGCTGACGCCGCTGCGAAGACCACCAGGCCTGTGATAAAAATTTTCTTCCGTCCGATTCGGTCACCAAGGGTGCCCAGTGGAAGGAGGAGGGCAGCAAACACCACTGTGTACAGTGACGACACCCACTGTGCCTGTGTGAGTGTGAGACCTAGATCGGAAATGATTGTGGGAAGTGAGACGGAGGTGACCGTGCCGTCAAGCACGATCAAGCTGACTCCGAGAACTACGGTGGCAAGAGCTTGCCACGGATTTTTGACCGTCATATGTGTATCCATTTCTGAAATCGCCGTCAGGCGGCGGAAGTTTTATGCCAGTTGTGTGCAGGCGGACTCGCAGGAAAGCGAGTGTCAGTAAGGCGTTGCTCTTGCCTCATTACCGTGAAAGAAAAGTGAACCCTTTGTTAACGACGTCGGCAGGGGTTGTTGTGTCGGATGAAAGGTGCGAGCGCAACGCAAGCCGCAGGATCTGATCTGCGAGTGACATAATGAGTGATCGCTCGATGGGGCTTTCCCCGCCCTGGCGACCAGCAAGATTGTGTTCAAGTGCCTCAATGTGTGATCGGGTTGCTTCGGCGTTGGGAATTTCTCCGCCAGAGCCTGCCGCATGAACGTATCGATCTAAGATCCGCTCGGATCGAGCTGCGAGATCAAAATCTTCTGCCTGCTCGATTGCTCCTTCAATCCCAGCGCGAACGGCATCAAGTGCGCTGACATTTTTCGGCTGGCTCAAAGCGATCCCCATGTAAGTCGAACGTGTAACGAAGTACGGCATCAAGAGTGCGGCCATTTTTGAGGGGAGATAGTTGAAGAACGTTCGCCTTGAGATGCCGGCTTCTTTGGCGATGTCGTCAATGGAGACGTTGTCAATTGACTGGGCCTGTTCCGCCAGCGTGATTGCTGCGCGCGAAATCTCCCGACGCCGGGCTAAATACTTTTCTTCATGCCGCGGGTGGTTTGCTGGCTGATTGCTTTTGACCATATCGGGAATTGTTGGCCGCATCGTGTTCGTCATGTATTGCACTCTAGTGCAAAAATGCACCCGAGTGCAATAGTTGAGGCTGGGGAATTTATTTGACTATCGTATTTACATCTTTTCTTGAGTGGAATAGACTCAATTTCAGAGGTGTTCTTTATCGTGGAACACAGTAATGCCGTGTAAAAAGCACGGAAAAGATTTCGGAGGAATCCATGGATAAGCTAACAACCAAGTCGCAGGAAGCGCTCGCTAGCGCAATCCAAGCGGCAACGGTGGCGGGTAACCCGCAGTTGGAACCCGTCCACCTTCTCGCTGCCCTGCTGGAACAAGAAGGCGGAGTGGCAAACGGCCTGCTCGACGCCATCGGTGCAAACCGTGGCGCAATGACACAGCGAACGACCGCGGCCCTCGCCGCATTGCCGTCGTCATCGGGAAATACGGTGGCGCAGCCGCAGGCTTCGCGTAACCTCTCTCTCGTTCTTGCCGACGCTGGTAAGGAGGCAACCGCCCTGGGAGATGCGTTTATTTCAACGGAACATCTCATCATGGCATTGGCTTCATCGGCTTCCGGTGCGGGCGATTTGCTGCGCGCAGCCGGAGTGACACGCGATCAACTCGCCTCGGCGCTACCTACAGTGCGCGGAGGCGCAAAAGTGACAAGTGCAGATCCGGAAGGTACCTACAAGGCACTCGAAAAGTACGGCACTGACCTCACCCAGATGGCTCGCGAAGGCAAGCTCGATCCGGTCATCGGACGAGATTCTGAGATTCGTCGCGTCGTTCAGGTACTCTCGCGTCGCACGAAGAACAACCCCGTTCTGATCGGTGAGCCTGGCGTCGGTAAAACTGCAGTTGTGGAGGGTCTTGCCCAGCGTATTGTTGACGGCGATGTGCCCGAATCCCTGCGCGGCAAGCGTCTGATCTCGCTCGATATCTCTTCGATGGTGGCAGGTGCAAAGTACCGTGGCGAATTTGAGGAGCGCTTGAAGGCTGTGCTCGCAGAAATCAAGCAGTCCGACGGCGAAGTGGTGACTTTTATCGATGAGCTCCACACCGTCGTCGGCGCTGGTGGTGGAAGTGACGGCGCAATGGACGCTGGAAACATGCTCAAGCCAATGCTCGCGCGCGGTGAGTTGCGGCTCGTCGGCGCAACGACACTCGACGAATACCGCGAGCATATTGAGAAGGATCCCGCACTCGAACGCCGTTTCCAGCAGATCTACGTTGGCGAACCGAGCGTGGAAGATACCGTGGCAATTTTGCGCGGCATCGCGCCGAAGTACGAGGCCCACCACAAGGTGACGATTTCCGACGGCGCCCTTGTGGCTGCGGCAACCCTCTCGGATCGCTACATCACCGAGCGTCAGCTGCCCGATAAGGCAATCGATCTGATTGATGAAGCGGCCTCACGTCTGCGGATGGAACTTGATTCTTCACCAGAAGAAATCGATGCGCTCCAACGCCAGGTGAATCGTGTGAAGATGGAGAAATCCTACCTCGAAGACACCGAAGAAGAGCTGGACGCTGCGGCGAAGGATCGACTGGAGAAGCTTGAAGCCGAACTCGCGGACAAGAGTGAGGAGCTTGCCTCACTCAACGCGCGTTGGGAATCGGAAAAGGCTGGACGCAACAAGGTCGGCGATCTGCGTGTGAAACTTGATGAGTTGCGTACTCAGTTGGAGAAGTCCTTGCGTGAAGGGCGCTACGAGGATGCTGGCCGTTTGCAAAATGGTGAGATTCCGCAGGTTGAGCGCCAGATTTCGCAGGCTGAGGCCGCTGAGCAATCGCCGGGGACCGAGCCAATGATCGCTGAACGAGTAGACGGCGATGGCATCGCCGAAGTTGTCTCCGCTTGGACGGGTATCCCGGTTGGTCGCTTGATGGAAGGCGAAACTGAGAAGCTGCTCAAGATGGAGGACTTCATCTCACAGCGCTTGATCGGTCAAAAGCGAGCTGTCGCATCCGTCGCGGATGCGGTTCGCCGCAGCCGTTCTGGGCTTGCTGATCCGAATCGCCCCACCGGTTCGTTCCTGTTCCTTGGGCCGACCGGCGTCGGCAAGACGGAGTTAGCCAAGTCGCTCGCTGAACTCTTGTTCGACGACGAACGCGCAATGGTTCGTATCGACATGTCCGAGTACGCTGAGCGTCACTCGGTGGCACGTCTGATTGGTGCCCCTCCGGGGTACGTGGGCTACGAAGAAGGTGGCCAGCTCACTGAGGCAGTGCGGCGTCGTCCTTACGGAGTAGTTTTGCTCGACGAAGTTGAGAAGGCTCATCCGGAAGTCTTCGACATCCTGCTTCAGGTGCTCGACGACGGACGTTTGACTGACGGTCAAGGCCGCACGGTGGACTTCCGCAACACGATCCTCATCTTGACCTCGAACCTCGGCTCGCAGTTCCTTGTCGATCCGGGCATGGATGAGAGCGCCAAGAATGAGGCAGTGATGGCAGCGGTTCACGGGCACTTCAAGCCTGAGTTCCTCAACCGGCTCGACGACGTGATCGTTTTCGAGCCACTCTCGGTGGACGAGATCGGCACCATCGTTGAGCTGCAGGTTGCCCAGGTTGCCCAGCGCCTGGCAGATCGTCGTATCACTCTCGAAGTGACGCCGGAGGCTCGCAGCGTCCTGACCTTCGGTGGGTATTCGCCTGCTTTTGGTGCGCGCCCATTGCGCCGACTGATCCAGCGCGAAATCGGCGATCAGCTCGCACGAATGCTCCTTGCAGGTGAGGTGGTCGATGGCGATACCGTGGTGGTTGAGTCAGCTGATCTCGATACGTCCGCGCTTGAGAAGAAGGGTGCGAACGCTCTGGGCTTCGGCGGTGAGGGCCACGAGCTGATGCTCCGCGTCAAGTGACGCTATGAGGTCAAAATCTGGCACATACTGACCGCGTTTCTCACAAAGCAGTCGTGCGTCAGGTGAAGAGCGGATTTTTAATAGTGTCTGGCGTCGGGTTTTCCGGCGCCAGACACGTGGCTGGGTTCAACTGGCTAGTTCGTGTTTGATCTTGCAAAATTTGCGGGGGAAATGGGGACATTGTTCTGTGTCATGCGCGCAAGGTCTTAAAGATCAGTTTGAGGTGATCGGACGGGTGTCCAGACGTGACAAAAATCTATAGAAAGTGTCGGTGGGTCTGCATAGAATAAGCCCTAATAGGGCTGTGTGATGGGGAGGTGAAAAGGATGAGTCAACGGTCAGTTTTTGCTGTTGCTGCAGATATTTTTAGAATTTCCGGCTCGGAGTATATTCCGTCAGTTAAGTTGCAAAAGCTTGTGTACTACGTGTTCGGTTGGTACGGAAGACTTACGGGAGAAGAACTTTTCGGGCAAACTTTCTATGCAATGAAGCATGGGCCTGTAGTGAGCGAGTTGCTTTCATCTCATGCTGGTAAGACACGTGTCACCCGTGATTTAATGGAAGTTGCTAGTGACGATTTTCAGGATATGCCACAAAAGGAAGACCTATATTACGAGCAGGTTCTTCGAGCTGTTCTAGGTTTCTATGACCAATTTGACCAGTGGGCTCTACGTGACCTTTCTCATCAGGAAACTGTTTGGATTGATGCCTGGGAATCTAGGCAGGGAGAGCGCGGCGATCTCGACCGCGCCGAGATAATTCGATACTTTTTGGCCAGAAAAGATGTACCAGAAAGTCTTATCAAGCTACTACCTGTTCCCCAAGTCACTTACCTTAGCGGGCTTGATGCAGAAGGTCTTGAGGCGATTCACGGGGAGTATCCTCGTGATTTTATTCAATCTTTGAGATCCATTCCTGTGGCATGAAACTGGGTAAATATATTCTCTCGGAGATTTCAAGTGAGCATTTCATAGACGATTTTGATTGTGGCTATGATGAAAATCGTTTAGGGCTTTGGCTTCGAAAAAGCGCCTATGAAGAGAATCAGAAACATCTATCACGAGTTTGGATTCTTGCAAGTGGAGAGCAACCTGGCGTTCCCCTGGGTTACTTTTCTCTGAGTGAGCATCAGTTGCTATCAAACGAAGTTCTCAAGCGTCAAAGAGATGGTATATCGCATAACCGTTCTCACCCAGCACGATTGCTAGGGAAATTCGCACTTGATCAACGTGATCAAGGAAAAGGACTTGGCGTTATTCTGATGGCGGGTGTTTTCCGGGCGTATCTAGAAGCAAACAAATACAGCGCGTCTAGATTTTTAGTTCTGCATACGCAGCATGAGCGGCTGACCGAGTATTACCGCCAATTTGGCTTTGTTGTAGTGGAGAGTAATCATGCTTCGATGGAGACGATGATTCTCCCGACAAGCGATATTGAAGGCTATGTGAACGAGATTCAAGTTCGCTCACAGGAGCCTTGATACCCGAAGCTCGCCGCAAGGAATACACTGAAAGAGAGCACGAAGGCGTCGCTTTCGCGAAGTTCAATGACGAATGGAGATGGGAAGAATGAGCACTGCACTGATTGTTGGCGGTGGTCTGATCGGAATGTCGTTCGCGCAGCGTTTCGTTGACGCGGGATGGGACGTACATATCATTGATGTGCGCCCCAAACTAGAACACGTGGTCAAAGAGAAGTTTGGCGATCGCGGTGCGTTCTTCACCGACCTCGAAGCGGCGGCAAAAGGCGTGGACTTCGTTCAAGAAGCTGGGCCAGAGAACCTTGAGGCCAAGCGTGAACTCTTCATGCAATTGGGGCAGCTCACGGCTGAGGGAGTTGTCCTGGCCAGCTCCTCGTCGGCGATTCTTCCCTCAAAGATCGCCGAAGGAAACCCACACGCAAACCGGATTCTCATCGGGCATCCCTTCACGCCGCCCGCGATCATGCCAGTGCTTGAAGTGGTTCCAGGAAAGGACACCGAGCCACAGATCGTAGATCGCGCGATGGAGATCTACCGCGAACTCGGCTTTGATCCCTCGCGCTTGAAGAAAGAGATCAACGGATTTGTGGGCAACCGGATCCAGAAAGTCATTATGTGGGAGGCGATCGCGCTGGTTCAGGAAGGCGTGATCGACGTCGAAGATCTTGACCGGATCGTGCGTCACTCGCTTGGCCTGCGGTACGCGGCTGTCGGCCCGTTCGAAGCGAACCGACTTGGCGGCGGGCCGACCGGCGGGATGCGCAAACTCGTCGAAGCGATCGCAGGGGATTGGGACACCACGCTTGCACCGCTCCAACCTGATCTTGCCCATATGGACGAGGTCTACCGTCAAGTCGAAGAGGCTTACGGAAACGGCGAGTCCAGCTTCGCTGCGCGTTCTGAGACACGCGATGCGAAGATGCGCGGCTTCCTCAAGGTGATTGACGAAAACGAAGGCTGAGCGCTCGATTCGTGAGGCACCCAGCCTTGGTTCTCGTCTGTGCATTATGCACGCGTGGAGGTGTAGCGTCGCACTGCGCTGATCGCTGCAGCAACTCGCGGTGCGACGTCGGTGTCTTCAGGGAGTGCGTCCACAGCAAACCAGCGAAGTCCGGCTGACTCGTTGGAGATTTGCAGGTGAGCTTGCGCGCTCGCGAGCACAGCGAATCCAATATCCCAATGTTCACGGCACACCGAGAAACCGCCGCCGAGCTGATGTACGTTGATGTCGGCGGGCGTCGGGATAACGCTCACGAACTCTCTGACGCCGGTTTCTTCGCGTGCCTCGCGCAACGCTGCCTCGCGCACAGATGAGTCGCCTTTTTCCAGATGCCCACCTGGCTGAAGCCACATCAGCGCCTTCTTGTGGAACACCAGGAGCGTTTGTGACAAATCTTCACTCAGCACGATCGCTGACGCCGTCAGGTGTGTATCCTTGCGTCCCTTAAAGAGGGCGTCCTCGCCCACTTGGCGAACATATCCTGCGTAATCAGCGGCGGAATGTGTGGTGTGTCCGGTATGAGGAACGTCGTTCCAGGACTCAATTTCGCTCATTACTTCCTGCGGAAGGAGCATCGCGGTGTGTGAGGCGGATATGTGCGACGGGGGAGTGAGGTTATTGTTCATGGGTTAAGTCTCGCACGCGAAGGCATGAGCTGGAGGGTGATAACCGCCTATGGCTGATGCGTGCGCGGTGGCGCGGTAGAATCGCAAACATGCGTACCTCTCCTTTGACTAGCGATCAATTCCCATTCGACCACGCTGAGATTGCGCTCGATGCAAACGGCGTGAACGCTATGTGTGGGGACGTTGACCAGGTATTTTCTCTGGCGTCAGTGACGAAGCCGATGGCGGCGTGGGCAATTCTCATCGCCGTTTCTCAAGGGGAGATCTCGCTTGATACGCCAGCAGGCCCAGAGGGTTCCACTATCGCGCACCTCTTAGCACACGCTTCCGGCGTCGGCCCTGACCCGAGTGCGCCGATTGCCCGCGTTGGGACTAAACGTATCTATTCCAACTACGGCTACGATCTCCTTGCCACGGCGTTCGAAAAAGAAACGGGCGTCAGTGCGCAAGAATGGATGCGCACTGCGCTTTTCGAACCCCTCGGTATGGTGACGGCAACGCTCAACGGTTCGATTGCGAAGGATGCCCGTGGGAGCGCCGACGACGTTGCGAAATTTGCTGCTGAGCTCCTGCACCCCACTCTTTTGCCACCTGAATTGGTCACATGTGCTACCACCCCATTCTTGCCTGGTCTTTCAGGCGTGGTACCGGGATACGGTCGGCAGGCAGATTGCCAGTGGGGCCTCGGCTTCGAAATTCGAGATCACAAGGCCCCGCACTGGACAGGCTCGGACTTTTCTCCGCGCACATTCGGTCACTTTGGCCAATCCGGTTCCTTCGTTTTTGTTGATCCTGATGTGGGCAAGGCTGGAGTTTTTGTGGGGGCGCAACCGTGGGGTGAGGTACACGCGGCGAACTGGCCAGCGCTGACGAACGCGATGCGCGCCTGCTAACGTCCGGTGGGGCTGACGCGAAACGTCGAAATCTTGACACATTCCGATTATGTGCCTAATGTGGAACTCACTTGACCATCAAGAGTAGCTGAGAGACCTAGCTCAATGACGCTACAGCAACCGTGCAAGAGCGGTGCTACAGCTAGGACCGATGGAGGAAGAAATGATCACACTCGATTCAGTCACCAAGGTTTACCCCGGCACGCCCGAGGTTGTGGCACTCAACGGTATTTCGCTTGAGATTGCCGACGGTGAGATCCACGGAATTGTGGGCGAATCGGGTGCAGGAAAATCCACTCTGATTCGTTGCCTCACAGCTCTTGAGCGCCCGACGTCGGGCCGGATCGTCGTAGATGGACAAGACTTGGCTGCTGTGTCGGCGAAAGAGCTTCGCCACGCGCGCCGAGCGATTGGCATGGTGTTTCAGGGTGGGCACCTCCTCGATTCGCTTACCAATGCTCAAAACATTGCCTACCCGATGAAAATTGCAAGCGTGCCGAAGGCGCAGCGCCGTCAGCGTGCTGTCGAACTTCTCGAACTTGTTGGTCTTCCTGACCGCGGCGATGTGTATCCTCGGCAGCTTTCAGGCGGTCAGCGCCAGCGTATTGCGATTGCCCGGGCACTTGCAGCCAGCCCAAAGGTTCTCTTGTGTGACGAGCCGACTTCGGCTCTCGATCAAGCCACCACATACCAGATTCTGCAGCTGATCTCGGAAATTCATGAGCGTACCGGCGTCACTGTCGTTATTATCACCCACGAAATGGAAGTTGTGCGCGAAATTTGCACTAACGTCACCATGCTTGACCACGGCAAAATTGCTCAAACTGGCAAGGTTGAAGAGATCGTCTCCGATGTTACCTCGCGCCTGGGCGCAGAGCTTGTTCCGCCGCCGAGAGTGTCTCCCGACGTCGTTGCTGAGCAAACGACGCTTCTGGATGTGGCTTTCTGTGCAACTCCTGGTCAGCCTGCAGCATCGGCAATCCTTGAATTTGCGGCCGATAAAGGTGCTGACGTGACCTCGGGTCGTTTTGAAACTGTGGGTAAAGCGCAGGTTGCGCGCCTGGTGTTGTCCGTGCCAACCGTGTCGGCGGCACAGTTCGCGCAAGAACTTCGCCAGCGCGGAGCACACGTTGAGGAGAGGGTGGCCCGATGAGCGATCAGATGTGGTTGAACAACCCCGCGATTAGTGAATCGTTGGCGTGGTCAATCTGGGAGACTCTGCTCATGGTGGGCATTTCCGGCTTGGCGACGGTGGTGCTTGGCCTGCCGCTCGGCATGGCTGTGGTGGCAACCCGTAAGGACGGGATCGCACCGAACATGCTGGCCAATCGTCTCCTGGGGTTCATTGTGAATCTTGGTCGGTCGATTCCGTTCATTATTTTACTTATTGTCCTTTTCCCGTTGACCCTCCTGATCATGGGAACGAACCTTGGCTGGCAGGGGATGGTTTTCCCGCTCACAGTGGCGGCCGTACCATTTTTTGCTCGCCTCGTTGAATCCAACATGGTGTCAGTTGATCCGTCGAAGATTGAAGGTCTGCAGATGATGGGCGCAACGGGGTGGTCAATTCTGTGGCGCCAGGTGCGAGAAGCAATGCCATCGATTATTCAATCAGTGACGGTTTTGCTTATTACGTTGGTTGGCTACTCCGCAATGGGGGGCGCAGTCGGCGGCGGCGGACTGGGGGGCCTGGCCTATAACTACGGCTATAACCGCTACATGATTGACGTTTTGGTGATCACGATTGTTGTGATCGTTGTGATCGTACAGATGATCCAGATGGTGGGAGACATGCTTAGCCGGTATGTTGACCACCGCTGAGAGACATACCGGGAAATCTGCGGCTGCAGCGCCGCACTATACAGCGGGATCCGTTTACCGTCTCGCGCCGCGACTGCGGCCACGTATCGGCCCGCCTTGCGAATATCCAGGCATGGCCACACAACATTTTTTTGGGATATCCCTTCCTCTTTTATCTGTAAAGGAATAATCATGAATCGCAAACTTGCTATCGTTGCTACTCTCGCGGCTGCTACTCTCGCGCTGGGCGCGTGTGGAACGTCGTCATCGACAGGGGCGGCAAAGAACACTGATGGGGCCGTCACCCTTAAGGTTGGTGTCAGCCCAGTTCCGCACGGTGACATCATCAAGTTCGTCAAGGATAACCTTGCGAAGAAGGCTGGATTGAACCTGGACATCGTTGAGTATTCCGACTATGTGCTTCCAAACAAGAATCTGGAGAATGGCCAGCTTGATGCCAATTACTTCCAGCACCTCGCTTATCTCGAAGCTCAGGAGAAGGAGTTCGGCTATAAGTTCGAGCACGGCGAAGGCATCCATATTGAGCCGTATGCCGTGTACTCGAAGAAGGTTAAGGATCTGAAGGATCTTCCCGAGGGCGCCACGATTTCGATTGTAAATGATCCGGCGAACCAGGCTCGTGCGCTGGTGTTGCTTGCCAAGCAGGGCCTGATCAAGGTGGATGAAAACAAGAAGGATCTGACGATCCACGATGTGGCCGAGAATCCGAAGAAGATCCACTTCCAGGAGATTGAGGCACCGAACCTTCCACGTACTCTCGATTCGGTGGATGCGTCGGTGATTAACGGTAATTTTGCGCTGGAAGGGGGCCTGACCCCGTCGAAGGATGCGATCGTTGTTGAAGATGGCAAGGACAATCCTTACGCTAACTTCCTTGCCTGGAAGGCTGATATTCCAGCTGAAAAGAAGGCTGCGGTGAAGAAGCTTGATGATCTTCTGCATTCGCCAGAGGTCGCAAAGTTCATCAAGGAGAAGTATGCCGATGGTGCTGTGATCCCAGCATTTGGCAACTGACAAGATGTATGGGTGTGGAGGGCGAGAAAAACTCGCCCTCCACACCCATATTGACGATTAAGTCCCTAGGACAAAAGTAGGACACAGAGAAAACGCTTACTGAACAAAGAGTAAAGAAATAGACCGTAGTCGTATATTGAGCGAAAATGGTGTGTGTGACATTTTGCTATTATGAGGCGACTGAGAGGTATGCACATTATTTCCTCTCAACGTATTCAAGAGGCCCAAAGGGATGTTCTCTGGGTCTATCTTCCAAAGGAGTAAAATGTATAACCGCACACTTTCAGGCGCTGTGGCGTCTGTGTTGGTTGTTGCTGGAACCGCTGGAACTGCGGTTGCGGCTCCGCAAGCAGTATCGCCCCACGCCAATACGCAATGTGTTGAGGCTGCTGCGAAACTCAATCAGCTCAGTGCCGCTGAGACCAAGCTTGCCGAGGCGAAGCAGGGGCTTGCAGCATCTGAGAAGGCTCTGAAGGAAGCTCAGGCAGCCTATGATGCCGCCGTTGCTGCAGAGCGTGAAAATGCGCAGCGCGCTGTTGCTGCCGCCAAGGTCGCTGTTGACGCCGCTCGCGTTGCTTACAACAAGGCTGTTGCTGCCGATAAGGCATACAAGGCTGCTCAGGCTGCGGCTGAGTCGGCTCCGGTTGATCGCGCGCAGGCTGCTTTCGATAAGGCGCTGGCCGCCGAAGTTGAAGCTCAGGCTGCATACGATGCGTGGAAGGCCGCGGCAAAGAATGTGGAAGGCATCAATCTCGATGCTCTTCGTCGCGACCTTGTGGAGAAGAACAAGGCTGCGATTGCTGTTGATACGGATGCTCTTCGTCGCGATCTCGTAAAGAAGAATAAGGCGGCTATTGCCGTGGACACCGAGGCTCGCAAGGTGAAGCGCGATAAGGCGAACAAGGACGCTATCGCCGCTGGTGAGAGTGTTGCCAAGATGCGTGAGGCTATTGCAGACGCTGCTGCCAAGGACAAGGCGCTTGAAGACGCCAAGGATGCGCTCGCGAAGGCGAAGGAATTTGAGAAGAAAGCTGACGAAGCTGCGCTTGAGGCTCAGAAGGCATACGATCGGGCAGAGGACAAGGCTGGCGACATCGCGAAGCTGAAAAAGGACGTCGCAGAAGCGGAAGCTGCTGAGAAGAAGGCAGACGATGCTCAAGCGAAGCTTGAGAGCGATTTGAAGGCTGCTGAAGATAAAGTGAGCGCCCTCGATAAGCAGAAAAATGATGCGGTACAAGCATATGAAAAAGCCGATGAAGCTGAAGAGTCGGCGCAGAAAGCGGTCGATGTGGCTGAGGCTCGCCTTAAAGAGGGGCTGAAGAAACAAGAAAAGCTTGAGAAAGCTAAGGAAAAAGTTGCTAGCTTGTATGGCAAACTTCGTGGATCTACCCTCGGAACCACCGCTGGACAACCTTCAGAGTTGGACGTGAGTACTACGCAGCTATCAGTGAATGGAAGAAAGTGGAGCTGGACTTTGCTGGCACTGATATCGATGAACTAGAAAGAAATGCAGAATTTCTACGAGGGCAATTCAAGAAGGCAACTGCAGAGAAAAATTTGAGTGTTGATCGGATGAGAGCGCTATATAACAGCGGCCAGAAGACTCATCAGCTTGTTGCTCAGCTGACTGCACAACGCTCCACAATTAACCGGAAAGCCGTAGAAGCTGCGCAGGTAACAAATAAGAAGAAGGCGGCTCTTGCGAAGGCGAAGGCCGCTGCAGGAGGTGTCGATCTTGAGAAGGCTCTCGCTGATCTGAGGGACGCCGCACACAAGTCGATTCGCGCAGGCCAAGTCGTTCGTGATCTTGAGAAGCTTGTCGAAGAAGCACAAGTAAATGCTGACAAGGCCGATGCTGAGGCTCTTGAAAAGAAGTTGGCCGAGTTGCAGGAAGCTGAGCGCAAGGCGGACGCCATCGCTGGAGACGCGAACACAGCCTACGATCACGCAGTTGCCCTGGATAAGGCTGTTGAGGATGCACTCGCTGCATACAACGCTGCGGTTGCCCTGGACGAGGCGAACGAAGCGGCTCTGCGCACCTACAACGACGCCGTCGCTGCCTTTGACAAGGTGAGTGAGCTGTACAACAAGATGGCCGAAGCAAACAAGAAGTCGATCGCTGCTGGTGATTCAAGCACGCTGAAGCTGGCACTGGACAACGCAAAGGACTTGGCTGCAAAGTCTCGCGCAGCCCTGAAAGCTTCGATGGATGCCGGTAAGCCGGAAGCCAAGCTTGCTCTTTGGAATGCTGCGAAGGAAGCTGCCCGTAAGGCCGACGTTCTGAATATGAAGGCTCCGGAAATCGTGAAGGCGGCCAAGGCAGTGAAGGCTGCTAAAGCTCAGCTCATGGCGGCTAAGGATCGCGTTGCCGCGATGGAAACGCGCCTGAAGCTCTCGAAGGAACTTCAGGTATGCCAGGAGCCGAAGGTCACACCTCAGCCGCCGGCAACCCCGGAGACTCCGAAGGTTCCAGAAACTCCGAAGGTGACGCCTCAGCCGCCGGCAACCCCGGAGACTCCGAAGGTTCCGGAAGGCCCGAAGGTGACACCTCAGCCGCCGGCAACCCCGGAGACTCCGAAGGTTCCGGAAGGCCCGAAGGTGACACCTCAGCCGCCGGCAGCTCCAGAAACTCCTCAGCCGCCGGCAGCTCCAGAAACTCCGAAGGCGCCGGAGGTTCCGGCTGATCCGAAGGCCCCGGTTGATCCGAAGGTACCAGCAGCCCCGAAGGCTCCGGCTATGCCGAAGGCTCCAGCTGATCCGAAGGCACCAGCTATGCCGAAGAAGGAAAAGGCCGCTCCGGCAGCTCCGAAGGTGGCACCGAAGAATACGATCACAACTGAGAAGTCCGCACAGCAGCTCCCACACACGGGTGCTTCGACGGGTCTTGCTGCAGGTCTCTCCCTGGCAGCTATTCTCGGTGGTTTGGGCTTGATGACCACGTCGTACTCGCCGCGTCATCGCCGCAATTCCTGATTGATATGAGAAGTGAGATGGGGCCTTGGAATTATTCCGAGGCCCCATCTCATTTCTCTCTGTTGAGTTCGCAGTCGTTTATCGAATGAGCAGGCGATGCTCCTATTCAAACTCCACGATCACCGGCACGTGATCTGAGGCGCCTTTTCCTTTGCGCTCGTCGCGGTCGATTTCCCCGGCCACTGCACGCGTAGCAAGCGCCGGTGAACCATAAAGAAAATCGATTCGCATCCCCTCATTCTTCGCAAAACGCAGACGCTGGTAATCCCAATACGTGTAGTTCGTGGCGAAAGCACGGCTCATCTCCGTCAGCCCTACCTGCTCAAACGCAAAGAACGCCTCGCGCTCAGCTGGCGTGAGGTAAAGGCCGTCGTCCATGGCAGCTGGGTCCCATACGTCGGCGTCGGTGGGGATGACGTTCCAATCGCCCACGATAGCGAACTGCGCGTTGGCGTCGCCCTTAAGCCAGTCGCGGGTAGCGTCTTTCAACGCGCCTAAAAAATCCAGCTTGTAGCGATAGTGAGGGTCGTGAATCGCGCGTCCGTTCGGTACATACACGCTCCACACATCCACCCCATTGATACGTGCTCCGATTGCACGCGCCTCAAGCGGGCCGTCCAAATATCCCACGCCCTCGCGGTCAGTTCCAGCCACCTCGCCCTTCGTGAAGCCCGGCTGACCAGGAAACGACGTGCGCACATCATCGAGTGGTAGCCGCGAAATCAGCGCCACGCCATTCCATTGATTCAGCCCGTGAGCTGCCACATGGTAGCCGGCCTCCTCAAAAGCTGCCAGAGGGAACTGCTCCGGCTTGCACTTAATCTCCTGAAGCGCCAGCACATCAAGCTCATGACGTTCGAGCACAGCCAAAGCCCGCTCCCAGCGGGTGCGGATCGAGTTAATATTCCACGTTGCGATCTTCATAGCCACAACCCTACCCGCCGTATTCAGCCCACAACCATATCCGCGGTACCCTATTTTCTATGGCACAAGCATTGATTACAGGTGCAAGCGCAGGACTGGGCGCTGAGTTTGCGTGGCAACTCGCAGCTGAGCACACCGAAGTTGTCCTCGTGGCACGCAACGCGCAGCGGCTTGAGGCCCTTGCCACACGTATCCACAACACGCTTGGCGTGGAAGCGGAGGTTCTGCCGGCCGATCTTTCCCGTGCCGACGACGTCGCCCGCGTAGCAAACCGCCTGCGCGATCAGGAACGCCCAATCGGACTGCTCGTGAACAATGCGGGGTTTGGACTCGGCCAGGACTTCGTGGGCGGGTCTGTCGAACGCGAACTCGAAGGTCTCGATGTGATGGTTCGCGCGCCACTCGTGCTCTCCCACGCAGCAGCACAGGTGATGGCACAACGCGGCGCAGGGGCAATCATTAACGTCTCGTCGCTCACCTCGCTGACGGCTCAAGGCACATACTCGGCGCATAAAGCCTGGCTGCGTACTTTTTCCGAGTCACTTGCTGCAGAACTCTCCGAGCGCGGAGTGCATGTTAGTGCCGTGACGCCCGGCCTGATTCGAACGGAATTTCACGAACGTTCAGGCGTGGACGCCTCACAGTGGCCAGACTTTGTGTTTGCCGATCCGTCCGACGTCGTCGCCAACGCACTCGACGCCGCCCGCGTCGGCCGCGTCATCACCACGCCAACGCCGCTATATAAAGTCGCAGCCGCTCTCCTGCGAGCAGCACCGCGCTCGCTTGTCCGCAAGTTCGCCGGCCCCGGGCTATCTGGTCGCCAGTGAGGCACCGCGCTCCTTCACTTCCATTGACGCGAAAGGACAGTTGATGTTCACCAACGATCCGCTCAAAGCGGCGATGATCTCCGCAATGTTACCGCTGACCACAGCCTGCGAGATTGTTCCCCGTATTCTTTTCGACGCCGAACGCGGCCCTCTCGCGGGGCACGTTCTTCTTGACCTCCTCGAAGAGAACGGTGCTGGCCCCCAGGAAGCTCAGGTGATCGCCGGTATCGGTGACAGTGCTGGTTTGCTTGCCATGCATGTCCAGGCGGCAGCAGCTTCGCGCGGTCTCGGATACCACGTGGCACTCGCGCGTGAGACGTCAGCGGAGGTGATCGGTGCCGAGAGACTTGAAGGTGCCGACGTTGTCGTTGCCGATACGGGTGCGTCTGATGCGCATCAGATCGGTGAGCTTGTTCAGCGACTGCGTGGAGCAGGTGCGAACGTCCTCGCTGTCGCCGTCCTTGGATGGCCGGGTTACGTCCGCCCTGCCGACGCTGACGCAACTGGTGAACTTCCCCTTTACGTTGCGATTGAAAAAGAAACATGTGTGAAGGAGCCAGCATGAGCACCGATTCGACACCATCGCCCAATCAGTCATCGCCCTGTGCGGGGCTACCTCCTGCATCGGAAGCATCAGGGGGAACTGAACACGAACCGTTGCGTTTCGACTTCAATAAAGAAGTCCTCGTCGGTGTTGGGCCGTGGGAGGGCGAGCTTCCAGACGACCCGCGCTACGACCGCGAACTTCTGAAAAATGGTGACCGACGCAATGTGATTGATAAGTATCGCTACTGGAGTGTGGAAGCGATCAAGGCTGATCTCGACACCACGCGAACCCCGCTGCATATTGCGATTGAAAATCTTGCGCACGATCTCAACATTGGCTCGATTGTGCGCACGGGAAACGCGTTTAACGTGGCCGGTGTACATATCGTCGGCAAGAAGCGATGGAACCGACGCGGGGCGTTAGTGACTGATCGCTACATGAACGTGATGAACCATCCTGACGCCGCATCTTTGGAGCAATGGGCACGCGAAGAGGGCTACACAGTGGTGGCGGTGGACAACACCGAAGGATCCACACCTTTGCAAACGACAGCGCTTCCTGAAAAATGCGTGCTGGTTTTCGGGCAAGAATCCACTGGCCTTTCGCCTGAGCTTCAAGCTTTGGCCCAGATGAAAGTGTATATTGAGCAGTTCGGCTCCACCCGTTCAATGAACGTGGCAGCTGCGGCGGCTGTGGTTCAGTACGAGTGGATGCGTCAACACTGGCTGACGCGCGGCTGACACGCAGCGACGCGGAAAGTTCACTCCAGTACAGCACTATCTGAGGACGCTGCAAGATTTAGGACTTTGAGGTGTAGGCGCGACGAGCAAAGCGTGGAATAATAGAAGACGTCAGAAATTGTCGATAAAGGAGCTCACTGAAGTGGCTATCGCAACCCCTGAGGTTTACAACGAAATGCTTGACCGCGCTAAGGCCGGCAAGTTTGCATACCCTGCTATTAACGTGACGTCTTCGCAGACCCTGAGCGCAGCCATCAAGGGCTTCGCCGATGCGGAGTCGGACGGCATCATCCAGGTGTCGGTTGGCGGTGCTGAGTACTGGTCTGGCTCCACGGTGAAGGATCGCGTTGCTGGTTCGCTCGCCATGGTTGCTTACGCGCGCGAGATCGCCAAGAACTACGACGTGAACATTGCGCTTCACACTGATCACTGCGCTAAGCAGAACATCGATTCCTGGCTTCGCCCGATCCTTGAGCTCGAAGCTGAGGAAGTCAAGGCTGGCCGCCTCCCATTTTTCCAGTCCCACATGTGGGATGGCTCTGCAGTGCCGCTTGAGGAGAACCTTGAGATCGCTAAGGAACTGCTCGCCATGGCCAAGGCTGCGAACACCATTCTTGAGATCGAGATCGGCGCTGTTGGCGGCGAAGAAGACGGCGTTGTGGGCGAAATCAACGAGAAGCTTTACACCACCGCTGAGGATGCTCTCAAGACCATCGAAGCGCTCGGCATGGGCGAGAATGGCCGCTACATCACCGCTCTGACCTTCGGAAACGTACACGGCGCTTACAAGCCCGGCCACGTGAAGCTCCGTCCTGAGCTCCTGGGTGACATCCAGGCTGAGGTTGGTGCCAAGGTTGGCAAGGAATCGCCATTTGATCTCGTGATGCACGGTGGCTCCGGCTCCACCGCTGAGGAGATCGCCACCGCAGTGCGCAACGGCGTCATCAAGATGAACGTTGACACCGACACCCAGTACGCCTTCACCCGCCCAGTTGTGGACTGGATGATGACGAACTACGAAGGCGTCCTCAAGATCGACGGCGAAGTTGGCAACAAGAAGAAGTACGATCCGCGTGCATGGGGCAAGGCTGCCGAAGCTGGCATGGCCGCCCGCGTTGTCGAAGCGTGCGAGCGCCTTGGCTCCACCGGTACCAAGATGAAGTGAGCTAACTAAGCGAACATATTTATCAAGGTGCGGGCGACAGTCTGAAACTGTCGCCCGCACCTTGATTTACTGACTATTTACTGACTATTTCAGCGAAGGAACGGTTCATCGTTTCCTTGGCCGCCATCCATCACGGTTCCCGGGTTTTCTGCCTGGGCAGCTTCAGGAGCTTGAGCCGTTGCGATTTCCGGCTGTTCACCATTTGTCACCTCGCCCGGGATCGGGGCGGAGGAGTTCTGCGTCGGCATCACGGGAGTCGCCGGTGCTGGAGCGACACCAGTGGGATCGCTCGGCTGTGCCTGCGGAACTGACGGAATCGACGGCATCGATGCAGGGGCACCGTCCATCGGCGTCTCAGACCCCTGGTACCTTTGAGCGTCGGCGCCCTTTGTGTGCTTCTTCGCTGCGAGTACCAGCCACGCCACGATTCCAATAATCAGTGCAGCGCCGACGGCGATAGCGATCCACAGGCCGATGCTTGAGGCCATCGAAGCATTCTTCTTGCCCTCAACTGTGAAGCCCTTGGCAAGTGCGTCAATGCCCTCGATGGTGGCGGTGTTCCCCGAAACCTTGACATCGCCTTCGGTTTTCACAATTTCTCCGGGCATTTCAATGTTCATCTTGATGTTGAGAGGGAAGGGGAGTTCCTTCATTTGCTTCAGATCACGTTGTTTGAGACCTGCAAGGCTTGAGCCGTCAAAAATGTAGGTGGTATCGGTCTCTTTGAAACTCTCACCCTTGAAAGAGGCTGAGATTGGCCCCTTCGAGGACAGCTTGCAGTGAAGATTTCCACCGTTAGTCAGATCTTCAACCTTGGTATCTTGATCCTTCGCCTGTGTCTTGAGCTGTTCCTTAAAGGAGTCACAGTTGATTCGATTACCTGCGAGTTTGGTCAGAGCACCATCGGTGTCGTGAATATCCATGATCACTTCAGCGGTTCGGTCTTCGTTGAATTTGACGGACATTGTAGTGTCACATGCGCCGAACAATAGCGCTGCTGGGAGCGCGATCGCGGCGGCCTTCAACCATTTGGAAGCCATGAGAATCCTTTCGTTCGGCATTCCTGGACGTGCCGGGTCATGATGCCGCGACAACTTACGTCAGTCTACCGGAGTGGCGACGCGACACACTGATGATCATGCCCGTACCCTATATGAGCAGGGAAAATGTCGAGCAGATGTGTCAAGCATTGTGATAATCGTTGAAGGAGTTTTCGTGATGCCCTACGAACCACAGTGTCAACAAGAGCAAGTTGATCGCCGTAATTTGCGCTGGGAGGAACATCGTCAAACGCGATATGAAGCGTTGATTGACCAAGTGATGGATGTGATTCGTCGCTACGGCTGCACTGTTTCGATGGATCAAATAGCCAAGGAGCTCGGCACCTCGAAGTCGATTATCTACCGATATTTCGGTGACAAGGTGGGATTGCAGCGAGCAGTTGCCGATCGGTTCGTCAACGGGTGGAAAACGACGGTTGAAGTTGAACATCGCTCGGGACTCGATCTTGAGCAGGTGATGGAACACACGTTGTTCTCATATTTTTCGATGCTTCAAAACGATCCCCATGTTTACGTGTTTATGACGTCGGCTCCGCCAGAAAACGACAGTATCGTGCCGTTGGCTGGTGAAATTGATGAAGCTCTCCTCTCTGCTATCAGTGCAGCCGTTCCTTCCCAAGGAAGTGGCGACGACGAAGGCGAGCGCATTCGGTCACGCGTCTGGGCTGTCGGGATGGTGTCATTCGTGCGCGGAGTGGGTGAACACTGGCTCAATGCTCGCCATGGAGCAGCGAATAATAATGGTGAAACGATAATCGGTGCTGATCAATCTCTTGTTGAGCTTGATGCACGTGCGATGACCTCCCTTGTATTGAGGATGATTATTTCGGCGTTAGGGCTGCAACCCCGCGAGAGCTGACGAAATCTGGGCGAATAGGCGTACCTGCTCATTGGGATGTTCACCAACCTGTCGCCAGTAGTTGTCCCACCATGTGGTTTTCTCGGCGTATCGGCCGTTGATGATTTAGGCTGATTTAGGCTGAACGTCGAAACCGTTGAAGAAGGAGGACGAGTGGACATTCGTGAAAAGATCATCGAAGGCATCGAGCGTCGAAATGGCTCGCAGCCGGAGTTTGTGCAGGCTGTAGGTGAGGTAGTCGATTCGCTGGGCGGCTTGCTTGTGAAGCACCCCGAATACGCCCAGGCAGCTTTGCTTGAGCGGATGGTCGAACCCGAACGTCAACTGATGTTTCGCGTTGCCTGGACTGACGACGCCGGGAAGGTGCAGGTGAATCGAGGCTACCGCGTCGAATTCAATTCCGCGCTCGGCCCGTACAAAGGTGGCCTGCGTTTCCACCCATCGGTCAACCTCTCAGTGATCAAGTTCCTCGGGTTTGAGCAGATCTTCAAGAACGCCCTCACCGGTCAGATGATCGGCGGTGGCAAAGGCGGATCTGACTTCGATCCGCATGGAAAGTCCGACGCCGAAGTGATGCGTTTCTGCCAGGCATTTATGACCGAGCTGTACCGCCACATTGGTGCCCTCACCGACGTTCCTGCTGGTGACATCGGTGTAGGAGGACGCGAAATCGGTTACCTCTACGGTCAGTACAAGCGCATTACAAACCGCTTTGAAGCCGGTGTGCTCACGGGTAAGGGACTCGATTGGGGCGGCTCATTGGCTCGCACTGAGGCCACCGGCTACGGCTTGGTGATGTTCGCTCGTGAAATGCTTGCTACCGCAGGTGACCGCCTGGAAGGGAAAACTGCTGCGATTTCAGGCTCGGGCAATGTGGCGATCTATGCTGCGGAGAAACTTGAGGCCCTTGGCGCCAAGGCCGTGACTGCCTCGGATTCAACAGGGAGCATCTACGATCCGGAAGGAATCGACGTCGCGCTTCTCAAGCAGATTAAGGAAGTCGAACGCGGACGCATTGCGGAATATGCGCAACGTCGCAAGAGTGCTGTCTATCGCGAAGGTGCGTGCGTTTGGGACGCTGCAGAGGTTGATCTCGCCCTGCCGTGTGCTACGCAAAATGAACTTGATGAATCCGACATGGCCACGTTGATCAAGGGCGGCGTGAAGCTCGTCGCTGAAGGTGCCAACATGCCGCTGACCAATGCGGCGATTGACGCGGCAAAGGCCGCTGGTGTGCTGTACGCGCCGGGGAAGGCCTCGAACGCAGGTGGCGTGGCGACGTCGGCACTTGAGATGGCGCAGAACGCAGGCTTTGCTCAATGGTCATTTGATGAGGTTGAAGCCAAGCTGGATGACATCATGTGTAATATCCACACCTCGTCGCTTGAAGCGGCAGACGCCGTTGACGCACCTGGTGATTACCAGGTGGGCGCGAATGTGGCTGGCTTTACCAAGGTTGCGAACGCGATGCTCGCACAGGGAATCATGTGATGAAACGACGAATTTCTTCGCAGGACGGGCTAGAAGCAATTCGGGCTTACGCGCATGGGGGAGAGGTGTCGCGTCCGACGCTGATCACTGCTGTGCGTTTTGCACTTGAAGAATTTGCTGAGCGTCATCCAGGTCATGCGGTGGAGATTCGTGTGCCCTGGATCGGGGCTGTCCAAGCAATCGAAGGAATCAACCACCGACGTGGCACTCCACCGAATGTTGTGGAAATGGATGGCCAAACGTGGCTCGATCTTGTGGTGGGACGCGAAGTTGATACACGCACCATCTCGCACTCAGGCACGCGTGCAGATCTCACGCCGTATCTGCCACTTTTTGGCCCAGCACAGTTGGGACTCTGAGGCCCACAAGCCTCAGTTCGTGTCATCGAGCAATCTGGGTGGTGCCACGATAAACGTTAGTGGAGGGCGAGGCCATATGGCCTCGCCCTCCACTAACGTCAGTACGAGCTGGAATTACTTCCAGTCGTTTTCATCCCAGTCATCTGTTGCTGGGGGAACCTCGTAGTGATCCGGATCGTACTCCTCCCAATCACTGGCGTCATCATCCTTCTCATTGTGAGAAGTCAGTTCACGCTCGAGTGCCTGGTAATCGGTTTCCGGGCTGAAGTACTTAAGATCGCGTGCTACTTTACGCTGCTTGGCTCTCTGACGGCCGCGCCCCATAGGCTCGACCTCCCTCAACTCTCGAAGGGGCATGATGCCCCAAATGTTTCACATCAATTTCCGGCCTCAGTTTACTCGTTTCCTCGCGTGAACTCTACGTGGAACGTTCGCTGCGGCCGAACTGTGCTCAATTACTTATCTATGGATAACCTATTTCTTGAAGATTGCTCGCGCAACCAAACCAAGAATGACGGTTCCTGCTGCGGCAAGGATGCCGATAGCTTGACGATCTCCGTTCTTCGCGGCAGCAAAGAACTCCGCTGCTTTCTCCTTTGCAGCATTGACCTTGGCAGACGCTGCAGTCTTGGCGTCTTCTTTTAGGCGCTTCGGATCAAGCTTTGCTGCCAGTTCATTGACTGTCGCGGTCATTTCATCGCGCACGCGCTGCATATCTTTTTCGATTTGCTCGGGCGTGCGGTTATCGGGGGTATCGTCATGCACTTCGTAATCTTTAGCAGACTTACGCGATGCATCTGCAGCTGCCTGAACCCTGTTCACTGCTTCGCTCACTTTGTGAATCCCTTCTTTACTGCGTCCACGTCCTTTATCAGACCCGCCTTCGGATCAACAACGTTCTGCTTGGACGACTTAAACTTTGCCAACGCCAGGAGCGTCAGGATAACCATGATCAGGAGCACAATTCCAGCCACAGTGAGGAAAGCAGCCCATACCGGCATGATTTTTGCAAAACCGGCGACCGCTGCTCCCAACAAAAGGGTGAGCAGGTAGAAAGCGAGTACACCGACAACGGCGAGTAATGCGCCACCGATGCCAAGTTTTGTGACCTTTGCCTGGAGCTGAACTGTGGCGTATTTCAGTTCGTCGCGCACGAGCGCTGAGAACTGTGCGGTGATCTTTGCAACCAGTTCGCCGATTGACGACCCCTGCTTCGGATTGTTCTCTAATGTCACGTTTGGCTCCTTAATGCGGCACCCACTTGGCGCCACTGCTACCTTTCTATGGTATAAGACGCTTGCCCTTTGCGCGCGTGAGTACAGGTAATTCGCTCTCGGCGTTCAAGCCTGCCGTCTCCAACACCACCGTGCATAGGATAGACGCATGACTGAAATCACCATTGGCGGTACGTCCGCGGTAACTGTTGGCTCGCTACCCAGCGTCGGGGCGACGGCCCCTGATTTTGCCCTAGTCGGCCAAGATTTGACTGAACTCAAACTGGGAGATTTCGCGGGTAAGCGCGTTGTTTTGAATATTTTCCCATCTCTCGACACTCCCACGTGTGCCGCATCAGTTCGGCACTTTAACCCCCTTGCCTCTTCCCTCGACAACACAGTAGTGCTGTGCGTTTCGATGGATCTTCCTTTTGCGGCGTCGCGTTTCTGCGTGGCTGAAGGACTCGACGACGTTCTGCCAGCGTCAGCGTTCCGCTCAACCTTTGGTACAGATTATGGCGTGACTTTGAGCGAGGGCGCGTTCGCCGGGCTACTTTCGCGCGCGGTCGTCGTCATCGACGAGACTGGCACAGTGGTGTACACCGAGCAAGTTGCAGAGTTAACTGAGGAGCCAAATTACGATTCAGCGGTTGCGGCGCTGTAGCGTCGCTTAACGCAGGTGTGGAACCTTAAGAAGACGATGGACAGTCCAATCGGCTTTCGTCTGAGCACGAACGCCATCGGGTGTGAGGCGCACCGCGCGTAAACCAGCGGCATGTGCTGCCGTTACATCGATTTCACGATCGCCGACAGCGAGTGTGCGCGACGGTTTGAGGTCACTGCGCTCAAGTATCTCAAGGAACATCGTCGGATCTGGCTTGCGCGGGAATCCGTCGGGGGCGCAAATCATATCGGAGATGAGATGCGAAAGATCGTGTTGTTCAAGCAATGTTGTGGCTGATGGACGATCACGGTGAGTGACAATAACATTTACCCCGCCGTCGCCAACAATTGCCTCCAGTGCTCGCCGTGCTCCGGCGATTAACGGAGCGGGAGTGTCCTGCCACGACGCTTTTAAGGAATCGTACGCCGCGTGTAATTCTCCCTCTGAGATAAGGAAACGCTGTGCGAGTGTCTGAATAGCGGAGGAGATCGAACGCCGGGTCAATATTGCTACGCCTGCGGGCGAAATCTCGCCCCCGGCGTCGGCAACTTTTGCCGCAAACAATGCATTGACCGGCGAATACGTATCAATGAGCGTGCCGCCCATATCCCATATCACGTTCACACCGCTAGTTTACGGCGTGCTTGAGCGTGAAATCTGGGAGATTTTTCCTAGCATATCTTCGATATGGCCCGACGTGAGCTGGTGGCGCAACGCGTGAAGAGGTATGCATGATCACGCACCGTATTAGGGATTCCATTCGGTGTTCAGTACATTAGTTTCATGGTCAAAACATTCGCGGCCCCACATGCTCGGGCAATGAAGCCGGCAGTGCTGTTGGTCAACCTTGGGACACCTGATTCGTTAGCGATTGCAGACGTGCGCCGATTCCTTCGCACATTCCTGACGGATCGACGCGTGATCGAGATGCACCCTGCGTTATGGAGGCCAATCTTGGAAGGCATCATTTTGCGTGTCCGACCGCGTCATGCTGCTTCTTTGTACGCTCAGATTTGGGGAGAAAAAGCAGGTGAGGGGGTTGTGGGGTCACCATTGATGCACTGGAGCCAGGCTCAGCGTGCCGAGCTTGACCGACGCTTAGGGGCAGACGCCGACGTCTTCCTCGCGATGAGGTATTCGGCGCCCACCGTTCGACAGGTGCTCACTGACCTGCAGCAGCGTGGTTACCGACGCGTGTTGGTGATGCCAATGTATGCACAGTATTCGGCGACGACGGTGGCGAGTGTGATGGATGAAGTGTCTCGGTGGTCACTAGAGAATCGCGATCAGCTGGAGTTTCGGATGATGCGTTCTTTCCCTACCGATGCACATTACATCGAGGCCGTAGCGAGTGCGATTGAGAAGGTCTGGGAAGATCGGGGCACTCAGCCGAATTTTTCCCAAGGCGAGCGTTTGCTTTTGAGCTTTCATTCCTTGCCGCAGGCGATGGTGGACAGTGGCGATCCGTATGTTCGAGAGTGTGAGGCGACGGCGAAGGCCGTGGTACACCGGCTCGGGCTTGATTCTGAATATGACCGAGGTGTTCTGACAACGTATCAATCTGTATTTGGTCCGGCCAAGTGGGTAGGCCCGGCCACTATTGATACTGTGCGTGAGCTTGGGGCTGCTGGTGTGAGACGTCTTGATGTGGTGTGTCCAGGTTTTGCCACAGATTGTCTTGAGACACTTCAGGAAATCAATATTTTGAATCGTGGCGAATTTGTGAAAGCAGGTGGGCCAGCAGACGGTTTTACCTATATTCCTGTGGCGAATACCGCGCCAGCATTCATGGATAGCATGGAACAGCAGGTGCGTCGAGGAATCAGCGGTTGGGGATTATAGGGCAAAAGCAAAACCCCGATGAATCATTGATTCTCGGGGTTTTGGTGGCTCCGACCGGCGTCGATCCGGTGACCTTTCGATTTTCAGTCGAACGCTCTACCAACTGAGCTACAGAGCCAGTGAGAAAAAACGCCCGGAAACCGGGCGATTCTTCCGCGACCCTGACGGGACTTGAACCCGCGACCTCCGCCGTGACAGGGCGGCGCGCTAACCAACTGCGCTACAGGGCCAGATTTTGCTTTCGCAGCTTCTGGCGAAGCCGTACCCCCAACCGGATTCGAACCGGTGCTACCGCCGTGAAAGGGCGGGGTCCTAGGCCGCTAGACGATGGGGGCCTAGATAACCAACAAGTTGGTTACTTGCTCGTTCCGAATCCTCGGTGGAACGGGTATTAGTTTAGCCTGAATCGCACGAGGTTTGCAAAATCAAAAGAGTATGACGTGCGTCACTCGTAAAGTGGTGGTATTTCAACGTTTTGCCAAAGAAGTTGCAGGGAATCTCCGGTGGTAGGCAAAAACTGTCATATCTTCTCGGTAGGCTTGAGACATGTTCACCCACTGGTTCGTTCAAGCAGTCATGGCGAAGTCTCCGACACCGTCGCCCACGCCATCCCCGTCGCCGTCGTCGCTGGAAGAAAAAGCTCATGAAGTAGTCGAAGCGTCTTTCGACGTGATGCAGATGGTTATCGGGGTCGGGGTCGGTGCGGTTGCGGGTCTCGTCGTTGGCCTAGTTTCCATCGCGTTTCTCACTGCGATGGTTGCTCGACGCAAGCACCTGAAGCCGATTATCCATGCAGCTGCGCGTCCGATTGACGTGTTGCTGATTGTGATCGGGGCATGGTTCGGCTTCAATTTTGCTGCCGCAAACACTGCCCAGGGTGTAGAGCCGTATTGGTTCGCGTATGCGAGCCAAATGTTCCTCATCGCGGCAATTATCGCTGGCACGTATCTTGTCGCGTCGATTGCGAAAGGTATCGTCACGTCGATCTATGCCCGCGTCAGTGAGCTATCGAGTTCCAAGGCCGCCCGGATCGAAACGCAAACACAGATCCTGCATCGGGTGATTCTGGTTGCGATCTGGTTAATTGGCTTCGCTGCGGTGCTCCTCACATTCCCCGGTGCTCGGGCGGCGGGAGCGTCGTTATTAGCTTCGGCGGGCGTGTTATCTGTAGTCGCCGGTATTGCTGCACAAGGCACACTGAGCAATATCTTTGCGGGGCTGCAGTTGGCTTTCTCTGACTCGATTCGTGTTGGTGACATCGTTGATTTCGAAGGCAATTACACAACGGTTGAGGAAATTACTTTGACCTATGTGGTTCTTGCGATTTGGGATGGACGGCGAATTATCGTCCCTTCGCAGCGTCTTGTGTCACAACCGTTCCAAAATTGGACGAGGCGTGCGCCCGAAATGTACGGTGATGTGACGTGGCAAGTGGACTGGGCGGTTCCCGTCCAGGCGATGCGTCTTGAGGTGGAGCGTTTACTGGCCAATTCTGATCTTTGGGACGGTCGCCTTGGCGTTTTTCAGGTGAGTGACGCCAGTGGGACAAACCTCGTGGTTCGCGCGGTGATCTCCGCAAAGGACTCCTCCACGTTGGTTGATTTGAAGAATTATCTGCGCGAACAAATTGTTTTGTGGATCCAGAAAGAGGCGCGCCAATCGATCCCTCATCAGCGTGAATATCACCATGAAAGTGTCTCTATTGAAGAGTCGCGTGAAGTAACAACTGCTCTCGTCGAGGCGCGCCTGGCTGAGGAAAAGAAAGCAAAGCAGCAAGTGCGTGAGGCGCAGACTGCGGTGCGCAAACCGAGCTATCTGTCCACGTTCGAGCTGGAAAAACAAGACGTTCAGTCCACACGAGTCCTCACTGCTGCTGACATGAAAATCCTTGCGCAGAAAGCAGAATCGGCTTCAAATCCTGACGATACCGAGGCCAAACCCACTCAAAGTGCTGCTCGATCTTCCTCCACAGCGTCTTCCGCGGGAACGCCGTCGGGAAAGATTGCGAACCGTGGAAAGTCGATGGCGAAAGCGGCAAGAGAGTTCGCCAGCTCGGGGAAGTTTAAGCGAACATCGATTGCAGAGCGGCTGAGCCAATCTGCTACTCAAGAAGCTCACGAGTCGCCTCTGAACTCGCCATTAACAACCACCGCGAATGTCAAACCCGGTCACGAAGCCTCACTTTTCTCGGGTTCCCCTGAGAACGAACAACGAGCGGAAACATATGCTGGCCCAGGTGAGGAAGCCTATGAAGAGCGCAAGCGCAAAGTCGATGAAGCTAAAATCGCGGCGAAAGGTAACCCAACCGCGATAGAATCTGGCGACACCGCTAGTGACTCACAGGCGGCTCAAGGAGGCGAAAATGACTGAGAAGAAATACCCCAAAGCACGCACGGAGGAAGAGTGGAAGGCCCAGCTCACACCCCTCGAATACAATATTTTGCGCGCTGCGGGAACCGAGATGCCTGGCACGGGCGCGCTTTTGAATGAGAAGCGTTCGGGAATGTACCTGTGCAAAGCCTGCGGAGCAGAGCTGTTCACGTCTGAGACTAAGTTCGATTCGTTCTGTGGATGGCCTTCATTCTTTGATCCAGATGAAAAAGATGCGGTCGAGTACATTGAGGACACGTCACTGCCTGGACGCCCACGAACCGAAGTGCGTTGTGCTTCGTGTGGGTCGCATCTCGGGCACGTTTTTCCCGATGCTCCCCAGACTCCCACTGGCCTACGCTACTGCATGAATTCGGCATGTTTGACATTCGTTGCGGATGACGGCTCTGTCTCCGGGGCGGAGGGCTGATCGTGAGAATCGGCACATTCAATCTTCAATACGGCACAACTGCCGATGGGTGGCGTCCTTCATCGAAAGCTCTTGTTGCACTAGCTCAGGAACTGAAAGAAGAAGAACTCGATCTGCTCTCGTTGCAGGAAGCTGATCGCTTTAACATTCGTTCGAATTTTGCTGACCAAGCGAAGATCCTTGCTGACGAACTCCAGATGTATCACCACTTTTCCCGTACGACATTCGGTACTGGAATTGCAATACTTTCGCGTAAACCGATCACTCGTGTACACGACCTTGAGCTTCCGAAGGTTCAGTGGGCTTTACGTACTGGGCAAAAGGGGTATGTTGGCGGGTTGCGATTCAAGCCGGAGCAACCGCGGCGCGTGACGTATCTTGAAACCTCTGATTCGGGCAAACCCCTCATTTTTGCTTCTACCCACCTTGAGGCGTCAACGATCACTCTTCGAGTGCAGCTTGCAGTCGCATTGGCGGGATTTGCGCGAGTTGCCAGATTAGATAAAGCACATGTGGACGATGCATTCGAAGATGGCACTGCGGTGACATCAAAAGGTGGTGCGCTTCCTGCCATGATTCTCGCTGGTGACTTCAACACTGATCCAAGCATCGTTAATGACGTCAGTCAGCATCTACTCGCAAAGGCTGCAGAGTTAGTGAAAGATGATCGCCCATGGTGGATGGGCGAGTCGCTGCCGCAATTTACACAGCTGGCAGAGGGGCTGACTTTCCCGGCCTCGGAACCGACCAAACAAATCGATCACCTTCTTGGTGTCGGTGTAAGTGCAAAAGATGCACACACCCGTCGGTTTACTATTTCGGATCATCTCGGGCTTTTTGCTGAGGTGGAGCTGGATTAGGCGGAACACCGCTTCGCAAGGTGCGGGCAAAGTGCAGGATTGAAAAATAAGAAAAGCGGCGATTAATCGCCGCTTTTCTGTTGTTTGGGTTCAACAAAAGATGCAAGAAAACAACTAAAGCAGTCGCATCATTGACCAGATTTTCCCAGCGAACAAGGCAATCTTTGACTCATTTGATCCAAATATCATTTTACTGACACGCTAGATGAACAGCGCTTAAAGATTCCAAGAACTCGGCTGCTCACAAAAGTGAACCCCCATAATCTAGTGAGTCAAGGCTTCGTGCAATGGTGAACCTCTACAGGCTTCGCCCTGTCCGCTCTAACATAATTGCGACCTTTGATGTACGTGCCAAGTGATCCGCCAGTTCGGGCAATAACATTTCAGCCAGCGTCATCACGCCTGCATGAGCAGCTTTAGTTTGCCGAAGATTTCTTTCACCAATTAACACTTCATGATGCGACGATTGGTTAACTGGAGATGCTGAATCAAAGAGCCAGTGCTCGCTTCCATCAAAATTTGAGCTAATCACTTCGTCGTACCTGTTTCGCAAGGCAACCTCGACATGCGCAATGTCATGCATCAAGGCTTGCGAAAGTTTACTATTTAGCTCGTACAGTTCAAGGGCAAGGTTTTCTGAACCACTAGCAAGTTCAAGGTAAGTTGCTAAACGTGCAGGCGACAGCCATAACTCAAGCCAATTACTATCGGCTGATTTCATGACAATGTCACCTCCCAAAACAGCAAGCAGATACGACATTGCCCCGGCGAGAATAACTCTACAGTTTCCTGCAAGCCAGAACTCCACCGGGGCTTCGCGAACTAGTCTACCAAATTTTGCAGCAAATCGCTGAGATACGCCTGACCCCGTTGAAGCATTCTCACTGACAAGAAATACAAGGGCGACGCACTCTTGCAGAAGCGGTTCACTGCTGGTTTTCTGACAAAGAAGTTGGTGAAGAATGAGGGGCAGGCGCCGCAGTATTACGTTGAGGGTAACCACGAGGCGATTATTGATCCGGAGGTGTGGGAGCTCGTCCAACACCTAATGCGCACTACTCCGAGTAGTGGCCGGGCTAACCGCACTTTCTCGTGTGTGGTGTTCTGTGAGTATTGTGGTGGTTTGTATGGTGCGAAGACTTGGCATTCGACCAGTAAATATAAGCGGGTGGTGTGGAAATGCAATCACCGATACGAGGTAGAGCACCCGGGTAAGACCCCGACGATTACGGATGAAATGTTGCAGGGTGAGCTTGAAGTCATCACCGAGAAGATTGCGATTGCCGCTGACGGGCAGATCAGTATGGAATTCAAATGCGAGGTATAAGGAAACCTACGACACCACTTTGAGTCCAATAATGCCAGATACGATCATCAACAAGAAAACAATCTTTAACACTGATGCAGGTTCTGTGCCAGTAAGCATCGCATATACAACTGTCACTGTGACACCTATCCCCACCCAAACTGCATAGGCCGTCCCTGTCGGCAGATCTCGCATCGCAAAAGCAAGCCCCAACATGCTAAAGATCAAAGCAATCACGAAAGTTATGGACGGGACGATTTTCGTGAAGGCTGCGGATTTACCGAGGGCAGTTGCCCACACGGCCTCAAGTAGTCCAGAAATGATGAGCACAAACCAGTACACGGCCACTCCTTATCTTATGTCAGAAAGGTAATATGGCCGTCGTACTTTAACTACCCAACAATTGGCGGTTCCGGGTACGGCTCCCTCGTCCGGCTATTTCAACCCTACCTGAACTTCTGCTGCCAGATTGAATCTTCGGTGGCGATTTTCATCTCAGTACCTGCGTGGCTCGAACCCGCGTAACTAGCACCACCACACGCAACAACAACCTAAAGTCTCTCTGACCAGGGCTTTTGGAGCTTCGTTGTAAGGTGAACCAACGATTGCACGAAGAAGCACCCAGCGAGTAACTGTGTTACTTGCTGGGTGCTAATGGTTGTTTGCACTCAATAAAAGATACAAAGCCCCGGGCAGTCACAGAGCACTGGATAACCGTATTTCCCCTTGAAAACAAGGGTTTTCACGTGATCGTTAGCCGCCAGCATCCCGCCTGCAGTTGCTTGCCGTTCTACCCGGCACCACGACGGGGATATCCCACCTCATATTAAGTGAACCCACGGCTGCTAGACCATGCGAACATCGTGCAATGGTGAACCTTAACGAGATGATGACCTCTGCCCTATGAAAGCAGTTGCATCCTCAATAACGAGTTTCATCATCCCTGAGACAGCTGCCTCCATCAATCCAAAAGCAGGTGATCCAGATGCATCAACCGGCATAAAGAACTCATCATCCTCAACTTTTTCATTCCAGGTTGCCAAAAAGTCTCTCGAATACTTAGGGTAAAGGACTTTCTCTAAGCATGCGGTCAAGAATAGATTCAGGTTATGACTCTGAGGTCCGTCCTTCAGTCGAATCATATAGCTCTCAGCCAAAATACCCGTAGGCTCTTTCTGTGCATACACTTTACCTGCGGCAATTTCACCGTTATACACAATGGAGATACAGTTTTCAAAGGTTGCAAATTCCCCTTCGCGACCCCAATACATGATCCCGTTATCGCCGAACTTACAGTAGACCGCTGGGACGTTAAATTCTGCATCGCGCCATTTGCGAACGTCCTTCTTGGCTGCCTTTTTACCTGGCAACTTTTCGAACACATCACCAATCCGAAAACTCTTCCAATTGCAGTCAAACACCTGTTGAAGAGCTAGGTTTTCGTCATCAGACAAAGTGAGATTGTCAAAGCCAGATACTTCTAGATAGGCAACCAGCTTCTTCAGATGCTCATCTTCAAGGGCAGCAACAATTGCTTCTATGTAATCAAGATCGATTTTTCCATGTTTGCTTGGCAAGTCGATTGACTGAGCCGTGAGAACGCGCTCAAAATCTCTAACTAACCCTTGTTTCAGTAAAGGCTCAAATTTGTTCAGCAGAGCAGTGAAAAAGACCGCGCTCGATCTGCTTAAATTAAAGCCTTTAGGGATGAGCCTTTTAGTGAACTGACCCGCATAGAAGTCTTTCTCCATATAGAAGAAACGCATGCCAAGCATGCCGACGGCTATACATCCTCCAGGGATCTTATGTTCATCGTCGAGGTATTCGACGTATCCAAGAACCCCGTTATTACTTACGGTGCGCGTGAAATAGGCATAATCACCATTGTCTGAAAATGTGAAACTGTCCTTGTTCAGCTGCTTGTTAGCCGAGACATCAAATAGGTCACCCACCAGGAATGTGCCCCAACTAGTTTCGGTGAACCGCGAATCTAGTTGGGCTTCTATTTTCCCAATGAAGAATCAGTCCTACTCGAGTTTTGGATTACTTTGCCAACTTCCCAAGCAAGATAATCGCCAATTGTTTTCTTAAGATCAGCAACAGTGGGCCGGGTATCAATAGGTGCGCTCTGGTTCCAGTCTGCACCGTCGGTAGGGTCAATATGCCCCTCGAAGTAACAATCTTCAGGGATAAGGTTTCGCTTATGAGCTCCAAATCTAACCAGATCTGCAACCTCTTGATACTTCTGCTTCGCATCCCCGGTATCTCGAAGATTTACTCCACTCTTAGCTTTCCGACGATTAGCTCGCGAATAGCCATCATCTGAAAAATCAATAAACCTGACCACGTCATCTTTATGATGTGGTTGCCCAACTCGAAATACATATATGTTGGTTTGAACAGAGGATTTTCCAAGAAATAAGTCGACAGGCATCTTGATGCTCGCAATAAGGCTATTGCGTTCAAGAATCTTCTGATTAAATTCACGAGCTTTACCTGATCCAGCAGAATTCTGAATGATCACGGCAGCATAACCTGTTTGCATAAGTGACAGTGCTCGCTGGACGAAAATCATGCCGTTGCCCGGCTGAGAGTATGGCGGGTTGAGCACAAACGCTGTGGCGGGGAACTGCCTATCAGTTGCCCCAAAACCATATTTTCCTGAGTAACGTAGCGAATCTTCGTTGAGCAGGTTTGAACTGCCGTCGCCCATCATGATCATGTTGAGCACCGCCAACATGTAGATGTTGTCCAAGATCTCAAGCCCCAGAAGTTGCTCTGCCTTTATTTGAGCTATCTTTCGATGCAACTCGTCCGGGGAATCAATTTTTTCTTGAGCGTCAATGATCATTTCGTTCATAGCCGCTACCAACAAGCCTGCAGAACCTGTTGCAAAATCCCACACATACGAGTCTTTATCTACCCGAGTCAACTTCGCTAGAAGTGTTGCAACGTATGAAGGCGTGAGAACAACATCATTTAGCTTGTCCTGGGTGAAACCCAGCCAGCTGTACATTTCATTAAATAGCTTGCCCGTGAAGTCAGTGGTGAGGCCGATCTTGTAGTAAATACCGAGATCTTCGACAACCTTTCGGAAGATTCTCTTTAGCTGGGTCTCGCCTTCAATTGGCTTGTTGAGGTTTTGCGTAGTTAGTGTAGGTGCGAGAGTCCCGACTATCAGTTCCTTTTTTTCGATAGGAATATTTTTCTCGGCTAGGAAAGACTCAATCTTACGAAGGATCTTCGCACCATCAGTTTCTCCGCGTTCAGTTCGAGATTCAAGTTCCTTTAGCTCTAGTGGGCGAACCTTTCCAGGAACTCCCAAGGTAGCGATAATTGAAGCTGCTACCAGGTAGACTCTTGCGTTCTCTGAAATCCCCTTCTCATTTTGATAAATATCGTTGTTCAGCTTGCGCAGATTCGCATCAATTTGACTTTCGCGTTTCTTCTTAATTTCCTCCAGAGCATCTGGAGAAAGATTGAGATTGTTGATCCGTTCAACAAAATCCTCAAAATTCTCTTTTTTGAGGAACGAAAGGTCGGTAAACGTCCCAATACGCTGACCCGCGCCAAAGTTTCGCTTCGATACGTAATAGACACCGATTTCAAGTTGTAATTCACCAAAAGAATCACGGTGACCAGTAACACCGATTGCGATTACATCTTCAAAACTTGTGTGATGAAGAATTGCATTCGCATAGTGAACCGCACCGTTTACGGCGAATTCTTTAATGTTTTTATAGTTTGGCTCATCCTTGCTCGTCACGTTATCTACGTTCGAAGAAGAGTCGAGCTTGACCAACTTCCCTTGATAGCCCTTGTACTCGATGAGCACCGGCCAATGACGCTCTGTTGAATCTGTTAACAGCAGTGAGGCGTCGGGGCGATTGCCACCCTTGCCACCACCCTTAGACTCATACTGGAGAAGAGCTTGCTTAATTTCATCGTTTGGAGCATCTTGTTCTAAGTAATAGGACAGCCCATAATCGCGAAGCCATCCATTAACCCGATCAGCGACTAGTGGCTCAACCGATTGCACACCTCGTGCCATCCTTCACGCCCTTCAACATCAACGCCTTATTGCTGACAAAACAGCGCAATTAGAGGCAATTCGATCTGTTCTACACTTGGAAATTTTACAATCTCACCTGCCCACCTACTAGGTTCGACACGTATGCGCTTGATAGGGACGCATGATACGCTTGTACGCATGTTAGCGAACAAGCGTAAACGGAGCCACAGCAATGGATAGCCACCTAAAGTTTGGGAAGTTCATAGAGAGCAAGCGCAAGGGTGCCCGCCTTACGATGCGCGCATTTGCCGAGAAGGTAGATATGGCAGCGTCCTACATTTCGGATATCGAGAAGGGTCGTCGCGCTGCCCCTGACAGTAAGCTCGAAACAATCGCTTCTGCACTCTCGCTGACTTCAGTTGAGCGTGAAGAAATGTTTGACCTAGCAGCGCTTACGCGGGACGACCAAACTCCTACTGATCTCACTGACTACATTCGCGAGACCGACAATGCCCGCGTTGCTCTACGGCGCGCCAAGGATCGCAATTACTCCGACCAGGATTGGCAGAAGATTATCGACATCATTGAAGGCGACGGTGGCCGCCGTTGACCGATGTCCACATTCCATACCTAGAACGCTCCGTTATTGAGCGCAAAGCCATGAACCTTGTCAATGCAACCTTTGGCAAGGATGCAGTCTTTGAGCCAACCATCGTTGACATTCACTACTTGGCAGAGTTTCAACTCAACGCCACCATTGACTACCACCGTCTCTCGACTGACGACACCATCCTTGGCTTGTCCGTTTTACGAGATGGCAAAGTAAATACCTTCGGGCCGCGCGGCGGCAAGCATCGGGTGCAGCTCACTGAAAACACCATTGTCTTAGACAGTAAGGCACTGGCTGACTCACCTGAATGTCGCGAGCGATTCACTGTGGCGCACGAGTGTGGGCATCTGCATTTGCACAAACATTGCTTCGCGCATACCAACTCCGTACTGGCTCCCATTCAGGAACATCGGGTTGATTCACTTGATGAGTGTGAGATGCCGAAGAAGTATGCCAGCTCCGCCGAGTGGCAGGCTAATCAGTTTGGCGCAGCCCTGCTGATCCGTTGCCAGCGTTTCGAATGGCTTTCAAAGACCTCACCCCTGGCGGGTGGTACGCGATCACTGATCAATCAGAAAAGGAGGACATTGTGCAAGCACTTGCTGATTTGTTTGCCGTTTCACGGCTGTCGGCTGCAATTCGCATTGACACTCTGAACCTGGCCGCATAGTAGGTATGCCCAACTGAATGGTTGGCGTACCCATTTTTTTTACTCACTTTGTTCACAAGTTAGCGAACAAGCGAACAAGATACGAAAGGACCGGTGACAATCGGACATTGAAACCAATTAAGAACGCCGCAGGTAAAACCATCTGCAAAGTCGACGAAGACCTGGAAATCATCGAAATCCAAGTCAAAGGGTGCCGCACCTACCTCTGGTTCGAGCACGGCCACATCTTCAGCCTGAATGAACCAATCCCGCCAGACAAACTCCACAAACGAGCCTGACTGGCCCACCAACTCTTCATAACTGAATAACTAGATCAATTCATTCGATCCGTTAGAACCGCAAAGACGGGCAAGGATCACGCAAACCACTACCTCACAGCAGGTAGATCCCGTCAACGAAAACTACATGATGGACTTCATCAACGAGTGGGCAAACAGGCCATAGACACCAAAATTGTTCGTTACGGCGGCGTAGTGTGCGTGCTTTAGCTCCATGATCTGCCAGCGTATTTTTACCCGTTATGAAGTCTAAAAACGCAGCAAAATCACGAGCTTGGATATTATTGCTCCGGCTCTGGCTAACACGGCAGGTCGGGCATCGAAATCGTGGTTTCCCTGCTCGAGTCGAACCCCATTTCTGGGTCGTGCCGCTACAAATAATGCATCGAGGATTTCCCATCCCTTAATTCAAGCCGACTTCAACACCGACTTTACGGCTTATCCAAGCCAAAAAAATACCGTAAAACCAACACGATATGGCCAACCAAAAACTCAAGTCAAAACGAGTTCAAACCCCACTTTTCACTGATACACCAACAAAAAAACAGACGGGGTAATGTTCAAAGATCGTTGCTAAAGATCGGGTTTTTCGTTGGTATCGCAGGTCAAACTAGGGATTATTAACAGTGGGCGTGTTAAAGGTTTTGAATCGTTGACACTAAACGCGTTATGTGCATTGAGTGAAAATCCGCAGTACGCGCGCCGCCAAATGCCCCATCTGTGACCAGCCAATGAAGAAAAACGGCAAAAATCCTTCAGGAACCCAGCGCTGGTATTGCACCCAGTGTCGCTATAGTTCCACTCGCAAGCGAGTAGTAGATCAACGCCTCTTACAGTTCAAGGAATTCCTTGACTACGTTACCGACACCCAGCCATTGCGGCTCGCTACCGGTGTTTCACGGTCAACCTGGAACCGTGATCACGCCTGGTGCTGGAACACTCGCCCGATCTGGGAACCCACCGGCGAGGTCTATGAGCAAGTCTTCATCGACGGGACCTATATCAGCTACGGCTGGTGCGTACTGACGGCCTCGACCATCATCAACAAGAAAACAAAAGTGATTGCCTATCAGCTATGTCAGCGAGAGAACAAAACCGCCTATAGTGCCCTGCTGGCACGTATCCCACCCCCGGTCATCGTCACCACGAACGGGGACCGAGGAGCACTCGCAGCGATCAAAGCTTGCTGGCCAGATACCCGTATCCAGCGCTGTGTGGTTCACGTCCAACGTAACATCCGCACTGTAACGACGACCCGACCCAAGATCGACCAGCACAAAGCCCTCTACAACCTCGCCCTCAACCTCACCCGCGTCACGAGCATCGATCAGGTCATCGCATGGCAGAAGGCCTTGGCCGCGTTCCATGGCTTGTATGACACGTGGCTTGCGGAGAAAACCTACCGGCATGCGGTCCCGGCCGCCCAGGTCCCCAAATTCGCGAGAAACAACAAAACATGGTGGTATACCCACCACGACACCCGCCGCATGGTCCGTGCTCTTGACCGCTATGTCAAGGACGGCGTCCTGTTCACGTTCCTCGCCTTGAACCTGCCCGTATCCCCGCCACTAGCGTCGTCAACCAACAGTTTAGAAGGCGTGGTCAACTCGCCCCTCAAGTCATATCTGAAAGCACACCGTGGATGGTCCGAGTCCCACATGCTCACCGCCCTTGACTACTACCTCTACACCCGCAGCCCCGAACCTAAGCCGCTGACCGAGTTCATCAACAACCGTGCCCAACCACAGGTGTCGCAAAAACCAGACCTCGATCCAGGCCCGGTCGAGATCGATACTCACATTGATCTTCAACAGCCCTGGGAAAACGGACTCCACATCCAAAAAGGCTGGGCCGGTCGCTCAAACTAAACACGACACGCCGCCATTAGCAACGATTTTTGATTATTAACCCAAACAGACCAAAAACCAACACCATCTGGCCTATAAGCCCAAAGTGCAGGATTGAAAAATAAGAAAAGCGGCGATTAATCGCCGCTTTTCTGTAGGCCCCGTGGGACTCGAACCCACAACCCATGGATTAAAAGTCCACTGCTCTGCCAATTGAGCTAGAGGCCCATGGGATGAAACATCCGCCCCTCCACTTTAGCGCGTGTTCGGCATTTTTGCGAAGTCAGAAAGGAAGAAATTTTCCACAATTTCGCTCTACGCCATCCCAACCCACAGATCGCGATTCGGTATCGACGGCAATAGGGGGTGTGGGAGACAATAGAAATAACACGAAGGAGTAGTCATGTCATCTCGTCCACGGCGTCCAGCACAGCTTGAACCAGAACAGATTGAGCGAATCGAGGGTGAATCGGATACGGCTTACAATTCCGAGCTTGCTCACACCACGGCACAGGCGATCGTGCCTCTTGAAGGGGTGTTTCGTGAAGATGACCCCGAGGTGCGAAACCGAATCATCAGCATGGTAGCAACCGAAGGAGTCGATGTTGTTGCGGAATCGTGGGTACGTTCTCCCGATGATTCACTGCCGGGTGTTCTGTGGCGCGGATTTCTTCTCAGCGAGTGGATTCGCCGTTATCCTCAGGCAGTAGAGGATCGTCTGGCGGCAGCTATCAAAGCAACGTCACGTGAGGCAAAAGTGGATCCACGGCAGGTGCGCCTACAGTGGACTGAAGTGTTCAAAGGTGCCTATTCGGGAGACTTTGGGAAAGTTCTTGCTGATTCCGCACATCTGACGTCAGTTTTGGGAGAAGTTGAGCCAACGTGGATTACGAATGACGCTCACCCGCTCGCCACTGAAGTGACGTTGAGGACGACGGCGATGACGGCGACGTCACGAGAGTTTCTCCATGCCGCTCAGCTTTATCGAAATGGTGAATTGCACTAAATCCACGGGGTTCGGCCCGCATGTGGCCGAGCGAAAGAGAAATTGAAGAACGGGAAAACGATGGCGGAAAACGAACCAACTCTTGAGTCCAAAGACGCAGCACAGTTTTGGCGTGCAGGTGCTGATCCCCAGCAGCTGGACAAGCAGAAGAAAGCACCTCTCGGATCCTCGGTTGCTACTGAAACCTTGGCACAGGCGTCTGAACGTTTGATGGAGAACGAAGAATCTGATCTTCCTCAGGGGCGGTTCGCTGATCGTGAGCTGAGCTGGCTCGCATTCAATGAGCGTGTCCTTCAACAAGCGGAAGATCAGGATCTTCCGCTCCTGGAACGAGCGTGGTTTTTAGCGATTTTTGCTTCGAATCTGGATGAGTTTTTCATGGTGCGTGTGGCTGGTTTGAAGCGGCGCATCGCTATGGGAATGGCCACGCCGAGTGCTTCGGGTCTTAGTCCTCGCAGGGTGCTCGAAGGTATTAACCTGCGAGCCAAGGAGCTGATGGCTCGCCATGCGAAAGCTTTCCGTAAAGATATTGCGCCCAAACTTGCTGAAAACGGCATCGTCATCCAACACTGGGATGAACTGGAAGAGTCCTCCAAGGACCGTATGCGTAAATTTTATCGACGTCGAATTTTCCCCGTACTGACGCCCCTAGCGGTGGATCCGGCGCATCCCTTCCCATATATTTCTGGTCTCTCGTTGAACCTAGCTGTGATCGTGCGTAATCCGAAGAGCTCAAAAGAGTTTTTCGCGCGGGTAAAAGTCCCTGCCTTGCTCCCTCGATTCATTGCGGTCGATTCAGAGGGGCGACCTTACGATCCAGAAGACGTGCCAACGGATGAACATGGGCGTACCTATTACGTGCCGCTGGAAGAAGTGATCGGAGCGCATCTCGGTACTCTCTTCCCAGGCATGGAGGTGCTGGAATTTTCCACATTCCGAGTCACGCGTAATGAAGACCTCGAAGTGGAAGAAGACGATGCCGAAAACCTTCTGATGGCGCTTGAAAAGGAACTTCTTCGTCGCAGATTCGGTGCTGCGGTGCGCCTTGAAGTTGCCAAAGATATGTCTGAACACGTGCTGACGCTGTTGATGCGTGAGATGGGGATTCGTGAAGAAGATGTCTTCCGACTCCCCACACCGTTGGATCTGACGGGCTTGAACTCTATTCATGATCTGGATCGTCCGACGCTGAAGTACCGAAAGTTCGTTGCCGTGACTGCCGCAGGGCTTGCTGAACGCGAAACATCAGCTGCCCCAGACGTGTTCCATGCGATGAATCGGCAAGAAGTCCTTTTACACCACCCCTACGATTCCTTCTCCACTTCTGTGCAACGTTTCCTTGAACAAGCCGCCGCAGATCCGAAAGTTCTTGCAATCAAACAAACCCTCTACCGTACGTCGGGTAATTCTCCGATTGTTGATGCTCTGATTAAGGCAGCAAATGCTGGAAAACAAGTTCTTGCAGTCGTGGAGATTAAAGCGCGCTTCGATGAACAAGCCAATATTGAATGGGCTCGTAAACTTGAGCAGGCTGGGGTTCACGTGGTCTATGGCATCGTCGGGTTGAAGACCCACGCCAAACTTTCGTTGGTCGTACGCCAAGAACCTGATGGCTTGCGTCGGTACTGTCATGTAGGGACAGGCAATTACAATCCCAAGACTGCCCGTGGATACGAAGATTTTGGCCTCCTTACTTGCGATCCAGATGTGGGGCAGGATCTCACCCGTTTGTTCAATCAACTGTCGGGATATGCGCCAAAGGTCAAATTCCACAGGCTCCTCGTGGCGCCAACGGGGATCCGTACAGGGCTAGTTGAACGAATCGAACGCGAGATCGAGAATAAGAAAGAAGGAAAAGACGCCTGGATCCTTCTCAAAGCCAACTCTCTTGTAGACGAGACCATTATCGATGCGCTTTACCGTGCTTCCCAGCATGGAGTGAATATCCAGATTCAGGTTCGTGGCATCTGTGCTCTGCGTGCCGGAATTCCAGGGCTATCGGAGAACATCAAAGTCGTCTCTATACTCGGGCGTTTTCTTGAGCACTCACGGGTCTATGCATTCTGCAATGATGGCGATTCGGATGTTCTGATTGGCTCTGCTGATCTGATGCATCGCAACCTTGATCGCCGTATCGAAGCACTCATCAAAATTGTTGAACCTGAACAAATCGAATTCCTCATCGATCTTGTCAGAACTGCATGTTCTGATGAGACTGCTTCGTGGCGTCTCGATAGTGATGGCTGGCACCATGTTGCCCACGATTCCGAGGGAAATCGTCTTAAAGATATCCAGGAGATATTGATGCGCCGCGCTCGCGATCGGGTGAAAGCGAAGTGAGCGCATTGATCGATGTTCATGCGGCTGGGGCTGTAGTGTGGAGGGTTCGTCAGGGGATTCTCCACGTTCTCTTGATCCACCGCCCCAAGTGGAACGACTGGTCATTTCCAAAAGGGAAAGTGAAAACCGGTGAATCTTTGGTTGAGTGCGCAGTACGGGAGGTGACCGAAGAAGCACGGATTGTTCCTATTCTTGGCCAGCCCCTCGGCTGGCAGTACTATGATCTGCCCGATGGGCGCCATAAAGAAGTCCGATATTGGGCAGCCACTGTCGCTCCACCACGATCGCCGATTCGTGCCGCCCGTCCGCGTGGATGGGCGGCAAATAAGGGAGAGATCGACGATCGTCGGTGGGTGACTGTCTCAGAGGCAGAAAAGAAATTGACTCGGGATGGAGACCGCAAGATCCTGAGCAAACTCATCAGGGCTTATAGCGCGGGGACACTTGAGACAACGCCGATAGTGCTTGTTCGTCATACGCGTGCAAAATCACGCTCCTCATGGGCCGCACAATATCCTCATGCTACTGAACACAACCGTCCTTTAACGAAAGTCGGTACTGCGCGGGCACGCCATCTCGTTTCGACACTTGGCGCATATGGTATTCAAGAAATCATCTCGTCACCGTGGATTCGCTGTGTTGATACTGTGGCTCCGTACGCACGAGCAATCGATAGTGTGGTTCGAGTAGTTGATGCACTGACTGAATCAGCATTCGCTGCTGATCCACAACGATTTACTGCATGGATGCGGAACCGTTTTGAGCAGGTTGACCTACCTGAAGTGATTTCGTTGCACCGGCCAACACTTCCTGCGGTGATGGATGTACTCCAGGATTACACTCGCTCAAAAGTTTTTTCGCAGATTCCGAAAAAAGATCCGTGGCTCAAAACAGGCGAAATGATCATTGCCCACGTAGCACGTCGTCCGTTGTCGGTAGCATCCAGTGAAAATTCCGAGCAAGAGGGCAACACACAAAATCTGCTCGTTTCCACGAATCAGACGCAGTCCCGGCCGCGAAATGGGCCAACCGTCGTCGCTCTCGAACGTCTGCGACCATCAGCCTGAGTTCACTGTTCACCAATTGTTTACTTAACCGCACCGCCCATGTTTCCTTTGGCTCCTTAGGCTAAGTCTCGGAGCGGGGGATCAGCCCTCGCACATTTGAGGTTCGCCTCGGGAATGAAGGAATCATGAATCTTTCAGGCAAGGCTCGCGCATCAGTTGGCATGATAGCTCTGGCAACTCTTCTGGGTGCGTGTGGGGCTCCGTCAGTCGGCTCGCTTTCACATTCACAGGACAGCACTTCTGCTGGCACCGCCGAAGGCGCGACGAAGGGCACAGTGAACGGCTCGGGCGCATCGTCGCAGGTCAATGCTCAGCAATCGTGGCGTGACAACTTCACAAAAAACACCGGGACTCGCGTGAACTACGATTCCACCGGATCGGGAACAGGACGCCAGCAGTTCATCGCTGGTCAGGTTGCTTTTGCTGGAACTGATTCTCTATTGAAAGAGGATGAAGTGAAGAAGGCAACCGAGCGTTGTTCCTCCGAACCGCTTGAGCTTCCTCTCTATATTTCTCCCATCGCGATCGCTTTCAATTTGCCGGGTATCACCCACTTGAACCTCGATGCCGCCACGATTGCAAAGATCTTCTCGGGTAAGGTCACCAAGTGGAACGATCCGATGATTGCCTCCCAGAACGATGGAGTCAAACTTCCCGATCTTCCCGTGATCCCGGTTAATCGAGCAGATGACTCAGGAACCACAAAGAACTTCCAGCAGTACCTTGCCCAGGCCGCAAAAAATGAGTGGACGGCAAAGCCATCCGATGTCTGGCCGATTAAAGGCACACAGTCTGCGGAACAAACTTCTGGTGTGATTGAGCTGACCAAGTCCACCCCGGGCGCCGTAACGTATGCCGATGCCTCGCAAGTAGGACAGCTGGGGACCGTCAAGGTCAAAGTTGCAGGCGAATATCTCGAGTACACACCCGAGGCTGCCGCAAAAATTGTTGACGGCTCCCCGATGACCTCCGACGCAACAGATCGTCGCGTCACCTTCGATCTCAAACGTGACGGATCAGTTGCGGGTGCGTATCCCATCGTATTGGTTTCTTACCTTGTGGCATGTACCAGCTATCCCAATGCTTCCGATGCGGCGAACGTCAAGTCCTATTTCGAGTATATGGCCTCAAAAGAAGGTCAAGAGATCGCGGCCAAGGCCGACGGCGGCAACGCGCCGATCTCGGACAAACTGCGCGAAAAAGTTAACGCAGCTATCGCTCTGATCGGTCAGTGACAAGTTCGGAGTACACCTAGTTGGTATGCTCCGTAAGGAGAAAATGTGAGTAAAAATCTGGACAGACCAGCCGCAGACGGCGCCGTCGAGACACCCGACATGTCACACCGCACTAGGACTGCAGGGACGCAAGTCGCGAACGATGAGCCAGCAAGGATGACGAACCGATCACTGGCGCCGACGAAGAAAATGACACTGGTAGGGAAACCATCCAAAGCTGACGCAACCTATAAGTGGGTAGCGACGGCGGCTGCAGCGACAATGCTTCTTCTTCTCGCAGGCGTCGCAATCTTCCTGGCAATGTCGAGCCAGAATGCGTTCCTTGCAGATTCAGCGACAATCGAAAATGATGTTTCTTTTGCACGCGGTATGGGATTTTGGGGATTTACGGCGGCCGCGCTTTTTGGCACTGTCCTTGCCTCGGTGATCGCCCTGGTCATCGCCGTGCCGTTCGCTGTGGGGATCGCCCTTTTTATCTCGCATTACGCTCCCAAGCGCATCGGATCGATCTCTGGCTACGTTATCGATCTCCTCGCAGCGATTCCTTCCGTCGTCTTCGGTCTGTGGGGTATGTGGAGCTTGGAACCGCTGATGCGCGGAATCTTCCAAACAATATCCACTGTCCTCACGCCAGTTTTTGAGTTCCTTGCGGGGACGAAAGAGATCGTCGATGGACACACAGTATGGAGCGGCGGCGGTCTGCCAGGTTTGCGTTACATGGCCGAGAACTTCGAGTGGTGGCCGATTCAGCCTGATTCAGCAGCATTCACTCCTCCCGCGCGCAACATTGCGATGGGTGGGATCATTCTGGCGATCATGATCTTGCCGATCATCACGTCCCTCACACGCGAGGTATTCCTCAAAACTCCGCGGCTCCAAGAAGAAGCTGCGATCGGCTTGGGAGCCACACGTTGGGAAATGATCCGTATGGTGGTTCTTCCACACGGCCGGAGCGGTATCGTCTCGGCGACAATGCTCGGCTTGGGGCGCGCGCTGGGGGAGACGATGGCGCTTCTCATGGTGCTTTCGCCTGGTTTGCAGATTAACTTCAACCTCCTCAAACCAGGGCAGCATTCGACGATTGCCTCCCAGATCGCTCTGCGTTTTCCCGAGGCGTCTGGGCTCGCTGCCGATTTCCTCGTGGCCACTGGCCTGGTACTCTTCGTCGTCACCTTCGGCGTGAATTTTGTGGCACGCGCAATCGTTGCCCGCTACTCTGAATTCTCAGGAGCTAACGCATGACAACACAACCAGTTCGTGGTGAACGTTCCTCATTTGTCACCGCTCAAAAGCACTTGCCGACGTCGTTCCCGTACGTTGCGGCAGCAGTCGCGATTGCGCTCGGTGTGATCGTCGAAGTGATCCTTGCCCCGCACGCCGATTGGATCGCAGCGGGTATTTGGGCGCTCCTTATTTTTATGGCCCTGACAATCGTGGCCGGTTTCGCCGTGGAAGGGCGGCGGTATGGCGCTGACCGCGTGGCAGCGTCGGCCGTGGTTGCAACCTTCGTGCTTGCAGTGATCCCTCTTGTGTCCTTGCTGTACACCGTGGCCGCTAACGGTTGGTCGCGGATGAGCGGTGCCGGCTTTTTCACTGCCACAACGTTCGGTTCGTCGATCCAAGGAACGGTCACAGGCGCCGGGCACGCCATCGTCGGTACTCTCCTGATCACTGGGGTGACAGCGCTCATCGCCGTTCCCCTTGGTGTTCTGACTGCGGTGTACTTGGTCGAATATGGCCGCGGCCCGTTCGCGAAAACGGTGACCTTCCTCGTCGATGTCATGACGGGCATTCCGTCAATCGTTGCCGGTTTGTTCGCGGCAGCGATGATTCCGCTGGCAAACTACTACATCTTTGGCGAGCCGCAGTTCAAAAGCGGTTTGGCAGGATCAGTCGCCCTTGTGGTGCTCATGACCCCAATCGTCATCCGCAACACGGAAGAGCACCTCCGTCTCGTCCCCAACTCGTTGCGTGAGGCGTCCTATGCCCTGGGAGTGACCAAGGCGCGCACCATCAACAAAGTTGTCCTTCGCACCTCCGCCTCGGGCATCATTTCGGGCGTGGTGATCGCGATTGCCCGAGTTATCGGAGAATCAGCCCCGTTGATGATTACCGCCGGGACTACCGATCACTATTCGACCAACCTGTTCACCGGTCAGATGCTCACATTGCCTGTGTACGTTTACTACGAGTACAAGAAGGGGAATCAAGCAACAGCCTGGGCAGGCGCTCTGGTGCTGATTTTGCTGGTATTGCTCCTGAATATGGTTGCTCGCTGGATTGCAAAGAAGTTCCGCCCCGCCGGCGAATAACACAGCGACGCGACGTTCGCTCTGCCGACGTCGGCGCCCCGACGTCGTGCTAACAAAGAGTTTCGGCACTGCCCCTGATTCCGGTTGTCAGTGCCACAAAAGAAAGGACAGCCCGTGGAAGGTATTCAAGCTCGCGGACTCAACATTTATTACGGCAACCACCTCGCGGTTGAGGACGCCAACATTGACATCACCCCGCGTTCAATCACAGCTCTGATCGGACCTTCTGGATGTGGAAAGTCAACATTTTTGCGTTCGTTGAATCGTATGCACGAAGTGATTCTAGGCGCGCGCGTGGAAGGTGAAGTACTGATTGACGGCGAGGATATCTACGCGCCGGGTGTAGACCCTGTAGCCGTCCGCAGCCACGTGGGAATGGTGTTTCAGCGTCCGAACCCGTTCCCGACGATGTCGATTGCAGAAAACGTGTTGGCGGGCGTGCGCTTGAACAATAAGAAACTGCCAAAGTCCGACGCCGAGGCCATAGTTGAGGAGTCGCTGCGGGGAGCGAACCTCTGGGAAGAAGTCAAGGATCGCCTTGATCGTCCTGGTTCGTCGCTTTCGGGCGGGCAGCAGCAGCGTCTGTGCATCGCTCGTGCGATTGCCGTGAAGCCCGAAGTCCTGCTCATGGATGAACCGTGCTCGGCGCTCGACCCGATCTCTACGCTGGCGATTGAAGACCTCATGCAAGAGCTCCGCGAAGATTACACGATTGTGATCGTCACGCACAATATGCAGCAGGCTGCGCGCGTTTCTGAAAAGACCGGCTTCTTCAACATTGCAGGCACTGGCAAGCCTGGTCACCTCATTGAATACGCAGACACGGAGAAAATCTTTTCCAATCCGGACAACCAGCAGACCGAGGACTACGTTTCTGGCCGATTTGGATGAGGCAAACGAAAACACAAGGATGTGTGGCGCGAACTAGCATTCGCGCCACACATCCTTGTGAAAAAGGGACATCGGGCCAGAGTGCGCCTGTCGGCGCGAAGGCCACTCGAAGTGGCAATTATTGGAGCCCGGGGCATTCACAGCCCGATGCCGTGTCTTCATCCTACTCATCGATTTCCTCATGTGCTACCCCGCCAGGATCACTTCATCACCAACGACGAAACGTAAACCGTGAAAGAATAACGATGTGAGTGAAACAGAGAAGAAATCATTGATTGAGATGCACCCCGGCTACACGCGTGGCGTATTAGGTGTGTTTGGAGCGGCAGCGTTAGCCGTCGCAGGCGTCACAAGCAGTTCGATTATGGCGATCGGTGTGCTTGTCATTGCTTTGCCACTGGTGGCGGGGTGGCCATACCTCGTCGGGTTGCCAAACAAACCCGCAGCATATCCGCTTCTCGCACTCACGCTCGTCGCTGCAATCGGTGCAGGACTCTTCGGAGACATTCGCTCATTCGCCGTGGTTTGTGCTGCCGGACTCATGGGTGTTTTCGTGATGGAAATGGCACGGAAGGATCTCGGCGGCAAACGCGTCGAGCAAATTTCCGGCGCCCTACTTGGCGTTGTGACGTTGGTGTCGGCTGCAATGTGGATTCGTGTTGCTGCAGGTCAGATGGGTGAGGATCTGATCACCACGGTGGCCGTGACGATAGCCGTTGTGTCGTTGATGCACGCTTTCGACTCGATTTACTCTCCGCTCCTCGGTTTCCTCAACGGCGTCGTCGTGGCAACGGCAATGGCATGGTTGACAAATGTCCCGATGCTCGCAGGTGCTGCCCTCGGTTTCGCTGTCGGCACAGCCTACTTCCTCACATGGCGTGCGACGGAGACTCTGGAGGCCTCCAGCCGGAACCTCGCCGGAGCGGCGCGCGCATTTATCCCACATTCAGCGCTTGGCGTGGTTACCTTCGCGATTGCGCTCATTGTGTTCTAGCCTTGAGACATGTTTAATCTTCACCCCACTCTTGCACCTGAAACCTACCCCTTCGCCTGGATGGTGGATCGCTGGGTTGGCGGCGGTGTCCTGGAATACGACAACATCGACGCCGCGGCATACGTCCATGAGCTGACGATCGAGAATACCGACGGCGGCCCGTACTTGCGTTTTGAATCTCGAATCTGGCTTGCGGCTGAGCCGGCTGGAATCGTTGACAAGGAAGAAAGTGGTTCCAGCACATATGCCAAGCTCACCAAGGAGCGCTTGTGGTCAGTGACCACCGGGTATCTTCGTGTGAATCCGAACGTTGACAAGCGTGCCGACGGGTCGAGTGCAATTGAAGCAATGGTGGCGTCTCCTGCCGGTAATACGCAATTGTGGGTTGGTCTCATTAACGGTCCCCGCCTTCAGATGGTCACCGACGCCGTCGCTCGAAGCGCGTCGGGAGCGGAGTTTACTTCCGCGAAACTGATGGCTGGCAATGTTGCCTCCGACCTCTTCTACGCCTACGACATGGAAGCATTCGGGGCCGAACTTCGCCCCTACCTTGCCGGGCGTCTGTCGCATACGAATGCTACCGATGTCGTCCTTTCAGGCGACGACGTGCGTGGCCAAGATGAGGACGCCCAGTGAGTGCTGTCATTGACGAGGTGACAGGAGTGCCTGCTCACTACGGTTCCCCCTTCGCTGAACAGCGCCAGTTGCGTGCCGGACATGCCTATACCGATCTGGGCCACCTCGACGTCCTGACGGTGTCAGGTGCAGATCGTCTGACTTGGCTAACGAATCTGTCCACTCGCGACTTTTCGAAGCTCAATGCCGGTGAAGCGTCCGAAATGTTGATCCTCGATCCCAATGGACATATCCAAGAAGCGGCGAGTGTGCAACTTACTGAGGACGAGGTTTGGCTCATCACCGATGCTGGCCGGGGTGAATCGCTCGCCGCATTCCTCAATTCGATGCGCTTTATGTTGCGTGTGGAGGTGACCGAGCGAACAGACGTTACGGTGTTCGGCACAGGAATGCCGGCGTCGGCGCTACCAGCTGATGTGACAGAAAAAGCGCTGCTCGTGTGGGAAGATCCCTGGCCGCGCACCGCCGTCGGCGGCGCAGACTACGGAATTTCAGATGCGAGCCACCCAGCTGCTGATTCGCACCGTACGCTCGTTGTCGTCCCCGCGTCGGACGGCGACGAAGTCCGCTCGGCCTTTAGGCAAGCAGGTCTCAGCCCAGCAGGATTGCTTGCGTGGGAGGCGAATCGCGTCGTCGATCGTCGGCCTCGAATAGGTGCCGAGGGCATCATTGATCGCGTGTTGCCTCACGAGCTCGATTGGCTGCGCACAGCGATCCACCTCAATAAAGGGTGCTATCGCGGGCAAGAGACAGTGGCGAAGATCGTCAATCTGGGGCGCCCACCGCGCCGCTTGACGTACCTCTACCTTGAAGGGCCGCAGACAGACCTGCCCGAACCGGGAACAGAAGTTGTCAGTGAGCGCGGCCGCAAAGTTGGCGTGTTGACCTCCGTCGTTCGCGACGTCGATGAAGGCCCAGTTGCATTGGCGTTACTCAAGCGCTCGACGCCGGTGGACGAACTTTTGTCGGTAGGAGCATACACGGCATCGCAGGAGGTCATCGTCTCCCCCGAGGGGAAGAGTTCGGTGTCGCCAGCATCCCGTCCGGGAGCTGAATTCCGGGGGCGCAAGTGACGTACTGGTTTTCGTGGGTTTTAGCTCATTTCATTCCCGCACTTTTGTTTATTGGAGCCGCATTTTCGCTACTTGACGCAGCATTGCGTCCGGCAGATCGATGGTGGGCCGCGTCTCAACCGAAAAAATTCTGGTTAATTTGGATGGGGGTGTCACTGGCCCTCATCGTGGCTGACTTTATGTATCGACTTCCGATGGGTGGTTTGATTACGCTGGTGATGGCAGTGGGGATCGTGTACTACATCGGGCCTGAGCGTCAGCGTATGTGGCGTTGGCGTTAAAAGCAGCGCCTAGGCTCGCAACTCACCGGCGTCGGCCAACTGAGGAGGAAAAATGAGGGCAGTCATCCAGCGCGTCAAGCGCGCCAAAGTTACCGTTTATCGTGATGACGAGCCAAATATTGGTGATGTTACTGGCGATATCAGCTCCGGATTGATGGTGTTGATCGGGGTCTCGCCGCAGGATGGGCAGGAACAGATCGACAAAGCTGCGCGCAAGATCGCCCAGCTCAAGGTGTTGCGTGGAGATGAGAGTGACGATCCTGCCAAGCGTGTGAGTGCGCAAGACTCTGGCGCGCCGGTATTGTTGGTTTCTCAGTTCACTCTCTATGCCGATGTGCGCAAGGGAACGAAGCCGGGATGGTCTCATGCTGCGCCTGGGCCGGTAGCGGAACCAATTTTTGATCGTGTGGTGGAAGCAGTGCGCGGCTATGGAATCGACGTTTTCACCGGAAAATTTGGCGCAATGATGGATGTGGAACTCGTTAACGACGGTCCGTTCACTATCCTCGTCGAGGTGTAGCTGTTGGCAAAGAGCCTTAATCCGATAGGGCGGCAGGTTTGTGTACTTACCGAGCGTATATGCAAAGTTGAGTGATCTGTGCTCAGCTTTTATCGCGTACACTCACGCCAGTGGCGAAACGGTTGGAAGGTTGAGTACTCAATACAGTTTAATTAGGTAGTTGAAAAGGCTCCACACGTTGGAGCTAGGAAAAGAGGAGTGACATGTTTGAACGCTTTACCGACCGCGCAAGGCGAGTCATCGTCTTGGCGCAGGAGGAAGCTCGTGGCCTCAAGCACAACTACCTGGGCACGGAGCACATCCTGCTGGGCCTGATTAAAGAAGGCGAAGGCGTTGCTGCGAAGGCACTGGAATCATTGAACGTGACGTTCGATGATGTGCGCGCTGAGGTCGTCGAGATTATCGGCGAGGGCCAGGAACAACCGAGTGGCCACATCCCCTTCACGCCGCGCGCCAAGAAAGTTCTCGAGTATGCCATGCGTGAGGGACTTCAGCTCGGTCATTCATACATTGGCACCGAGCACCTCCTGCTCGGACTTTGCAGGGAGCAGGACGGCGTTGCTGCACAAGTTCTGGTGAAACTCGGAGCTGATCTGCCAAAGGTTCGCCAGCAAGTAACTCAGTTGCTTTCCGGCTTCCAAGGCAAAGAGGCTGTCGGCGTCGGCGCTGGCGGTGGCCGTGAAGGGACAAAAGCCGGCTCAACGATTCTCGATCAATTTGGGCGCAATCTCACCGTCATGGCGCGTGAACGCAAGCTCGATCCTGTGATTGGCCGCCACAACGAAACACAGCGTGTGATGCAAGTTCTCTCGCGCCGCACCAAGAACAATCCGGTGCTGATCGGTGAACCAGGCGTCGGTAAGACTGCCGTTGTTGAAGGTCTGGCTCAGGCCATTGCCTTAGGCGACGTTCCCGAAACTCTGAAGGACAAGCAGCTGTATTCATTGGATATGGGATCGCTTGTGGCAGGGTCACGTTACCGCGGTGACTTTGAGGAGAGGCTAAAGAAGATCCTTAAAGAGATTAACAACCGTGGCGATATCGTCCTGTTTATTGACGAAATCCACACCCTCGTCGGCGCCGGTGCCGCTGAAGGCGCACTCGATGCCGCATCTCTCCTCAAGCCGGCGATGGCTCGCGGCGAACTGCAGATCATCGGTGCAACCACACTTGATGAGTACCGCAAGTACATCGAAAAGGATGCTGCACTTGAACGTCGTTTCCAGCCAATCCAGGTTGAGCAGCCAAGCGTGAAAGAAACGATTGCCATTCTCGAAGGTTTGCGCGATCGTTACGAGGCTTTCCATCACGTCACCATTACCGACGAGGCTCTTGAAGCTGCTGCCACCATGGCTGATCGCTACATCAATGATCGTTTCTTGCCGGACAAGGCAATCGATTTGATAGATGAGGCTGGTGCTCGACTGACGATCCAGAAGATGACAACGCCGCCAGAGCTGCGTGAACTCGACGAAAAGATTGCGGCGACGAAGGCAGAGAAAGAAGCTGCCATTAATGGACAGGATTTCGAGAAGGCCGCAGCGCTTCGCGATACCGAGCAAAAGCTTACTGAAACCCGCCAAGAGCGTGAAAAGGCATGGAAAGAAGGGGAGATCGATTCTGTGTCCGTCGTGGATGAGGAAGTCATCGCTGAAGTCTTGTCCATGACCACTGGAATCCCGGTCTTCAAGCTCACCGAGGCAGAATCGGCCAAGCTCTTGCGCATGGAAGATGAACTTCACAAGCGCGTGATTGGTCAGGACGATGCGATCAAGGCAGTCTCGCAAGCGATACGTCGTACGCGTTCAGGTTTGAAGGATCCGAACCGTCCAGGTGGCTCTTTCATCTTCGCTGGTCCAACCGGTGTTGGAAAAACCGAGCTTGCGAAGGCGCTTGCTGAGTTCCTTTTCGGTGACGAGGAATCTTTGATCACCCTCGACATGTCCGAATATCAGGAGAAGCATACGGTCTCACGCCTCTTCGGTGCTCCTCCGGGATACGTGGGCTACGATGAGGGAGGCCAGCTTACTGAGAAGGTGCGTCGCAAGCCTTTCTCCGTCGTCCTCTTCGACGAAATTGAAAAGGCTCACGCCGATCTGTTCAACTCGTTGCTTCAGATTCTTGAAGAAGGCCGATTGACAGATTCTCAGGGACGCGTGGTTGACTTCAAGAACACGATCATCATCATGACCACCAACCTGGGTGCGAAGGAGATTGCTCGTGGCGTGGCTACTGGGTTCCAGTTCGACGAGGATACTCGCGGAACTTACGAGCGCATGAAGGCTCGTGTGCATGAGGAGCTCAAGAATCACTTCCGTCCGGAGTTCCTGAACCGTGTGGACGATACAATCGTCTTCCCGCAGCTGGAGAAGAAGGAAATTCTGCAGATCGTGGATCTCATGATCGGTAAGTTGGACAATCGTCTAGCGGATCAAGGGATGTCGATTGCGTTGACCGATAAGGCGAAGCACCTGCTCGCTGATCGCGGATACGATCCAGTTCTGGGCGCACGTCCGTTGCGTCGCGCGATCCAGCGTGACATCGAAGATGTTCTTTCTGAGAAGCTCTTGTACGGCGATTTCAAAAAGGGCGACACGATCCTGGTGGATGTCGATGAGGAGAATATTCCCATGTCCTTTACATTCACTGGCTATGACTCGGACTATCAGCTTCCGTCAGGAGCTCAGCCATCGTCAGGAGCAGCTGAGATTGACGGACTTGCGCAGCCTGTCTCGACAGTTCCCAGCTCTTCCGAGGTTGAGGACGCCACCGCGTCAACGGAAGGCGAAACGCATTCAGACTCCGGGCCAGCTTTGGCCTGATTGATGAACCATGTAAGAAGTGGCGGGGAGAATTTTCTCCCCGCCACTTCTACATGCTCGGTGAAAAATTACTTGTCATCGGTTTCGTCAACTGGATCAGACAAATGCTCCGGATCTTGCTGCTTTTGAAGCGAACTGTCCACGGCTGACACAGTCTGTTACTGCAAGGATTTGAGAAACATACGTACGAATTGAGGACTCTGAATAATCGGTTTTTCTAGCGATCACTTTGTTTGTCAGGCCAAGCGCAAGATACGAAGCGATCAAGTAGTCGCGATCATTGAGATTTTTAATGGCACGCAGAAATTCTTCTAGCTCGGGTGTGAGAATTGGTTGGGAAACGTAAGATTGCACAACAATTTCTGCGGGTCGTTCCGCGAGGACCATCTTTCCTTCGTAAGCCTTGCGGAGGTACTGAACAAGCTCCGGCACAAGAAGATCTTTTGTGAGGAAACCTTTGACTCCGAGTTTGAGCGCTTCTTGTAACGAGTTGGCATATTCAAACGCAGTAAGGATCACGATTGGCATTTTCGGATCGAGCTTATGGATTATCTGCGCTGCCTGGATTCCGGTAAGTGCTGGCATGTCAACATCGAGAACGACGAGATCCACTTCTGTTCTCTGGAAAGCTGTAACTGCAGCTCTCCCGTCAGCGACGGTACATAACACGTGGATGCCCTTTTGTTGATTGAGTAGGTCTGCCAGCTGGTATCGAACCAACGGATCATCGTCGGCCAAAAGTATCCGAATTGTATTAGTTGTCATGCGTATCTCCCTGTGAAGGTAGAGCGCAGGTGAGAATCCACTGCGAGGAAGCCTTGATAAACTCGATTTGTCCACCGACTTCTTCCACGCGGTATTGTAGATTACGCAGTCCAAAACCTCCGCTGATTGTAGGAAGTTCACCGGTAGCTACTTCATTCGACATGCTAATGTGAAGTGTTCCGGTTGTTTCAGTGGAGAGTGACACTGCTGCCGTTGTGCTTGCTTTCGCATATTTGAGAATGTTTGTCGCGCCCTCTCTTACAACGAGCCCTGCAATGAGGTCTTGTTGTGCGTCTACAACGCCGCATTCTGGTAGGAAGCTTTCGACTTCGAGAGTAATATTTCGCGTCAGAAGCATCTTCTTGGACAAATCGACTACTTCTGCGAGTGATTGTCGGTGTGCGTCTGCTTCGAGTGTCATGATCATCGGGCGGACTCTGCGTGACGTTTGAGACGCAAGCTCAGCAAGTGCGATGAGTTCCGCATCTTCGGGATGTGAACTGGCGATGTGTTGTGCGGAGAGGGAAATCTGAACCAGTTCTTTTGCCACTGTGTCGTGGAGAAGTGAAGCGAGATCTTCTCGGATTCGCGATGAGGCATGCGCTGCTTCGCGTTTACTCACTTCAAGACGATGCTCTAATATCTGCTGATGGCGGTGTAGGTGCTGAATTGCGACTCCGGCGAAAGTTGCAGCTAATGTTGACACAATTATGCTGATTCCAGCAGCAGATACATTTGTTGTTGACTGTAGTAGGATTGCTGACTCACAAGCGAGCATGAGAATGGCTTGGAAATACCATCTTCGGACTAGCCATACTGCAAAGATAGCGAAAACACCATTTGCTAGGGCAGACATGTCTGGAAGGCCTGGAAATAGCAGTAGAACACTGATTGTTGCTAGGAACAATAATTCGAAATATAAGCCGAAAATTCCTGACAGAATGAACACTGAACACACGCCAATAGGAATGAAATAATGCATTACGTGTGGATGAGAGCCGACATATCCGATGTATATTTCAAGGATGAAGGATAAAAACCCGATAAGGGTGAACGACCAAAGTTGATGTTTCCCAGGGGAGTGATCTCCAGGGAATATCCGATTGAGTATCGATCGTTTATCTGTCGAAAGGTTGCTTATCAAAATTTACACCCATATCTGCCATAGGTCAGCCAGCAGAGTATTCCCCGATATTGTTGGGTTTCTGCATTCGCGTTTTCAAGCGAAATCTGAGGATGAGGGTGCGCAGAGAGCTGCACGTTCTGTTCTGGTTGAATTGGCATAAGAAAAGAGAAAAACAGCATGGCAACAACAATATGAGCTAATTTCATTTTTTCGAAGCTTCCTATTTTCAAGTCAGGTAACTGTCATTGGGCTAGTGGTAGGCCTAGCATCGCTATCACCAGCCCAATGTTCAAATTTTGTTTGTATTAGTGATCGTGGTTTTCTTTCCACTTAATAACCGCGACCCATCCACAAAAGAAGATGAGCTGCCCTAAGTACCACCAGAAAAACTCAAGAGGGACATCCTTTGAGCCGTTGAGTATCCACTCCGTGCCGGTGAACCATAGCGTTAAAGGCAGAGGCAGTATAAGTAACAAAAGTACTGAAAATACCACTGCTCGGAAAAGTGAGGGTTCTTTGCGAGTATTCTTTGCCATGTTTTTCTCCAAATGTCCTGAGCGGAAACCCTTTTATTGAATCTACCAGATCTCTTTCCAGCCACATTTTGCTGCGTTCCAAGCAATGTCTAGGTGACATTTCAACTCTATGAGTGGTGTACGGAGGAAAGATATCGACAAATGTCGATGATTTTTGAGTTATCACTTCGTCGTTAGGAAACTGTGACCGAATATTTGGCTCGGCATGAGTCGAATGGGGAGTGGCGAGGTGGACAATAAGTACATGAATTTTTCTCCTCGTTCGGCGATGTTGCTTGCGCTATCGTTGATTTTTGGCATCGTTTTCATTGTTTGTGCCGTGCGACTGTTGCGAAGGGATCGACCTATCCGCGCAATCGCGTCGATCACATTCTCCGTTGTTTTATTGCTTAGTGCGGCTGCGATCCAAAAGAACCGCGTCACGCAAGGGCCGCTGACATGGGACGGTGTGTATGCGACGATCTGGCCGAAGCCCCTCGTCGGGCCGTCTAACATGCCGCAGAAAAAGAAAGAGGCACGCGCGCAAGGTGTTATCTCGGATACCGGTGAAGGGTGGATTGAGCCAAAACTTGCCAAGGTATGGGGGCAAGCTCCCAATCTGGCATATCGTGCCCGTCTGAAGCAATTTCATCCCGAAGGAGCCAACGCGAAGGGCGACTACTTCACCACCACATGGAAAGGCCCTCAATCTCAACTCGCGATGGAAATCATTGTGTGGGCGCCCCAAGGATGGCGCACAATGAAAAACCTCGGCGTGATCGAAATGCTTCATGGATATCCGGGCGGGATCAAAGGCGTGCCAGCTGCGATGAAATTCGATCACCAAATGAACGAGCTGATGTCTCGCAACAAGATCCGTCCCAGCGTGATTGTCTTGCCGTATTTGCGTCCCGACGGTGCTGAGACGCGGGCACTTGATCTTCCAGGCGAGCCGAAGGTTGGCACGTGGGCGGCGCGTGATGTGCCGGGGATGATTGCCAACACGTTCCCGGTGTCGCGGAAAAAGGAAATGTGGACGCTTGCTGGCGTTTCTGAAGGTGCCTACACGGCTCCAGCACTTGCGGTATTGGCGCGCGATACTTTCGGTTCCACGGTCAGTCTTTCGGGCACAAATACTCCAGAATACGGCCCACTTGCGAAGGTAGCGCCGTCGCAACAGGCGCAGGTGTCTCTCACGAGTCTTTTGCCTAAAGCTCCCAAGATGAATCTCTATGCCTACTCGGGTGGAAATGAACCGAAGTCAAATAAGCTTCTTGTGCAACTCTCACATCTTGCTAAGCGTCCGGGAGTCACGACTCTTGTGCGTGATACAGGGCGCGGTCACGGCTGGGTGACGTGGAATCACGCCTTTGCCGGTATGGCTGAGTGGATCGGTAACGTGCAACGTCACCAGGCTGAATCCACCATTGATGCGTCGGTGAAAGAACCGGCAGCAACCGCAGCCGCTGACGTCGAAAAGAATATGCATGGCATTGTGGGTGTCACGAGCATAGTGAGTATTTTGGCTCTCGCATGTTTTGCGTGGAGAGCATGGCTCTGGCGACGGCGGAGTGTTACGCAACGTTCCGGCGGTGTCAGCCGTCTTTCGGGCGGAAGCTCATCTCCGACGTCGGCACGCAAGTACAGTGCGGTTGCTGCCCGCCTGGTGGTGTGGGATGTCGTCGCCGTGGTGTTGGTGGCCCTGACAGTATTCGTGTGGGCTGTTCTTGCACTGAACTTGTGGGGGCAGTGGTTGAGAAGTGAGGAAGATATCCTCGGGCTCCTCGTCCAACTCGGGCTGCCCTACGACGGATAAAAAGTGAGGTGTGGGCAAAACCCACACCTCACTTTTAAATCAAGAAATCATCAGGCGCGAACTGCTTCGATGTCGAGGTTCACGGTGATCTTGTCTGCGACGAGGATGCCACCGGTCTCCATCGGGGCGGAGAAGGAAACGCCGTAGTCCTGGCGGTTAATTTCGAAGGAGCCTTCGAAGCCGATGCGTTCGGAACCCATCGGATCCTTGACTGGGCCTGCCCAGTCAAGGGTGACGTTCACTTCCTTCGTCGTGGCCTTGATGGTGAGGTTGCCGGTGACGGTTACGGTACCTTCGCCGACTTCAACTTTTGTCGATTCGAACGACATTTCGGGGTACTTGTCCACCCCGAGGAAGTCGCCGGAGCGAACGTGCTTGTCACGCGTCTCGTTTTCGGTGGTGAACGAAGCGGTCTGTGCAACGACCTTCACGGACGAGTTGTTGGGGTTGGTGCCGTCGATGGTGATGGCGCCTTCTTTGTCAGAAAACTCGCCGCGAACCTTCGAAATCATTGCGTGGCGCGCGGTGAAGCCGAGGCGCGAGTGTGCGCCGTCGATGGTCCAGGTGCCGTTGAGTTCAGTAAAATCTGCCATTTTGATCCTTTGAAAAGTATGTGGATGACGAACCGGAGGCGGTGCGCCTGTGGTTGGAGATCCGGGTGGATCCGCTGAAAAAGACAATATTGAATCTTAAACTAGAAAGCAAGTAGAAAATTTAATAACTTGTTCGAGAGTGGGGGTCGCGCGAATAATTCGTGATATTTCAACAAAATCTTGCTGTGTGAGGTATATCGCGTTGAATATTTGGCGGGGGTTACGTGCTGTGGAACTCACGGGTCATGCGTAGTGTTGGCGGTGTATTAGCGGCTCATCTGTGAGGAAGGGGCCATGTTCGGGCCAGATAAGAAATCGACTCTCAGATTCCTGGGTGCTCTCTCGGCTAGCAGTGCAGTATGTGCTGTGCGTGCAAGGTCTCGACGGCGTGCTCTAGGCTGTTCCCTTTTCGCTGGGGTGACATTGGCGGGAGTAGTCGGGATCCAGCACAACCGGGTCACCGATCACGTAGAGTCATGGCGAGACGTCTTGCACGCAATTTTTGCTCCTTCGCCTCAGCCGTATCCACTTCCCTTGCCACCGAAGCCTGATGTCTGGCAGGGCAAAGATGATCCCCGATACTGTGTCCACTTGGAAGAAATCTCTGCACCTGGTGTTGGCCAGGCCAGTGGGTGCTTTTACCGCGTGAACTGGACTGGCCCGGCGTCGGGAATCTCCTTGCCTGTCCTGATTTGGGCACCTCGTACGTGGCGCGAAGAAAAGAACCTGGCGGTCATCGAGCTCCTTCCGTCTTTTCCCGGAGCACCCGATGCGATGCCCAAGCAACTCAATCTCGACGCCGTGCTGACGCGCGCCATCGATACCGGCGAAATCCCTCCGACCGTGGTTGTGATCCCTCACGTTGCAATCGACTCCCGTGAACCCGATGCGTTTGATCTTCCTGGGCGGCCGAAAGTTGCTACCTGGGTTGGCCGCGATATTCCTGCCATGCTTGTGGCAAACTTTCCCGTCAGCACTGACGCACATCGATGGGCAATCGGCGGGATGAGCGCTGGAGGCTACAGCGGACCGGCGTTAGGCGCACTCCTTTCCGATACCTTCTCACATATCGTCAGTTTCTCCGGAGCTGACCGGGCAGAACTTGGAGGGATAGCGCGCGCAGGTGGTGAGCTTGCACAGCAATTCTCACTCACGGCACTGGTGGAAAAACGGCCGGAGCTCAATGTGTGGGCGTATGCGGCGGGCCGTGAGTATTTCGCAGGTCAAGCTGTGGGTGGTCTGGCAAAACTTGCTCTGGCTGGCAAACGCAGCGGTTCAACTGTGCTCATACATGACCCGCGCGCGACACATTCGTGGAAAAGTTGGGGCGAAGTATTTCCGGAGTGTATTTCATGGTTTGGTGAGGTTCTGGCAGGAGCTCGCCCTGTTTCGCTCAATGTTCCTGCAGCTCTCCTCGATGCACATGGTCGGCCAAGTCTCAGCCTTGCAGGAGTGTATGGAAGTATCGGACTTGCGTTAGTGAGCGGGGTTGCGATGATAAAAATGGCAGATAGGCGCGCCGGCGGCGTGGCGCCCGTGATGTCACCGTGTGCTACCGACGTCAGCGCGCAAATCCTGTGGACTTTTGGCGTGGGGCTGACCACAGTCAGCACCTGCCTCGGCGCCGTCGCAATCGTTGATCGAAAGTTCGCAAATCTGCGCCATATCGACAATATCCTCACGTTTGTTCGCCAACTTGGAATGTGACGGTGACGATGGCCGGAGCGCCGTCCGACTCCAGGTTGAGACAAAACTATGTTTGAGAGGTTCAATATTAGTTCATGAACTTCAGCCCTCGATCACTATTCCTCCTCGTCCTTTTTGTGGCGCTGGCACTCTTTGCCATGATTAATGCGACGCGGTTCCTCCGTCGTGGGCACATCGCACGGGCAGTGCTTGCGATCACCCTCGCGGCCGTGGTGGGGCTGGGGGCTATGGGAATCCAGATGAATCGAGTGTCGCAGTTTGCCAAGACGTGGCCTGCCGTAGCACATCTGGCATTCGGTAGCTCTGAGGTTCAAGATGTGAAAGCTGTGGCTCACATGCCATCCCGTGAGAAGGCGGTGTGGGAGGGCAAGAGTGATCCGCGTTATCGGGTCAAACTTACCGAGTTTCATCCTGAGGGGAAGGACGCACCTGGTCACTACTACCGGACAACCTTCACTGGTCCGCAATCAAAGATTCGCAACGATGTCATTATCTGGGCTCCCGAGGGCTGGCAAGACAGCGAAGATCTGGGCGTTGTGGAATTTCTTCACGGATATCCTGGAAAAATTGCTGCGATTCCTCAGGCCCTTGGCCTAGCTCGCCAGATGGACACAGCGATTCGCTCTGGCGCGCTCCGTCCGAGCGTGTTTGTGATTCCGTTGCTCTGGGTGGATCCTCTCCAGCCCGACGGGGTAGACCTGCCGGGGCGTCCCAAAGTTGGCACTTGGGCCGCTCGTGACATCCCTGCGATGATCGTGGCGAATTTTCCTGTGAGTCATGATGCGAAAATGTGGACGCTCTCGGGTATCTCTGCTGGTGGATATACTGCGCCAGCATTGGCTGTCATGGCGCGCGACACTTTCCGCAACGCGATCTCACTGTCTGGATCTGACGCCCCCGAAATGGGCGGGCTTTTGCGCACAAGCGTGAAAGTCCAATCGGAATTTTCGATCTCCCACATGCTCAAATGGGCGCCGACACTCAATCTGTACGCTGTTGCAGGAGATGCCAGCCTCGATTCCGGTGCTCGAACGTTGATTCACAATCTCGCCTCAGTGCGCGGACATGCGGGAGTGCTGACAACTGAGTATGTCCCTGGAGGAAAGCACGGCTGGGAACAGTGGAAACGCTATCTTGGCCCTGCACTGACATGGCTAGGAAAGGTGCAAACTGGAAAAATTCACACCAATGTCAACCATATGCCTCGGCTCATGGCGTCTGCGTCGGCTGCAGAAGGAATGAGCAAGGTGTATATCGGGCTTGGAGTAATTGTTCTTCTCGCTTGTGCCGCATTTGTTTCCCGCGCGTGGCTGTGGGCAGGAGTTCGGTTACGCTCGAAGGAACCAGCACGGCTCATGCGTCTGCTCGTGTGGGACGTCGGTGCAGTGGTGTTTGTGACCCTGGCAGTGATGGCGATCGGGGTTGCTCTTGTGAATTTGCGTGCAGGAGTGGTTCGCAGTCACGATGATCTGATCTCTGTGCTGATCATGCTTGGTCTGCCTCAAAGTTAACGTGCCGTGCGAGCCTTCTGCTGACGGTTGATGACTTCGGTTGCGCCGCTAGTGATCACAATTCCCGCAAGAATTGTCAGCGGAAGTGCGAGGGGCGATATCTGTACAAGCGCCACACCAATCAACGGCGGAATGAAGGTTTGCCCAATATATGCAGCGGCAATCTGACGGCCCATAACCCGGGGAGTCTGGAGCGTGCCAAAGCGCGTTGAAGTTTCTTTCAGCATCGTGGGGTAAATCGGCGCATACCCCAGGCCGATCAACACCAAACCGATTGCTGCGCCAAGTTCAGATCCGCCAAGCATAGCCGCTGCTCCACAACCTGCAACCGTGAAACCTATCCTCATCAGGTTGCGATTCGAGATCCACTTCGCACCCACGCCGGCTCCCATGCGCCCCAGGGTTAACGCAATAAACATTGCTCCGATCCACGCTGCGGCAACGCTCGGATCTGTCGCGAAGCGCCGTACAAGGTAACTGGCACCCCACAAACCAGCTCCCACTTCCACAGCTGAGTAAACGAAAAACCCAAGAAGTGCTGCGGTCAGTAGCCCGCGTCCATGCCGCCCCGTCGTCGGGCTTTTAGTCTCCGCTGCGTGATCGGTTACAGATACCGCCGACGGCGCCGATTCCCAGACTCGTCGTGACAGAAGAAAGAGACCGAGCAAAGCGAGTTGGATCAGCGCGAGGGCGACGTATGCCCCGCGCCAAGCCCCGATGTTCAAGAAAAAACCCATGATCAACGGTCCGGCCGATGCCCCGATGCCCCAGCACGCGTGAAGAAAATTCATGTGCGACGAAGAAAAATGAAGAGCCGCGAAGGAATTCATCGCTGAGTCAATCGCACCTCCGCCCATACCCAGGGGAATGGTGAGCGCGAGTACCCAAAGAAAATTCGGAGCCGCAGCATATCCCAAGAGGGAGACAGAAGTCAGAGCGATCGACACAGCCGACACCTTGAACGTTCCACATCGTCGGAGCAATCGTGAACTGGTCATTGCTGAGATGATGGTACCGAACGTGGCCACCATCGAAATGATGCCTGCCGATTCGCTGTTTGCCCCCAGCGCGGGTCCCATAACCGGCCATCCTGAGCCAAAAACTTGATCTGGTAGTCCAAGTGAGATGAAGGTGGCATAGATAATCGCGAGGAGAAAGCTCATGCCTTGATCCTATCGGAGAGAACGGCGGTTAGATTCCTCTGGCTGCGGCCCAGCGCGAAAGCTCGTGGCGGTTGGAGAGCTGGAGTTTACGCAGGACGGCAGAGACGTGCGTTTCGACCGTTTTAATTGAAATGAACAGTTCCGAGGCTGTTTCGCGATAGGTGTATCCACGGGCGATGAGGCGCATGACTTCTTGTTCGCGGGCAGAGAGTCGATTGAGCTCGTCGTCCTGCAATCCCGGAGAAGGACTGCCGCGGAAAGCGTCGAGGACAAAGCCTGCCAGACGCGGAGAGAACGCTGCGTCACCGCTGGCGACGCGCGTAATGGCTTCGTGGAGTTCTTCCGGACTCACGGCTTTGGTGACGTAGCCGCGAGCGCCTGCGCGAATGACTGCGACGACGTCGTCGGCAGAATCAGAAACAGATAGTGCGAGAAAGCGTGTGGGGACACCGCGTGCCAGCACTTTTCTGGCGACCTCGGCGCCCCCTGCCCCGTTCCCTCCGGGGAGATGGACATCGAGAAGGACGACATCGGGGGTCTGTGTTGGATCGCAGTGAGTCAGAGCGGCGACGGCGCCGTCAACACTGCCTGCTTCACCTGCGTATTCGATGCCGTCGAACGCGTCCAATTGGCTACGAACACCGGAACGGACGAGTGGGTGATCGTCCACAATGAATACTGAGATCATTTTTTGCCTCCTGCGTTGATGCGCATTCTCACTTCAGTTCCGCCGCTGGGGAGGGGAGAGCGGATCTCTGCCTCGCCTCCTGCGCCCTGTAATCTCGCATAGATCGAATCGCGAATTCCTGCGCGGTCTGAAGGGATCGATTCGAGGGTAAAGCCTGTTCCGCGGTCGCGAACAAAGACTTCGCACAGATCAGTCGAAAGATCCGCGAACAGCGAGATCTTCGGCGAACCGTGTTTCGCCGCGTTTGTCAGCGCTTCGCGGGTTGCTCCCACTAGGGCTTGGGTTGTGCGTGTTGGTGGCGAATCTCCCGAGATGACGACGTCGATTTCGACGTGGAACGTGGCTTCAATAGTGTTCGAAAGTGTGCGAATTTCTTCGGCAAGCGATGTGCCGTGAGCGCCTCGGTCGGAGTAGAGATAGCGTCGCAGATCGTGTTCTTGAGTTCGTGCCAAAGTGGCAACTTCAATCGGATCATCGGCCCGTGCCCGGATGAGGGTGAGAGTTTGGAGCACAGAATCGTGCAGGTGAGCAGCGATATTGGCGCGTTCTGACTCCCGGATTCTCCGGGCTTGTTCGACGAAGAGCTGGTTTTTGTTGCGTAAAAAGACTCCGGCCAGGACAACGCTCACGGCAGTGAGCATGACGAGGCCGACGCCGACGCCGGCCAGAGTTGCTTGCCATCCCAAGATTTGGGCGATCATCATCACCGACCCGAGTGTGGCAAGGGAAGCACCAATTACTGTCCAGCTCACAGCAACGCCGTCGCCGGGTTGTGCCCACGCGGCTGCTGCTCCGACAAAGAAAATCAGGACTGGGAAAACAACGCTAGTTGATGCGGCACTATCAGATCCCGCCATCAATGCGATCACCGCTGCGATTGTCAGGATAAGAAGGCTTGCAAACAGGAGAGACTTTCGCGACGGGGGCGTGTATGAACGCACGGGTGTCGGAGCGGCCAATTTAGGAGCAAGACGTGGGGCAACGTGCTCAGTTGGGTCGGCATGAGGGACTGCCAACACCAGGATGATGTACACTCCTGCGCCGAGTCCGTAGAACATACAGGCGAGGAGGAAACCAGCCCGCCATGCTGCCACGTTTCCGCCCAGATGTGTGGCCAGGGCCTGACATACGCCCGCGAGGATACGCGGGTGTCGGCGCAACAGCGGCGGGCGCTCAGGTGTCTTGGGCCCTCTGAGGAAGGAATAATCTGGGGTGCTCACCCTTCTATTGTGTCACGTGGCGCTTGCCTAAAAACGGTGCATGGCACAGATCAGGGTGAAACCAGGGTGTCCCCTCATATCGGTGGTGGTGGTGATTTTGCCAGGATTGAGCCATGAACATTTTTACTTCGATGAGGAAATCGCCGCTGCGCCGTACTCCAGACGGCTATCTCGGTGGCGTGTGTGCCGGTTTGGCACATCGATGGAACGTGGCACCTATTGTGGTGCGCATTGGTGCAGTGATTTTGGCGTCCCTCGCGGGTTTGGGATTGATTGCCTATGCGCTTGCCTGGCTTTTCCTTCCGAAAGTCACGAGCGAGGAGATCGAATTTGAATCTGCTGTTGGTGGCGACTTCAGTGGCCCATTTATCCTCAGTGTCGGACTGTTGGCGCTGGGTCTGTGGATGTTCGTTGATCGACCATTCTTCGTTCCGTTCCGTGTCGGTTCAGGTTTCGCAACTGTGCTCGTCATCGTTGTTCTTGGGATTGCTGTGGCGATGTGGGCAATGCGTCGCCACGGTAAGGATCTACCGACGCCACCCGCGACAGCTGAGGCTGCGCCGACTGCTGCGGCACAACCTGAGCAGGAGACCGTGCTCACTGAACAAATTGAGCAAGCACCGACTGGGCCTGACGACGTTGTCTCTTCTTATCGGGAGTCGCCGTCCACGGCGTCGGAAGGCCGCAAAACTCGCCAACGCAAAGCGTCACCGGCAGTCTCCGCTTCGTACATTTTGGTGTCCTTCGCTCTGGCCGCACTCGCCGCTGCAATTGTGCTTCTTGTGATGGGGCCGACTCTCGCTGCTGCCACTGTCGCTGCCGGTGCGGGGGCAATTATCACCGGTGGTGCCGTGATGATCGCGGGGATTACTGGCCGACGCGGAACATGGCTGACGCTTGTCAGTGTCGTTGCCTCACTTGCCCTCCTCCCAATGGTGATGCTGGCAGGTTTCTTGCCGCAACGCGTTGTGACAGCGCCTCATGTTTCCCTTTTCTCGACAAGTTGGGCACCCAATGATGTCTCCATCGTGACGGATCGTACGTACCATGCGCGTGACTTGTCTGATGGCGATGAGCTGAGCGCCGGTGTGGGGCACATGCACATCACCGTCGATCCCAAAGATCCGGTGATTTTTGAACTGCACACAGTTGGTGAGATCCAGGTGCCAGAAAGTGGAGCCTGGCAAGCTGCGAACGGTGATTTAGCATCAGTGTCGATGTCACACACGTCTCACGTGATCGATCCTCAGCGCGGGCGCCGATCTGCAACCAGTGGAAACCTCACGTTCGCGCCACGAAATCGTTTAGCGATGGCCATCACTTACTCCACACCTGCCGCTGTTGAACACCCCGATCAGGCGCGAAAAGTCAAAGTTGAGCTTGGCTTTGGACAAATCGATCTTGAAGAAAAAGCTGACTCGACACCGTCATTGGCGAATGAAAAGAAGTAGGAGAACACAATGAAAATTGGTTTGATTCTGTGGGGTGCCCTCCTCGTGGCCGCAGGCGTCTTCGCTGCACTTGTTGGTCTGGGAATACATTTCTCCCTGCTGTCGGTTGTCGTGGCAATGCTCGTGGTTTTTGCCCTCGTCTGTGCAGCAGCGGCAGCGCTGCCAGCTATGGTCAACCGAGACAAGCCCGAGGAAAGTGACCTTGAGCCGTGGCCAATCAAAGAATGACAATGTGGTGAAAGCGGGGTGTTTGGTGGGATTTCTTCGCCAAACACCCAGCTTGTCGCTTCGTGACAGTCTGGGACTCAAGCCCCGACGTCGGGTGCATGGGGTGTGTCACAAGTGTTAGACTTGGGTGTGGATTCAACGACGAATCTTTGAAGTCGATGTGGCCCCGAGCGTAGCAGGGCCGCTCCCAACGGAGGGAATCATATGACGAAGTACGTATACGCGTTCGCCGAAGGCGACAAGGACATGAAGGATCTCCTCGGCGGTAAGGGTGCCAACCTTGCCGAGATGACCAAACTGGGAATGCCAGTGCCTCCTGGATTCACGATTACAACGCAGGCGTGCCGCACCTATCTCACCGACGGCGAGGTGCCAGATTCACTCAGCGTTGAAGTAACGAAGGCGATTCGCGATGTCGAGCAGGCAATGCACAAGGACCTCGGTGATAGTGGCAATCCGCTCCTTGTCTCGGTGCGTTCAGGAGCAAAGTTCTCCATGCCAGGAATGATGGAAACAGTGCTGAACATCGGTCTCAACGATGACTCTGTGGTAGGTCTGGCCCAGCAGTCAGGCAATGAGCGTTTCGCGTGGGATTCCTATCGCCGCTTGATTCAGATGTTCGGCAAGACTGTCATGGACGTCGATGGTGATCTCTTCTCAAACGCACTTCACAGTTTGCAAGAGCGCAAGGGATACAGCGGCGATCTCGATATGACCACAGAGGATCTGAAAGAACTCGTGGCTCAATACAAGGAGATCTTCCGCAATGCCACCGGCGAAGACTTCCCTCAAAACCCACGCAAGCAGCTTGATCTCGCCATTGAGGCAGTGTTCCGCTCCTGGAACACAGAACGTGCGCAAATCTACCGCCGTCGTGAGCACATCCCTCACGATCTCGGCACTGCTGTGAACGTTCAAACCATGGTGTTTGGAAACATGGGTGACGGCTCGGGAACCGGTGTGGCCTTCACCCGCGATCCATCGACAGGTCAATCAGGAACTTACGGTGACTACCTCGAAAATGCTCAGGGCGAAGACGTGGTTGCCGGTATTCGTAACACGCTCTCACTTGAGGACTTGGCGAAGATTGATCGTGCGGCATATGACAAGCTCATCTCGATTATGAAGACCCTCGAAACTCACTATCGTGACCTGTGCGATATTGAGTTCACTGTCGAGCGCGGTAAGTTGTGGATGCTCCAAACTCGCGTCGGCAAGCGCACGGCAGGAGCCGCCTTCCGTATTGCTGATCAGCTGGTGAGCGAGAAACTCATCACCCGCGATGAGGCCCTGACCCGAGTCACTGGCGCTCAGTTAACGTCGTTGCTCTTCCCGCAGTTTGATCGCTCGTCGGCGCCGACGCCGGTCTCGACGGGTATGCCTGCGTCGCCAGGTGCCGCAGTGGGCGAGATTGTGATGGATAACGCAACCGCCGTCGAAAGGACCGAAGCTGGCGCATCCGTCATCCTCGTTCGCCGTGAAACAAACCCTGACGATCTGCAGGGTATGGTCGTCTCCTCGGGCGTGCTGACAGCTCGCGGCGGCAAGACCTCCCACGCGGCCGTTGTGGCACGCGGCATGGGAAGAACCGCAGTGGTCGGCGCTGAAGATCTCCTGGTGAACGAAGCAGAAGGGACATTGATAATCAAGTCCTCAGGCCTTGAACTCAAGGTCGGTGACGTGATTTCGATTGACGGCACCACTGGCGAGATCTTCCAAGGAGCAGTGCCGGTATCGGATTCTCCGGTGACGACATACATCGCCCACGGACTGGAAGCTGGTTTGGCGGCGTCGGAAGATCAGGACACGGAGGAACTGGTCACTGCTGTCCACCATATTCTGACGCACGCTGATAAGACCGCCACAATGAAGGTTCGTGCGAATGCTGATACTCCTGAAGATGCTCAACGCGCTCGCGATTTCGGTGCTACCGGAATTGGCCTGACCCGCACTGAGCATATGTTCTTGGGAGATCGCCGCGTCCTTATCGAACGCTTGGTTCTGGCAAAGAACCAAGAAGAGCGCGAGGCTGTGTTTAGCGAGCTTCTGCCTCTCCAGCGAGAGGACTTCAAGGGAATCTTCCTGGCAATGAATGGCCTACCGGTGACTGTCCGCTTGATTGATCCCCCACTGCACGAGTTCCTTCAGGACCTCACGGAGGCGAAGGTTAAACTTGCTGCCAAGACGGCTCGGGGCGAAGAGGTCACTGACGATGAGCGTCAGATGATGGCGGCAATTGAGGCAAATCACGAACAGAACCCGATGCTAGGTCTGCGTGGCGTGCGCCTTGGGCTGAAGATGCACGGCCTGTTCGAGATGCAAGTTCGCGCAGTTGCCGAGGCGACCGCTGCACTCATTAAGGAAGGCAAGGATCCTCGTTCTGAGGTGATGGTTCCTCTGATTGGCTCAGTGCGTGAAATGCAGATCGTTCGAGATCGCTCCGAAGCAGTGGTACGTCAGGTTGCGCAAGAGCAAGGTGTTGAACTCAACATCCCTATCGGCAACATGATTGAGCTTCCGCGTGCGGCGGTCACGGCTGATCGCATTGCTGCAGAGTCGGACTTCTTCTCCTTCGGCACGAATGACCTGACTCAAACCACGTGGGGCTTCTCTCGCGACGACGTCGAAGGCGCCTTCTTCAAGGAGTACTTCGATGAGGGCATCTTCGGTATTTCACCGTTTGAGACCATTGACCAGAAGGGCGTCGGCGCGATGGTCCAGATGGGGGTTGAGCGTGGGCGGTCAACGAAACCGGGGATGAAGATGGGGGTCTGTGGTGAACACGGTGGTGATCCAATGTCGATCCACTTCTTCCAGGCGGCAGGAATTTCCTATGTGTCATGCTCTCCATTCCGCGTACCGATTGCTCGCCTTGAGGCTGCGCGCGCTGAAGTCCACAACGAGTCTGAGATCGCTGATTATCAGGGCGAAGGTTACGCTACTGCGTGATCGTGGACTGATCTGATATTTCGTCAGTGATGAACCGACACTGGGCGGCGAGAAAAATCTCGCCGCCCAGTTATGTGATGAAACACTTTCGAAAATCGAGAACTGAGCGTACCCTAAGTTTATTGTGTCATTGTGACCAGCAGGTGTAATAAAAACCATTATCCTGTGCGGTCGGAAAAACTGGCTTTCGAGCCACACGCTGGGAGTAAATCGCTCGCCAGTTCGTAGATGAGAGACGGAGGACCGATGCTCCTGAGTGACTGCCCAACCAAGGTAGCTCTTCGCCTCACCGAAATTTCACTTCCCGAAAACTCGGTGTTGCGCATGAACGAGCTGGGCGTGCGACCGGGTGCCCGAGCATGGGTCACCCACCGCACGCTCGCAGGACTGGTGCTCAATGTTTCTGGATCGCGAGTGGCGATCGATCATGTCTCTGCGCGCAAGATCAGCGCACAGGAGTGCGCGTGAAACGAACTGTCCACAACAGTGTGTCCACCGGCGTCGGCGCGCCAACGATCGCGCTGGTGGGAAACCCTAACGTCGGAAAATCAACTCTTTTTAACGCCATTACCGGTCTTCACCAAAAAACGGTGAATGCTCCAGGAACCACCGTCGAAGTGCAATCTGGAACGTGGGATGCCCTGGGGGTTCGGGTTCTCGATTTGCCCGGTACGTACTCTCTTCTCCCAGCAAGCCCGGATGAGAAAGTGGTGTCCGACCACCTCGCGTCGGCTCCAGGAACGTTGACTGATCCGGCACGCTACCGCGGAGTTGACCTCGTCTTGGCAGTTCTCGACGGTGGCTCGTTGACGCGCTCGCTCTACTTGCTCGCGCAAATCGGTCACACAGGTCTTCCTGTCGCCGTCGTCGTGACAATGGCCGACGTGGCACATTCCAATGGGCGCGAGCTTGATCCGGACGTCCTCGCTTGTCATCTTGGTGTGCCTGTCATGCTCGCTGATCCGCGTGACCGTCGTGTTGCTGACGCTGTTACCACATTTACTCGCGCCGCTTTGGCTGCTCCTTCCACTCTTCGTGGTGTGACCCCCGATCCTCTGGCTCCCGGTTTTCCGGCTCCCGCCGGGCTCCCACTTTTGTCTGAGACCACGACTGGTAAGAATTGCTCGCGCGGATCTAGCTGTTCGTGTGGAGAGAGTGCGTCTGCTGGCCTTGATCTGGAAAATGATGCATCGCAGTTGCCTGACCTTCAACGTGCGCAGGAGCTCTTTGCATGGGTGGAGCAAATCGAAGCGAGCCTCGGTGGCGACATTCCACAACCGGTGGACACAGCCTCCGATAAGGTTGATCGTGTTCTCCTTAATCCTGTGATCGGGCCAGCGCTGTTCTTAGCACTGATGTGGCTGTCCTTCAAACTTGCGGGTGAATGGATTGGTCCTGCCCAAGATGCCTTTGACGCGATTTTTTCTTCGACCGATCCAGGAGCGTTCTCCCTTGCCAACGGTTTGGGCTGGTTGCTCGATACTCTTGGTGCGAACGCGCCGTGGCTCAGTTCGTTCCTGATTTCGGGTGTGGCCACTGGCGCCGGCGTCGTCGCATCATTTGTGCCGCTCATCGCCGTGATCTTTGTGGTGATCTCGCTTCTGGAAGATACCGGGTATATGGCGCGTGTGGCGTTCCTGGGGGATCGCCTCATGCGAAAAATTGGTCTCGATGGACGCGTGATCCTGCCCTTAATCATGGGATTTGGCTGTAATGTACCGTCGTTATCGGCTGCTCGGAGCTTGCCAAGTTCGACACAACGACTCATTACTGTTCTCATCACGCCCTACACCTCGTGTGCTGCGAGACTGACGATCGACCTCATGGTGGCGAAAATTTTCTTCCCCTCTCATGCCGGCACGGTCGTCTTCTCAATGTATGTGGCCTCAATGGTGGCAGTTGTTGCCGGCGCTGCAGTCCTGAAGCGCTGGTTGGGACGTGATTACTCCTCGTCGCCTCTCATGCTCATTCTTCCTGCGTATCAAGTACCGCGGGTATGGTTACTCGTGCGCGCTGTGGTAGTTCGAACCTGGGCGTTTGTTCGTTCGGCAGGCAAGATCATCCTTGTGATGACGCTGGGTGTGTGGTTGCTGTCATCAATCCCCACCTCGAACAAGTATTCTTTCGCCGATGAGAGTATGCCGATGTCTGATTCTGCGTATGGCCAGGTGGCAAAGGTACTAGAGCCAGTCTTCACTCCCGCTGGTTTCGGCGATTGGCACATGACGGGCGCTCTCATGACAGGCTTTGTCGCAAAGGAAACGGTTGTGTCGTCAATCGTTGCCTCCTACAACATGGATCCGTCCGCTGCTGGCGACGCCGAAGAAAATGGTGACGATCTCGGTGCGTTGCCGACGCTTCTGACTGAAACGTTCACCGCCAGTGCTGGCGAAGGGTACCAGGGGCTTGCTGCCTATTCGTTCCTTCTTTTCGTGCTTCTCTACACCCCGTGTTTAGCGACAGTTGCAGAACAGGCCCGATTGATTGGAGGCCGACGCACTGTGGTGGCGGTTGTTGTTCAACTGGTGGTTGCCTGGATGATCGCGGTGGGGGTATTCCAGATCGGCTCGCTGATACTTGGTGCATGGCGATGAACGCTTTCGAGCAAGTACTTGCGGAACTCCAGATAGGCGGAGCGGTTCCCGCAATCGCCCGCCGTGTTGGGGTCTCGGAAGTGTTCGTCTGCGTCGTGCTTGATCACGTTCGGCGGCTCGGTCTGGCCGACTCTGCACAGTCGCTGTGTGTATCGGGAACGGGTGCGTGTGGGCCACACGGAGCGCGAACTGATCAAGCGCGTCTTGCATGTGCCGGGTGCGCTTTTGCAAAGTGAAGAACGACTCCGATAGGACTTTTCCGCAGGTGCGAGCGGTGTACGCTCGTGCTGGGAAGTTTTGCACATGTGGTAGCTCGAAAGTGGCAGTAAATAGCGCTATTGTTGGCAATGGGTACAGGTAGCGCTAGTAAGTGCTAGCGAAATGAAAGGGTGGCACGGTGGCTGTATTTGCACTTGAGAATGGACGGTTAGTGGCAGCTCCGTCCCATCCGCAACTCAGTGCAGAACAAACCGCTCAACTTCTTGCTGCAGTATCGACTGAGGCAGTGGCCCTTCTCGATCACCCCTTATTTGAGGTGGGGTGGGTGAGTTCCGATGTCCGTGGTGGTTCCCAAGAATCGTTGATCGCTCTGGATCCTTCGGGGCAAGTCGTGACTATTGAAGTTCACGAATTTTTAGATGCCGACGGCCTTCTTTCCTCTCTGGCGCGCGCAGGTCGTCACGCTGATTTTACTCGCGCACGCCTGGCAGCCCTCTTTGGAGGCGAGCGTAACTTCACCAGTGAGTTCCAGAATTTTATCGACACCACTACTCCTGTGACGCGCGGTGGCCCACGCTTGTTCCTCTTCGCCAGCGAAGTTGCGCAGGATGTTCTCGCTCCACTCGCTGCTCTCGGAGGTCAAGGTGTTGAGGCGAACCGTATCATTCTTCACGACGGTGCAAACGGTGTACTGGTTGAACTGGCAAAGATCGTTCGTGAAATTCCCGGCATTCTGACCCCAGCACGAACAGTTGTGGAAGTCGAAGCTGGCGCGTCACAAGAAGCTGAGGAAAGTCCCTGGCATATTACTGGCTGGAATTCCGCTGATGTTCCGCGGCCTGCGAGGTACACGCCTCCTGTGAAGCAAAAGCCTGTTTCCGAAGAAGAAAATCCCGTCTTGGTGGCGATGGAGAAAGAGACCACAAAGTCTGTTCCTCATATGGATCCCCAGGAAATGGCTGAGTACACCTCGGATGATGCCTCAAGTGTGCGAACCGATACCGCCATTATGTTGGCTGAGCTTTCTGAGGGTGGGTTCGAAGCTGTTCAGCCTCTCGAAGGCGATGAGCCGGCTGAAGGCACAGTCTTGTCTGCTCATGCTGGGAAAAACAATGCGGATCCGGTAATGGATGGCGATCATTTGGGGAATACCAAGGAAAAGCCGGCAGGCCCCCAACTCGAAGCGTTGATGTACGAGGAAACTCGTCGGGCTGCACGCCGTCCAGAACAGCGCCTGTGGGATGATGCTGCGCCGGAGGCAAACGAACACCAGATCTTTGACGAGGGTGCGTCCGCGCGCGAAGCTGAAGCAGCTGTTGCCCGTGCTGCATACGAACATCCTCACGGATGGAGCAACTCGCACCGTTCTCAAGAAAAGACATCCGTCACCAGCGAGCAGAACGGACATGAGGCTCTTGTTCGAATCGCAGCTCAAGTCAATGCTCCAGCGACGGTCCGTTGGTACTCACGACGTCGTGGAATCGATGTTCAGATGACGCTGACTGAGTCTGGCTTCCTGCGTGGCGAGGACGGCACCGAATATGCAACAGCTCAAGAAGCTGCCGACGCCGTAGGCGCCGGGAAGTACCGCAATGCGTGGCTTGTGTGGCAACTCGATTCGGGCCAGCGTTTAGCAGACTTTTTGTGATGTGAATACGGCAAGCGCCGTTTACCCCATTCACAACACATATTCTCTGCGGCGGCTACCGCGTGACGTAGGCGTCCACCCACGTTCTGATTTCTGAAATGGCACGTGCGCGCACATCGTCGTCGGAAAGGAGAACGTCATGAATGGCGCCCTGAATTTTGACCAACGTGACGTGTGATCCCAGGCCGGCTACACGTTTCCAAATCTGTTCAACGTCGAGCACCACATCGCACTGTGTCGCCTGCTCGGGTGTCGGAGAAGAAATTGCAGACTTTGCAGACGTCAGGACGAGGGTAGGGCACTCGATCCCCAACCCCAGCGCCACTTGTTGGTGGCCTTCTGCGATTGCGCGGAGCCACCCCACATAAACTGGGAACGACGGTGTGTGCCGATAGCGTGGATCGGGATTCCATCGCGTGAGAGTGGATGAATACACCCCGGTGTCGGGAACCGGAACGTAGGTTGAGGGTGCCATTTTGTAAATTGCCTCGATGAGTGGGCGACCAGCCACGCGGGTACTACTCCATCCTTGATATTCGAGCCAGGGGGAGTTGAGGACCAGGCCATCAAGTGCGTCGGGGTGACGCGAAGCCCACAGTGACGCGGTAAGCCCGCCAGTTGAATGTCCGTAGAGGATGAACGGGATATCGGTGCCGACTTCCTCATGGATGACGTCGAGTGCGGCGTGTATTTCTTCGTCGTAGGAAGAAAGACTTTCGATATACCCCCAGGTCTGTCCCTCGCGCCACGACCGCCCATAGCGGCGTAAGTCGATCGCGTAAAAAGCGCCGCCGGCATCCATCACAGCCTCGGAATGGGGAAGTTGGTAGAAGTAATCATTCCAACCATGGATCGCGAGCACAACGAAACGGGGATGTGCCACCGGTGACGATGGCCGTGTGAGGGTTGCCACAACAGGCCCGCAATCGTCGTCGTGAAGGGGGAGGGTGGTCTGTACGTACCCGCTGATCATGTCGTTTTCCCACGTTCGCATATCCCTACTGTACTGGCGGCGGAACAAAGATAGCACTACATTTTCCACGTTTGACGACACTGAACGAAACAAAAGAGCATCAAACGGCTTTCCTGTGACAAATGAGTTTTTTGGGAATTTTGGGGGAGCTGTTTCCTTTTGTAAAGAATTGTTATATTCTCGATTTTGGTTCAGATATTTGATCCGGTTCACCGGGTCAAGCGCACACGCCGTCAACCGTCGGCGGATGGAGGAAAATTCACGTGAAACGAGCAGTGAAATATGGGTTGCTGTCGTTGACTGCCTTCACGGTAGCCGCTGGTGGTGTTCAGCTGGCGAGCGCCGACCCTACAACTGACGATGAAGTCAGAGATGCCCATTCCGCACAGGCACAAACACAGAGCGAGCTGTCGCACGTAGAGAATGAGCTCGCACAGCTTTCCGCGCAGTCCTCACAGCTTGAAGAAGCGGCTGCACGTGCGCAGGCTCAAGCTGTGCGCGCCGAAGGTGACATGAACGCGGCTGTGAACAGTGCAATGGACTCCCAAGAAAAGGCGAACGCAGCGAAAGCAGACGTTGAGCGCGCTCGCGGCGAGCTTGGCAATGTCTCGAAGGCGATGTATCAAAATTCTGCTGCGGGAATTCAGTCTTCTTTCTACTTCATGGGTGCCGATTCCTTGGCTCAGGCTCAGGTGAAGCAGCGTGCCTTCGGTACCCTTGCCTCCCACGTTGACTCCACAGTTCAGGCGTTCCAGGCTCTTCTCGACATTGCGACTGCGCTTCAGAAGAAAGCCGACGCTGCAGCGCAGGCTGCAACCGCCGTCGCGCAGCGGGTTGGATCGACAGCGGATGCGGCACAGGCCGCGTCAGATGCCGTCACCGCTCAGCTTGCAACGGCTTCAGCCCGGCGTGGTCAGCTAGCCGGTGTCCTCGCCGCACAGAAGGGCACTACAGCTGATCTTGAGGCGAAGCGACTTGACGAGCTTGAGGCCGAGCGCGTGGCACGATCCAAGGCGGCAGCGGCAGAAATTGTTGAACAGGCTCGCCTCGATAACGAAGAGCGTGCCAAGGGCGTAGCTGATCAGGCTCGCCAAGAAGCTGCGGTTGAGGCGGCCGCCACCAAGGCGGCAGCAAAGTCAGCTCAGGAGAGCGCTCAAGCGGCCGCGCAGGCAGCGGCCGACGCCGACGCCGCGACCAAGGCTGTGAAGGAAAAGGAAGCTGCGCAGGCAGCAGCTTTTGCCCAGGCGACTGCGCAGAAGGCCCAACGTGCTGAGGCTGAAAAAGCTGAGCGTGAGCGTTTGGCTCAAGAGGCCCGTGAGCGTGCCGAAGCGCAGCGAGCAGCTGCCGAGCGTGCTGCGGCGGAAAAGGCTGCAGCTCAAGCGCGCGATAAGGCTGAGCGAGAAGCTGCACAGAAACGTGCTGCCGAGCGTGCTGCGGCGGAAAAGGCTGCCCGTGAGCACATGCAACGTCAGGCGCAAGCAAAAGCAGCGGCACGCAAAGCGGCACAAAAGTCGTCGAACTCGGGTTCAACTTCAGCCAGTGGATCGTCCGTTGTCTCTTACGCGCGCCAGTTTGAAGGCGTGCCGTACGTCTGGGCTGGTACTTCGCCAAACACCGGTTGGGACTGCGTGGGATTCGTTTGGTACGTCTACCAGAAATTTGGTATCACCACTCCTCGTCGCACAGGCTCGTATGTGAACCAATTCTGGGGTGATTATCGCCAGGTTCCTGCCTCTCAGGCTCGTCCTGGAGATGTGCTGTGGTGGCCGGGACATGTTGGGCTCTATACCGGAAACGGTATGCATATCGCTGCATGGAACCCATCAATGGGGACTCAAGAGCGTGCAGTGTGGGGTAAGCCCGTGTACCTGCGCGTTGGATGATTTCATACTTTTCCAATGGGAGGCCCCGCTCGCACAGCAGGGGTCTCCTCGTATTTTCTCCGACTTTCGAGGTATAGGAGGGATAAAAGGCGTGAAAAGGGGCGGGCAACTTTCATCGTTGCCCGCCCCTTTTCATGCGCTTTTGTGCGTTCAGTGCTTATCGTAGTATCCAGTTTCTTCGGCCCGCTTGAATGAACGCTCAATCTCAGCTTCGGCTTCAGCGCGACCGACCCAGTGTGCACCTTCAACTGATTTACCTGGCTCAAGATCCTTGTAGACCTCAAAGAAGTGCTGAACTTCCAGGCGGTGGAACTCGGAAACGTCGTCAATTTCCGTACGCCATGATGCGCGTTGATCGCCGGTTGGTACGCACAAAACCTTGTCATCGCCGCCAGCTTCATCGCTCATGCGGAACATGCCCAGCGCACGGCAACGAATCACGCAACCAGGAAATGTGGACTCTTCCAGCAAGACCAGAGCGTCAAGCGGATCGCCGTCTTCGCCAAGCGTTCCGTCGATGAATCCGTAGTCATCGGGGTAACGAGTAGAGGTAAAGAGCATACGATCCAGGCGGATGCGGCCGGTTTCGTGATCCACCTCGTACTTGTTCCGGTTCCCCTTGGGGATCTCAATCGTGACGTCGAACTCCATGGCGTTCCTTTGCTCGATAAGTATTTTCTTCATCGAAATTGTAACGCGCATTTAGGCCCTGCGTCCCGTATGTGTCAACTTTGTGCCCTCCCTCGCTCCTTGTGTGGCGAAGTGTGACACTATGGAGGGGTGAAATCACGCGTTCTTATTTCAGTTTGTGCTCTTGTGCTGGGTGGGTATGCGATAGCTGATGCCTGGGATGTGGTTCCGGGGATCCTCACTGTCGCTCCTGCACAAACCCCAGCTGCGCCCTACGCGGCTCCGACGTCGGTGGACTCGCGTTTTGTTCCGGCACCGCCGTCGTCTGCGCAGGTTGAGAAAGCGATCGAGAAATTCGTGAAGAATGGGCGTTTTTCGGGACATGCCTCGATTGCTGTTGCGGACCCGCTTACTGGTCAGACGATTGCCGAATACAACCCCACGCAGCCGACTACTCCGGCGTCGAACATGAAACTTGTGACCGCGTTGACAGCTCTGAATGTTCTCGGCCCGCAGCGTACCTTACCAACCACAACTGCGCTGGCCGGAAACACCGTCTACCTCGTTGGCGGGGGAGACACTCTTCTGAGCGCGGGCCCAGGCGATCCGCATGTTACTGAAGGTCGGGCATCAATTGAGCAACTTGCGCGCCACACAGCGGCTGAACTGAAAAAGAGTGGAACACGCAAAGTCAACATCGCCGTTGACTCTTCGCTCTTCGAAGGTGCCTCCTACCACCATGACCTTGACAAAGGCGATTACATCTACGTCATGGAATTGCAACCGATCGCAATCGATGAGGGGCGAGTGAATGGCAAATACGCTCCTCATCCCGATCTTCGTGCGGCCCAGGCATTTGCTCGTGCCCTCACTAAGGCGGGAATTGAAGCAGGCGAGCCTCAGCGAGCCACCGCTCCTTCGGATGCGCGCGCTCTTGCAACCGTTGAGTCTGCTCCGGTGCGTGAACTAGTGGAATTGATGCTCAAGCAGTCAGATAACACCATCGCCGAAGCCCTAGGTCGGCTTGTCGCCAAAGAAAAAGGGCAACCAGCGACGTTCGAAGGGGCGGCGACGGCGGCGAAGGAATACTTGCGTGAGCTTGGGTGCGATGTCACAGGTGCCGTGTTTTCTTCGAGTTCGGGCCTTTCAACCACGGATCGGCTCACGGCCCGGCTCCAATCACAAATTCTCTTACACGTGTGGAATCAACCCTCTGCCTCAGCAATTGGCCCAGGACTGCCAATCTCGGCGCTCGATGGCACGTTGAGGAAACGCATGATTGGCACAGATTTGGCCGGTATTGTCCGGGCCAAAACCGGGACCTTAATTACCGCCAATTCTCTATCCGGCTACATGCAAACGGCAAAGGGGCAACCGCTTGTGTTCTCGGTGCTCATTGACAACATCACAGAAGGAGCTTCGCCGGGAATGCGCTCGGTGATTGATTCTTTCCTTGCTGATTTGTACGCGTTGTGATCGCGCTGCGCGGTAATCTGGAGCTATGACGGTTTCTTGGCTTCATCACACTCTCGCTTCGGTGGTTGCCGGCCCCGGCCCATCCGCAAGCGACGCATCGGCACGTGCAATTGTGGCTGACTTGCGTCAGCAGGCCAAGAGAGCCCCCGAAATTGTGCGCGAAGTATCGGGCCTTAAGCATTGCGACATCGAGGATGTGCGTATCGACGTCGTCTCTCGTTTGGGATGGGTGAGCCGCGCACGAGAGAGCGTGCAGACGATGCTGAAAATTGTCGATCATCCGGTGGGAGATCTGGCATTAACTCCAACACTCGCATTGGCAGCTCGCCGCGTGCTGGGACAGTTTGACCCCTTTGCTCGCGAACCGCGATTGACGCTTGTTGCCCCAAACGTTTATCAACTGCGTGAGATGTTCGATTTGGACCGACGTGATCTGGCGCTGTGGGTCAGCGTTCACGAAATGACACATGCCATCCAATTCGCCGCTGCACCGTGGCTGAAGGACGTGATCATTTCGCGCTTTCGCCAGACTCTGGCAGACAAATCGGGGGCACGTGACGATCTCATCGCTGTGCTGTCATTGCTCGAAGGGCACGCACAATTTGTGATGAATTCTGTGCCCTCTTCACTGATCCCATCTCGTCGTCCACTGTCCAAAGCTCTTCAGACTCGTCGGAAAATCAAGGGCAAACTGGAAACGATACTGAGTGATTGGGCGGGACTGGCCCACAAACTTGCACAGTATGACCTGGGCGAAAACTTCGTCAAAGCTGTCGTTGCCGAAGGGGGAATGAACAGGTTAAACAAAGTCTGGCAAAATCCTCTTCATCTTCCTCTCAACGCTGAGCTTGAATCACCGCAACTGTGGCTGGCCCGAGTATGAGTTTCCCTGCTCCACAACTCAGCGCAGTTCGTCACGCCCTCTTGCGTTCGCTTCCCGACGTCGGTGAGCATGTTGTTATCGGGGTGTCGGGTGGAGCCGACTCAATGGCATTGGTGGCGGGGGCATCGTGGGCGGCGGCACGCACCGGACAACGTATTCTCGCCCTCGTCGTTGACCACGGGGTACGCGAGGAAAGTACACAAGAAGCTCGCCAAGTTACGCAATTTTTGTGCCACGAAGATATTGAGGCTCGATGTGTACGCGTCGATCTTCCTTCGCTCGGAGGCCCCGAAGGTGCTGCCCGCGAGGCTCGCTACGCTGCGCTCGCGGATGCGGCTCGTGAGGTGTGCCCACAACAGCCTGCAGTTTTTGTTGGACACCATGCGTGTGATCAAGCGGAAACGGTTCTGCTCGGACTCACTCGTGGCTCTGGTGCGAACTCGCTTGCGGGGATGCGGGCAGTGGCTCACGTTCCTGGTGCTCCTGACGTCGCCCTCTACCGGCCTCTTCTTCACTTGCGCAAGGAAGAACTCGAAGCTGCGGTTGCGGCCCTTGGCTGGCCCATCGTCACCGATCCAAGCAATGCCCTCGATGGTCCCTGGCGCACCGCAGCGGGTGAACCGCTCACCCGCGCCCGGATCCGTCACGAAATCCTGCCCGCACTCGGGCAACTTTCCGGCGACGTCGTAGGAGCACTGGCACGGACGGCGCGGCTCTTGGCCGACGACGTCGAGGTGCTTGATGCGCTTGGACGTCAGGCGCTTGAGGAGGTGAGCTGCGGTGAGGGCGTCGTTGATGCCAAGATGCTTGCACGCCAGCCACGCGCAGTGCGCACTCGTGCATTGCGTTTGGCTGCGTTTGATGCGGGAGCTCGTCCGGGGGAATTGAGGTACGTACACATTGACGCCCTCGATGACCTTGTGACACATCCAGCAGGTGGAAAAGTTGTGGAACTTCCGGGAGCACGGGCGCAAAAAAATCGTGGGAAGATCACGTTTTCCTCAGTAGTTACGCTAACAAAGTAGCGCATCGATGTGTTGTGGTCCCATGAAGTAAAATGGAGGGGTTATTTCCATAATCACGGAGGAAAAATTGAGCGAGAATCAGCCCCAGGACACCGGGCGCCAGGATAACGAGCAGGTAGAGAAAATGCTGCCTGATCGCAAAGAAATTCGCAGGTCAAATCGCGAATATAACCAGTCGTCGAAGCGTCCGAAGCACTCGATTTTCAGTCATCATGACAAGGATGATGACGATGCTCCCGAACTGACGAAAGAGCAGGAAGAAGAACAACGTCGAAAGCAACGGCGGACGATTTGGGGTGGTATTGTCCTCATCGCGTTGATCGCTGGATCGCTCGTGTATTTCCTCAACCCCGGCGGGTACACCTCAATCAAAACGTCGCAAGGCATCGAAGTTTTGGAAAAGGGTGACATCAAGAACATTCAGGTGACCGATGGGTCCCAGGTTGTTCAGGTACTGCTCAACAAGGAAGTTGTCCCTGTCTCCCTTGAAGGGGATAAGGGGAGCGCAACGAAGAAAATCCAATTCCAGTACATTGATCCCCAAGCGGAAAAGGTCTCGGGCCTGATCGAAAAAGCCAAGAGCTCTCACGGTTACGATGCCACGGTGCCCGTGCAGTCGTTCCTTGGCGGACTTATTTCACTCATGTTCCCCATGTTGGTGATCGTGGCGCTGTTCTTCTGGCTCTTCCCTAAGATGCAGCAGGGCATGGGACAATTCGGCAAGATCAAGGGCGACGGTGTCGAATCTGACCTCCCGGAGATCACCTTTGCTGATGTTGCAGGCGAAGACGAAGCTGTTGAGGAACTTGCTGAGATCAAGGAATTCCTCGCGACGCCGGGTAAATTCCGCAAAATGGGCGCTAAGATCCCGCGTGGTGTCTTGCTTTACGGCCCTCCAGGAACGGGAAAGACGCTCCTCGCAAAGGCTGTTGCCGGAGAAGCTGGCGTTCCTTTCTTCCATATTTCTGCCTCTGAGTTTGTCGAAATGTTCGTCGGCGTGGGTGCATCGCGCGTGCGTGACTTGTTCTCCAAGGCGAAGAAGCAGGCTCCGGCAATTATTTTCGTTGACGAAATTGATGCTGTTGGACGAAACCGTGGTGCTGGTATCGGCGGCGGAAATGACGAACGTGAACAGACTCTGAACCAGCTCCTGGTTGAGATGGATGGCTTTGACGATCGTACGTCCGTGATCGTTATTGCAGCGACTAACCGTCCCGATGTCCTTGATCCTGCGCTCTTGCGCCCGGGACGATTTGATCGCCAAATTGCGGTGGATGCTCCTGATCTCAGTGGACGCCTCGAAATTCTCAAGGTACATGCTAAGGGAAAGCCGATCGCTGAGGATGTCACCTTAGATGCGGTGGCCCGTCGTACTCCGGGGTTCTCTGGTGCTGACTTGGCCAATGTACTCAACGAATCTGCCCTGCTCGCGGCTCGTCGAGGTCATGAGAAGATCACTGAGGATGACATTGATGAAGCAATTGACCGTGTGGTTGCTGGCCCGCAGCGTCGCACCCGTGTGATGAGCCCGCAAGATAAGCGCATGACTGCTTACCACGAGGGTGGTCACGCAGTGGCTGCCGCCGCGTTGAACCACACCGATCCAGTGACGAAGGTGACGATTCTTCCTCGTGGTCGAGCACTGGGGTACACCATGGTGATGCCAGCTGAGGATAAGTATTCGGTGTCGCGTAACGAGCTTCTTGACCAAATGGTGTACGCGATGGGTGGACGTTTGGCTGAGGAAATCGTATTCCATGATCCGTCAACCGGCGCTTCAAACGACATTCAAAAGGCCACATCGATCGCTCGCAAGATGGTGGCAGAATACGGTATGAGCGCGCGCGTTGGTGCTGTTCGTTTCACTGCCGATGAATCGGATCCGATGACGCGCATGGGTGGAGGATCGTCGCGCGATTACTCTGATTCCACCGCTAGCGTCATTGACGAGGAAGTGCGACAGCTCCTTGAAACAGCGTCGCAAGAGGCATGGGAAGTCATTATGAACAATCGCCATGTCCTTGATCGCCTTGCCGAACGCCTCCTGGAAAAGGAAACAGTTCTCGAAGCAGAGTTGAAGGACATCTTCGCTGATATTGTCAAAGCTCCTGCGCGCGAGCAGTGGCTGTCAGCGCAAACCCGCCCGGTTTCAGACCTACCGCCGGTCGATATTCCTGCTTCGGCGTCGGCAGATGACAGGCACGACGATCCTGTGAAGGGGATTGGCCCCGTGGACGGCACGGTCGGCCCGGTTGCCGAACCAGAGGCTGGCGATGAGCGCTAAATACGATGCCGACGGCGTAGAAAGAGCAGTGCGTGACCTCCTGATCGCAATCGGAGAGGACCCTGATCGCGATGGTCTCGCTGATACGCCAGCTCGTATGGGGCGTGCTTACGCTGAAATTTTTGCGGGACTGGGCACTGACCCGTCTGAGGTTCTTGATACTGTCTTCGATATCGGTCATCAAGAGCTCATCCTGGTCAAGGACATTCCGTTTTATTCGATGTGTGAGCATCATCTGCTTCCTTTCTTCGGTGTGGCCCATGTGGGATACATCCCTGGGGAAAGCGGACGAGTGACGGGGCTGAGCAAGCTTGCGCGCCTCGTCGAAGGATATGCTCGCCGTCCTCAAGTCCAAGAGCGCCTGACGACGCAGGTGGCTGACGCGCTCGTCAAGCGACTCACTGCGCGTGGCGTGATTGTTGTGATCGAAGCCGAACACATGTGCATGACCATGCGCGGTGTAAAAAAACCCGGTTCAAAGACCACCACGAGCGCAGTGCGCGGATGGCTCCGCGATGGTGCTGCGCGCGCTGAGGCCATGAGCCTGATTCAATCGAGGTGAAACATGGAAATTATGGGGATTGTGAACGTCACGCCGGATTCGTTTTCCGACGGGGGGCAATGGGCGTCAGCTGAGGCAGCAATTGCTCACGGACGTGAACTTATTGCTCAGGGTGCCACGATTCTTGACATCGGGGGCGAATCGACTCGTCCGGGAGCCACGATGCTGACGGCTGATGAGGAATGGGCGCGCATTGGGGACGTCGTGCGTGAACTCGCACAGGAGGCGACTCTCTCTGTGGATACGTACCACGCGGCGACGGCAGCCAAGGCAATCGAGGCCGGTGCGCATATCGTCAATGACGTGACCGGGGGACAAGCGGACCCAACGATGTTTTCGACAGTAGCCTCGCTTGGGGTTCCTTATATTCTCCAGCATGGGCGTGGCAACGGGCAGTCAATGAATTCTTTGGCAGTTTATGATGGTGACCTTGTCACGATTGTGAAAAGTGAACTTTTCCAACAGCTTGCTCTGGCGAAAGCTGCGGGAGTTGAGGATCGCAATATTATTCTCGATCCGGGGCTTGGCTTTGCCAAGGTTGGTGAGCAGGACTGGGAAATTTTGGCTCGCTGGAAAGAAATCGACGAGCTCGGTTACCCGGTACTTCTGGGTGCTTCGCGCAAGCGGTTTCTTGCGGCCACGATGACCGGTGAGCATATTGCTCAAGACCGCGATACGTCTACCGCTGTGATCTCCGGAATTGCGTGGGAAAATGGAGCTTGGGGTGTACGCGTACACAACGTTGCTGCCACGGTAAGCGCTGTGGCAGTTCATCAACAATTGCGAAAGTGGGAACGATGAACCTTGATTCGATTCACCTCAGTGGCTTGACCCTGGTGGGAACGCACGGCGTCCTTGATTTCGAGCACGCCGATCCGCAGACTTTCATCGTGGACGTGACGATGTCAACGGACACGTCTCTCGCTGCACGAACGGATTCTGTGTACGACACCATCTCTTATGCAGATGTTGCCGACGCCGTTGCTGAAGTCGTCGAGGGCCCGCACGTCGATCTGATCGAGACCCTTGCGGCACGCATTGCTGATGCTGTGCTCGCACTGGGGCCAATTGACGTACGCGTGGTAGTTCACAAGCCAGGCGCCCCTCTGGAACGTACCTTTAGCGACGTCGGCGTCGAAATCTATCGTCAAAGTCCGCTGATGCGCAATGTGACATTCCCACGTCGGGTTGTTATCGCGTTGGGATCGAACGTGGGAGATTCACTCGATACCCTGCGTGCAGCACGCGCTGCAATCGAAGAAGTTTACGAAGTCGAGGAAATCTCGGATATTTACCGCACCGCGCCTGTCCTCGCGCCAGGGCAGCGTCCGCAGGCTGACTATTACAACGCTGTGATGATCATTTCCACGACTGATGGAGCTGTGCCACTGTTGGAAAATCTGCAGTGGATCGAGGACCAGCTTGGACGAGTCCGTGGTGAGCGTTGGGGCTCGCGCACTCTCGATCTCGATATTGTGGATATGGAGGGTGTCGCTTCGGATTCGCCGACCATCGCGATCCCGCATCCTCGCGCGAAAGATCGCCGTTTCGTCCTTGAACCGTGGGCACAAATTGAGCCTGATGCGCGCCTGTCAGGTGAACCCATCCAGGATCTTCTTGCCAAGCTCCCGCGGGTCGGGATCGAGCGTCTTGAAGGTGCCTGGAGTCGGTGATGCGTGGCAAAGACGGGAAACTCCAGCCGACGTCGATCTGGATGCTGTTAGCAGTGACGGCGGTTGCATTTTTGACTGTGTTCGTCTGCGTTGACGTGTGGATTTCTCGTGGGGGAGCTCCCGTTGATATCTCGGCATTGGCGGGAATTGTCCCCGTTGGCCTTGGAATGATTTCCTTGGCGTTGGCCTGGCCAGTGCGCCAATACCAGCGCCAAAAAATTGCTGTGGATCCGCTTTCTGCGGCTCGTGCCTACGTGTATGCCCTTGCGTGTTCGAGGGGTGGAGCTATTGCAGGTGGTGTTGCAGCAGGGATCGGTGCAGCTTATGCACGAACTGGCCCAACGGCGTCGTTGGAAAGTGCAATGTGGGGCGCGCTGGTATGTGCGCTCAGTGCCGTCATTCTCTCGGTGTGTGGGCTCGTCGCCGAAAGTTGGTGTCGAATCAACGATACCGACGATGATTCCACTCCTCCGCGGGGTGCGATGCCGGCGTGAGTAGTGAAGTGAATGCGATTTTTTGTCGTACGGCTCCTGTACGCTTAAGGACATGAGAACTGAACTGACTTCCGTCCAATTCACTCCGGTGGATCCGCGATATGCCAAAGTAGTCAATATTTACATTCTTATTGTTGCTTTGTGTCTCATCGTTCCACCGATGGCTTATGCGGTGTTGGCGACATTCTTTTGGGGAACGATCGCAATGTGGATTGGTTGGGGAATCGTTGCTCTCGCATGTGTGCTCACAGTGTGGTGTGCATGGATTATGCGTCGGCAAGTTGGGGCATTTGGATACGCAGAAGGAGACACCGAGCTTTTGGTTCGCCGTGGAGTGATGTTCAAGCGTGTTGTGGTGGTGCCGTTCGGACGGATGCAACAGGTTGATGTTTCGGCGGGTCCGATTTTGGGGCACTACGGACTTTCGAGTCTCGAACTTGTCACGGCGTCCGCAACCACTAATGCCACGATTCACGGTGTCAGCAAAGAGGAGGCCGATCGTTTACGCCTCAAACTCACTCAGCTGGGCAATGCGATGGCGGAGGGCTTGTGATGGATCAGAGCCAAAACGAGTGCGAAGAAATCCCCGAAGAATCCTGGAGACATTTCCACAAGGTCACTCCGTTGACGAAGGGTGGTGCGCTGTGGGTGTTTGTGGCAGTCATTTTTTACAACATCGTCAAAGACTGGCCGACGCAGGGGCTGAAAAAAATTTACTCATCGATGGTGGACATCTGGCTCTACGTGGCGCTCTTTGTGGGTGGAGTTCTTGTACTATCAACTCTCGCAGTGATCGCGGGATGGATCATCTGGAAGAAACAGAGCTTCGCACTGGTTGAAAATGGTGTCCACTACCGCAGTGGCGTCCTGATCAAAACACGTCAGCATATGCTGTGGGAACGCATTCAGAGCGTGGAGATCGATCAATCGTTGTTTGGTCGAATTTTTGGCTTCGGCACAGTCGTCGTTGATTCGGCCGCAGCGGGAGACAGCCAGTTGCGGTTGGGGATGTTGACGATGGCAGATTGTGGCGCACTGCGCCATGAACTCCTCAGCGGCCTCGCTCGCAAACGCTCCGGTGTACAGATCACGTCACATGCTCACGTTATCGGAGAAGAAAAAGTGCAGCTCCCTGATGCTGCTCCTGACGGAGATCACGGGAGTGTCAATGATGAGCCGACAGATTCACAGACGCGTGCAACTGTTCCTCAGGAAGACCTCGTCGCCACGCCCGTTATTCCAGTTTTCGATCCTGATGATTTGGTCAACGACAAGCTCATCTACGAGCTTAACCCGTGGTACTTACTCATCAACCGACTCGTGAGCGGGGCAAGTTTCTTTGCCCTTGTGTACCTCGTTTTCACTGTGTGGATGACTGTGGTCACTGAAGGAGTGAGCGCCGGGCTTATTTTGACTGCGTTGGGCGTGTGCTATGCAGTGATTAAACCAGCTTTCACCCAATGGGATACGAAGGTCTACATTTCTGAACATGGACTTCGTGTCCGCAGCGGGCTGACATCAATTCGAACCATTACGGTTCCTCCTGAGCGCATCCACGCTATTTCGGTGTCACAGTCATGGTTAGCGCGTGCTCTTGGCTGGTGGACGATCGATGTGACCGTTGCTGGGCGAACGATCGACGATGCCAAAGTAAATCTGCTTTCCGGTGTACCTGTGATGCCAATCGGGAAAATCGCGGATCTCGAACGTTTGGTGTGGATTTTGCGGCCTCGACTCGGATCTGACGATGATGGTGCACTTTTCGCTGAGTTGACAAGTGCACCTCACACGATGCTCAAGAGAACCACTCAACGTGCCCGCCTCTTCGATCCTGTTCAGTGGAAGTTCCGCGGCTTCATTGCAACGCCGTCGGTGATTGCGATTCGTGCGAAGCGTATCGGACGCTCATTTAGCCTCATCCCAGCTGATCGGTGGCAGTCGATCGCAATCACTCAAGGGCCACTTCAGCGCCGCCGTGGTCTGGCTTCGTTGGAATTGAATCTTGTGGCGATCACCTCGCTGAACTCAGTGAAAAATTATCCGTTGTCAATGCTCCAATCATCGATGAGTGAGATCGAGGAACTGGGTGCTCAAGCGCGAACCGCGAAAGTTTCGGAGACGATCGATGAATGGAAAGCTCGAATCGGATTATGAACTCGCTAGGTGAGGAATTCACGTATCGTCGTCAAGATCCGGCTTATCGAAAAGTTCAGTGGCTGGGTACCATCATTGTTTTGCCGATCTGGTTTTACGTCACTCCACGATTTTCCGTTTGACACGGTCATCCTGAATGTGTGGCATATTCGCAGGCGATCGTCGCAATTGAACCATCGGAAGTGACACCGACCGCACGGAAGCTGCTGACGCATGGTGATGGCGCTGTCTGCCGAACGAGAAGTGACACCGACCGCACGGAAGCTGCACGACACTTCGCCGGTGGGCTGTCTCACGCTCGAAGAATCTGGCGAGGTCTCGGCGTTAAACTATTAAGCGTGAATACCACGAGTTTAGACGTTGGAATCGTCTCCGCTGGCAAAGTTGGTGCCGCTCTCGGTAGTGCCCTACGTGCGGCGGGGCACTCAGTCATTGGCGCGTATGCTACCTCCGAAGAATCGCTGGATCGTCTTGAAAATATGCTTCCCGGTGTGCCGGCGCTCGATGTACAGACGATTATTAAGCGTTCGCAGTTGGTGGTATTTGCGGTTCCGGATCGTGAACTCATCCCTCTTGTCGAGGGACTGACGAAACTTGGCGCATGGCAACCAGGACAGATCGTCATGCACACTGCCGGGCGCTACGGAGCAGATATTCTCGCTGGTGCTGCTGGCGCAGGCGCATTAACACTCGCCGTCCATCCCGCGATGACTTTTACTGGAACATCCCTCGATATCGCTCGCCTTCAAGGATGTCCTTTTTCGGTCTCAGCCGCTCCGATGCTTGAGCCGATTGGTCTTGCGTTGGTCACTGAAATGGGGGGCGAAGGCACCGTCATCGCCGACGCTGACCGGCCGTTGTATCATGCGGCACTTGCTCATGGAGCCAATCATCTCGTCACCGTTGTCGCGCAGGCTGAACGCATACTGGCAGAAATTGGAATAGACGACCCAGGGGCATATTTGCGTCCCTTGACTCAGGCTGCCTTGGAGGGGGCACTTTCATCAGGTGAAACCCTCCAAACCGGCCCCGTCGTGCGCGGTGATGCCATCACAGTTCGCGGGCACCTCGACAAACTCGACGAGCTTGCTGATGACGTGCCTCAACTGGCCGACGTCGCTCAAACGTACAGGGCTCTTGCCCGCGCCACTGTGGCCCGTGCGCTTTCGCGCGGAGTGATTAACGAAAGTCAAGCTGAAGAAATGATCAACATTGTGGAGGAATCGTGAAGGTCGTCAAAACGAAGACCGAACTGAAAAGCGAACTGGCGAAACTCGAAGGTACCCGCTCGCTCGTGATGACGATGGGAGCTTTGCACGAAGGACACCTTTCCCTTGTGGCACAAGCCAAAGCAGAGACGGATCACACCGTAGTCTCGATTTTCGTCAACCCCTTGCAGTTCGGGCCAGGTGAAGACTACGAAGCATACCCACGCACCTTGGAAGCCGACGTCGCTCTTCTTGAGCCGTACGGGGTTGACCTTGTGTTCGCACCTGAAGTGGAGGAGATGTATCCGCGTGAACCACTCGTGCGCATCGATCCTGGGCCAGTGGCAACCGTTCTGGAGGGCAAGACACGTCCGACACACTTTGCTGGTGTGCTCCAGGTGGTTCACAAGGTCATGAACTTGGTGCGTCCACAACTGGCGTACTTTGGGCAAAAGGATGCACAGCAGCTTGCACTGATTCGTACGATGGTGGCTGATTTGGACATGAATCTTGAGATCCGTGCAGTCCCGATCAAGCGGGAAGAATCAGGACTTGCGATGAGTTCTCGCAATACGTATCTCTCTGAAAGCGACCGTCAGGATGCGCTTGCCTTGTCTCGCGCACTGACAGCTGGACGGAGCGCTGCCGAGGAGGGCGCCTCAGCTGGCGAAGTGCTTCGTGTTGCACGCGAGTCAATTCACGAGGCCAATGTGCGCGTGGATTACTTAGTTTTAGTTGACCCTCAAACATTTACTGAACTTGATGACAACGCACATGGGGAAGGGCTTCTTGCTGTTGCCGCCTATGTGGGGCCCACCCGGCTAATCGATAACATGGAGGTGTCGATTGCTTAACATGCGCAAGATGGTTTCGGGAAAGATCCATCGTGCAACAGTGACCGGAGCAGATTTGCACTATGTCGGGTCAGTGACCGTAGATGCAGATCTGCTTGACGCAGCAAATATATTGCCGGGTGAATGTGTGGATATCGCCAACGTGACCAACGGTACGCGTCTTTCCACCTATACAATTCCTGGTGAGCGCGGCAAGGGCGAAGTGATTCTCAACGGCGCGGCTGCGCATCATGCCAGCGCAGGTGACATTGTGATTCTCATGGCCTATCAGTGGGTGGATGAGGAACGTGCCCGAGCCAATACTCCAGCGGTGGTATTCGTTGACCAGCATAATCATATCGTTGACGTCGGCCAGAACCCCGGAAAGGTTCCGCCAAATGATCAAGGTTTGAAATCTTCCGGCATCTAATTGATGTCGCTATGAATTGTGCTGCGGGGTGGGCTGAATGTTGGAAAGCATTCAGCCCACCCCTGTATTGGTGCTGTCACACAGATGTTTGTTTAACCTCGACTTATTGAGGTTCCAGGTGTCTGTAAGAATCGTTCCTATCAATGGTGAGTCCGTCGCCTGTAGGGAGAAGAGTCTATCTTTTTATGGGCATTTCCTTTCTTTTGATGCCGCTTTCGTAGAGGAAGAATGAAAAAATATGTGAGTAAGTATACGAACTGTCAATATGATTATTTTCGCGATGTGAGAAAAGTATCTAATAGTTTATTAGATACTTTTCTATAAGATATTTTGTCGGAAATGGTAGTAGTGAATGGGATTTTCGTTTTCTCTGCTTGTATCACTATCCGGGCGATCAAGAAATTCATCCGTGGACATGCCTATCCTCTCCGATAACACGCATTTTCCAAGAGAAAGGACGAGGCATGTCAGCGTTCAAACGCGCGGGCGTTTTGCCCTGGGTTATCGGCGCCATTGTGGCGGGCATTATTTGTGGACAGTTTTTCCCGACATCGCTGACGCGGGTCTTCGTCACATTTAACGATCTTTTCTCTCAATTCCTTGGATTTGCTGTACCGCTGATCATTGTTGGCCTCATCGTCCCCGCAATCGCCGATCTCGGTAAAGGTGCAGGCAAGTGGTTAGGTGTCACTGCAACGATTGCGTATGCCTCTTCGCTCTTCGCTGGCTTTCTGACGTTCTTTGCGGCACGAGCGGTGTACCCGCACATTCTCCGCGCTGGGAACGCTGTCGATGTTCATGATCCTTCAGCCTCTGCACTAACGGGCTACATTAAGGACCTCTCAGTTCCGCCAGTTTTTGGTGTCATGACAGCACTGGTGTTGTCCTTCGTCATCGGAATTGGACTTTCTTTGGCTCCGCGTGGCGTGATTCGCAAGGGCTTTGTTGAATTCCGCGAAATTATCACCGGGTTGATCTCCAAGGTGATTGTTCCACTTCTTCCGCTTCATATTTTCGGCATTTTCCTCAATCTCACTCAGGCTGGCGAGATCGCGAAGATCATTGCTACTTTGGCCAAGATAGTGGTCTTTGTATTGATTCTTGAAGTCATCATCCTTGGCGCGCAGTATTCCATCGCGGGTGCCCTGGCGAAGAAGAATCCGCTGCGAGCCCTCGCAAAGATGATGCCGGCCTACTTCACTGCTTTGGGAACCTCCTCGTCCGCGGCAACGATCCCTGTTACGCTACGACAAACCCTCAAAAACGGTGTCTCGACACCCGTGGCATCATTTGTGGTGCCGCTCTGTGCAACGATCCATTTGGCAGGCTCGATGTCAAAGATCACGGCCTTCGCAATGGCGATCATCACGCTTCACGCTTTGCCGGTAAGCGCTGCGCAGGTGGTGGGTTTCATCTTCATGCTCGGCATCATCATGGTGGCCGCGCCTGGTGTTCCGGGCGGCGCAATCATGGCGTCAGTCGGAATTCTGGGAACGATGCTTGGTTTCGATGAAGCTGCAGTGGGCTTAATGATTGCGTCCTATATTGCTCTCGATTCTTTCGGTACAGCAACGAATGTCACGGGTGATGGTGCAATTGCGATGGTGATCGATCACTTTGCCAAGGGCAACGTGGGCGAAATGAGTGAGAACGCACGCGATCTCGCGAGCCGCAATACTTTTGACGGTGAAGCTTACTTGCGTTCGGTTTCCTAAATCTCTATAGGGCCTCGATGAAGTGCCTTACCCAACTGAAGCTGGATATTTTGCCTCACCGTATTTTGGCGCCCCACAAATTGTTTCTTAGTGGTATATAACCGCAAAGCGTGATATGAGAGGTGCCAAAATACGGTTGGCGTGAGTATGAACGATTCAGTCTGGGGTAGGCTAGGTGCGTGACTGAAAACGTGATGCATGATGACACCCCGGAGCAGGTAGCGGTTCGTATGTCGAAGCGCGAGCGTCTGCTCGCTGAGGGTCGCCAGCCCTACGCGGCTGAGCTTGAAATTACACACCGTATCCCGCAGATCCGCGCGCAGTTTGACCGAATCGAACCGGGCGAGGAACGCGAAGACCAGATCGTCGCAACGGCTGGCCGCGTAATGTTGTTCCGCCCATCGGGCAAGATTGCGTTCGTTCAGCTCCAGGCTGGAGATGGAACACGCGTTCAAGCGATTTTCTCTTTGGCAAACGTCGGCAAGGAATCTCTCGACGCGCTCAAGGTCGATCTGGATCTTGGTGACCACTTGTGGATCAAGGGCCATATTGGTGCCTCCAAGCGCGGCGAACTTTCTGTGTTCGCGCACGAATGGGCAATGGCGTCGAAGGCAATCCGGCCGTTACCGAAGACCTTCACAGCCGAAGATGGCACAGAGACCACCTTGAACGAAGAGACTCGTATCCGCTCACGCCACCTTGATCTCATTACTCGCCAGTCGGCACGCGACATGGTGCGTATTCGCTCGAATGTCATGAAGTCGCTGCGTTCAACTTTCGATTCTCACGATTACATTGAGATTGAAACTCCGACTCTTCAGGCTCTTCATGGCGGTGCGGCAGCACGTCCGTTCACTACGCACATTAACGCTTATGATGAAGACCTTTACCTGCGCATCGCCACGGAGCTTCACCTGAAGAAGGCAGTGGTTGGCGGTGTCGATCGCGTCTTCGAAATCGGAAAGAATTTCCGAAATGAAGGGGCTGACTCCTCACACTCGCCAGAGTTCTCCGCTCTCGAAGCTTACGAAGCATACGCAACCTACGAGACGATGGCCGATCTGACCCGTGAGCTAATTCAGAATGCAGCAATGGCGGCTTTCGGTTCACACGTGGTGACCTTGGCTGACGGCACTGAATATGACCTCGGCGGTGAGTGGAAGCGCATCGATCTATACGGTTCAGTATCTGAGAAGCTTGGTGAAGAGATCACAGTAGATACACCGCGTGAGCGGTTGCTTGAGATCGCTGCCGAACACGAAATTTCCGTCAAGGAATATGCTGTGAACGGCAAGATTGTTGAAGACATCTTCGAGGAGCTTATTGGTGACCACATCTGGGAACCGACCTTCGTCTTCGACTTCCCGGAGGATACTTCGCCGCTGACCCGTAACCATCGTTCGCGTCCGGGGCTGACGGAGAAGTGGGATCTGTACATTCGTGGCATGGAAATCGCTACCGCGTACACTGAGCTTGCCGATCCAGTCATTCAGCGTGAGCGCCTGACACAGCAGTCTCTTGAAGCTGCCAACGGTGATCCTGAGGCTATGCAGCTCGACGAAGACTTCCTCGAAGCTATGGAAGCAGGCTTCCCGCCCTCGGGTGGTATGGGTATGGGTATTGATCGCCTACTCATGGTGCTCACCGGTCTGGGAATTCGTGAAACGATCCTGTTCCCGTTTGTTAAGCCCACCAAATAAACGCGCTGTGGCGAGGAAATTGTTTCCTCGCCACACGTGTATCTGCTGCCGCGCATCTCGCTCGTGATGAAGGCAGATATTCGTCCTGGCCACACGAATATGATTCAGGCGAAAGTGGAACGCGTTAACAATATAATCGACTCCGGTCAAGCCTGATTTGCCTGCCACAGATACCGTGATGTTGGTGTGCCCCTGAAGATCACATCTTCAGGGGCACACCAACATCACTCAACTAGTCCCAACGCTGGGACGCAAGGAGTTGAGTAAGAACTTCCTGAGCTTCGGGATACGACACTTTGCGCGCCCCCTTAGCCGTGAGTTCACGGTACATAATCGGCTCGTGGAAGAAGTGTGCCACACCGCGTCGGATAAGGTTCACGAACGGTTTGCGCGCTTCATCGAGATCTCGCATCAGGCGGAACCAGAACGTCTGCAGACGTGGCCGGGAAATACACAGGGCATCAGCGAGGATCCCTTCTTTGCGCAGATCGTCGATAATATCTGCGGCAAACAGACCTTCGGCCAGCACCACACGGCGCCCCTCGAGCTCAAGCCGACGTTCACCCAGCCGCTTCGAAGTCGGGATGTCGTAAATCGGCACAGTCGTTTCGCCGACGGTACACAACTCGACAAGCGCAGCCACCGCTCCCTCGCGATCCCAAGTATTGATTGAGTCCCAATCCACCATGCCGTGCCTACGCGGAAGCCCAGGCATGTCACCGTTGAAATAAAAATCGTCCAGGTGAATGGAAGGTAGGCCGGATCGATCCGTGAAGCGAGTCTTTCCAGAACCCGAAGGACCCGAAACCAAAATGACTTTCGCGCGCGGTTTGTGACGAGTGCCTTCAGGGAGGTCAAAAAGACCGTCATTTGAAAGGGGAGTGGACATAGCCCTAAGAATACCGCTTAGCGAGCAAATGGGGTGAGCGTGCGACCGGGCACGTCCACCCGCGCATGGAAGACTGCACCTGCTGATTCTTCCGGATCGTCAAGGTTTTCCCGCGACGTTGTTACGAACAAGTCACGTCCATCTTCCCCGCCAAGTGCGACAGATGTGACAAGTCGCACCGGCAGTTTCCATTCGCCAAGAATCTCTGCACTCGGCGAATATAGGCGTACTTTGCCCACCCGATTCAGCGCAACCCAGATGTTTCCGTTGACGTCGGTGGTGAGGCCGTCCGGTGAAGTGCCAGTAGCCTCGTGAAAGGCGCGCCGATTCGTGAGTTCTCCCTCAACAACGTCGAAGACGTCGGTTTGGCGCAAGGAGGTGTCGTTGAAATAGGCGCGGGTTTCACCGACGAAAGCCAAACCGTTCGACGTCGTTGTGCCGGCGATGGCAACGTGCGCCGGGCCCTCGGAGCCGATTTTGTAGACATTGCCGACGCCGGGGCGCCGGGAATACGACATTGTGCCGAAGTAGAGATTCCCCCACGGGTCAGTGTTGCCCTCGTTCATGCGAATATCGGGATCCGTCCACACTTCCTCAGCTCCGGGCATGGGACGAACCTCTCCGAAGGGGGCATCAGCGATGCCTAGACCTCGTTCAAGGCCGACAACGAAACCGCCATTGACGCGCGGACGAACAAAAGCGGCAATTTTTGAGCCAGTCTTTAGCCGATGTACCTCTCCGCTGGGAAGAAGGGTGAGGAGGTCACCGGCGAGCATATCGACCCAACGTAAGCCTCCCCAGCTACGGTCCCAAGCTGGGCCTTCGCCGTGATACGCGACAGGTGGAGTGATCTGATCGAACTTCATGTTTGCAGTTTACCTATCTCTGAAACGGGTGTGATCGAGGAGGTGAAGATGTCGTCATTGTGAAAACGACGTCTGTGCCTACCTGAAAAACGAATAGATGTGATCGCCCTCTATTCGTGTGGCATTGCTTTGTCAGCTGACCGACTGGCAGAACCGCGACGCTGAACGCCAGGCGACAACGAGAGCGAGGGGGCCTTCGAGCGCGACGAGAGCAGGCATGACGAGAGGAGTGAAGCCCACCGTTGCTCCATAAAAGAGGTAGGCGCACAAGACAAGAACCGCTGAACCGGTGGCAGTGTACTTGGCGTTCAGTGCGAAACTATGCCATTCCCTCTTCCACTCAGTGCCGCGTATTGAGCGAACGATTGCCCGTGTGGCAACCGCGAGCATGGGGATCAGCCCCGCCGCGTCCATGATCACCACCGGGGTGTGATGTGCGGACGCTGTGAGAAATAACAGGCCGATTGCCAGTGGAATAACAGGGAAAAATGCTACAGCTACCCCGACGTATGTCAGATAGCTCAATCTGCGTGCGTTGGTCTCCATAACCTGACCTTATCGTTGATGTATTTCCAGATGACGACGGTAGATTGTGTCGCTCGATGTGCTGTCAGCGGGGCAGACGAATATCTGACCCGTGGCGTTCCACGAGAGAGTCATTGATGAGGCCTTCGAGTGCCACCGTGTAACGCTCAGGCTCAATCCCGCTGGCAAGCTCAAGTTCAGCTGCGTCGATACCGTCGGGAGATTGGCGCAAAATCGCCATGATCGCTCCGCGCGCCTGACGATTTGTTCCTTTCCACGCTTGAGTTTTGCGTTTGTGTGCGTGCTCATCCGACGGTCTGCCAGCGAGGAACCAGGCGCAGGTTGCGGACAATGGGCACTGGTCACATGCTGGTTTGCGGGCTGTACACAGTAGCTCGCCGAATTCCATAATCGCCATGTTCCATTGCCAAGCGTGGCCAGGGGCGTGGGGGACCGCGGCGTCGGCCCGTGCAATTTCGGCTTTTGTGAGGGTCGGTGGTGGCAGAGCAGCGCCATCCCAGCGCGCGAGCACTCGGCGGATATTCGTATCGAGTACCACGGAACGTTCATGGAAGGCAAAAGCAATGACCGCGTCGGCAGTGTAAGGACCGACGCCCGGAAGAGAAAGAAGATCAGTGCGGGAGCGCGGGAGCTGCCCACCAAATTCGTCTGTCACGACTTTTGCACACTGAGCGAGCCGAAGTGCGCGCGAGGGGTAGCCCAGTCGATCCCAAGCTACGAGGATTTCAGCAGGAGACGCTTCTACCAATGCTTCAGGAGTGGGCCAGCGATGCATCCACGCATTCCATATCGGTTCGACGCGCGATAGTGGGGTCTGGTGGCTCATGACTTCACAGACAAGAATCGCCCATGGGTCGCGCGTTCGCCGCCACGGCAGATCGCGTCCGTTAGTCTCGAACCAGTTCACGAGAATGGAATAGCGCTTATTCACGCGCCCATTGTGCCAGTGTGCTGTGTCTTGTGCGAGGGGAGAGTGACTGTGTCCTGCCATATATCGGCGTGGGAGGTGGGTTTTGTGCCGTTTAGCCGCTACGGTGTTTTTGTGGCAGACAATAACGGGCGCCCTCGGGGCGGAGCGAATGACCGCGGACGAAAAAGTCGCGTCAATGGTAGCACTGGGCATAATGAGTATCGGCGATCTCCCCAGTCATCGCGAGCCTCTCGGCGACGTACAGGTGAATCACAACCGCCGCGAAGAACAGGTAGGTCTGCTGAGCGCCGCGAGCGTGAGGTTCGCTCAACCAGCGGGGCTGATCGCGCCCGCCGCACAGCGCGGCCAGATCGCGGACGCCCGAGAAATGCTTCAACGAATCGCGCTGGTGCCTCTCGTCGTGTTCCAGGAAGGCGTCCGTCGCGTGCGACAGCTCGACGAGGAAGCCTTGGCCGAGAGATAAACCCTCGCCTGGTGCTCGCGATTGTTGCTGTCATTGTGTCGATTGTTGTGGTGGTGTTCGGCGTGAAATTCATGACGAACAAACTTTCTTCGCAGACCCAAGTCACAGATCCAGCCGAGGCATTCACGCCGGTGGCGTGTTCAACTGACACGTTGACGACGTCTTTTTCTCAGTCGGGGACGATTGCTGGAGGACAAGTAAAATTCTCGCTTGAGCTGAAAAATCCAGATAAAAAGCGCCCATGTGTCATGGAAGCAGGACGAGATAAAGTGCATGTTGTGGTCACGTCTGGTGGTCATACCGTGTTTGATTCGCGTGCGTGCAAAGTTGGTGACGAGAAGAAGCGACTCCTCCTCGACGCCGGGATGAGTACCAAAGTTCCGATCACCTGGAATGGTGTGGCTAGCGGAAGTGATTGCACGGGTACTGCTGTGGCTCAGCCAGGAACGTATGTTGCCCAGGCATTTATTGGTGACAAACCTCTCTCCGAGAAAGGCCAGGCTTTCGCTCTCGTCTCTGGGTATTCGCAGAGTGGGGGAACACGTGGCCAGGCACCGTCTGAACAAAAGGCGACTAGCGGTTCATCTGTCGATCAGACGTCTCAGCCCACGCAGACGTCCACACCACCGGCAGTGCGAAAGTCAACGGATGGGCAATAGGACACGCTCTCTATGACAGATGCTTTCCGAGAGGAAGAACCGATCGCATTCCTTCGCGAACGTCAGAGATTGTCCGAATCTCCATTCCTTCTGGCGCGATGACCGGGTCCGCAGTATGCGGAACGAGTGCAATGCGAAAACCGAGGCGGGCAGCTTCATTCAGACGCTGTTGCAAGCCAACGACAGGCCGCAATTCTCCTGTCAGTGATACCTCCCCAATCGCAGCCACACCGGGCGCAAGCGGAAGATCAGATGCAGCCGAGGCCAACGCGAGAGCAATCGCCATATCAACACTGGGCTCGCTTGCTTTAGCTCCACCAACAGTTGAGACGAAAATATCTTGTTTTTCGAACTCGATGCCTAACCGAGACTGCAAAACAGCGAGCATCATCGCCACCCGGGAATATTCCACGCCCGATGTGGTTCGCCGTGGCGGCCCAGCGGCAGGAACACTGAGTGCTTGAACTTCTACTGGCATCGGACGGCGTCCCTCAAGGGTCATCGTGACGCACGTGCCCGGAACTGTGAGGTTACGTGCCGAAAGGAAAAGACCAGAAGGATCTGGAAGTTCGCGGATGCCAGAATCAATAAGCTCGAAACATCCCACTTCATCAGTTGGTCCGTAGCGATTCTTCACTGCTCGAATCATGCGTAACCGAGAATGGCGGTCGCCTTCGAACTGACACACGACATCGACAAGATGCTCGAGCACACGCGGACCTGCGATTGAACCCTCTTTTGTTACGTGGCCGACGAGCATCATTGGGATCCCCGTGGACTTCGCAACTCCGACGAGGGCGGATGTCACAGCACGAACTTGTGCGACACCACCAGCTGCGCCCTCCACATCTGGATCTGCAATTGTCTGAACAGAATCGACAATGAGGAGCGAAGGGGAGGAATCGTCGATATGTCCAAGTACTTGAGAAAGATCCGCTTGAGCTGTGAGAAGAAGGTGGGACGTGAGTGCGCCGATGCGCTCGGCACGTGAACGAACTTGAGAGGCAGATTCCTCGCCGGTCACATAAAGAACAGGTGCGTCATCGCGTTTGGCAGCTTCATTAGCCGCTCGCGCTGCGACATCAAGAAGCAAAGTAGACTTTCCAACGCCGGGTTCACCGGCCATCAAAATGACCGCTCCGGGCACAATTCCTCCGCCCAGGACACGATCAAGTTCGCCGACGCCAGTGGGTACTTTGACCGACGCCTGTGCCGAGACTTCTGTAATTGGTTGCGCGGGAGTATGTGGTGTCAGTGAGCGTGCTTTTCCCAAGGCTGGTGCATGGGTAAATTCTTCGATCGTGCCCCACGCGCCACAGTTCGCACACCTGCCCACCCACTTGTTGGTATCCCATCCGCACTCGCTGCAGACGAATGAAACTTTTGTCTTTGCCATGCACTCACCTTAAAACACACCTATGACAAAAATTGACGATCACTTTGCGGCCGACAGGGAAAAGCCCTCATCGTCAAATGTGCGAGATCACTCAAAAATTCCGCCGACGTCGTCGCGCGAGACAAGCCAGTGCTCAGCGGCCAGCGAACTCCTCTAAAAGTCCTGGCTCGCCGGAGACAATGAGCGTATCGCCGACACCAATTTTCGTTTCGGGTGTGGTGTACTCGAATGGCTGACCAGGTGATTTTACACCGATGATCGTCACTCCGTAGCGCTCGCGAACGCGGCTTTGTGCCACGGTAAACCCAACCAATTCCTTGGGTGGGTACATCTTGACGATGGTGAACTGATCTTCCATTTCGATGTAGTCGAGCATCTTCCCCGACAACATATGTGCTACTCGCTGCCCGGCGTCATATTCGGGATAGACGACGTGATGTGCTCCAATACGGCGCAGAATTGTGCCATGTTCACGCGAGGTCGCCTTTGCCCAGATTTCCTTCACGCCGATGTCCACGAGATTCGCTGTGATCAGCACGGACGCTTCAAGTGACGTTCCTACGCCCACGACGGCGACATCGAAATCATCGGCGCCGATTTGGCGCAGCGCTTCAGCATTGCGAGCATCAGCCTCAACCACGCCGAAGCGGTGGGACCACTTTTGCGCCAGTTCGTCGTTTGCCTCGACGGCGAGTACTTCCTTGCCGAGTTTATCGAGTGTGATGGCAATAGCGGTACCAAATCGGCCCAGACCGATGACGAGCGCAGCTTCGTTTTTCTTGGCCATAGTCTCCCTTTCGTTGCCTCAATCGTAACGGGTTAGCCGATGATTGGGCGTTCCACGGGGAGTCGCAGAACACGGCGTCGGTTGCGCAGTGCGAGCGCAGCCGCGAAAGTCATCGTTCCCACGCGCCCCAGGTACATCATGACAATCAAAATAGCTTTTGCTGAAGTCGGAAGATCTGCGGTGATGCCGGTGGACAGACCACACGTGGCAAAAGCTGAGATCACCTCAAAGAGGACTTTGTCGAGTGGAATGTTAGTTAGTTGAAGGAGAAGTAAGGTAGCCGTGCCGACCATAAAGGCACCGAGGAAGGTGGCAGAAATACCCAGGCGGACGACGTCGGGAGGGATGCGCTTGCCGAAGGCTTCCGTGTCACGGTCGCCTCGGGCTTCAGCGAGAATCGCCAAAAGTAAGACAGCGAAAGTCGAGACCTTGATGCCACCGGAGGTTGATGCTGAGCCGCCGCCAATAAACATCATGATGTCGAACATAAACCACGTTGACTCGTTCATTTGGGAGGTGTCAACGACGGAGAGGCCAGTTGAGCGAGGTATCGTCGCCTCGAACATCGATGTCAACACTTTGGAATGCGGAGGAAGATCGCCGATGGTTTTTGTATTCGCCCACTCAAGCAGGGCAAACAGGATGACACCAATAATCCAGATGAGGAAATACGTCACCAGCGTGATCTTGGTGTGAAGTGACCACGACCGAACACTGCTGCGGTGCGAGGCGATATTGAGCATCACGGGGAAACCAATTGCGCCGACGAATGTCCCCAAAATACACGGCAGGCACACGAACCAATCGCCGGCGAAAGCCTCCATCCCTTCGGGCCAAATGACGAATCCGCCATTGTTGAACACTGAGACAGACAAGAAAAGGGAATGGCCGACGGCTTCGAGAGCGGATAGACCACGGCTGATGAGGGAGGGGATAAAAACGAGGAACAAAATTCCTTCGCCGAGGAGAGAAGTGACAAGTACTGCGCGCAGGAGCGAGCCGACTTCGCCAAGGCGAGATTTCGTTTCCGTTGCGGTGAGAATGCGTTGAGTGAGGCCGATGTGGCGCGAAACGGCCAAGCCCAAGATGGATGCCAATGTCATCACGCCCAAGCCGCCGACCTGCATTGCGATCGCAATCACCACGCGGCCAAATCCTGACCAATATGTTGCCGTATCGACGACGGTCAATCCTGTCACGCACACAGCAGAGGTTGCTGTCCACAGCGCTTCCATCACGCCGGCACTTCCTGGCACTTCGGATGCAAAAGGTAAAAGAAGGAGGGATGTGAAAAATACAATGATCAGGGCAAAGACGATCATCGCCAGTCGGGCGGGCGAACGTTGCGCAAAGGCATCAATGCGATCACGGATCGTTGGCTCGGTGGTTCCAGGAGCGCTGACCCTCATCCCTTTTCCCTTCTGTGGACGCGTGTGCGTGCCTATCGTATCGCGTGGGACAATTTCGTGAGATGTATGCGGTTAGTGAGGTTATCAGGTATTCTTGAGGATGATGTAGCGCGTCAGAGAGTGTATTGGCGCGTCAATGCTTCTCACACAACGTCAGGCCGTACGGCCGTACGCAAAAGGAAATGGTTTCATGGCACAACTTCCATCGTCGGCGCCGCAGTTTTTCACGGTTGCTGAGGTTGCTGAGTTGACGCGAGTCTCTCGGATGACCGTGTACCGCATGGTGCATTCGGGAGAACTTCCCGCTGTCCGCGTAGGGAACTCGTATCGCGTGCCACGTTCCGCGCTTGAGCGCTTGATCGGCGCGGCATCGCCCGTTGAACGCCGTGAAGTTTCCGGCGCTTGATGTTGTAGGGTAGTATTCATTAAGTTCAGCATCAGTTAGTACGTTCGGAGGTAACCTGTGGGTTCCGTTATTAAGAAGCGTCGCAAGCGTATGTCGAAGAAGAAGCACCGCAAGCTTCTCCGTAAGACTCGTCACCAGCGTCGTAACAAGAAGTGACATCTCAAGCAGGAGCCGAAAGGCTCCTGCTTTTTCTGTCTTCGGTGGTGGTGCTGGTAAGGTATTTCGTGCAATATTAGTGATTTAAAGAAATTTACTTTCCCTTCATTGTGTAGTACAATATTCAACAATCGGGGGTGAGGTGATCGCACATAGTCTTCGCCCCTGGAAGATTTTCAAGGAGGGGCCAATGGCACAAAACGAGCATGAAGTTGAATGGCTTGATGAGCAAGAACAAATTGCTTGGCGTCACTTCCTGCGTGGTACGGCTTATGTGCTTGAGCGAATCAACAGAGACATGGTTGAGGAAAATGGCATCACATTTAACGAGTACGAGGTGCTCGTGCGCCTCTCAGAATCTCCCAATCGCAAAGCTCGCATGTCGCAGCTCGCCAAGAACCTCGTCCACTCGCGTTCCCGTCTGACACACACAGTCTCTCGTCTTGAGCAGGCTGGATATGTTCTACGCGAACCGTGCGCGGATGACCGCCGCGGAATCATGTGTACTTTGACTGATGAAGGCTTTGCTAAGTTAGAAGAGTCAGCTCCAAAGCATGTCAATTCAGTACGCAAGCATCTGCTCAGCAAACTCACGCGTGAGGAATTCCTTGCGCATGGAGATCGATCTGCGAAGCTTCTTGATGAGGCCGATTTCTGTCAGCTCTAGTAGGCTGATCGCATGGAAATGACTACCGTGCATCTTGTCCGCCACGGCGAAGTGGATAATCCCACGGGGATTCTCTACGGGCGTCGTGGCGGGTTTCATCTCACTGACCTTGGCCATCAGATGGCGCAGGGGCTTGGCCGCTGGTTTGAGGCGCACGATGTTCGCACGGTGATCACTTCACCTCTCGAACGAGCGATTGAGACCGGAACCCCCACGGCTGAAGTCTTTGGTCTTGAAATTGAACACGATTCTCGACTCATTGAGGCTGATAACAAGTTTGAAGGGCTTGCGATTAATAAAAATCGCCTTGTTCTTCTTTCGCCCAAGTATTGGCCCTGGTATATCAACCCGGCAAAACCATCGTGGGGGGAACCATACACCGAGGTTGTCGATCGGATGTCGCGTGCTGTTGCTCATGCGCTGGAGGTCGCCCGAGGAGGCGAAGCGGTGCTTGTCAGTCACCAGTTGCCGATCTGGACGATGCGATCCTTTGTGGAGGGGTACTCAATGCTCCATGATCCGCGTCGGCGCCAGTGTTCGCTTGCGTCCGTGACGTCACTGAATTTTATTGATCATCAGTTGGTCTCGGTGAACTATGCCGAGCCTGTTGCTGATTTGATGCGCCAAGCCTCTGATATGACTCCTGGTTCGAGTGAGGCTGCAATTCACGGGCGATAGTGTCATGCCCGACGTCGTTGGGGTACTTACTTGTTGCCGTAGAGCCCGCCGTGCTCTTCGTCATCGGAACGCTGAGGTTTTTCTTTGCGCGCTTTATCGTCTTTTTCTTGACGTTGGCGCTCTTGCCAGGCCTTGCGTCGATTTTGCGCATCAAGGCGCGCGAGGAAGTCAGGATCGTCGTCGGGAGCAATCGGGGCAGACGCGTCGCGGTTCTTTTTGATCTGTGGGCCGAAAGTGGACGTCCCTGGACGTTGGAAGGAATCCTTTGTCACGACGTGGTGGTATTTCAGTCCGAGCCACACAAGCGGACCGAGGATAGGCACCAGAACGAGAAGTACCCACACGGGCCGGGAAATGCGGCGTGCAGGCATATCGGAAGAGCGAATCACGTCGATGAGAGTGTAAACGTGAAGCGCGATGACAACCAGAATAAGAATGATTCGAGCCACTCACTTAGCCTAACTGAAAACCGGGTCCGATACCCTCTGGGAGGGATCGAACCCGGTTTTGCTCACTTACCGTCGGACATCTTGCCGTCGGACATCTTGCCGTCGGACATTTTGCCGTCGCTCATTTTGCCGTCGGACATCTTGTCCTTATCGTCCATCATCTTGTCGGTCGATGGAGCGTGGGTCATCTTGTCGTTGGTCATCTTTTCTGAACCGGAATTGCACGCGGAAAGGCCGGCAACGGAAGCGAGAGCGATCATGGTCAGAGCGGAGATCTTACGGATATTCATGTGTATTCCTTTGTCTACTGTGCTGCGCCTGATGCGCGAGCGTTCAGTAAGCGTTCGGAACCCGATGCGGCATGGATTGGACGAAAAGGTGTGAACCACGCCACTGAAGAATAGGTGAGTGAATCCAATCCACCACGTCAGTAGATCCGAATGTCTTTTCGAAAACATCGTGAAAGGATCTCGCTATGGTCACCATCCTCATTGGCTTATTAGGAGGCTTCATTACCGGTATTTCACCGTGTATCCTCCCTGTCTTACCCGTTATCTTCCTCTCGGGAGGTCTACAGTCCGCCCGTGGCAAATCTGGTGCCGCAACGTCGAACCTTATCGGAGTCGGCGGCGGCAACCTCATCGGTAACGGCACATCGGGTAACCTCATCGGCGCCTCTGGAAGCGGCGTGGCAGGCGCACGTGCCAACACTGCAACAGCCGCCAGCCCGACGTCGGCGGCGGAAGTTTCGCGCTGGCGTCCATACTTCGTCGTCGGCGGACTCGTCCTGAGCTTCACCTTCTTTACCTTGCTCGGCTCGACTTTGCTCAACCTCTTGCTCCTTCCGCAAGACACGATCCGCTGGGCGGGAATCATCATGCTGGCGACGCTGGGTGTGGCGATGCTTTTCCCGCGTTTTATGGAGTTGCTTGAGAAGCCATTTGAACGTTTTGGTCGCCGTGAAACTCACTCGTCGAACGGTTTTGTCTTGGGTCTGGTGCTGGGTGCTGCATACGTGCCGTGTGCTGGCCCGGTCTTGGCGGCAATCGCTGTTGCCGGCTCAACCGGCATGATCGGTGCAGACACCGCTCTCCTGGCACTGTCGTTCTCCATCGGTACAGCGATTCCTCTTCTGTTCTTCGCCCTTGCTGGCCGACACCTGGCTGAACGAATCAACGCTTTCCGATCTCGCCAGCGCGCAATCCGCATCGGTGCTGGCCTCGCACTCATCGCACTCTCGATCGGAATGGTCTTTAATCTCCCGGCCTATCTGCAACGCGCACTTCCTGATTGGACGGCCTCGGCACAACAGAAAACGGAATCGCTCCTGCACGGTTCAAACGGCGGCGCGTGTGCTGACGGTGCAACTGAATTGGGCAATTGCGGCCCGCTCGCACAGATTTCGCCTGTGGCATGGCTCAACACTGAGCAAGAGAAGCCTGCGTCAGTAAAAGGCAAGGTGAGCCTCGTTGACTTCTGGGCGTATTCGTGCATTAACTGCCAGCGTTCGATCCCCGGCGTGGAAAAGCTCTATGAAACATACAAGAATGCTGGACTTGAAGTGATCGGCGTCCATTCGCCCGAGTATGCCTTCGAGAAGGAAGTGCGTAACGTCCGTGCAGCAGTCAAAGATTTGGGCATCACCTATCCGGTAGCGGTTGATTCGAACCTCACCACCTGGACTAACTTCGATAATCACTACTGGCCTGCACATTATCTGGCTGATTCGACCGGACAAGTGCGTGCGATTAAGTACGGTGAAGGTGGAGAGGCAAACACTGAGAAGCTCGTTCGCCAGCTCTTGAAGGAAGCCAACCCGAAGGTGGAGCTGCCACCGGCAGTGTTTTCCTCCGACGACCAGGTCACATCAAGCCCGCGTAGCCCCGAAACATATTTGGGTGCGCAGCGCGCACAATACGCGGTGGGTGAGCCGATTACCCTCGGAGAGCACCGTGCGACCTTTCCTGAAGATATCCCGATGAACCGATTCGCAATCGGCGGCGGGTGGAAAGTCAACGATCAGTCGATTACGCCAAGTGAGCCGGGAGCGCAGCTCAAACTCAATTGGTTTGGCAAGCAAGTGAACCTTGTCGCCTCGGGATCAGGAAAGATCCGCTGGCAGATGGGTGATAAAAGCGGGGAAGTAGCTGTTCCTCAGGTTCCGAATATGATCACCCTGATCGAAGAGGCAGGCGGTACTGAAGGTGTCCTCACTCTCAGTGTCGATCCTGGTGTGGCACTGTACTCTTTCACCTTCGGGTGAGCCGAGTGATGACAACACTGACTTTCCTCCCGACGTCGGTGCCACCGGCGTCGGGAGGCGGGCACCAAAGTCGCGACGACGGGCGCATGGTGAAGCGGCGCGTTGCAGGTTACGATTACCCGGTGATAACCGATATTGATTCTGTGGCGCTTGCCCGGGTGGCCCAAGGCGATCGCGATGCGTTCGCACGTGTCTATGACACGTGGTCAGGCAGGCTGTTGACACTTATTGTGTCGATTGTGGTCGATCATGCGCAAAGTGAAGAAGTCCTCCAGGAAGTGTTCTTAGAAGTATGGCAGCGTGCCCATACCTTTGATGCGACGAAGGGGAGCGCCCGCGCTTTCCTCGTGACACTGGCTCGACGACGTGCAATTGATCGAGTGCGTTCAGCCCAGGCGGCACGCGACCGCGACAATGCTGTGCCGATTGAACGTGAATTCGATGAAACAGTGGCAGAAGTTGAACAACGTATCGTCGCTCGCGATGTGCGGGCGGCGCTCGAAGAAATTGGTGAGCCACATAAATCAGCAGTTGAGCTGGCGTTTCTCACTGGTCTCACTCACGCGCAGATCGCTGATCTGCAACGCGTTCCTCTCGGAACGGTCAAAACTCGGATCCGTGATGGTTTGGCAAAAATGAAGAGAATTTTGGAGGGCGAGCGATGAAAGACGACCGTTTTGATAGCGCTCATGACAACCCCGAATTTGGTACCCCTGAAGCGGAGGTCCTTGGGGTGCTCGGAGCCTCTTTGGCTCCCACTGAGCCACCAGCTCATGTGCGCGAGAACTTGATGGCCCTCATCGGTGCGAATAATGCCCAACCTCCTCTGGATAATGTCCGTCACGAAGCAGACGTGGTCGATATTTCGCGCCGACGTCGGTGGAGTCGAGTGGCGATGAACGCTGCGGCGGCGGTGGCGCTCGTTGTTGTCGGCGTCGGTGTGGGACGGTGGAGCGCAATGGGCTCAATGGAGAACGTGAGCCACTACGCTGCACTCAACGAAGCTCAAGACGTTGAACGTGCCATGACCACGATGGATGATGGTCACAAAGTGACGTTGACGTGGTCGCAAAGTATGGATATGGCTGCGGTAACATTCCCAGCGGAACTGCGAGCCCCACGCGGGCAAAGTCTGCAGGTGTGGGTAGAGATGGACGGGAAAATTACCAGCGGAGGCATATACGCCCCTGGCAAAGACGGCTCATTTTCATTCGTCAAATTGATGCCGGAGCCGGGCGCGAAAGTCTTTGTCACCATTGAGCCCGCAGGAGGTTCTTCCGCGCCGACGTCGGCGCCGATTATCGAGTGGACGATCAGTGCCGACGGGGGCGCTCAGCCGAGCCCAACGCCGCAGTCGGAACCAGGTCGAGCTTAAAAACAGCCGCCGGCATTGGCAAGTCCCAATGCCGGCGGCTGTTGTGAGAAGGAATTTTTATCGCTGTGCCAGAGCAATCGATACAGCGATCAGAACAGCGTAGGCAAGCTCAAATAGGCCAGTGTTTCGCAATACAGGGATCAACTCGGCTCCTTGAGCGCCCAGCTGTACAGGCTTGATCACAATGATGTATCCGATCAACAGCACGATGAGGCAGGCCGACAAGTAGAGCCCTCCCACAGAGACCAGGGCAGCTGCTGCAAGGAGTGCTCCGAGCAAGAGCAGAATGAAGGCCCAGCGTGCAGCGCTATCACCGAGACGCACAGCGAGCGTCTTCTTCCCCGACGCTGCGTCGGTTGGGATATCACGAAGATTATTGACCATCAGAAGAGCACATGCGATAAAGCCAATTCCTGTACCGGCCACCCACGTGTACCAGTAGGCAACATTGGATTGCGTGTAGACAGTTCCGACGGTGGCGACCCACCCGAAGAACACCATGACGAAGACTTCGCCCCATCCGGCATAGCCGTAAGGATGTGTGCCGCCTGTGTAAAACCATGCAGCAACGATTGCTGCAGCGCCGACGGCAATCAACCACCAATGTCCGCTGATCGCCACCAGTGCAAGACCAGCCACAGCCGCCATTGCGAAGAAACCGAAAGCCGTGAATTTCACTGTCCTTGGTGCAACTAAGCCTGAGCCAGTGAGACGTGTGGGGCCGGTGCGTTCAGCGTCGGTGCCACGGATGCCGTCGGAATAGTCGTTGGCGAAATTCACCCCGATTTGGAGGAAGAGAGCGACAAGGGCCGCAAGGAGAGTGCGTACCCACGAAAATGAGCCTTCACCGAGTGTAATGCCTGTGGCGAGGATTACCGGAGCGAGCGAGGCGGGCAGAGTGCGTACGCGTGCTCCCTCGAGCCAGTCATTCGTGGATGCCATGTGTATTCTCCCATTCTGTGAGACGACGTGTAAGCTCACGCCGGTCAATTTTACCCGACGCTGTGAGTGGCCATGTGCCGCCAAAAGATGTGATGTCGTAGACGCGTGCAGGTGCCCAGCCCTCGCCCAAGCGCTCTTTGAGACGCGAACGTACTGTGTGCTGTGCGAGAGGGGAGGGAGAGTCAACGACGGCGACGACGCTGTGGCCCCAACGTTCGCTCGGAACGCCAACAACAACTGAATCTGCTCCGTATTCGGCGGCAATTGCGTCCTCGATCAGCCGCGGCATCACTGTCAGGCCGCCTGTGGTGATGGCGTCGTCGATGCGCCCCATAATTTCGCATTGACCGGCCGGTCCGATGCGCCCAACATCTTTCGTGTGATGAGTGCGGCGGCCAGTGTCGTCGGTTGAAAAAGCATCGGGATCCACATTTCCGAGGTATCCGCTGGCCACCATCGAACCAGAAAGAGAAATGCGGCCCGTAGTGTCACAAGAAATTTGGGTGTCACCGATGGGGTAGCCGTCGTAAATGCACCCTCCACATGTTTCGGTCATGCCGTACGAGGTGGCAATTGTCAGGCCGGCAGCGCGGGCCTGAGCCAGCGTGGAAGGAGCGGTGGCTGCTCCCCCCGTGAGTAAAAGTACCGGGAGGAGCGTATCAATAAGCTCGGGTGACTCCAGGATCGACCGAAGTTGGGTGGGCACAACGGAGAGATAGACCGGCCCGCGTTGAGCCGCTTCGGCGACAATTTTCGCTGTGATCGCGGTGTCGTGCAGGGGCACTGCCTGGGGAATGTCACCTGCAAGGAGTGAGCGGAATGCTGTCTGGAAACCGGCGATGTGGTGATACGGCAGGTCAGCAAGCCACACGCCCTCGCCCCGAAGTGCTTGATGGGTGGCTGTCGCGCTCGCGTACAGCTGATCGAAACGAATCGCCACAATTTTCCCTGTACCGGTGGTCGATCCCGATGTGCGCATCAGTAGCGCCGTGCCTTGAGGAATTCCTAGAGTGGAGGCTTCGTCAGCTGCTTGATGCAGATCTGTGCCAGGCTCAACGAGAAACAATGGCCGCACAGGTTTGCCTTCTTGCCATGAATGAAACTCTGGCTGAAGTTTGGCCATCAGGTGGGCGAGGGCGCTCGGCCCTCGCCCACCGTGGATCACCTGTGGTTGTTCATGAGTGAGCTCATGGAGTTCTGTGCCCATCGCGGTGGCTATCAGGCGTAGTAGGGGAAGTCAGACCAGTTGGGTGCGCGATGTTCCAAGAAGGCATCGCGGCCTTCTTGCGCCTCGGAAGTCATGTAGGCCAAACGCGTTGTTTCGCCAGCAAATACCTGTTGACCTGCCAGGCCGTCGTCGGCAAGGTTGAAAGCGAACTTGAGCATCCGAATGGCTTGCGGCGACTTAGTGCGGATAATGGCGGCGTACTCGAGAGCTTTTTCTTCCAGTTGCTCATGGGGTACTGCCTCGTTGACCACGCCCCAGCGCTGCGCGTCTGCGGCTGAGTACTCGCGTGCGAGGAAGAAAATTTCGCGAGCTCGCTTATCGCCGATCTGGCGTGCGAGAAGTGCTGAGCCGTAACCAGCGTCAAAGGACCCCACATTCGCGTCAACCTGCATAAAGCGGGCGTGCTCGATCGAGGCGATCGACAGATCACACAGAACATTAAGCGAGTGACCGCCGCCGGCAGCCCAACCCGAGATCGCTCCAATAATGACCATGCCGGAATTGCGCATCAGACGCTGGACTTCGAGGATATGCAGGCGCCCCGCGCGAGCGGGATCGATGGAATCGCGTGTTGCTTTATTTGCGACGACGTCGTCGCCTCCGCCGTCGTAACGGTAACCGTCACGTCCGCGGATACGTTGGTCGCCACCGGAGCAGAAGGCCCAACCGCCGTCTTTCGGGGATGGCCCGTTGCCAGTGAGGATAACTGCGCCAACCTGGCCGGTCAGGCGTGCATGATCGATTGCGCGGTAGAGCTGATCAACGGTTTCGGGGCGGAAAGCGTTGCGCACTTCGGGGCGGTTGAAGGCGATGCGCACTACTGGCAGATCGTGCTCGGAGAGAATTTCGCCGTCGTTGCCAAACTCGCGCTTGACGCCGCGATGGTAGGTGATATCCGCATCAGGGAAGCCGTCAACGCTTCGCCACACGCGCGGGTCAAAGAGGTCAGATACTTTTGCGGGGAGTTCACTCATGGGTTCATTGTGCCATTTTCTTTTGTGATCTTTTCGCGCTGGGTAACACGTAACCGTGGAAGAGGGGCACAAGCTCGAAGAATAATGTGATGAGAGTTTTGCTTAATTCGAAAAAGTTAGGGTATCCTAAATTTGGCCGATCGAGAAATGCGACCAAAATGAAAGGACCGAAATGCCGAAGAAAACTACGGCGCTATTAGCCACAATGGTGTTATCCATTGGCTCACTGCTGGGAACCTCAACAATTGCCTCAGCAGCGCAGTTACCGTTTGCTGCGACAAACTCGGATAAATCGTCCTTGGTGAAAGCACCAACAGAAAACGTGAAAAGCGCTGGGGACGCCACAGCACAACCCGTAGAACAAGGGTGTGCTGCTTGGGCTCCCGATAACCGCACATCCAACGTCAAACTGACAGTGACGAAGCCAGATGTTATTGACGTGACAAAGCCAATGACGTTCACAGTACACGGCACAGGATACGATCCCAAAACCGAAGCCCCAGCTAGTGCTGGAGTTTATATCTTGGTTGATTCGATCGAGGTCTGGCGCATTAATAAGTGTTTGACGCTCACTGGTGATGGTGGTCTTTTCGCACGTTGGATCCCCAGCGCAGAATTTAAAAATGGCGAATTTACCTACACGTTCACCGTTCCGGCGGACACGTTTAAAAAGGGTCACACCTATTCTATTGGCGCAATTGGCGCTCATGCCGCTGCGCTCAGTACACGTTACTTTGACCGCGGCATTGAGCTGAAAATTCCTGGCACATACAATGGATCCGTTAAACCTGTTAAATCCGTCACGACAGAGATTACAGGTAAAAAGAAGAATGATGTGAAGGTCAATTGGGACTTCGATGGTGACTATTCCGCTTATAAATGGCGCGCCTCAATTGAATGTGTCGATAAATGTACGTCAGTCAAGAAAGTTCGTGCAATCGATCTATCAAAGTCAGCAGACCGCAGCTACACCTTTGAAGATTCAGACAATGGCATCTACGTGCCTTCAGTAATAGCGATGAAAGAAGTCGGCGGCAAATACATTGAATCGGATCCTGTCAAAGGTAAGAAATTTGCTATCGGCGTTGAACTTCCACCTGAGCCAGCACCACAAGCTCCAGCCGCTACGGTGAGGGTTCCTGCGCATAATTTATCCTGGTCAGTGACCAACACTTATGCTAAGTACTTGGCGATGCCTTTCGTTGGTGCAAAAGTGACATCAACTGATGGCGCAGTCTCAACCTTTACCTTGAAAGATCCTGCGAAAGGCGCTTTCGTTTTCCCCTATGCGGGCACTACCCCAATCGATGTCACATCAGTGGATAGACTTTCCTTCAAGGGGTCAAATCGTGTCACTGGACACAAAGGCGTCATGGATACGACAATCTCCAACCCCGCCCTTGTCAAGAATGCTGATGGCACATGGGCGCTGAAAGCCACACTCAACGCAAAATCTCGTGAGGGCAAGCACATCAATGTTGACAACGGAACAGTCCTCACTGGTGCCAAGCCGTCTATTAGCGTCAAGAACGGCCTTGCCACATTCGTCTTTTCTGGTTTCACTTTCGCCAAAGACGGCTCGAACGCACTTGGGAACGCGGTAGGGAACAAAGCATCTGACATTACGGTGACAGTTCCAACGACGTCGAAGGACATCCTTAAACTGGCCTCTCCGGGGAAAAAGATGCAGGCAATGCCTGGAAAGAAAGCTCCACTTTCCGCCTCCCCGACGTCGGAAAATAAGACTCGCAATACGCAAAAGACAGGAACACCTGCTCAGAAGTGCTACGCGGATCCCACGAAGAATCGGGTAACGAGTGGAACATTGAGCTGGGGACTGCGTTCGAGCTTCACAAACTACGTACAAGGCTCTATCGCAAAGGGCGCGATCTCTCCGAAGAACGTGACTTTCGCCAACCGTCAGTTCATGTTCAAGGTTTCGGGTGGACATTTCGACACCACAGCGCAAACGGGAACCGTGTACTACGCAGGTTCAGTTCACTTTAGTGGTCATGACGGCAAACTCAATATGACCATCTCGAATCCGTCACTGGTTATTTCAGGTAAATCAGCTACTCTCTACATGAATGTTTCCAGCTCTTCGATGGACGGTAAAGTGACTAACTATGGCAAGATTGCCTTTGCGAAGGTGGCTCTTTCCAAGCTTTCTGCCAAGAATGGAACGCTGAGCTTTGATAGCTCGTCTGTGTCCTTGACTGAAACTGGCGCAAAGGCATTCGCTGGATTCTACAAGACGGGCGAAGCCCTCGATAATCTCTCGGGCACCGCAAAGATGGTTCCAAATTCGCAGTGTACTGAAGACGGTAAGCTGAAAGTCTATGACGATTTCGGCAATGTTTCCTACAAGACAAACAATGCCGATGGCTCGAAGAATCTGCCCTTGACCGGTACGTCAGTGTTGCCTCAAGCAGCATTCGCCCTCCTGGCAATTGCTGTGGGTGGTGTCGTGGCACTCTGCCGCCGTCAAAAGGCCTGATGACATGATGTAGGGTGTGGGGACGTTGTGTTTCTTCCCCGCACCCTACATCGCTTTGTCCACATCCATAACTGTATGATTTTTCCTATTTTATTCGAGTGAATTGAGTACTATGCATCGTCTGCGCCTCGCCGCCCTTGCTTTGACCGTCCTTATTCTTGCTGGATGCTCGGCAAACCCTCTCCCAGCTCACCAACCCAGTTCACCCTCGTCGGCGGCTCGTTCTTCCTCAAGCCCGCGGCTACCAGATCCGCGTTCGCTTAGTGGAGTAAGCGAAGTGGCCGATATTGCGCAACCGCGCCCAATTGAAGGGAATTTTTCGCAAAAACTCCCCGTCACTGTTAAGGACTACGAGGGAAATATGGTGAAAGTTTCTGATACTTCACGTATTTTAGCCCTTGATATTAACGGCACACTTTCGCGCACGATTATCTCTTTAGGTCTGGGAAAATCAATCATTGGGCGCTCGATATCCTCTACAGAGTCATCTTTGGCAAAACTCCCCGTCGTCACTGAAAACGGGCATCAACTTAATGCTGAGGCGATTATCTCCCTACGGCCGAGCGTTGTATTGGCAGACCGTAGCGTTGGACCACCAGAAGTCCTCGATCAGATTCGTGCTGCTGGTATCCCTCTTGTTCTTGTCTCACCCGATCGAAAAATTCATACAACTCGGGATTTCATCTCAACTGTCGCCCATGCTCTGGGCGTTGACGAGGCCGGAAAAGCTCTCGTGCAAAGAACTGAGAAAGAAATTGAGGCTGCGCGCGAGCAGATTGCGCAGTGGAAACCGCGTGATCCCCTTAATGCTGCTTTCTTGTATGTGCGTGGAAACGCAGGAGTTTTCTTCTTGCTTGGGAGTAAGGACGGAGCTACAGAACTCATTGAAGGCGTTGGCGCACGCGATGTCACAGCATCTGCGGGAATCACATCCGTAACGCCGGCGAGCGCTGAAGCGCTGATTTCAGTGAATCCGGAAGTTATTTTTGTTATGCGCGATGGTCTGAAATCCACAGGCGGAATCGAAGGTCTGATGGCGCGCCCAGGAGTTGCGCAGACGCGCGCAGGGCAGAAGAAACGTGTGATTTCGATTCCCGATGGCATTTCACTGTCTTTTGGCCCGCAAACGGGCGATATTCTCCTTGCCGTTGCTCGCGCAATGTACGGAGTGCCCACCCCATGATCCATTCCTGGCTTCATTCCCATCGACGCCGGCGCTTGACACTCGCGTATAGTGCGCTTTTCGTCCTTCTCATCGGCGCTGTGATCATTTCTGCCTCCAGCGGGCAATTGACAATTGTCCCAACTGATATTGTGCGAGCTATTGGCGCCAAAATATCTCTTACTGATCCCCCCACTGACCAATTGGCGATGACGACGTTGTGGACCATTCGTTTCCCTCGCATTATCCTTGGCGTCCTTGTGGGGGCAGCCTTGGCCGTTGCAGGCACAACGATGCAAGCAGTGTTTTCCAACCCGCTAGCAGAACCATCGGTGATCGGGGTGTCTTCAGGAGCCGCAGTAGGAGCTTCCGCCTCGATCGTGTTTTTCCCCGCAGCACTATCAGGTTTTGCTGTTCCACTCACTGCTTTCTTGTGCGGACTCATTGCGTCATTCGTGGTGTATGTACTTGCGAGATCGAATGGGCGGGCGCAGGTACTTAACCTCGTCCTAACGGGAATCGCAGTGACGGCGGTATGCACTGCACTGACGTCGATTGCCACATATATTGCTCCAACGACAGCACGCGATCAGATCGTTTTTTGGCAAATGGGGTCCCTTTCCGGAGCCACATGGAAGCAGGTATTCATCGTCGGTGTCATCGTTTTCATTGGCACAACCGTCAGTGTGCTTATCGCACGTCAGCTTGACGCACTCGCGCTGGGAGAAAACGCTGCCTGCCACCTTGGAATCAATGTTCAAGCGCTGCGGATTACTGCGATCACAGCTGCTGCACTTTTAACAGCTGCTGCCGTCTCATATGCGGGTGTCATTGCTTTCGTTGGATTGGTGGTACCTCATGTTTTGCGTCTGATCCTCGGTCCTCTTAACCGCTATCTCATCCCAGCTGTATTCCTAGGAGGCGCTGTGCTGATTACAGTTTCAGATCTCATTGCCCGAAATCTTATTCCTTTCGCAGATCTTCCCATCGGTATTTTCACTTCGCTTTTAGGAGGGCCGACATTTTTCGTCCTCTTGCGTTCACGAATGCGCCACGGAGAAATCATATGAGAGCAGTTAGCGCACAAAACCTCACGTTTTCCTATGGACACACCCCTGTCCTGAAGGGAGTTAATCTTGATGTCAACGCAGGGGAAGTCGTTGGTTTATTGGGGCCAAACGGAAGTGGTAAATCAACTCTTATCGGTGTTTTAGCTGGCGATCTCAAAGCTCATGGGACAGTTCTCATTCACGAACGCCCACTAGAGCAATATACGAGGAAACAACTGGCTCAAACCCGATCTGTTATGGAACAATCTGGGTCATTTCCCTTCGACTATCTGTGTGGCGATATCGTGGCAATGGGAAGGCTGTGCTGGGCAAGCTCCCCAGAAGAAGATGCACGCATTGTGGAACTATCAATGGTAAAAGCACAGGTGAGTGAGTATGGGCCGCGAGTGATTACCCAATTATCTGGTGGACAGCGTTCACGCGTAACATTCGCTCGCGTTCTTGCCCAAGAAGCACAAGTAGTTTTCCTCGATGAGCCAACCGCTGCACTCGATATTGCTCACCAGAAACGCACGCTTCATATATGCAACGAGCTTGCCCGTGAAGGACACTGCGTTATCGCTGTCATGCACGATATTCAAGTTGCTGCATCCCACTGTGACCGCATTGCTTTAATGAACGATGGAAAGATTGTTGCCTACGGGACACCGCGCGAGGTATTGAAACCATCGACACTCACGCAAGTCTACGGATGGCCAATTGACGTGCTAGAAGTTAACGGACGTATCATCGTCATTCCAACCGATGGGAGATAATGTGAAAAGCAAACCTCGGTCTGTGAAAGTCTCAGTTTTTTCCCCGCAAGCTAGGCGCGACACGTTCCTTGTTGGGATTTTTAGACTCGCGAGTGGCTTGGCTACTGGAGCTTTACTAGTCAATGTTGCTGACCATTTTGAATCTCCGCAGCGTGGGTGGGGATTGGCTAGTGTGTGTCTGGTGTTCGCCGTCGTTGCTAGCGGATGCGAAGTTTATTATGGAGGATACGCTGCACGACGTGAAGAAAAGCGCCTCAGGCGGCGCGTGTTAGACCATCTGTATTCCACGTTGGGATCAGTGCCCAACCAGCCAGGCAAAGCGGTTCAGCTTCTGACAGACAACATCGAACGTGCCACCGAATACCGCCTGACGTATCTTGGGTCTACGCTTGCCGCGTTGACCTTACCTTTTATCGTACTGACATATGTGGCTATCGCTTTTGATCCGCTCACTGGCATGACGGTGATGGCACTTGTGCCTCTCATCCCGTTTCTGATTGCGGGATTTATGCGATTGTGGAGAAAAACATCGGCTCATTCTCGTACCGAACGTGCCAAACTTGCAGGCGCATATTTGGATGCGATCCGCAATCTTGTTCTCATTCGTTTGCTTGGAGCAGGACCGCGTATCGAAGAGAAATTGCGTGTACAAGGTGAAGCAAATCGCCGCGCAATCATGAGGCTTCTTGCAGGGAACCAAATTGTCATTATCGTCCTTGACGGTTTGTTTTCTTTGCTCCTGGTTTGCCTCACGACTGTACTCGCGATCAACCGCTACGGCGCAGGTGCGCTCACGTTAAGTCAAGCAATTGCGGTAGTTTTGCTCGCTACTCTTTTGATTGAACCGCTTGTCCAGGTCGCTGGGTTTTTCTACGTCGGTATGGGAGGAATTGCCTCCACGCGGGCATTGAAACGCTATCTGAGTGAGGGGACAACTGGCACAGCTGTTCGCGAGAAGGAAACTGCATGTGTGAAAGGCCAGCTTTCCGACGCGCGAGCGCCGCTTTCTCACGAGGCTACGGAAGATGGTGCAAATAGTGGAAGTAGCTCCACCACCGGCACCGGTGTGATTTGTGTGCGAGAAGTCAGCTACGACTACGGCCGAGGAACGGTACTCGATGGCGTAAATCTTCGTATTGAAGCAGGGCAGCGGGTGGCGATTGTTGGGCCATCAGGTGCGGGCAAATCTACACTACTCAAACTTATGCGCGCAGCGCTTGTGCCAAGTTCTGGGAAAATCACAATTGCAGGAGTTGATATTCACGCTGCGCCACAGGAATACGCGCGCAACCTCACCGCCGTCGTCGCTCAACAAACCTGGCTTTTTACCGGCACTATCGCTGATAATTTGCGTCTGGCCCAGCCGCAGGCAACTCAGCAACAGATGTGGGAAGCACTTGAGCGAGCACACGTGCGAGGCGAGGTTGAACGGATGCCACGCGGATTGGACAGCGAAGTAGGGGAACGAGGCGCTCTGATTTCAGGTGGCCAAGCCCAACGCATCTCTCTTGCACGCGCGCTGCTGAGCGAACGGAAAATTCTTTTTCTCGATGAACCAACATCCCAAGTCGATATGCAATCAGAAGCTGAGATTACTGCGGCGCTGAGTGAATTGGATCGAGATTTAACGATTGTGGCTGTCACTCATCGTCGTGCACTGGCCGAGCTTGCGGATGTTATTTACGAAGTGCGCGATTCTCGCCTGCGCCAGGTCACCATGGACGAATATGAATAAGAGGCAAGTGATGAGTGTAGTGAATAAGAAAAAGAACACGCGTTTGTTGATTGATGAACAACGCTCAGGCAGGCCATCTCCGACGCTTAAGCAGCTCATCTCGTGGTTGACCTCAATCACCCGCCCAGTTCATGCGCCGCTGTATTTATCCACTGTTTTGCGCATTATCAATCTGAGTTTGGATATTGCGCTTTTCGCAGTGGCGAGTGGCGGATTGGTGAGTGTTCTCCAATCTGGTTCAGGCATCACAACAACGGTTTTTTGGCTTGTCGTGATTTGTATATGTAAAGCAAGCGCTTATTATGGCGAACAGTTCCTTGGACATTTTGTTGCGTTTCGGGCGCTGGAATTGTTGCGCACAATGGTGTTTTCACGGTTGTGGCCTCAAGCCCCTGGGGTGGTGTTTACATCTCGCAGTGGCGATCTGCTCACGTCGATTACGCGGGATGTGGATCGTATTGAAGTTGTTTACGCCCATACTTTTGCCCCTGTGGTTTCGGCTTTGGTGGTGCCTGTGGGGGCTGTTATTTTCAGTGGCGCAATGTGGGGGCTGTCAATTGCGGCAATTCCAGCGGTGTGTGTCTTTCTTTCGCTTTTCATCGTTCCGTGGCTCGGTTTGCGTTCTGCTTTCGCTGCCACACGTCAGACCTTATCCGAGCGCCGTGATCTGAGTGCTCATATCACCGATTCTGTTTTTGGTGCTGAAGAAGTTGTTGGTTATGGGCGCCGCGCGGATCGTCTTGAAGAACAGGTAGTATTGGAGGACGCTATTGCGCGTTCTTCAGCGCGGGCACGACGTGGAAATGCTGTGCGCCGTGCCAGTAATCTTTTCTTGACTCTTGCAAGTGTGATTGGTGTTGTGAGCGTTGGGCTGACACAATCCTTGGCGCTTCCTGTGGTAGCGGGGCTTGCAGGAGGTGCCTTGCGTCTTTTTGAAGGCCCGCGAGGTGTAGAGGACGCGGCTGGATATTTAGATCATTCTTTGGCAGCAGCTCGGCGTTTATGGGAAATTTGCCACAGTGAGCCGCTTGTTGGTGAGGGAAGTGCTGTGTTGCCCGACGGCGAACTGGACGTGGAGTTTCACTCGGTTTCCTACCGTTATCCGCAGGCGTATCACAATGCGCTTGATCATGTTTCGTTCACGGTTCGCGCTGGGGAACATGTGGTTGTGATGGGACGATCTGGTTCAGGAAAAACAACGGTGGCGAACTTGCTCTTGCGTTTTGATGATCCTACTTCAGGTCAGATCACGGTTGGGGGAATGGATATTTCGCAGATCCAATTGGATTGCCTGCGGAGTTTAATTGTTTGCGTCAGTCAGCGCAATGATCTTCTCGATATCTCGATTCGCGACAATCTTTTGTTGGGTGCGCCCAACGCATCGGAAGAAGAACTGTGGCAGGCGCTTGAGAACGCAGCGATTGCCGATGAAATACGCTCAATGCCTGAGCAACTCGATACACTCGTTGGCTCGGCTGGTTCGTCTCTTTCTGGTGGGCAAGCTCAGCGCATATGTTTGGCGCGGGCATTGCTCATGCGCCCTCGTGTGCTTGTCCTCGATGAGTTCACGGCTCAACTCAACCCAAGCCTTGAACGCCAAATTCGCACCCGACTTGCGGATTGTGATCTGACGATCATTGAGATTTCACATCGAGAACAAGCTGTGGTGGGCGCTGATCGCATTATCGTTGTGGATCGAGGAATCGTGATGGAGACTGTAGAGCGGTGAACACGGGTGCGAATGGTGTGATGAGCACAGCGTCGTAATATGGATACCATGCATGTGCGTTTTTATCCGTATTCGATTCCTTTATCGCATCAGTTTCGCAACATTATGCAGCGTTCAGGGTTGATTGCTTTGCGGGAGGACGTCGATCCTGCTGGCCCTCTATCGGTGCATGGTAGGCGCGTTGACGTGGCAGAAGTCAGCCCATTTTGGGATTACGGCGTTGAGCTTTCTTCCCGCTGGGTGTTGGCTGGAATGGAGGCGTTGAAACACGGTTATCCGCCGCCTGTGCGTACTCGAATCCCTATTAACGTGACAATTCCAGCGCTTGACCCACAAGAATCAGCGCGAATTGCACGCGAAAGTGGGGCACACACCGCGAAAGTAAAAATTGCGCAGGAAGGGCAAACGCACGCCGAGGATATTGCCCGTATTGAAGCAGTACATGATGCCCTTCCTCAGGCGCGAATCCGCGTGGATGTTAATGGTAAGTGGAGTGTTGAGGAAGCGGCGCGGCGTTTGCCTGATTTGGATCGGGCTGGTGGAGGTTTGGAGTATGTTGAGCAGCCCTGCGCAACGACGTCGGAACTTGCACAGCTTCGCCGCCTGGTCAGTGTGCCGATTGCGGCTGATGAATCGATTCGTTTAGTTGACGATCCTCTCCAAGTAGTGCGTGAAGGCGGGGCAGATATTGCTGTTATTAAGAATCAGCCTGTAGGGGGTGTGTGGCGTGCTCTCGATATCGCTCAGCAATTGGGATTGCCTACTGTCGTTTCTAGCGCATTGGAAACATCGGTGGGTCTAGCGGCTGGCTTGAGTTTCGCGGGTGCGCTTGGGCAGCTCGATTATGCGTGCGGTTTGGGTACTCTTTCTCTTTTCACAGCAGATACTGTTACCGATTCACTCACTGTTCGCAGTGGATATTTGACTGTTGCGCGCTCGTTTACGCTGCGCGCGGATGTGGGTGCTAGTGAGGAGCTTAGTGCGCGTTGGGCGGTACGCTTGTCGATGATCTGGGAGTATTTGCAAGCGAAGGGTGAAATTTCGGCGGATGATACGTATGAGCTGGTGTCTTTGGAATCGGTATTTGCGTAGTGAAGCACGGTGTTGATCGATACAGTGCAGGGACAAGACGGAGCATGAGTGAGGAATGAGGGCATAATGACATCTGAGCGCGTTGCACGCACGGTAATCTCTGCTTTGGTGCGGGCGGGAGTGACAACGTTTATCTTGTGTCCTGGTTCGCGTTCAGCTCCGCTTGCCTATGCGCTTTACGACGCCGAGCGGGCGGGGATGTTGACTTTGCACGTAGAAACCGATGAGCGCGTGGGTGCTTTTGTTGCTCTGGGTAATGCTTTAGCGGGCACAGTAACGGCAGTTGTGACGACGTCGGGGAGTGCGGTTGCGAATTTGCACCCAGCATTGGAAGAGGCTCACCGTGCAGGAGCAGCGGTAATTGCGCTCACTGCGGATCGGCCTCATTCACTGCGAGGTGTAGGGGCTTCACAAACCACTGATCAGCTCGCTGTTTTGCGTGGTTCTGTGCGGGCGCAGTTCGATCTTCCAGCTGGCACGAAGGACAATTCGCTGCACGGGATTCTCACGCGCGCTGTGAGGATTGCGACGGGTGTGGCTCTTGAATCTGCTGGCCCTGGCCCAGTCCAGCTCAATATTGGTTTTGAGCCGCCATTGGTGCCCTCAACTTCCTGGGAGACGGTTGAACGTGATTGCCGTGAACAATCTGTCCAGGTGGAAGATGCGAAGACCGTTGTCATTGCTGCGCCAACGCATCTGCGTGTGGAGGCCAATGATCTTGCCGGGGTGCCTGTGCTTGCTGAGCCTTCGAGTCCGCTGTGGGGTTCGGCGTCGGCAATTGCCTGCCACCCAATTCTTTTGCGAAGTCAGTTAGCGAAGCATATTGAGCGCGTCGTGGTGATCGGGCATCCAACCTTAACCCGCGAGGTGTCGCAGCTGTTATCCAGGAGTGATATTGACATTGTGGTGGCCGACGATGTGCCGACTTACACCGATGTTGCTGGTGTGGCTCGTATCCTTCCGCTTGAGCAAGCTCTTGGCATGGCGACGTGGGATACGCACTGGCTTTCCCAGTGGAAGGCTTTGGCTCGTATAGCGGGCGGAGTGCTCGATGCCCGTGCAGGAGAGGAATTGTCGTTTGCCAATATTGCGCGCTCACTTGATCCGCGCGTGCCGACGCTGCTGGGTGCGTCCTCGATCATTCGCGAAGTGAATCTCTTTGCTCCCGTAGGGGAGGGGCACTCGTTTATGGCGAATCGTGGTTTGGCAGGGATTGATGGGACTATATCCACTGCAATTGGGATAGCAATGGTTCGAGGAAGCGCTCGTGTTGTTATCGGAGATTTGACGTTTATTCACGATCTCGGTTCCTTGGTTCATACAGCGGGACAAGAAAGAGTAAATCTCGATGTAGTCGTGATTGACGATCATGGGGGATCTATTTTCGCAACACTTGAACACGGGCAAGCTCCCCAACAGTTATATTCGCGCGTTTTTGCGACTGCGAAAGAAATTGATATACGCGCTTATGCACATGCAGTTGGTGTGGCGTTTGAGAAGGTGGAGAACATGTCTCAGTTGCGCAGCGCTCTTGCGCGAAAGCCTCAGGGCGTGCGGATTGTGTATATTGATCTCGGTTCGCAGCCAGTCCAAGTACTCAAAAGTCAACGTCGTGCGCTTCAAGAGGAAATTGAAAACAGTCTTCCCCCAGCATAACGATGCAGTTCGCTTTCGGCGCAATCCTTCCAGAAAACTTCCAGAAGATTTCCATTTTAGGATGAGTTCTTAGTGAAATCTTTGTTGTGTTGGCACAGTAAAAAGCACCTTGTGAGTGTTGTGTGCAAAGTACGTGAAAAAGTGAGGTATACGAAATGAATGAAGAATTTGACCAAGAGCGTCAGCCAAGTGGTGAAGAACCACGCCAGTCACAGCCTTCGATGAATCTACCGGCCTCACAGTCTCAGTCCCCAGGACAACCGCAGATGCAGGCGCCGCAGTCGATGTTCTCTCAATCCTCCGTGCAGGCTCAGCCTGAACGATCTACGCAACCGCTGCCCGCGTCGAACATTGGGCAGGAGAGCACACAAACACCACCCGCGCAGCCGGCGTCGGCGTTCAGTGGTCAACAGGCGACTTTCAGTGGTCAACAGGCGGCGTTCAGTGCCCAACAGGCGACTTTAGGGAACGAAAATATCTCCTTCGATTCGACGCCCGAAAATATACAAGCGGCGACTGAGGGAGCAAAGAAGACAAAGAAAACTCGCCCGGGCTGGTCAGCTGTTATCGCAGCCTCCATCGTTGCTGCCCTCGTTGGAGGTGGAATCGGATATGGGGCGGTTTATGCCGACTTTGGTAAAGCACGCCCTGCCGCAGTGTCATCGACTCACACTGGCGGCAGCACTGCGGTAGTGAAACAGGCTGCGAACAATGCGCCTGACTGGCAAGCAGTCCATCGGGCAGTGAGTCCAGCTGTTGTTGCTATTACCAACTCTTCGCAGGAGGGGTCTTCTGCAGGCTCGGGCGTCATTATTGACAAAGACGGCCACATCATTACCAATAACCACGTTATTTCCGGTGCAGAACAACTCCTTATCTCACTTGCAGACGGGCGTGTGTTTAAAGCTAAGCTCGTTGGAACTGATCCGGCCACAGATCTGGCAGTCATCAAGCTGGTTGAGCCGCCAAAAGATCTTGCATTCGCACAAATTGGCGATTCTTCTCAAGTCAAAGTCGGTCAAGCCGTTGCAGCAATTGGAAATCCGCTCGGTTTGGAAGCGACGATGACCACGGGGATCATCTCCGCCCTTGACCGTCCAGTCACCACACGCGGCGAAAATGCAGATCCTTTCGCTACACGCCAGGCCACCCCAGTGGTGACTAACGCGATCCAGATCGATGCTGCGGTGAACCCAGGGAATTCTGGTGGGCCGGTTTTTGATTCTGAAGGACGCGTTGTCGGTATTGCCTCTTCGATTGCATCGATCGGGCAATTGCGTGGGCGACAAGCAGGATCAATTGGCTTGGGATTTGCAATTCCTGTGAATCTGGCAAAAAACGTTGCCGATCAGCTCATTAAGAACGGTGTGGCAGAACATGCCTTTTTCGGTGTGACAATTTCCGACGGCGTTGCCCAGTTCAATGGGCAGGCGCGAATCGGCGCTCAAGTCCAGTCGGTCACCCCAGGCACTCCAGCAGCGAAGGCAGGCATCCGTCCTGGTGACGTTATCACCAAGATTGATGGACATAACGTTTCTGGCGGCACGTCGCTGACAGGATATGTCCGCCAGTACAAGAGCGGTGACGTCGTCACTGTGACATTCGACCGTGATGGCAAACTGCTCGACGTCGATGCCACCTTGGTGACACGTCCAGACGCAAAGTAAATGGCAAAGTGGCTGTTCCACTTGAAGGAACAGCCACTTTTGTCTTAACTGCTACTCGTTGTGAGAGCCAGCATGTAACGCCGTGAGAATCGGAGCGAACTTCGCGCGAGTTTCTCTATATTCGCTGTCGGGATCCGATCCTTCGACGATCCCTGCTCCTGCCCAAGCCCGCGCATGTGACGGGGTCAGCATATGCAAGCAACGAATAGCCACGGCCCACTGTCCTTCACCTTTGGCATCCATCCAGCCGACCGGTGCCCCGTAGCGATCACGCTGAGCGGGTTCGAGTTCAGCGATCATGTCCATCGCTGCGCCACGCGGCGTGCCTCCCAGTGCTGCGGTGGGGTGGAGCGCTCCAGCGATGTGCAATGCTGTGGCGTCAAAAGATGGGGTAGCAATCAAGTCAGTCGCGATATGCGAAACATTCGCGAGTTTGAGTGCAAAGGGCTCACTGGCGCTCACGGAACCGAGCTTTTCGAGGGCGCTGCGTGCGCTCGCGGCTGCGAGATCGTGTTCAGCACGATTTTTCGCAGTCATGAGATCGTGTGCGTCGGGAGAACCTGTTCCTGCCAGCACGCGCACGGTGATTCCCTGTGCGCTTGTTTGCGCCAACATCTCCGGCGTCGCGCCGATCAGACCATCAACGTTAAATGTCCAGCACTGCGGGTAGGACTGGTGGAGATGAGTGGCCAGCGTGCGCTGTGGAAGATCTTCTTCTGCAGTGATGTCGATGGACCGTGCAATCACGACCTTTTCTGCCTGTCCTTGTGCGATCGCCGAGAGCGTGTGGCGAACGTTGTCGAGAAATTGCTCACCGGACGTGTCATCGATAGTGAAGGGCGGCATTGCCTTAAGCGGGAGGGACGTTCCTTTCAGCGCGTGATCGAGGAGAGCTTTCGCAGAATCGTCAAGCGTGTCGAAAACATCAACTCCGACGACGCCGGTGATCGTTACCCACGCGTCATCTCCGCGTCGTCCCACGAGGACCTGGGGAACGAGCAACACTGAGCCTGCAGGTGAAGAGGCGTCAAAAGAAAACGATCCGAACGAGACTAAACCAGTACCGGGTCTGACCACGTCGTCGCGAATTTCGGCCTTGTCGCTCAACAGTTTCCACCATTGTGAGGCTTGAGCAAATCGGCGCGAGTCGTCGGCATTCTCATCTCCTCGCGGCTCTAGATCGAGCCGAGCCGCGACCCCGGCTCCCACAAGTCCATCGTCGCCATGTAGCCAGACATGCGCCCCGACGTCGGGGATGAGAGCCTCCAGATTAGGCAGGTGGGGAAGTCGGGTGGTCTGTGCTCGTAGCTGTGGCATCGTCAACATGGACAAGAATCCTACTCGCACAGGTGGTTAAATGCTTTGTATGAAGCGAGCCACATTGGACAAGAAGCCGGGTGACGTGTCGAGCATGTTCGACGACGTTGCTGCGAAGTACGACCTGATGAACACCGTGTTGACAGGCGGCCAGATTTTTAGCTGGCGCCGCACCACAACGGCGGCGATTGCGCCGAAGCCGGGTGAAAAGATCCTCGATCTTGCCGCTGGCACGGGCACGTCCGCAGCACAGTACGCTAAGGAAGGCGCCGACGTCGTTGCCCTCGACTTCTCCGCCGGGATGATTGAGGAGGGAAAGCGTCGCTATCCCCATCTGGAATTCGTCCAAGGCGATGCAATGAATCTGCCTTTCGATGACAACACCTTCGATGCGGTGACGATTTCTTACGGCATTCGCAATGTCAACGACCCGCATCAGGCATTGAAAGAAATGTATCGCGTGGTCAAGCCTGGCGGTCGGTTGGTTGTGGCGGAGTTTTCGTCGCCGTCGAATGTTGCATTTAATCAGCTCTACAGTTTCTTCCTCTCTTCGGTGATGCCGTTGGCTGCAAGGTTCTCCTCTGATCCGCCTGCGTACGACTATCTTGTTGAGTCGATTCGTCAGTGGCCTGCCCAGCGTGGCTTTGCGAAGTGGATCCAGCGTGCGGGCTGGCACGACGTCGAATTTAAGAATCTGTCCGGCGGAATCGTGGCATTGCATCGGGCCTGGAAGTAAGAATGAAAAATGTGGGCAAAGGGCGTATCCCTTGCCCACATTTTTCATTTCGGAGCGTGCAACTGTGGTCCTGTGAGCTGATATATACGGCACAAAACTCTTTCGTAATTCGGCTGGTGTTAATTACTTTTCCCTTGAATGACGCGGCTAGACTAGTTTGGAATAAGTAATAAAAAGCCAATGGTGGTCGGGGAGGGCAGATCTGTGCGGATTGAGCAAGCCACAGTTGTCGTGGTTGGTGGCGGCCCAGGCGGTGCATCAACTGCGCACTATCTCGCGAAAAACGGGATCGACGTCCTCGTCGTTGAAAAGGCCATCTTCCCGCGTGATAAGACCTGTGGTGACGGGCTCACCCCACGAACTGTTGTTGAGCTTGTGCGCATGGGAATGGCGATGCGTGAAGAGGACGGTTGGGTTCGAAACTACGGAATCCGTGGCGCTGGTGCTGGAAATGTCGTAGAAGTGCCGTGGCCAATACTCGCATCGCAACCGAATTATGGTTCGGGACGACGCCGTGAAGTGCTCGATGAAGAACTGATTCGCCACGCCCAGGCGTCTGGTGCGCGCCTCCTGGAAGGAATCACTGTCACTGGTGCGATTCGTGATGGCAAGGGTCGCGTCGTTGGGGTGACCGCTCGCGAGAGTGCTGGTGCGAAGGAAGAATATGAAATTCACGCAGATTTCGTCGTCGATGCGGGCGGCGTCTCAGCTCGCTTAGCAACCTCTGTCGGACGTGAAAAGGATCCGAAGCGTCCAATGGGTGTCGCTGTGCGCGCCTACTTCCGTTCGCCTCTGGCCACCACCACATTGATGGAATCGCAGCTGGAGTTGTGGGCGGGCAAGCCAGGTAAATCTGAGCAACTGCCGGGTTACGCGTGGATTTTCCCGGTCGGTGAAGGACTCGTCAACGTCGGACTGGGGTCTTTGTCATCGACAGCAGCGCCGACAGGGATCGACTACCGTAAGGTCTTCAAAACCTGGCTCGAAAACACTCCCGCCGAATGGGAACTCACCGAAGAGAATCAGGTCGGCAAGATCAAGAGTGCCGCGCTTCCGATGGCATTTAATCGTCAGCCTTTATACGCCGACGGCCTTGCCCTCGTCGGCGACGCCGGCGGCATGGTGTCTCCTTTCAATGGTGAGGGAATTGCGTACGCACTTGCTTCGGGTCGTATTGTGGCGGACTATCTCACGCAGGCGCTCGTGCGCACCAATGATCGTGAGCGTGACGCTGTGATGGAAGGCTACGTTGAGACGATGCGAAACGAGCTGGGTGGTTACTACACGCTTGGACGCGCGTTTGCGTGGCTCATTGAGAAACCGGCGATTATGCGTGCGTGCGTGAAGTATGGCCTGCCAAGAAAAACTCTGATGAAGCTGGTGATGAAGCTCTTATCGGACGCCTATGACCGACGTGGTGGTGACTGGATGGATCGTGTGATCACTGCGGCAACGAAGGTGGTGCCGCGGGCGTGAGACAGCTTGGACGGAAAATGTCTCCAACAAGTTATACAGTGTCAGTGAAAGCTCTGAGCGAAAAACTCGGGGCTCGGAACGTTTAAAGAAAAAGGTGGAGGTCCAATGTCTGGAAACATTCCGATCCTCATTATGATCGCGGCGGCACTCGCAATTGCCGCCGGCGGTCTGATGATGAGTGCAATTCTCGGTCCGAAGCGCTACAACCGCGTGAAGGTATCGAACTATGAGTGTGGTGTGGAAGCTACCCCGAATGCAGGCAGTGCTGGCCGTTTCCCGGTGAAGTACTTCCTGACGGCGATGACATTCATTGTGTTCGATATCGAGGTTGTGTTCCTCTACCCGTGGGCTGTCAATCACGAAGCTCTTGGCCTCGGCGGCATCATCGCAATCGGTGTCTTCGTCGCCCTGATCACCGTGCCGTTCTTGTATGAGTGGCGGCGTGGCGGACTTGAATGGGAGTAATGATGAGTGAAGTAAACATGGACACGGATCCAGGCAAGGCGCTCGGAGCTATTGAAAGCGTGTTGGGGTGGGCGAAGGCTCGCTCTATTTGGCCAGTGACGATGGGACTGGCCTGTTGTGCAATCGAAATGATGGCATTCGGAGCAGTTCGTTTTGACGCTTCACGAATTGGAATGGAAGTCTTTCGAGCATCGCCGCGTCAGGCAGATCTCATGATTGTCTCTGGCCGAGTCTCGCAGAAAATGGCACCTGTCGTGCGTCATACGTATGACCAACTCATGGAGCCGAAATGGGTGATTTCCATGGGCGTCTGTGCATCGACTGGCGGCATGTTCAACAACTACTCCGTGGTCCAAGGAATCGACCATATCGTTCCCGTTGATGTCTACTTGCCGGGTTGCCCTCCACGCCCGGAGATGCTCATCAATGCGATTTTCGAGTTGCGTAATGGAGTAATCGAAGGTGCGCCGATTGGCGAACATCGTAAGCGTGTGGCTCGTGCAGCTGAAGAAGCTGCCCTGAAGGCAATGCCCCTCGAGGATAAGAAGGGACTTTTGAGGTGAGCAATAACGAAATTGCGCCTGCGGGCGCAGTCGGCCCCGAAGTGATCGCCCGGCGATCTGGTATGTGGGGCGTGAAAGACAGCGGTGATACGACGGGATTTTCTACGCAACGTGAAATCGCCGTCGTCGCACCTCCAGCAACCCGCCCGTACGGAGGCTGGTTCGACGACGTCGTCGATATCATCCTCGAACTCGGTGCAAGTGACGGTTTCGCTCCTGAACAACTCATCGAAAAAGTGTCAACGCAAAACGGCCAACTCGTGATTTTTGTGCCGCGTGACAATCTGCTGACTGTCGCTCGTTACTGCCGCGACGATCAGGATTTGCGTTTTGAGATGACACTCGGCGTTTCTGCAGTTCACTACCCGCAAGATCAGGGCCGCGAGCTCCACGGGTACTTCCCTCTCTTCTCGTTCACGCATAATCGCATGATTGCCCTGGAAGTGACCGCTCCCGACGACGATCCACGTATGCCGTCGCTCGTGTCGGTGTATCCGGGGGACGACTGGTCCGAGCGTGAGGCATTCGATCTGATGGGAATTGTGTTCGACGGACATCCTGCGCTCGTTCGTTCGGCGATGCCTGACGATTGGGTCGGTCACCCCCAGCGCAAGGACTACCCACTCGGGGGTATTCCCGTTGAATACAAGGGCGCAGTCGTTCCGCCGCCGGATACCAGGAGGGAGTACAACTGATGGCAGATCAGCCTCGCGCAATGGGCGCAATTAATGAAGCAGAAGTCGCCGGATACGGTTCGTACGAATCGGCCGGCGGGGATTGGGCAGATATTGCTCGTGAAGCCGAGGAAATTGGCGAGGAGCATATCGTCGTCAATCTCGGACCGGTTCACCCAGCAACCCACGGCGTTTTGCGTCTGCAATTCGAACTCGACGGTGAATACGTTCGCGAAGTGAAAGCTTCGACCGGATTCCTTCATACTGGTATCGAGAAGAACATGGAGTACCGCACCTGGACTCAAGGCGTTGCGTACTGCACCCGAATGGATTATGTGGCCCCAACCTTCCAGGAAGTTGCTTACTGCCTGGCGGTAGAGAAGTTGCTCGGGATCACTGACCAGATTCCGCAGCGTGCCAGCGCAATTCGCGTGCTCCTGATGGAATTGACGCGCATTTCTTCCCACATCGTGGCCGTCGGCTCAGCCGGAAACGAGCTTGGCGCGACGACGATGCTGACCCTCGCTTTCCGTGCGCGTGAAGATATCCTGCGTATCATGGAGGACATCACCGGTCTTCGTATGAATAACGAGTTCATCCGCCCAGGCGGAGTTCTTGAAGACCTCCCAGCAGGCGGGACCGACTACATTCGTGAGCTCCTGCCCAAGGTTCGTTTGACGATTTCAGAAATGATGGATCTCACCCTCGATAACCCGATCTTTAAGATCCGTCACGAGGACGTTGCTGTCTCTCCGCTGACATCCATGATGGCGTTGTCAATGACAGGCCCCTCACTTCGTGCTGCTGGTCTGCCAGCGGACCTTCGTAAAACGCAGCCATACTGTGGTTACGAAAAGTACGAGTTTGACGTACCTGTTCGTGATAAAGCAGACGCCTACACGCGTGTGCAGATTCGTTTTGAAGAAGCTCTTCAGTCTATTCGCATCTGCTATCAGGTTCTCGATGAGCTTGATCGCACCGAAGGCGAACCCGTCATGATTGCTGACAAGAAGATCGCTTGGCCAGCACGTCTCTCGATTGGATCGGACGGCCAAGGTTCCTGTGCCGAGCACGTCGAGGAAATCATGACCCAATCAATGGAATCCTTGATCCACCATTTCAAACTCGTCACCGAAGGCTTCCGCGTTCCCGCAGGTCAGGCATACCAGCTGGTGGAGCACGCTAAGGGAATTCTTGGCGTCCACGTCGTTTCCGATGGTGGTACCCGCCCCTACCGCGCACACTTCCGTGACCCAAGCTACAACAACCTACAGTCGCTCGCCCTGATGTCTGAGGGATCGTTCCTCGCTGACACCATCATGGCTCTCGCGGCTATCGATCCTGTGATGGGAGGAGTTGATCGCTGATGGCTACCCCGTACACCCCTGAGGTAGAGGAGCGCTTGCGCCGTGAAGGTGCAGAAGTGATTGCGCGTTACCCACAGTCGCGCAGTGCTATCATGCCGCTGCTGCACCTGGTTCAGTCTGAGGATGGTTTTTGCTCTCCACGAGGCATCGCACTTGTTGCGGATCTTCTTGGCCTGACGAAGGCAGAAGTTTCCGCCGTTGCCACTTTCTACTCACAATATCGCCGTCACCCCAACGGTGAATACAATGTTGGCGTTTGCACCAATGCGTTGTGTGCTGTCATGGGTGGTGACGCAATTTGGGAAGAGTTGACCAATTACCTTGGCGTCGGACATGACGAGACCACACCGGACGGCAAGATCACTCTTGAGCAGCTCGAATGTAATGCCGGATGTGACTATGCGCCGGTGATCATGGTCAACTGGGAGTTTTTCGATAACCAGACCCCGACGTCGGCGAAAGAAATCGTTGACGACATCCGTGCTGGTCGCGATATCCACCCCACTCGTGGACCTGAAAAAGTTCATACTTTCAAGGAAATCGAGCATGTGCTCGCAGGATTTGAAGACGGCCACGTCAACGAAGGCCCGTCGGCCGGTCCGGCGTCACTTGCTGGTCTCGAAATCGCTCGCGAACGCGGATGGAGCGCACCACAACCGGAAGGAGAGGCACAGTGACTCAATACAGCGCACCAGGCACGCTCTCACCGGTCCTGACAGATATGTGGGACAAGGAGCGCTCATGGACTTTGGATGCGTACCGTGCAAACGGCGGGTACAAGGGCCTGGAGAAAGCATGGCAGATGGCGTCCGAGCCTGGTGCCATCACCAACCTCGTGAAGGAATCTGGCTTGCGTGGCCGCGGCGGTGCAGGCTTCCCGACCGGTCTGAAATGGTCATTCCTTCCACCTGCCGACGGTGGTCCGCGTTACCTCGTGGTCAACGCAGACGAATCTGAGCCAGGTACCTGCAAAGACATCCCGCACCTGATGGCCAATCCTCACCTTCTCATTGAGGGAATGGCGATCTGCTTGCTCGCCATCGGGGGCAATCGTGGATTTATCTACTTACGTGGCGAAGTCGTTCACGTTTACCGACGTCTGATGGCGGCAGTGCGTGAGGCACGTGAAGCAGGAATCTTGGGAACCGGGCGCGGACCGAACCGAGATTATGACCTCGACATCACCGTTCATGCTGGCGCCGGCGCCTACATCTGCGGAGAGGAAACAGCACTTCTCGATTCGCTTGAAGGCTACCGCGGTCAGCCTCGTCTCAAGCCCCCGTTTCCTGCTGCTGAGGGTCTTTACGCACGCCCAACGGTGATCAACAATGTGGAATCGATTTCGTCGATTCCAGGAATTTTGGTTAACGGCACTGAGTGGTTCCAGGCGATGGGTGCCAATACGAAGAACTCTCGTGGGCACGGAATTTTCTCCTTGTCCGGCCACGTGAAGCGTCCAGGCCAATACGAGGCCCCGTTTGGTATCACCATGCGAGAGCTGCTCGAACTTGCTGGAGGAATTCGCGAAGGACACGAGCTCAAGTTCTATGCCATTGGTGGCTCATCGGCACCTCTGTTTACCCCTGATCATCTCGATATTCCTTTGGGTTATGAGGAAGTTGCTGAGGGTGGGTCGATGCTTGCAACTCGTGCGATCCAAGTTTTCGATGAAACGGTGTCAGTGGTTCGAGTTGTGTCGCGTTGGGCTGATTTCTACCAGCACGAATCATGCGGCAAATGTACCCCATGCCGAGAAGGCACATTCTGGATGCGCCAGATTATGCATCGTTTCGAAGCAGGAACTGCAAAGGAATCCGATATCGATCTGATCGATGAAATTGCTTCGAATATTGCGGGTCGTTCATTCTGTGCGCTCGGCGATGCTGCGGCAACTCCGATCAAGAGTGCCATCAGTTTATTCCGTGACGAATTTGTCCTGGGGACAAAGAAAGCTGCCTCGCAGCTGTACCCGCCTGAGAAGTCTGTTGTGTTTGGCGAAGTAGGTGTCAAATGAGTGAAAAAAATACTCCGGTCGAGCTTGTGACCGTCCATGTTGACGGCAAGGAAGTATCGGTTCCGAAGGGCACGCTGATCATTCGCGCAGCGGAAAAAGTTGGCGTCCATATTCCGCGTTTCTGCGATCACCCGCTTCTGGCTCCGGCTGCTGCGTGCCGTCAGTGTCTCGTTGAAGTTGCAGCCCCAGACCGTGAAGGAAATGTCCGCAAGATGCCAAAGCCGCAGCCATCGTGTGCTGTGACGGTTTCTGAGGGGATGGAGATCTCCACCGGTGCAACCTCCGAGGTTGCCAAGAAAGCCCAGAAGGGCGTGATGGAGTTTCTCCTCATTAATCACCCGATGGATTGTCCCGTGTGTGACAAAGGTGGCGAGTGCCCGCTGCAGAATCAGGCGATGACTGACGGACGCACGACGTCGCGATTTGTGGATATTAAGCGTACATATCCGAAGCCGATTTCAGTGTCCACGCAAATCTTGCTCGATCGTGATCGTTGTATTTTGTGCCAGCGCTGTACACGTTTCTCGGCTCAGATTGCCGGCGATGCCTTTATCACTCTTCAAGGCCGCGGCGGGGGCACTCCAGGGTACGGGGTTCACTCGCTTCCTGGCTCTCAGGTAGGTGGCTTCGACGGAACTGTGCTCGGTTTCCAAGATGTTGATGGGGCTCATGCACCAGTAGTCAGTAATGACTTCTCCGGACCAGGTGGCGAAAGTGGCCTCGCGGAAGGCTTTGCCGCTGGCCCGATGGTGCCAATGCAAACGGCTGCGGATGGCCGTTCATTCGCGTCCTACTTCTCAGGAAACGTGATCCAAATTTGCCCAGTTGGCGCACTGACATCAGCTGCCTACCGTTTCCGCGCTCGTCCTTTCGATCTGGTTTCCGTACCAGGTGTCACCGAACACGATGCTTCCGGCTCCGCGATCCGCGTAGATTACCGACGGGGTGAGGTTGTTCGCCGCATGGCCAGCGAAGATATGGAAGTCAACGAGGACTGGATCACTGACAAAGATCGCTTTGCCTTCCGCTGGCAGCAGTCCTCTGATCGTCTTTCCTACCCCCGCTTAAAGGGCGTTTACGAACCAGTTTCCTGGTTTGAAGCGATCAACGAGGCTGCCAAGGGCCTGACGGCTGCGAAGGCCAAGGGGGTGGGCGTCATCGTTGGCGGCCGCGCTACCTTGGAAGACGCATATGCTTATGCGAAGTTCGCACGCGTCGTCCTGGGTACGAACGACATCGATTTCCGCACTCGTGCAGGTTCAGAGGAAGAAAACGAGTTCCTTGCTTGCGCAGTTGCAGGCACTGGCCTCGGCGTGACCTATTCGGACATTGAGCGTGCCTCTCATGTCCTGACTGTCGGTCTCGAAGCAGAAGATGAAATCGGTTCGGTTTTCTTGCGTCTGCGTAAGGGAGTCCTTGCCAAGACCACCTCCGTTTCCGTGATCTCGGCATACAAGTCACTGGGAACATCAAAGATGAATGCACGTTTCATCCCCGCTGTTCCGGGCACCGAAGCCGAAGTCCTTGGTGCAATTGCCGACGCCGGTGAGGGGATTTTCGGCGAGACATTCGCTGATCTAGCTCAGCCGGGTTCTGTCATTTTGGTGGGGGAGCGAACCTGCGCAACTCGCGGTGCGCTTTCCGCAGTAGTGGCACTGGCCCAGCGTACCGGCGCGCGCCTCGCGTGGATCCCACGTCGTGCAGGTGACCGCGGTGCTCTTGACGCTGGTGCGATGCCAAATCTCTTGCCGGGAGGCCGACTCGTCTCAGATCCAGCAGCGCGCGTGGACGTCGCCTCAGTGTGGGGTGTGGATTCGCTTCCGGAAAACGTCGGTCGTTCGACTGGTGAAATTCTCGATGCCGCACGCCGTGGTGAACTTGGTGCTGTGCTTCTCGCAGGAGTTGAGCTTGCGGACTTGCCTGCAGGTGCTCAAGAGGCACTCGATCACGTTTTCACCGTCCAACTCGAAGTGCGCGATACGCAAACCCTTGCGCTCGCTGATGTGGCTTTGCCAGTGGCTCCTCCCGCAGAAAAGGGCGGAACCTTCGTGAACTGGGAAGGGCGTTTGCGGCCCTTCGGTCAGGCGCTGACTTCGACACATCTGCCAGATCGTGCTGTTCTCAATGATTTGGCTAGCCAGATGGGCATTGAACTTGGGTTGGATACCCTTGAAGCTGCGGTAAACGAATACACCCAGTTGCGCACGTGGGATGGCGCGCGTGCTCAGGTGCCATCGACGTCGGCTGCTCCGGCGCCGATCATTGCTCCTGGCCAGGCAGTACTTGCCTCCTGGAAGCAGATGCTCGATCTTGGAGCTCTTCAGAGCAACGAGCCGCACCTGGCGGCAACAGCTCGAAAGTCTGTGGCTTTGGTGTCGCCTGCTACCGCTCGTGGTGCTGGCGCTGACAAGTCACTGACCATTACGGGACCTGCTGGTTCAATCACTCTGGATCTTCAGGTGGTTGCCATGCCCGACGGCGTCGTGTGGGTTCCGCAGAATTCTTCCCTCTCGCAGATTGCGCTCATCGGCGCTCAGGCGGGCGACGTCGTCACCATCTCCAAGGAGGCCGCAAAGTGAACCACTTCTTGACAGTGGGTGGGGTTGCCGCCGACTTCTCGCAAGATACCTGGTGGATCTGGGTGATTAAGGCTGTTGTGGCCGTGGTCTTCTTGATTCTGACAGTGATCTTCGCGTTGTGGGTCGAGCGCAGGCTCCTCGCTCGTATGCAGAACCGAGTCGGGCCAAACGTCGTCGGACCATTTGGACTCTTCCAGTCGTTCCCCGATGCACTGAAACTTCTGGTGAAGGAAGACTTCAACCTGCGCGGAGCTGACCGCGGGGTGTACTTCGTTGCACCAGCGATTTCAGCTCTCGCCGCTTTCACTGTGATTGCAGTGATTCCCTTTGGCCCAGAAGTTTCACTCTTCGGTCATCACACTCCGGTCCAGCTCGCTGATTCGCCCGTGGCGATGTTATTTGTGCTGGCGGTTGCTGCTCTTGGCGAATATGGATTGGTCTTCGGTGGATGGTCGGCAAAGTCCACGCTTCCGCTCTACGGCTCGGTTCGAAGCGCAACGCAGATGATTTCTTATGAGCTTGCTCAGGGACTGTCACTCGTGACCGTCTTCCTCACAGCGAATACCATGTCTACCTCAGGAATTGTGGACGCGCAGGGTTCGTTGTGGAACGTCATCTTGTTGATGCCGGCATTCTTGATTTTCTTGGTCACGATGTTTGGTGAAGCCAACCGACTCCCATTCGATCTGCCCGAAGCTGAAGGTGAGATTGTCGCCGGCCCTCACACCGAGTACTCGTCGATGAAGTTCGGATGGTACTACCTGTCCGAGTACATCAACATGTTCAACTTGTCGATGCTCGCCACGACATTGTTCTTTGGTGGCTGGCACGCTGATCCGATGACCACAGCGGTCTTTAGCTTGTGGGGTGGAGATCCGAACATTGGATGGTTCCCGGTCTTGACCTTCCTGCTCAAGACCTGGACTTTCATGTGCGTCTTCATTTGGGTCCGTGGCACTTTGCTCCGTTTCCGCTATGACCAATTCATGAAGCTCGGCTGGAAAGGCCTGATTCCATTCGCACTTGGGTGGCTGGCATTAGTGATGATTGCTGTGGGAATCAACATGGCCTACCCGATTAATCTGCGCGCTGTCATGGTGATTTTGGCAATCGGCTATTCCCTGATCATGTTGATCGTGGCTTTCGGGGATGATCGTGTCACACCGACTCAAGACGAAGTCGAAGTTGCACGTGCGCAGGAAGAGTTCACTGGATTCGAAAATGGCTATCCGGTTCCGCCGTTGCCAGGACAACAGTTGCCGCCGTCCCCGCGCGCAGGACGTCAGTCAGCACGCGTTACTCGCACACTTGAGGAGGCCGAAAATGTCTGAAAATACGAACGAAAATCTGCAGCGTTTCGATCAGCCCGATCCTGAGCAGTACAGCCCAAACAAAAAGGGTCCAATCGGCCGTATGCTGTCGCCCGTGGCCGGATTTGGCGTGACATTCTCGACGTTGTTCCGTCCAGTTGTGACCGAGCAGTACTTGCCCAATACGGGGAAGAAAAAGAATGAGGCTCATATCCGTCCTCGTTACCACGGCCTTCATAAGCTCAACCGCTATGCTGACGGACTGGAAAAGTGCATTGGCTGTGAGCTGTGCGCATGGGCGTGCCCAGCGGACGCGATCCTCGTCGAGGCTGACGCGAATACCCCCGATGCCCAGTATTCGCCGGGGGAGCGTTACGGACGCGTTTACCAAGTTAACTACCTGCGATGCATCTTTTGTGCATACTGCATCCAAGCGTGCCCAACACGCGCTTTGACGATGTCGAATGAATTTGAGATCGCTGGCCAGACACGCGAGTCGATGATCTACGAGAAGGAAAACCTCCTCGTTCCATTGGCAGAAGGTATGTTGCAACCGCCTCATCCGATGGTTGAGGGGACAACTGACGCTGACTACTACAAGGGCAATATCACTGGTCCAACTCAGAACCAGGTCGATTGGGTGCGCGAGCACCGCCCAGATGATCCGTCCCTTGAGACAGTACAGGTTGTGGAGGTGAACGAACGATGACACAAGCTGCAATTTCGCTCTCGACGGCGGAGGCCGTAGGATTCTTTATCATCGCGGCGCTGATGGTTGTCGCTGCGGCGTACGGTCTGTTGATTGCTCGCAAAGCTGTCTACACCACGATTTCCGTGATTTTCGTGATGGTCTGTCTCGCCGTGCTGTACACCATGCTGGAAGCTCCTTTCATGGGTGTCGCCCAGGTGGTCGTCTACACGGGCGCAATTTTGATGATGTTCTTGTTCGTCCTCATGCTGGTTGGTGTTGACTCAGCCGACTCTGGACATGAAACGCTCAAGGCTCAAAAGCCGGTTGCAATTCTTGGCGGTCTCGGTATCGCAGCGATCTTGATCGCAGTGGTCTTCGGTTTTGTCGGCACAGGGTTCGACAAAGCGCCAGCGAATTTGAAACAAGATCTCTTCCCCGTCGGCCTGGAAGCAGCAAACGCAAACGGCAACCCCGTCGGTGTATCGCACGTGATCTTCAATAATTTTGTTCTCACGCTCGAAATCACCGGCTGCCTTCTGATCGTTGCAGCGCTGGGTGCGATGACGCTGACTCATCGTGACAAGGTCCATTCGCGTCTGACACAAAGTGAGAGTGCGACCCAAAAGATGCTCGACTTCACCGAAAAAGGCATCCACCCAGGACATCTTCCAAATGCTGGTGTGTTCGCAGAGTCGAACTCGTCAACGAATCCATCGCTGACATACGGTGGAAAACCTGCTAAAGGCTCGATTAACCGTGTTCTGGCCATTCGTGGACAAGGGCGTTCGTTGCCTGAGGTGTCGCCAGGTGCGGTCGATATCATCACCAACGGCCCTGGCTTGCACGGCCCATCCACATACGGCGCCGTCACACGTGCATCTGTTCCTGGTATGCCAGGCGTGGCTGCCCCCGACTATGAGGCGGCAGCGAAGCGACACCAACTCGCGACGGGAAAAACACAAGAAGTGGACGCGCCTGAGGCCTCCGACGTCGTCGAAGAACACCAGGTCACTGAAACGCACACCGAAAAGGGAGAGGAAAAGTAATGGACCTTCTGTGGTACGTGGCGCTGGCCGTCGTGCTTTTTACCCTCGGCGCAGCAACTGTTCTCACCCGACGCAACGGCGTGATTGCACTTCTCGGAGTGGAAATCATGCTGAATTCCGCGAATCTTGCGCTCGTCAGCTTTTCACGCATGTGGGGCGATCTCCAGGGGCAGGTTTTTTCCTTCTTCGTCATGGTCGTTGCTGCTGCAGAAGTCGTGGTCGGGTTGGCGATCGTGGTGTCCATCTTCCGAACCCGTAGGTCCGCCTCGCTTGATGGCGTGAACCTTCTCAAACACTGAAAGCAGGTGTGAATAGATGAATCTGTACATGATGCCCGTCGCTCCAGTGCCAGCCACTGGAATGGCGGCAAATGTGTGGCTCGCGGTTGCCATTCCGCTCGCTGTAGCGCTCCTGCTTCTTGTCCTCGGACGTCAAGCGGACCGATGGGGTCACTGGCTCGCAATCGCTGCGTCGAGTGCGTCCTTCGTGATCGGTCTGATCGCAACGATCGGTCTTCTTGGAGTGGATGCTTCGTCCAGAGTGACCGAATCTGTGCTCTACTCGTGGTTGCCAGGCACTGAGCTTCAAGTCGATCTGGCCACGCGCTTCGATCCGCTTTCCGCCACCTTCGTCATGCTGGTGACTTTCGTCGGCACCCTGATCCACATCTACTCGGTGGAGTACATGGCACACGACGTCGATCGTCGTCGCTTCTTCGCCTACCTCAACCTGTTTGTGGCATCGATGCTCATGCTCGTCCTTGGCAATTCGTATCTGACACTATTCCTCGGATGGGAAGGCGTTGGCCTGGCATCATACCTGCTCATTTCCTTCTGGAATTTCGTTCCGGAATATGCGACAGCTGGTAAGAAGGCGTTTGTCATGAATCGTGTGGGCGACCTCGGAATGCTCATTGCGATGATGGCGATGGTATCCGTGTTCGGCTCAGTCAACTTCTCTGTAGTCGAGGCGGGCGCCTCGAAAGCGACGACGGAGTGGATGACTTTCATTGGTCTATTCTTGTTGCTCGCAGCGTGTGGTAAGTCGGCACAGTTCCCGTTGCAGGCATGGTTGGGTGATGCAATGGCAGGTCCGACGCCAGTGTCAGCACTGATCCACGCAGCGACGATGGTGACGGCGGGTGTTTACCTCATGGTTCGCTCGGGTGCGATTTATCTCGCTGCTCCGACTGCGTCCCTTGTAGTGGCGATCATCGGTCTGATCACCCTCGTCTTTGGAGCTGTCGTTGGTGCTGCGAAGGATGACATGAAGAAAGTCCTTGCAGCTTCGACCATGAGCCAGATCGGCTATATGATGCTTGCTGCTGGACTTGGCCCGGTCGGTGCCGCCTTCGCGATCTTCCACCTCGTCACCCACGGTGCATTCAAGGCCAATATGTTCCTTGGTGCTGGTGCTGTGATGCACGCAATGAACGACGAAGTCAACATGCGTGGTTTCGGAGGCTTGTTCTCGCGTATGAAGATCACGGCCGTAACATTCATGTGCGGTTACCTCGCGATTATCGGTTTCCCGTTCTTATCCGGATTCTTCTCCAAGGACAAGATCATCGAAGCAGCCTTCGTCGGCGAGGGCGCGCGCCCGTGGATCTTCGGATTCATCACCGTTGCCGTCGCCGGCCTGACCGCGTTCTACATGTCGCGCTTGGTCTTCATGATCTTCTTCGGGAAGGCGCGATGGAGCGATCATGGGGATCAGGCACATCATCCGCACGATCCAGGTCCATTGATGTGGGTACCGATGGCCATTCTTGCGCTCGGTTCACTCGCCCTCGGAGGCATCCTCAACGTCGTTGGCTTTATTTCGTGGCTTTCTCCATCAATCGGGCAAACACCTCATCATGAGCCAGTTCTTGCGCCGATCGCGATCACCGTGATGACCCTCGTTGCCGTCGCAGTGGGAGTCGGAATTGCTTGGAAGATGTACATTGCGGTTGAGGTTCCCGCTACTGCACCGCAAGCCAATGCGCTCGTTCGTGCTGCACGCGCTGATCTCTACCAAGATGCGATCAACGAAAACCTCGTCATGAAACCGTCAATGATTGTGGCAACCGGCACTGCTGTTGCTGACCACGAGTTCGTTGACGGCGCAGTGCGTGGTATCGCAAAGGGATCGTTCGGTGCAGGACATATCATCGGTAAGCTCCAAAACGGTTTCGCTCGGAGCTACGCAAGCTTGATGACCGCTGGTGTGCTTCTTGCGCTTATTGTGGTTATCAGCGTTGGCCTAGGAAAGTAGGAGGAAAGAACATGATTTCCAACGCAGCCTTCCCTTGGCTGACATTTTTGATTGCCCTGGTGGCACTCGCCGCTGTGATGCTGTGGCTCGTGCGACCGCTTCGTCGGGTGGCGCGCCACTACGCCCTGGCAGTTTCCGTGCTTGTCTTCGTGCTCTTCGCCGTCGCCTTCGCCACTGGCTACCACACGGATCACATCTCCTTGTATGAGTCCTACCGCTGGATTCCTCAAATCGGTGTGACCTGGACAGTGGGTATTAACGGCCTTCAGGCAGTCATGATTTTCCTTGCGACCTTCCTCGTCCCCGTTGTCATCCTTGCCGAATATGGTCAAGATGACACGGAGGAGTCCTATGGTTTCTTCGCCTGGGTCCTTGCTCTTGAAGCAGTGATGATTGGACTTTTCGCGGTTCAGGATCTCTTCGTTTTCTACGTGCTCTTCGAAGCACTCGTCATTCCGATGTACTTCCTCATCGGGCGATACGGCGGCGAGAATCGCAAGCCTGCGGCGATGAAATTCTTGGTGTACTCCCTCGTCGGTGGCTTGATTATGCTCGCCGGAGTGATCGGGGTGTACGCGTACGGTCCAGGTGGGAGCGACGCCTATCTCTACTCAACGCTGGCACAGGGGCTCAACGCTTCCGAAACCGCTCAACTGTGGCTGTTCGGCTCATTCTTCATCGCATTCGCAATCAAGGCGCCGATGTGGCCATTGCACACCTGGCTTCCTGATACGGCTGCTGAAGCGACGCCGGGAACCTCGACACTCTTAGTCTCCGTGCTCGACAAGCTGGGGACCTACGGCATGATCGTCATCTGTGTGCCTCTCTTTCCTCGTGCTGCCCTCGGGCTTTCGGTGACGATCATCGTGCTCGCGCTGATCTCGATTTTCTGGGGTGCGCTCATGGCAGTAAAGGCTGATAACCTTCTGCGCCTGGTTGCCTACACCTCGGTGTCCCACTTTGGCTTCATGGTCATGGCAATTTTCTCCGGCTCAACACTGGCGATGACCGGTGCGATGGTCTACATGGTGGCTCACGGAATTTCGACAGCCGGCATGTTCTTAGTCGTGGGTTTCCTCGCACGCCGTGGCAACTCCTACCTGATCTCCAGTTACGGCGGGTGGCAACGTGTCACGCCGTTGATCGCAGGAACATTCCTCGTCAGCGGTTTGGCGACGATTGCTCTTCCTGGCCTGTCGGGGTTCATTCCGGAATACATGACGTTGATGGGCACGTTCCAAACAGTTAAGTGGGCCGCACTTGCCGCTGTTCCGGCTGTCGTGATCGCTTCTGTTTATGTCTTGTGGCCGTATCAGAGAGTATTTACTGGTCCGAAGCCGGACGTGGACGTTGAGGATATGAGGGCGACTGAAAAGACTGCGATGGGTCTGATTCTTGCTGCGATGCTGTGGCTCGGATTCTACCCAGCGCCGGTTATCGACCTCGTCTCCACCCCAGCAGCTTACGCTGTGTCGGTCATGGCTCAGGTATCAACCACTGAGAATATCGTTCTCGAAGGGAGCAACAAGTGAACGCAACGATCCTCTGGGCGTCGATGACGCCGTTGCTGATTGTGCTGGGCGCGGCAGTGATCTCCACTCTCGTCGAGGCCTTCTGTCCACGTGAGTATCGACGTCCGATTCAGCTCACAATTGCGATTTTGGCTCTTGCAGGCGCTCTATTGGCAAGTGCATGGCGATGGACGGAGTTCATTGCCGGGGGACGCAAGATCACCCCATACTCGGTTTTGTCTGGTGCGCCAGGCACTCAAACAATTTCTGAGCAGGCGACGCGTGTGCCAAACACCGGAATTGGTTTGGTTGAAGATGGTGTTTCGCTCGTTTCATTCATCGTCTTACTTGTGGTGGCGTTGATTGCATTTTTAGTGATAGCTGATCGCACCCACGTTGGGGACGGTTCCTTTGCAGCGTCGTCAGCAACACGTCCAGGCTCGCAAGAGGAACGCGAATCGACGGCAGCTGGTCGGATCCAGACCGAAATCTTCCCACTTGCCCTCTTCGCCACCGGTGGCATGATGGCATTTACTGCAGCATTCGATCTGCTGACGTTGTTCATCGCACTGGAGCTACTGTCCTTGCCGCTCTATGTGCTCTCGGCAACGGCACGTCGTCGTCGCCTTCTTTCTCAAGAGGCTGCGATGAAATACTTCCTCTTGGGTGCATTCTCGTCGGCGGTTTTCCTCATGGGAGCAGCGTTCATCTATGGCGGTACGGGACGCGTGTCGTTCTTCGAAGTGGCCGCAGTAACCGGTAATGGCACAAGCCCGATGGTTCTGGGAAGCACGAGCTTTACGGTGATCGGCGTGGTCATGGTGATTTTGGGACTGCTGTTCAAGATCGGCGCTGCGCCATTCCACCAATGGGTACCTGATGTCTACCAGGGCGCTCCGACTCCGATCACTGCGTTCATGGCTGCTGGAACCAAGGCTGCGGCTTTCGCTGCGTTGATTCGTGTGATGATGTTCCTTTCGGCTCCAGCGCGTGATGCGCTGACTCCGTTCCTGTGGATCGTCATCATCGCCACGATCGTCGTTGGCACAGTCATGGGTCTGGTGCAGAAAGATATTAAGCGTCTGCTCGCTTACTCGTCGATTGCGCACGCAGGTTTCATTCTGATCGCACTGCTGGGGGTTGCCGCCCTGCCATCACTATCGTCAGATATCGAAGCATTCCGTCCAACTGCAACGGCGATTGCTGCGATCTTCTACTACCTGTTGACATACGGATTCGCTACGATCGGCGCGTTCGGTGTTGTGACTTTGGTGCGCTCGAAGGACTCGGCAGGGAACGTCGTCGGCGAAGCCACGGACTTGGATTCCTGGCGAGGACTGGGTAAGCGAAGCCCATTCTTAGCGACGTCGATGCTGGTCTTCCTCTTGTCCTTCGCTGGTATTCCCTTCACCGGCGGATTCATCGGAAAGTTCGAAGCGTTCCGCGCAGGTATCCATGCAGGTGGAGCCATTCTCGTGGTAATTGCAGTTCTCGCTTCTGCGGTGACCGCTTTCTTCTACTTCCGACTCGTCGCATTGATGTTCTTCGAAGAACCGGACGGCGAATCGACAGTGGTGGTCACCTCTGAAGGTATGTCGATGGTTGCAATTGTTGTTGCACTTGTTGCTACGATTGCGCTGGGCATCCTGCCCGCTCCATTCCTCGACTTCATGCAAGGGTCCTTCATTCTATGAGCTTGATTGACAGCCTGTTCTCCTCAGATCATCCTCTGGCGGTGCGCCTTCGCGCCCGTATGGAGGAAGTTGAAGATGCGCTGCGTGACGCCGTGCGCGTCGGTGATCTTGTGGCTGACTCGGCCACGTCGCATTTGGCGTCTGCAGGTGGCAAGCGCCTTCGGCCGGCACTGACCGTACTCACTGCGGAATTGGGGCCGAATCCGCAAGCGCAGGCTGTCATCGACTCGGCGGTGGTCGTGGAATTGACGCATCTTGCGTCGCTCTATCACGACGACGTTATGGACGATGCTCCTCTACGTCGCGGAGTCCCCTCGGCACAATATGTCTATGGAAACTCCTCTGCGATTATGGCAGGGGACATGCTCTTTGCTCGAGCATCTGCGATCGTGGCCGGGCTTGGTCCGAAAGCGGTGTTACTTCACGCGCGCACTTTCGAGCGCCTGTGCATTGGCCAACTCCATGAGACCGTGGGACCTCAGGAAGGTGAGGATCCTCAGGCTCATCACATTCAAGTTCTCGCTGGAAAAACGGGATCTTTGATCGCGGCATCTGCACGGTATGGTGTACTTTCTGCGGGCGGAAGTGAGGAACTTGCCGAAGCAGTGGCTCAATACGGTGAGCGTGTGGGCGTGGCATTCCAGATCGCCGATGACGTTATTGATCTCATGTCCGATTCCGATGTTACAGGTAAGACGCCAGGAACTGATTTGCTTGAAGGCGTGCCGACAATGCCAACGTTACTTCTTGAGCGTATGGCTACTGAGGGGACTATCGACCGCGAGGGCGAGGAAATTCTGGCGATGTTGGCTGAAGGTCACCTCGATGAGGGTGATCGGCTGGAGAACGTCGTCGCAATGCTGCGTCGTCATGACGTCGTTGAGCAAACACGCCAGCTGGCACATCAGTGGACCTCAGATGCACTCGCTGAACTGGAGATCGTTGAGGAGGGCGATGTCAAAGATGCTCTGGTGACTTTTGCCTACGCAATGGTTGATCGAATGGCATAAAAACACGTCCTCATTTTTGACTGAAGAGAAGAGCACAAGTAGCACAGCCACTTGTGCTCGTCTCTTTGTATGCGACAACGAAAAGTTGGTGTCGCAACGCAACTGTGGCCACAGCGTCGGGAGGAAACATTTGCCTTCAGCGAACGTGACATGCGTCCACCGCTGTCCCACGTGCGTGTCAAAACGCTAGAATAACTTGCGGTATATTCTCACAAATTGTCAGGAGAGATAGTGCGTAAGCTGATCAATAAGATCCTTCGCGCCGGCGAAGGTCGCACGCTCAAGAAACTTCAGAATATTGCAAAGCAGGTCAATGAGCTCGAGAGTTCTTTTGAGGACATGACCGATGCTGAACTGAAAGAGCAAACTGCTCATTTTAGGGAGCGTCTAGAGGCGGGCGAAACTCTCGACGACTTGCTCCCTGAGGCATTCGCCGTTGTGCGTGAGGCGTCCAAGCGCACTCTTGGTCAGCGCCACTACGACGTGCAGGTGATGGGTGCGGCCAACCTTCACATGGGTAACATCTCGGAGATGAAAACTGGTGAAGGCAAGACACTTGTCGCCACTTTGGCTGCGTATCTCAATGCTCTTCCTGGCAAGGGTGTACACGTGGTGACCGTGAACGATTACCTCGCGTCGTACCAGGCTGAGCTTATGGGACGCGTTTACCGCTTCTTGGGTTTGACCACAGGCACAATCACTTCGGGCCTGACGCCGGATCAGCGCCGTACCCAGTACGCGGCAGATATTACGTACGGCACCAACAACGAATTCGGTTTCGATTACCTTCGTGACAACATGGCGCTTGATGTGGACAACTTGGTTCAGCGCGGTCACTTTTTCGCCATCGTTGACGAAGTGGACTCGATCCTCATTGACGAGGCTCGTACCCCGCTCATTATTTCTGGCCCAGCTGAAGGCGACGCGAATAAGTGGTACCAGACTTTCTCCCGCGCTGTTTTGCAGATGCGCAAGGACACCGACTACGAAGTCGATGAGAAGAAGCGTACTGTGGGCGTTCTTGAGCCTGGGATCGACAAAGTCGAGGACATGCTCGGCATTGAAAATCTTTACGAGTCAGTGAACACTCCGCTGATCGGTTATCTGAATAATGCGATTAAGGCTAAGGAGCTTTTCCACAAGGACAAGGATTACATCGTCACAAACGGCGAAGTGATGATTGTCGATGAGCATACGGGCCGAGTACTACCCGGGCGTCGCTACAACGAAGGTATGCACCAAGCCATCGAGGCGAAGGAAAATGTCGAAATTAAGGCAGAGAATCAGACTCTGGCGACGATCACCCTTCAGAACTACTTCCGACTCTACGACAAGCTCTCGGGAATGACGGGAACTGCGGAAACCGAAGCGGAAGAGTTCGCCAGCACCTATAACATCGGCGTCGTCCCAATTCCGACGAATCGTCCGATGATTCGCCAGGACAAGACAGACCTTGTATATCCAACAGTGGCTGGGAAGTACAAGGCGATTGTGGAGGACATCAAGGAGCGCTACGCTATCGGTCAGCCCGTGCTCGTTGGCACGGCGTCGGTGGAGCACTCCGAACAGCTTTCGTCGCTGCTGAAGAAGGCCCGCATTCCTCACACCGTGCTCAACGCAAAGCATCACGAGTCCGAGGCAGAAGTCGTGGCGATGGCCGGACGCAAGGGTGCGGTTACCGTTGCGACGAATATGGCTGGTCGTGGAACTGACATTATGCTCGGTGGAAACGCTGAGCATATTGCGCAGGCGATGATGGCACAAGCGGGGCTTTCGACTGACGAGGATGCTGAAGCATATGAGGCTGCATGGCCAGATATGCTTGCGAAAGCCAAGGAAGCGGTCAAGGCGGAGCACGAGGAAGTCAAAGAACTCGGCGGCTTGTACGTGCTTGGCTCTGAACGACATGAATCGCGTCGCATCGATAATCAGCTCCGTGGCCGTGCAGGACGTCAAGGCGATCCGGGCGAATCGCGATTCTACCTTTCTCTCGAGGACGATCTGCTGCGCCTGTTTGGAAATAACCGGGCGACGGCGATGTTCCAGAAAGGCCCAGAGGACGAAGCTCTCGAATTCAAGATTCTGTCCAATGCTATTGAGCGTGCGCAGACACAGCTCGAATCACGAAATGCCGAGATTCGTAAGAACGTCCTCAAGTACGACGACGTAATGAGCGAACAGCGCGCAGTTCTCTACGAAGAGCGCCGTGCGATCTTGAACGGCGAGGATGTCGAAGACCAGATCCAGTCCTTTATTGACTTCACCGTCGGCGATGTGGTGACTGCTGGTACTCTCGGGTCTGCTGAAGACTGGGATCTTGATGGGCTGTGGACCGACCTGCGTAGCATCTACAAGCCGTCGTTCTCGCCTGAGGAGCTTGTTGACGAGGTTGGTGGCGCACGCTTGCTCACCCGCGAGGCGATCCTCAGCGAAGTATCTGACGATGTTCACGCGATCTACGAAGAGCGCGAAGAAGAGCTTGGTGACGATAATATGCGTAATATTGAACGCCAAGTTCTTCTCACTGTGCTCGATCGCAAGTGGCGTGAGCATCTTTACGAGATGGATTACCTGAAGGAGGGTATTGGGCTTCGTGCGATGGCTCAGCGTGATCCCCTCGTTGAGTACAAAGAAGAGGGGTACCAGCTCTTCCAGCAGATGAACGATGCGATTCGTTCTGAAACGGTGGGTTACTTGTTCAACTTCGAGCTCCCAAGCGAGCGTGCTGCACGTGAAGCTCTTGCGGCGGGGGCAGAGCCTGCAGCGCAAGAACAGCCGCAACACAATATCGACACCGAAAAAGTTTTGGGGATTAAGCGCCCAACGACTCAAGCTCAGATGACGTACTCTTCGAGCGATGAATCAGGAAATGTTCAGCGTACGAACGAGTCCGGGCAGCATTTGGCGAGCAAGGATGGACTGAATCGTCAACAACGTCGGGCGCGTCGTAAGCACTGATCTTCGTCGTTGAGGATCTATGGAGTATTCAGCGCAGAAAGATAAGAAGGAAGACGGGCGGTTACTGCATTTGCAGTCAGCGTCCGTCTTCCTTCTTTCTGATATTCAGTAGATTTCGAGATTAACGAGATGCCAGTGGCCTCGCCGGACTTCAATCCGAGCACTTGCTGCGCGAATGCGCATTCCGTCGAACAGTGCCACGGAGCATTCTGCAGTTCGTGGTTGGGGCTGTGTCAGGAGAATTCTGCGCACACGTGGTGGAAGGCAACGCGTCGGTGTCGCACCGGCGCGCTTCACGAGTCCAGCATGGCGAGAAAGTGAGTGGAAGACTTCGGGTGTCATCCAATTTTGGACTTGTCGAATAGGGCGATGCCCAAGCAATACTTCCACGCATTGGCCGATCATTTGTGCGACGGCGATTTTGGGAGCCGGAAAGTTCTCCGGTAATGGTTTCGTTAGCTCAACCTGGTGATCACGCCACTCAGCAAGTGAGTCATAAGGATTGCGTTCGGGAACAGAAGCGAAACGCAGGTGGTCAACGTGGCGCCTTGCGTAGATCACAGGATGTTCGCGACGAGGTTGGGGAGTGACATTAGCTTGTGCGGACATCGTGGACCTCCGGGATCTGTAGAATTTGGCCTGGGTAGATGAGATTTGGGTCATGGCCGATGGTGGACTTGTTTTCGTTCCATATACGCTCAACGAGCTCTGCGGTGTGTGCAGGAGATATTGCGTGTGCGATTGACCAAAGAGAATCTCCTTGTCGAACCCTCACCCGCGTCGTTTGTAGAATAGTTCGTCCCTGAGGCATTGCCTGGGTGTTTGGTGAGCTCCACATGCGTATGAGTGGAGTTTCTGTCGGGTATTCGGCGCTCGCAGGCGGCGGAACAGATCTTCTGGGAGGATCTGGCGATGTCGAGGGCGGAGGTGGGGTATGAGTGGTGAGGGCGGGTTGGTCTGTATTTTGGGCGTTGTCGGCGAGCCGTGACGTACTCGTCGAGGGGATCTCGCCGCCCCAGGAAAGATCGACGCTGGTAGCCATCGCTGGTGATGAAAGTGCGAATGCTGGCAAAGCGAGAGCAATTGCCGCCCTGTGGGCAACACGTCGCGGAGCAATTGTTAACAGGCGAAGCATAAGAGAAGTATTGCGGCTCCGATGGGCGGCAAAATACAGCACCCATGCAGTCAGGTGCCAGACAAGATAGATGCAAAGAAGCGCAACTGAGAGCAATATCAACCAATGGTTCAAAGTAGTAGAGGATGATATTGGTTCTATCAGGGTAGATAGTGCTCCAGATAATCTATATAGGGCCATCTCGTTCATCTGGCAACCCCTTAGTTGATGTTTAGTGTCGTTTGATGATTTATATGTATTTAAAAGTGGTAGTTGTTTGTTGAAAGCGGTATATACCCCGCATATGTATGAATGTATGAAAATGGTGCTTTTATTAAAGAATGGTCATCACAATGAGTGAATAGATCAGTAGTATGGTATCTATGGATTTTGATCGACTTTTACGCGATATTGCGGGCCGAATTGATTCTGAGCGGCTTGAGGGTCAGATGCGTGAATGTGAGGAGATTCGAGAGGCAGAAGTAGGTAGTGTTTCGCTTCTTGATCTGATTATTGGGGCACGTGACGATATTGAGCTTATGGTCGGCGGGACTCTCCTCAAAGGAATGCCAGTAGATGTTGGTGTAGATTGGGTTGAATTGCGTGGTCAAATGGCTCGATATCTTATCCCAGCGTGGTCGATTCGGTCGCTTGATCGGGGGTGGCGTGCAGGGGGTATTCGTCCGCGTTTAGAGATGCGTCTTCCTGCGAAACTCAGGCGGTCGTGTGGTGTGAGAGTTCGTGTGGTGGGGGATGGAGTGGATACAACTGGTGAGCTTGCCGACGTCGGAACGGACTGGGTGAGCGTATTGCGAGACTCTGTAAGCTGGGAAAATGAGAACCGGCGGAGATCCGTGGTGGCAATACAAGCATTGTCGTATATTGAAATTCCCGCGATGTAATAAAAATAGTGGGGGAGCACTTCACGTTGTGCTCCCCCACTATGAGTATTTCGGTCAGACCTCGAAGTCTGTGCCAATCTTCTTAGCTGTAGCTTCGTAACCACGCTTGATGTACTCTTCAAGCTTCGCTTCTTCGATACGCCATTGGCCACGGCCACCGACTTGAATTGCCGGGATTTCTCCGTTCTTGATCAGGGTGCGTACCTGACTGGCCGAGACGTTGAGATAATCTGCAACGTCTGAGATCGTTAGAAACTGTGCCATCTGTTCTCACCTTCAGTTTGTTTTTGCTTTGCTACCCGCACTCACAACCTGTGGATAACTCGACTGTAAAAAACGGGATCTTTGGGAGGCTTTTGATATGGCATCAAAACAAATGAGACTTATTCTCGGCGATCCCCGTCTTTTCATTGGAATTGTACTCATCCTGGTCGGTGGAATGCTAGGGGCATTTTTGCTGAGCGATGAAAATCTACAACCTGTTCTAGAAATAAACAAGCCTGTTGCGCAAGGGTCGCCTATCTCTGATTCCTTCACAGTTGTGGAGTTACCGCTATCCGAGGCTCAAGGGCGTTTGCCTGCATCGAAGGTGTCAGCCGATCTCATTGCAACTCATTCGCTCGCTGTGGGCGAAATTGTCTCAGCTACGGATGTGACCTGGGGAAATGGTGAACCGTACGTTGATATCGAAGTTCCTCTTATCCATACTCCGGCTCAGTCGGCACGTCCAGGAATGCAGGCGCACATTTGGGCCCTCCCGCCGAAGACGACGTCGGGCATCGATGCGAAGGCGCGAAAAATAGGAAAAGCCCAAATCGTCAACATTTCTCGTGAACGAACCTTGCATACAAATCAGAGTGTGCAGCTGCGGTTCTTTGCCGGCGAGGAAGCGGCGGTGGTGGATGCTCTTGGCCGTGGTGATTCTCTTATGATCGCACTTCCAGGAGGACAGTGATGGGAGTCTTACTCTGTGCACCAACATTCGAAGAGAACATTTTGTATGCGCTCGCAGAGCGGCGCACGGACCATTATGTGGTCAGACGCTGTGTTGACATGACTGAAATGTTGGCAGCTGCTCAGGCTGGCATTGGCTCAGCTGCTCTGATCGAAGGAGATTGTGAATCGCTGACGCTCACAGCAATTCGTGATCTTGAGTCCTTGGGTCTGACAGTAACTCTGATAGGTGGGAAAGTACCAGCACACGAGCTGCGCAATCTCTCTGAACATCTCATTTCGCCCTCAGAAGCGGTCGGTTGGATCGAGTCAATGGGACAGAAGAAGCGTGAAGAGAGAATTCCTCTTGACATAGGGGAAGGACGTATCGTCGCTGTGTGGGGTCCTGCTGGATCTCACGGACGATCAACGCTCACGCGTGAACTTGCCAGAATCAGTAAGGGAGTGGCAATTGATCTCGATCTTGTGGCTCCATCGTTGGCGCAGATTTGTGGAGTAGAGGAATCTTCCGCACTTGTTGCTTTTTCACGAAATGTGGAAAAGGGTCGCGATCTTGAGGCCGCCGCACAGTTACTAGTTGAAACCGATACTTGCGGCACTCGGATTATCGCCGGAGTGAACTCTGCCCAGCGATGGCGTGAAATCAGTAGCCCAATCGTCGAGAAGATTCTTCACTCACTTCGCCGTCAAGAGCAATGGACGTTTGTTGACCTCGCTGGAGGCCTATCAGGGTCAGATTCGATGCGTGATCGGTGGCAAGTGTCTCGCAATGTGGTCGAAGCGGCAGATATTGTTCTTCATGTTTCGAGTGCCTCCGTCATTGGGATGCGACGGATACTTGAACATGCGGATCTCAATCCTCCCGATAAGAGAGCAATTATGGTCATTAATCGTCTCCGGGCATCCAGTGTCGGGCACAATCCTTCAGGACAAATTCGCCGTTTACTTGCAGGAGTTCATGTGCCAATCGTGACCATACGTGACGACATGTCTCGCTTCGATGCTGCGTTACTCAAAGGACGTTCAGTGGTGGACCTTTGCAGTAAGTGTGGAGCGTCAAAGGACATCAGGTATTTGTGGGAGCAGATTCGCCAGCAATCATCACAGGCGACGATAGAATGAGCATATGCGTATATATGTCCCACTTACACCCGAAGAACTTGCGGCGCCGGAAATTTCGCCTCGGCTCGTCCATGCAGTAACGCCAGACCTCGTTCGGGTGCTGGGAACTCAAGATGAAGAAGAACGCGAGTATGTTGCGTTCTTAGCAGCAGCTGATGATTCGCTTCGGTTCGATAGCCCAACTCCGCGTCGTGTGGTGGTCTGTGCGGACATGCCTCACGCATCTCTTGAACTTCCGAATGCTGAGGATCAGGTAATCGAGACAGGGGTACACCTGATCGACGCCTTGGCATGGGATCGCGTTGATTCGATTCATGTTGATGAAGATGAATCGCGCGAGATCATTGCGGCGGCGCGCGAAGGCGATGATGTGGCATTTGAAGCCAGTGCTGATGTGGATCTGCTGTGGTATGACGTTATTGAACGCGACGCACTGATCGCGATGATGGCAACTAACTAATTTGGCGCAGAGTCGATCCACGCTCACTGGGAATGACTGTAACGCGTTGCGGAATCATCGATTTCAAGTCCTCCACATGTGACACAATTCCGACAGTCCGGCCGTCATCGGTGAGCTGAGTGAGTGTCTGCATCACAACATCACGGACATCTGCTGAGAGAGTGCCAAAGCCTTCGTCAATCATCAGAGTATCGATATGGACGCCGCCATTTTCTTCTTGTACAACTTCAGCGAGTGCGAGTGCGAGTGCGAGTGAGGTGAAGAACGTTTCACCGCCGGAAAGCGAACTTGGTGCGCGTTGAACGTCGCCGCCTTCGCTACCTTCGTGGTCAATGACAGCAATACCTAGGCCAAGTTTTCGTCCTTTCTCTCCTTCGTCCACTCTGATCAGTTCGTATCGCCCTCGCGAGAATATTGCGAGGTGTTCGTTGGCACGTTCGACGACTACCTCGAAACGTCGCAAGAGTACCCACACGCCAAGTGGAATCTTGATTCTCGACGATTCATCATCTGCATTTGCTAAGTGGGAGAGACGAACGATTGGCCCAGCTTTCTGGGCCTCGGTAGCCCACTGTGCATGAGCCTTTTGTGCCTTCATCAAATGTGCATGAGCATCGCAGAGATTTCGCTTTGCTTCAACCGCTCGCTCGTTGCTGGCAATGAGTTGGGCATGTGTACGGTCGAAGGCTTCCTGTGCAAGCTCAACCTGAGGATCTTCACTCCCATCGAGCTGAGCAAGATCTTCAGATTCAAGTCGGCCAAGGATCTTTGCGTCTTCTTGCTCGAAGGAGGCCACTTGCTCAGTGAAATCTGTGAGCACATGAGCAGACAATATTGCCTCGGTTACTTCGTTGGCGGACATCTTCGCTTCTTGTAATGCCTGTTCAGCACGACGTTGCGAGGACAATAGGTGTGATGCAAGGGTGAGAAGTTCTTGGGTGGTCGAGTTAGCGAGCGAATACTTATCACGTTCACTTCTCAGCAGTGACATGAGGCTGCGTGCATCTTTGGCATTGTGCGCTGCCAACGCCTCCTGAATACGTTCCTTGTGAGAGTTAATTTGTTCACTGACTCCAGCGATACGTTCGGACGTTGATGCAATAAGCGCCTCTTGTACCGAGATCGTCTGTGCCAAAGTATCAGAATCCTGATGTATTTTGCTGATTTGCTCTTCGATACGATCGGCGGACGCTTTAGCTCGGCAAGCATCATCCAACGCATCCTGAGTCTTTTTTAACGAGTCAGCGATCGTGTCAACTGTCTCATTGCCCAGGCGTTTGACCATTTCATTGAGTTTGGTACGAGTCGCAACCAATCGACTTCTCGCTTGATCAGATCTCGTTCGAGCTTCCTGGGTACGATCACTTGCAGCCTGCACTTGGTCAAGCGTTGCCTTGACCGCAGAGGCGGGAGCAGGATCGGGATGTTCGAGGGAACCACACACAGGGCATGGTGAATGATCGTGAAGGTGTTGGGCGATCTGTGCAGCGCTGGATCCAATCCACTCAGCCGTAATTTTTGCCTCATCCTCGATCGCTGCAGTAACGGCTGCGAGGGTTGCTGATGCGTCCTTTTTATCTTCCGACTCTGTTCGGCGTAGTTCAAGTACCTCGTGAGCAATTTGGTCAAGGGTGACGAGTTCTGCGACACGTGCTTCAAGCTGGGGGATAGTCTCAGTAATCGTGTGTATCTGAGTCCGCTTGCTTGTGAGCTTTTCAAGTAACTGCGGAAGTGATTCTTTCTTGCGGCGAGCGACGTCGAGATCGTCCAGTGCCTGCTCGCGTTCAATTTCTGCCTGCTGACGTTTGGCAACGAGGACAGGAACAGAGTCTTCAAGCTGAACGATCTGTTGAGCAGACCCAAATTGGGCATCGAGACTTTGGAGGCATTTTTCGCTTTCACTAAGCGCTGATTGTGCCAGCTCGATGAGGGTGTCCACATTGCCACTGGCAGAGTCGAACTTGGCGGCCAGGTCTGCACGTGATGTGTTATCCCACGCTTCGTAGCATGTTTGTCGCGCTTTCTGCACATCCTTTTGTGTTGTGGTTACCTCGTCTAACCGATTCGCGGGGACAACAGCGCGTTGGTGCGCAGCAATTTGAGAGCGGAACTTGTCGATAACAGGGCGACGTTGGTCGAGGTCATCACGTCTTTCCAGCAATTGCGAACGTTCGAGAAGTAATGAACGCAGTGCAGTTGCTTGCGCAAGATACGCCCGGGCAGCCGTCTCGTCTTCCGTGAGTTTTTCGCACACAGTCTTTGCTTCCTCATACTGTGTAGATAACTCGGCTTCGACATCTGCCATGACATTGAGGACTGATTCGTCGGTTTCATCGACAATCTGTTCGAGGAGCGTACCGACGTGATGAGTCCATTCCTGAACACCTGCATTCCCGCGCCAGGTTTCGACTGACGTGATGAAACGACGGCGTGCCTCATCTACCGCACTTCTGGCCATACGAGAATCCTTAGCGAGCTTATCGGCAAGTTTCTGATAATCAGCTGTGCCAAAAAGCGACTCAAGGAGCTCTGATCGCTCCTGTGACTTCAACCGGAGGAACTGGGCAAACTTCCCTTGAGGAAGGACAACTGTCTGGACAAACTGTTCACGCGTGAGCCCGAGAATTGCCTTGAGTTCCTCACCAGTCTCACGGGCCTTCGCCGCTAAGGCCTGCCCTGTTTGCCAATGGCCCTCATCAACGGCAGCTTGAGACATCCGCCAGAGCTGCGCAGAGGAATTTACTGTGGTGTATCCGGTGCCTCGTGCTTTTGGGCGCTGCCACGGCGGTGTGCGGCGCACACGGTAGATGCCTGAAGCAACTTCAAAGACAAGATCGATGTACGATTCGACGTCGGAAAGTGCATGAGAAGACCTCACGCGTTCTTTCGTTGAGTCGTTCGAAGCGACGTCGCCGTACAATGCGTAGACGACTGCATCAATAATCGTGGATTTTCCACTTCCGGTTGGCCCCTCTAGGAGAAAAAGACCATCGGAAGTGAGGGAAGTGAAGTCGATGACTTGGTGCCCTCCGAAGGGGCCAATACCGCAAAATTCAAGACGTAGAAGCTTCATCGCTCATTCTCCTTCGTGGCCAATTCCCATGCTTGTGCGATGAGCTGACGCTCTTCAGCTGTCATGGGACGTCCGCCGGCATTGTCGAAAAAATCGTTGATCACGGTTAAAGGATCGTTCTTGATTGCTGCCATAGTGACATGGTGTTGAGGGCGTGAGAGCGGTGCATGTTGGCATTCGAGTAGATATGGGAAATGCTTTTTTAATCGTGCAACGAGATTCTGAGGGCGTGAGTCATCAGTGACATACACGCGAACATAAGAATTGTGGTGGGATCGATAGCGAGGCGAAATAATTTCGTCAAATGTTCCACGAATGGTCGCTAACGGGCGCTCAACCGGGGCGGGGATAAGCGAGATTGTCGGAGTATGTGCCTGCGCAAAGTCAACCAAAACGCTCGATTTCTTGTGGTTCTCTTCAGAGAAGGAGAAGGCGACAGGGGAACCGCTGTAGCGCATTGCGGGGGTGTCCGAACCAACTTTCTGGGGGCCATGAAGATGACCGAGTGCCACGTAATCGATCCCACCGCCGGGCAAATCGAGGCCAAGATTGAAGATCCCCGATGGTGCGCTGTCAACGCCACCAATATGAAGATTGCGTTCAGATTCAGAGGGCTCGCCTCCAACAATAAACGCATGTGCCATCACGATTCGAGGAACGTCCATACCCGCGTACTCGCCTTCGGTGATATCTGCGCGAATATGTTTCAGTGCGGCACTGAGGACTGCTTCGTGACTACGGCTCAACGGTATGCCATCCGAGCTGAGTTCGTTCTTTGCAATATCAGGTTCGAGGTACGGAATGCCGTACACGATTGCGCCAATACGACCCTGGGCGTCTCTTACGGGAATGGGGACAGCCACATCCGTGGCACGAGTACGTAACGTCAGGCCATCTTTCAAAAGATCAGAAACAAAGCCCAAACGACCAGCAGAATCATGATTTCCAGAGGTGATGATGACCTGCGTGCGCTCGACAAGCCGACGTAAAGTGTGCGATAGCAATGACACCATAGCGACGGGTGGAACGCCGCGGTCAAAGATATCGCCGGAAACTAAGACTGCATCAACATCGCTGGCAAGCTCCACGACATGATCGCACCACAGTTCAAATGCCTGCGTGAGGTCCGCCCCATGAAGGGTACGTCCAAAGTGCCAATCAGAAGTGTGAAGAATTTTCATACCTCAACCATAGCGAACAGGGTATGACACTTTTTCATGTTCACTTGTCCGTCACCGTGTGATTGCAACAAAAAGGAGGCCCCGAAGGCGCCTCCTTTTCTGAACTCTCAGTCAACTTTGACGTAATTTTCGCCAGCGTTGACCGGATCCTTCTCCGACCACGGGAAAGTAATCCACAAATCGGTATCGCGCCAGACGTAGTCGGCCTTGAGTACCGACGTCGGCTTTTCATAAATCACGGCAAGACGCATCTCACCAACACCGTTGGCTTCGCACAGTTCTTGGACGTACTTCAAGGTACGGCCGGAATCCACAACATCGTCAACAATGAGAACCTTTGAATCTTTCAGTGCCGAGAAGTCTGGAAGAGGATTGAGTAGGCGTGGATCGGGAAGAGTCTCACCGATCTTCGTGTAGAACTCCACGTTCATCACCAGAACGGGCTTCATATCGAGCGCGTATGCCATCGCGCCGGCGGGAATAAGACCGCCGCGTGCCACGCAGACGATTAGGTCGGGCCTGTAGCCGGACTCCCAAATGTTGGTTGCCAGTTCACGCGTTGCATCGCCGAACATGTCCCAGCTCAGGATTTCCTTTTCCACGCTGTTCCTCCAATAACTCGGTTCGTATTGATAGAATTCAACCGTTTTAGACCACCCAGTGCAAGTAAGAAATGGGCGAGCCTTCTCACTCAGTCAGTGTACCGCGCAACATCCTCTGTCCCACACCGCGAACGAAAAACGAGATAAATCATTCCGCTATTTGGAATTAGTCATTTTCCGTCTTCGCTTGCAGCAGACGGCGGAACGATGCAACGCGTGCGATCAAACGCGGGTCGGTCACCTCGGATAGTGCGCAATCGAGTGCAGCTTCTTCATGACTGCAGCCGCGTGGACAGAACCGGTCAGTGATCTGTTCCAAATCAGGAAACCCTCGAAGCAACTCTGCAGGCCCAACGTGCGCCAGACCAAACGTTCGTACCCCTGGAGTGTCGATGATCGCGCCTCCAGGAAAATCAAATGCCATCGCCGACGTTGACGTGTGCCGTCCGCGTCCGGTGACTTCATTCACGTGCCCTGTTTCTCGTCCAGCACCTTCGACAAGTGCATTGATGAGTGTCGATTTACCCACGCCCGAGTGCCCCACGAGTACAGAAACATGCCCGGTCAGAGCCGCTCGTACGTCAGAGAGATCGGTGTGAGGATTTCCGGGTGCTGTTGAGGAAATGAGAATGGTCAAATCGAGCGGTTTATACAATGTGAGAAGCTCATCGGCATCGCCCAAGTCGGCTTTAGTGAGCATGAGAATCGGGGTCATTCCGGCGTCGTAAGCAGCGACAAGGCAGCGGTCAATCATTCCCGGCCGCGGTTTGGGCTTTGCGAGTGCAGTGACGATGAGGAGCTGATCGGCGTTGGCAACGATGATCCGTTCGGTTCCGCTGGCTTCACCCTCTTCTGCTGTCCGACGCAGAATCGTGGTTCGCTCATCAATTGATGCGATGCGTGCCAGCGTATCTTTCCTGCCTGATAGGTCACCGACCACCGCGACGACGTCGCCAATTGCGAGTTTACCGCGGCCAAGTTCGCGTGCCTTGACGGCCGTTACTTCAGTGCCGTCGTCGAGCATACGCACGAGGTAACGTCCGCGATCAATGCGCAGGAGGCGTCCGCGGCGTGCCGACGAGTAGTCGGGGCGGATCTTTGTGCGAGGCCGTGAGCCCTTCCCTGGGCGAACGCGGACGCGAGGATCGTCGGTGCCGATATCTCTGCGGCTCATTTTTTCTCCGAATCGTTGATCATCTGCTTCCACAGCGCGTGGAACTGGGGCAGAGTTTTCGCAGTTTCTTCCAGGTGGTCAAGTGTGACGGGGACGCGTAGTCCAGCAATCGCTGCGAACATCGCCATGCGATGGTCGCCATAAGCTTTGAGGGCAGCTGGCTGTTGCGAGGTTGGTGGTGAAATTTCCAACCAGCCGTCGCCCGTCTTTACCTGTGCCCCAAGAGCAGTGAGGGATTGCTCGAGTGCTGCAAGACGATCAGTTTCGTGCCCGCGCAAATGGCCAATATTCCACAGACGTGACGGGCCAGTGGCAAATAGTGCGACGGCTGCCAGCGTAGGAACGAGTTCGCCGACGTTGGCCGCGTCCAGGTGGAGCGGACGGATAGTGCGTGGGCCACGAAGACGAAGTTCGCCATCGCCACGCTCGATATCAGCTCCCATCTGCTCAAAGATCGTCCCGAATGCATCTCCCGCTTGGGTGGTGTGGACCGGCCATGGAATGGTGATCTGTCCACCGGTGACCATTGCTGCGGCGAGGAACGCGCCGGCGTTCGTCAGATCCGGTTCGACACTCACCTGGCCAAGATGAAGTGGTCCTGGTTCGACGCGCCATACTCCCGGTTCCAACGTGTGCGCATCAACTCCGGCGCGCGTGAGGCAATCGAGCGTCATCTCGATATGAGGAAGTGAGGGCAGTGAGGAACCAATATGGCGCAACGTCAGCCCCTGCTCCATCCGTGTACCAGCCATGAGCAAGGCAGAGACAAACTGTGACGACGCCGATGCGTCAACTTCCACGTCGCCGCCTGTGATTGATCCGCTGCCGCGAACACAAATGGGAAGGTGGCTACCCTGGGCGTCAACACCTGCGAGCCGAAGTGCGTTGACAAGCCCGGCCATTGGCCGCGTGCGAGCCGCCTGGTCTCCATCAATGGTCACGTCACCGTTGGCCAGAGCAGCGATAGGCGTGATAAAACGCATCACTGTGCCAGAAAGTCCCGCGTGAATATGGCCCGAGTGCAGTGGCCCGGGAGTAACCCTCCACTCGCGATCAGATCTCTCGATACGAACCCCTAGTGCTTGTAGAGCGTGAACCATGAGTTCAGTATCACGCGCATCAAGGGGCTCGTGAATGACAGCTGTCTGCCGGCCAAGAGCCGCGAGAATGAGATAGCGGTTGGTCAGTGATTTCGACCCCGGAAGGACCACCCGAGCGTTGATCGCAGATGCGCGAGGTGCGCACCACGTCATGCGCTCACCTGCGCGCCGATGGCCTCAAACTTTGCTGATGCTGACTGTGAGATTTCATCTGCAAGTCTATTTGCCCGCCAACCCAGACTAGGCGCGCCGCTACGATCTCGTGCAGCCATCAGCGCACCGCCGATCAAACCAGCATTCTGAACCAAACCTGCCAGATCACGCTTGCGTTGGGCTCCTTCGTGCAGCCAGAACGGGTTATTCGCCAGGGCAAGAGGAATCTGAAGCGTGCCAAGAATCAATGCTGCTGAGCGTGGAAGTCGGCCAGTCGCTAATGCCAGGCCACTGAGCGCAATCACAGTTGCGGTGATACGAGTAGCTGCATCAATCGTTGCTGGCGCGACGTCTGCGTCTGCCACTGGGCATCCGGTTTTGCGTGCAAGGTCAAGCAGAATGTGGGTGCGCTCGCGGTGCTCTGCCGGCTTCATGAGCGCATCCAGACCGCCGCTAATGAAGGGGGCGGCGAGAAGCGGACGAGAAATCTTCTGCAAAATACTCATACCTCTATTAAACCGCACCCGCTTGGCAGGGTAACAGGGATGTGGAGAATTTAGCTTGAGAAAACTGTGCGTTTTCTCCTGCCTCACGACGTCGGGGCGCAACTGTACCATCGACGTCGGCCGCTCAGCTGTCACCCGAGCTACGACGTCGGCGCGGGGGTAGCTTTCCTGTGTGAATGACGAACTGATGCAAGAAGACCGCGTCGAGGCGCACATGTCCACACCAGGATAAAGATGACAGTGGCAACCAACACAATTGCCGCGCCGGACGGAAGATCCCACGCCCACGAAAGCCAAATTCCGACGAAAGCTGAGAAGGCACCGACAGCGGGCCCGATGAGCATCATGGGGAGCACACGGTCGGTGAGCAGGCGTGCTGTTGCAGCGGGGGCCACAAGCAACGCAAGAACCAAAATATTGCCGATGGTCTGCACTGAAATGACGACTGCTGCAGAAATGACGATAAAGAGCAGCAAGTCAATCCAGAATACTTTCAGTCCTTGTGCCCGCGCGAACTCACGATCAACGCTGACAAGGGTGATGCGTGAATGCGTGATGACGAGGATCGCCACGATCACCGATCCCACACCGAGGGCCTGCAAAATATTCGTGTTAGTCACACCTGTGAGCGAACCAAAAAGTAGTGATTCGAGAGACCCCGTGTAGCCCGGTGTGCGCGACACAATGAGCAGACCGAGTGCGAATGCGGCAACGAAGAAAACGCCGATGACAGAGTCTTCGCGCAGCCGCCGATTTTGCGAGAAGGACGCAATGAGCACTGCCACCACGACACCAGCGATCGCTCCGCCTAGAAGAATCGAGCCTTGGAGCGCAAAGGCAATCGCGATTCCTGGGAACACGGCGTGGGACAGTGCATCACCGACGAACGAAAGTCCACGCAGCACGACGTGTACTCCCACGACGCCGCAAAGAATCGATGACAAAGCGGCAACGAGGAGGGCTCGCGGCAGGAAGGCCAGATTCGGATTTGCTAAATCTGCAAAAAATTGAAGCAAGCTCATTTTGTCACCATTCCTAAAGAGCGCAAAAGTGCTGAGTTCTCACGCACCTGGTAGGTGTCGATCCACAGCTGTGGCTGCATGAGATCCTGAGAGCGTCCAGCAGCACGTACCGTGCGATTAATCATCACGAGGGAATCGCAAATATCGACTGCCTGGGTCAGATCGTGAGTGGACATCAAGATACCCACCCCACCTCGAGCGAGCTCAACGAATAGGTCAGAGAGGAGATCTTGGTTAGGGTGGTCAAGTCCTGTGAAAGGTTCGTCGAGCAGCAAAATATCGGGATTGGGGGCGAGTGCTCGGGCGATGAGGACGCGCTGTTTTTGGCCCCCAGAGAGTTCATCAATCGTGCGGTCACGAAGCTCGTACATCCCCACTTTCTTCAGCGCCTGGTAGGCCAAGGCTAGACTATCGCGACGGGAAACCTTGGGACGCCGGCCGACGAATGTCATGCGGACAAGGCTTTCCACGCTCATAGGGTATGCCCAGTCAACATCTTGACGCTGAGGGACGTAGCCGATCTTGCCTGACGTATGGACTGATCCGCTTGAACGAATAAGGCCCATGATCGCTCGCATCAGCGTCGTTTTCCCTGCTCCATTGGGGCCGATCAAACCCGCAAGTTCGCCTTTCGCGACCTCGAAAGTGATGTGTTCAAGGATTGAGCGACCCGTGAGGGTGACGTTAAGATCGTCAACTTTCAGGGCTGGCGTGCTCACTCCTCGACCGCCTTCGCTGCCGCTTCTCGGTCTGCTGATGCGCGTCGTTTGACGATGATGACCATACCGACGATGACGAGCACTGCCGCAGCAAGCCCTGCGCCAACGTAGAGCGGTAGCGAGGTGGACTTATCGATTGCGCTCGGAGCTTCAACGGAAGCTTTGGCACTCGGCGTCGTCTTTTCAGTCCACTTTGCCGTAGCGGCATCTTTGACATTAGTTGAGTCGCCGACGGCGAATCGCAGAACCTGCGAATCTTCCACAGTCGAACCATCCGCGAGCTGAGCTTGCGCACTTAAGCGAACTAAATGCGTGCCGGGTTTGGTAAACACCCAGTTAGCGTGGGTGTGAGTGTTGGGGTCAACGTGGATTGGCTGGGATTCCTTTTTTGTTGAATTCCACAGCTGGGTTGGGCCTGCGAAGTTTCCAGCTTGGACAAAGACGTTGAGATTTCCTTCTCCCTGATGTCCGGAGTACACCAGTGAGACGCCATTACCGAGTTTTTTCACCACTGCAGGATCTTGCGTGTTCCACCCTAGCCAAATCACACCTTCAGCTTCGGTTTGAGGAATGGCATACACCTGCCCAGATGCCTGAATGAATGAATACGTGTCATCTTTGGGTAAAGTGAGTTTAGCTTTGTCATGCACGCGGAACACCACGTCGTCGAGGTAGCGCCACACAGGAGCACCCTTGGTGTCGTCACGAACCATGAACGTCCATTTTCCGTTGACGTATTTCGGGCCAAGATCGGCATGTCCCGCGTCAAGCTCAACGGGAGTGCCGGCAGGAGCGATTTCTTCGTTTTCGTCAACTACTTGGGTCAACGCAGGATCTGCCGGCCCGGAGTTGTCCTGGGCGGCAGCGATTGTGGGCGTCAATACAAGTGTGAGTGCGGCAAGCGCCGACAGTGCTTTCATCATCACTTTACTTTTTCTCCGTCTGTGTTGAAGGGTTAGGAATGTTGGGCTGAGTGGTCAGTGCCCAAGCAGGCAGTGAGGCCGGATCGAGACACGATTTGAGGGATGTGACGTTGTGCTTCACCAGGTCAATGTACGTGGGAACGTCATGTGTGAGGGTGTCGGAGTAAATGTTGCACAGTTCTTTTTGGGTTGACTGCGCAATTCCGACCAGCTCTTTGAGATGTGAGGCGGATGTTGGTTCAACGAAAACGCCTGGTGCAGGGAGCGCTTCTAGGGTGCGCGTGAGATTTGTCAGCTGTTGGACCGACGGTTCGAGTGAAGGGTTGGGTGCAACGAACCCGGCAATGGTCATGCCGTAAGCTTTCGCTAAGTATCCGAAGGAGTCATGTGCGGTGACGAGAACTCGGTGCGAGGCGGGAATCGAGGTGAGGACCTCGCGAGTCCATGTGTCCAGGTTTTCGAGTTTCTCGCGGTATCGTGCTGCGTTTTGCGCATACGTGGTGGCGCGTGAGGGATCAACATGCCCAAGTTCGTCCGCGATCGTTTCGACATAGGCAATCGCGTTACGAACGTCATGCCACATGTGTGGGTCGATCTCGCCATGTACATGCTGTCCAATGACAGCTTGCGCGAGGATCCAGGCTTCTTGTCCTGGGTGTCCGAGGAAGCTCCATCGGTTATCAGGCACTGTTGTCGTGGTTGAATTGGGTACGGAGATGACGACGTCGGAGATGCTGCGATTTCCCGTGCCTGCGGGAGTATCGCCGTAGAGTGTCATCCCGCCGCCCAGATGTGCAGTGATGTCTTGGTGGCCCGTACTGATCACGGTTTTTCCGCTTTTGTGTGGATCGACTCCGACGGCGAAGGTGAGTGTTGTCGATCCGAGTGTCTTTTGGCTCTTCCCTGAGTGGAGGACCGACTCAAATGAGAGAGTGTAGAGACCTTGTTGAGAAAACCCCCATGACATGTGTGTGTGAGCATTGGTAGGGAGCTTGATGGTGTCTTTTTGTGGGTCGATACCGTCGCCAGAGTTAATCCACGCGCGTGGCTCACCGAATGTTCCGGTGGTGAATGCTGAAATTGTTCCCGGCCCCGTCGCTGAGGTTGCATTAATCGTGACGTAATCTTGACTGCCGCCTTGGCCATCAACTCTCAGACCGAGCCAGACGGTGGCGAGTGTGGCGTTCTCGACCAGAGGAATTTGGCGAGCACCATATTTTACCGATTCCGAACCGAGTGCGACATGGCGTGCCCGGGAAGGGAGGTTGGAATCGATGGTGTGTGTCAGTGCTTGCGCTTCGAGGAGGAGACCGTTTGAGAATGCGATATCGGCGCGCGCAACATCACGAAGCGCAGCCATTGACGGTTCGTAGGTGTGGGGGTCAGCTCCTTGAGGGATGAGCGTTTCCAGGTGCGCATCAGGTGCAACATGTGATACCAGATCAGCAATGATTGGAGTGGATGCGACGATGACGAGATCGTCCCGTGCATCTGTGGATGCCGAGGAGCACGCGGTCAATGAACCGACGGCTGCCATCGCTGCAAGCGCCTTGACAGCTTTGGTCCAACTCCGGTGGCGCATAACAACCTTTCAACTCAGAAAAACTAGAGAATAATGATCATTATTATCTATGTAATCTGAAAGGTTCGCAAACGTGATACTGGCTGGTGCTGGGCTGAACATTCAGGGCTTAGGTAATCAAAAAGAGTGGGCGGGCGACGGGACACCCCATCGCCCGCCCACTGAGGTGAGCTGAAAATCAGCGAGATCAGTAACGGATCGCCATGCGGCCGTCGATCTTGCCGGCCTTCATCTCATCGAACACGTCATTGATGTGGTCAAGAGTTGTTTCCTTGACTGTGGGCTTAATCAAGCCGCGAGCGTAGAAGTCGATTGCTTCTGCGAGATCGAGGCGAGTGCCGACCAGCGAGCCGCGAATCGTGATGCCGCGCAGCACGATCTCGAAGATGTTGGCCGGGAACTCCCCCGGGGGAAGGCCGTTGAAGACCACGGTGCCATTGTTGCGAACCATGCCAACTGCCTGGCCGAATGCCTGTGGATGCACTGCGGTGACGAGCACGCCGTGGGCGCCGCCGTCGGTGTACTCCTGGATCTTGGCAATGGGATCTTCCTTTGCTGCGTTGACGCAGAACTCTGCACCGTGCTTGGTGGCAAGCTCAAGCTTCTCGTCAGCGATGTCAACAGCAATGACACGCAGGCCCATGGCCTTTGCGTACTGAACTGCGATGTGGCCGAGGCCACCAATGCCGGAGATGACAACGAACTGACCTGGGCGGGTGTCTGTGACCTTCAGGCCCTTGTAGACGGTAACGCCAGCGCACAGAATCGGAGCGACTTCGATTTCGTCCACACCTTCTGGGATACGGGCGGCGAAGCGGGTGTCAACAAGCATGTACTCGCCGAACGAGCCGTCAGCGGTGTAGCCGCCGTATTCCGCCTTGCGGCAGAGGGTCTCCCAGCCGGAGAGACACATGTCGCACTCACCACAAGCGCTCCACAACCAAGCGTTGCCGACGAGATCGCCGACTTTGACTGAGTGCTCGCCTGGGCCGAGCTTGACAACGCGGCCAACGCCTTCGTGTCCAGGGATGAATGGCGGCTCTGGGCGGACTGGCCAGTCACCTTGAGCTGCGTGAAGATCGGTGTGGCAAACGCCGGTAGCGATATTCTTCACCAGAGCCTGGTTGAGGCCGGGTTCTGGCATTTCTACTTCGCGGACGTTGAGTGGATCGCCAAACTTATCCACCACGGCAGCCGTGAACTTTGTTGGGATTTCGGTGGTCACTATTCCATCTCCTTCGATGTTTAATGTGCTTTACCTTGGTCACCCACAAGCCTATGTGTCGCAAAGTTTTTCTTCAAGCCCATGATGGATATTGCCCGAGCGGACGGGGAAATGAAATGTAATATGTAGCTCATCTAGGGACGCAGGTCCCCACAGCCTGTCCCTAAGTGAGAATGGATCTCAAAAAGGGTTTGTTTGTTCGAAATATGTCAGACAAATATCGTGTTTCGTTACCCCGCTTCCGCCATGTTGTGAAACAATGGATTCAACGCAAGCAACATTTGTAAAGGGGCAAATTATGCAGGTTGGAATCTTCTCCACCCAAGAAGCTGCGGCAGATTACGCAGCTGAGCACATTATTCATGTCATTAACTCAGCTTCGGATCCAGTTCTCGGAGTCGCGACGGGTTCGACCCCGCTCGCGCTATACGAACGTTTACGTGCCGCACATGCTGCCGGTACGTTTAGCCTCGAGGGTAAGCAGGCAATTGCACTTGATGAGTATGTGGGCATCGCGGACGATCATCCTGAGCGTTACCGCAACGTCTTGCGTACTGAACTTGTGGGGCCAGAAAAAACCGGGCTTGCAGACGAACTCCTTTTCACCCCAGATTCCTCGTCTTCCGATCCAGTTCAGGCTGCAGCAGAATATGATGCAAAGATTCGCGAGCTTGGTGGTGCCACTATCCAAATTCTCGGAATCGGAGCCGACGGCCACATTGCATTCAACGAGCCTGGTGGCTCACTTGTGTCGCGCACTCACGTCGATGTATTGACCGCTCAAACGCGTACGGACAACGCTCGGTTCTTTGACAATGATCTTGACAAGGTTCCCACCGAGTCCATTTCCCAGGGTCTGGGCACAATTATGGAAGCGAAGGAAGTCATTCTCTTGGCTTTTGGTGAGAACAAGGCCCGTGCGGTCAAAGAACTTGTTGAGGGTGCTGTGAGTGCCAAGTGGCCCGCCACTGTTCTTCAAATGCACGCCAAGGTCACTGTTCTTGTGGACGAAGCGGCTGCTTCGCAGCTCGAACTGGCAGATTTCTACACGGAGCGTTGGAACGCGCGCCACTGAAAGAAGAATTGTGATGGAACTGATTGGTAAGTTACTTAATCCGCATGGTGAGATCATTGGCGGAGGTCTTGAGCTTGACAATGGCCGTATCGTTCGCGTTCTTCCCCCTGCCGACGTCAAGGGGTGGATTCTTCCTGGCCTGATCGATATTCACAACCATGGCGGAGGAGGAGCCTCCTTCCCGGACGTAGAATCGGAAGAAGAAGTACGCACTGCCATCGACGCGCATCGCTCGAAGGGAACCACTGCGATGATCGCATCGCTCGTATCGATGATCGATCCGGTGCCAGTTCTCGAAAAGCTTGTTCCGTTCTGTGAATCTGGCGAATTGCTCGGTATTCATATGGAAGGGCCCTATATCTCGCCGCATAAAGTCGGGGCGCAGAATCCGGCTGCTGTTCGCGGCGCTGATCTTGATGAATTGCGTCGTTGGCTCGAAGTCGGCAAGGGACACATCAAGACGATGACGATCGCTCCCGAAGCGGAAAATGCTGTTGCTGCTGCGCGGCTATTGCTCGATTACGGAGCGAAGCCGTCGTGGGGACATACCTCCGCTACGACGGAGGAAACAGAAGGTGCGATTGCTCTGACCACTGCCTACGCCAACGACATTGGCTTCCCGCCTCCTGCACAGACAGCAACTCACCTCTTCAATGCAATGCCGTCGCTACTTCATCGAGCGCCTGGCCCGGTGCGCGCACTCACTGCCGCTGCTCGCAAGGGAGACGCCGTCGTCGAGCTTGTTGCTGATACGGTACACGTTGACCCTCGACTCGTTGCCGACGTCGTCGAATTCGTTGGGGCTAAAGGCGAACCGTCTTCAACAGTATTCGTCACTGATGCGATGTCTGGCGCAGGAATGGCTGATGGTTCGTATGTGCTGGGTTCCCTTGCCGTCACCATTGCCGACGGTGTGGCGCGTCTGACCGATGGAGGTGCTATCGCAGGTGGAACGTCACGTTTGGTTGAGCAAATTCAGAAGATGGTTCGTGGCCAGTACTTGTCGTTGGCAAAGGCCGTAGAATCGTGCGTGGCTGGTCCGGCCTATGCTCTCCATCTTGATGGAAGTGAGAAGGGCGTGACCTTGGAATTTACTCCCGGCGATGCGGTCAACCTCGTTGTTTTGGATGACGATCTTGAGTTCGTCAGTGCCATGCGTGAAGGTGTGGTTGTTGGCGGGGAATGAATTTCGTGCCACCAGCGTTACCAGAAACAAGCGAGAGGATCGTGAGTGACGATCGAAAGGGCTCCTCAGGAGACGAGCGCCGAGCGGGCCGCCCGGTTTGAGAAAGATGCGATTCCGTATCTCAATCAACTTTACGGCGGTGCGATGCGGCTTACTCGTAATCCTCACGACGCTGAAGATTTGGTGTCTGAAACGTACGCGAAGGCGTTTTCCGCCTTTCATCAGTACCAGCCAGGAACAAATCTGAAGGCGTGGCTGTTTCGTATCTTGAATAACACCTTCATCTCTCACTACCGCAAGGCGCAACGTCGTCCAACGGAAGTAGAGAATGAGCTGGAAGACTGGCAAGAGTATCGCGCCGAATCGCATATGTCGACAGGGATGAAATCTGCCGAGATGGAGGCGTATGAGAACCTTCCCAATGACGAAATCCGTCAGGCTTTCGAACAGCTCAGTCAGGATCGTCGTGAGGCGGTCTATCTCGCGGACGTCGAAGGGTTCTCCTACCAGGAGATCGCCGACATTATGGGAACCCCGATTGGGACCGTGATGTCTCGGCTTTCTCGTGGGCGCAAACAGTTGCGCGAGATCCTTTCGAGCTATGCGGGTGAACTGGGCTACGGACAGGGGAAGAAGTGATGAGCCTGAAAACAGAAGTTGCCAAGGTGATCGAGGCGCTCGATTGCGGGTGTCCAGAAGCGACTAGCGATTGTTCGTGTTCGGAACTGACGGATCGCCTTTTTGAGCTAGTTGATCAAGAGATTTCTGAAGAAGATCGTCACAGGCTCATGCATCACGTCCAGAACTGTGCCGAGTGTGCAAATTCGGTGAAGATGGAAGTGGTGATCCGAAAGCTCGTTCAACGCGGATGTCGGCAAGTTGCTCCAAATTCGTTGCGTGAGCGGGTTATACGCTTGTGTCACGAATCGGCAAATGCGTAACCGTTTGCCGATTGGCTCTGACTTTCGATAGACTCATGAAGTTCAGTGAAGGTAGTACAGGAGGACATCATGTCAACTCGTGGAAATAAGCGTCGTGGACGCAAGAAGAAGAAGGCGAACCACGGCAAGCGCCCCAACGCCTGAGTTTTCAAAATGGCCGAGCATCAAGCTCGGCCATTTTTATTCACTTTTTGGTGCTGAGCTACTTCGAAGTGCGTCCAGTGCCGTTGCCTCAGGCTTCTTTGACGCCGAGCCAACGGTGCCAGCCTCGGTGCGTGACGAGCCATGCAATCAGCGCGTATCCAGCCTGGTGTGGAGTGTACATATGGGAGGTTGACATATCCGTGAGCCACTGTTCATGGGCTTTCAACGGGGTGTAGCAGTCAACAAACGGGACATTGCGCCGCTCGCACACTTCCCGAAAAGCTCTGGTGAGCTCCACTTGGACACGTTCGGGAAGATCTAGACGCGGAGGTGGGCCGACGACGAGAGGTGTCAGCGAATATCGGCTCGTTGCGTCCAGGATATTAGCAAGATGAAGTCGAGAGCGTGCCGTGGTCACTCCGGCGTCGATATCGTGTGAGCCTAACGCGATCACCATATAGTGCTCGTCGTCGCGTCCCATTCGTGGAAGAACTTCTCCAGTCCATCGTTCTGAGAGTGATGCGGTGGTGTCTGACGGGAAGGCGAGTGTGATAGGCAGTATGGGTGGCTCGGCTTCTGTGCGTGCCAGGACGCGCCCGATCCAGCCCAACGCGCGGGCGTCTCCCTGGCCGGTGACCAGCTCGTCGCCGATGAAGAATACCCTTTTCGCCATGTTGTGACCTTTCGCCTGCTTTCTTCCGTAACTATACCTATCTCGTCGGCTCACTGCCGGGGTGTATTCTCCGCGGGTCAGGAGTGCCGACCGAGCGGTGTAAGGTTCTTCATAGAGATCTTGTCACTTTTGGTAGAGCGGCCGTTATCAAACCGTTATCATTGTGTGGGATAATCATAGGCTGTGGGAGGAATCAAGTGGAAGAACGCCCTGCGCTACCATCGCGCAAAGAGCTGCGTTTAGCTCGTCTTGCCGCCGATCGCAATGTGCAACTGACCAAACACACACACGCCACTGATGTGATTGATACTGATCAGCAGTCGCACGTGCAGTCTCAATCACATCGCCGTTCTTTTGTCCATGATCTTTTTCCGGGCCTGGCAATTTTTTCGCCATTGCGTCGTTCCCTCAAAGGGGCAGCACTGACCACCTCTGCGGTGTTCGCAATCTCTGTTATGGGGGGAGTACTTGTCTCACGCGTCAACACCGTGGCCGAAGCGAGCGCAGGAGCCCAGTCAGTTCTCAATACAGTTGCGACCCACCCGGTGGCCGACACTCCCAAAGAACTTCAAGCTCGCGCTGGGGCTGAAGAAGAGTCCCGTTTCCACGCAACTGAGCAAATGCTTGCTGTTGCACCGGGAGAGATGTGCAAAATTGGCAGTGGTGCCAATTCTTTGGCATCGGCCTTCTTTAAGTCGAACGATGCAGTTATCTACCCGCTCGCAGTGGGGCAGTACCGTTTAACTTCCAACTACGGTGGCCGTTTTGACCCATTCACTGGTGAAAGCTCATTCCACCTCGGGCAAGATTTCGGCGCTCCGACGGGTACTCCTGTCTATGCCATCGCTGACGGCGTGGTCATTCACGCTGGCGCTGGTATCCAGGGACGTTCATCGAATTTGATCATTGTGCAACATGAGATTGGTGGCAAAAAATTCACCTCCTGGTACGTACACATGTGGGATGACGGCGTGCTGGTCAAGGTTGGCGACAAAGTGAAGATCGGTCAGCAAATTGCCAAAGTTGGCTCAAATGGGTACTCCACTGGCCCCCATTTGCATCTGGAGATCCATCCGGGTGAAGGTGTTGAAACCGAAACTACGAATCCCTTGACGTTCCTTAAGGAACATCAGGCCCGAGATATAGCGAGTTTGTGTTTTTAATGCGCTTGTGGAATATCGCAGAGCGCGTCGTTATTGCGCATCGAGCTGGTGGTGCTGAGGCTCCTGAAAACTCTCCTGAGGCTTTTGCCCGGATGCACGAGCTTGGTTTTCGTTATATGGAAACCGATGCCCACGCGACGAAGGACGGCGTGGTGGTGCTTTTCCACGATCCTGTTCTTGACCGCACAACTGATGGACATGGCCGAATCGAAAACAAGACCTGGGAAGAACTCAAAGGTGTGCGCGACCATGGAGGTAACCCCCTCATGCGTTTGCACGAGGCACTGTCGTCATATCCAGATTTTGTGTTCAACATTGACGCAAAGAATAACCATGCGGTCAAACCTCTCATTCGAACAATCAAAGATCACGATGCTTTGTCGCGCGTGAGCCTGGCGTCGTTTTCTGAATCGCGGCTTGCGTTTCTTCGTCGGCGTCTCAAGGGCGCGACGTCGTCGCTCGGCATCGCTGCAATTGTGAGTCTCTGGCTTGCGTCACGCGCATGGTGGCCATGGCGACGTTCAATGTATGTTCCCGGCCCGGGTAAAGGGGTTGAGGCTGTTCAGGTTCCGGCGCTCATGCATGGGATCGTTGTGGTGGATCAACGTTTTGTTGACGAGGCGCATCGGCGTGGCTTTGCCGTCCATGTGTGGACTGTCAACTCTGCTGCCGATATGGTGTCGCTTCTGGATCTTGGCGTCGAAGGGATCATTACCGACGTGCCGAGCTTGGCTAAGCGAGTGATTGACCTCTACCCACACGATCCTCAGGCTGCGGCGCAACTGGTGGCTGACGAATAATCTCTCCCGACGTCGGCGATCTGCATACTGAGTGTCGCCGTCGTATCGAAAAGACCCACGGAAACGAAAACCCGCACAATAGCGCGGGTTTTGTGCCCCGAACAGGATTCGAACCTGCGGCCTTTCGCTCCGGAGGCGAACGCTCTATCCCCTGAGCTATCGGGGCGGGGACAGCAAAAGTGTACCTTATTTGTAGCTGGTCGTCGTCGGCAGTGAGGAATTGACCCGTGTGCGCGTGGAAACACGGCCTCATGCGCCGGTAGAATACATGCCATGAACCCAGAAGAACTCTCTGCATTTATCCGCGAGTGTCTCGCCGGCGCAATTGCTGATGGCGAGATCAATCTCGAAGTCTCTCAGCTCCCTGATATTAAAGTGGAGCGTCCGCGCTCGCGCGAGCACGGTGATTGGGCAACGAATGTTGCTCTTCAGCTGGCCAAGAAAGCGGGAATGAACCCGCGTGCATTTGCAGAAATTCTGGTGGGGCGTCTGGGGAAGTCAGAGGCGATTGCGAAAGTTGAGATCGCTGGTCCAGGCTTTTTGAATATCACGCTCAACGCTGCTGCCGCTGGCTCCCTTGCTCTGTCGATTCTGGACGCGGGCAAGGAATACGGACGCAGTGATGCGCTCGCTGGGCAGACGGTGAATCTCGAATTCGTCTCAGCTAACCCCACTGGCCCAATCCACATTGGTGGAGCTCGTTGGGCTGCGGTAGGCGATTCGCTCGCACGCATTCTCCAGGCTAACGGTGCAAACGTGGTTCGTGAATACTACTTCAATGATCACGGAGCTCAGATTGATCGTTTCTCGAAGTCGCTCCTTGCGCGCGCTCGCGGTCAGGAGGCACCGGAAGACGGCTACGGCGGACAGTACATTTCAGATATCGCAAATGCTGTGCTTTCCCAGTTCACAAACGACTCTGGAGCACAAGTTCTATCTGATGGAGACGGTAATGCTCAGGAGTTTTTCCGTGAGCATGGTGTGAACATGATGTTCGATTCAATCAAGGAAGAACTCGCAGCCTTCCGTGTGAATTTCGATGTCTACTTCCACGAGGACACTCTCCACAAGTCTGGTGCGGTGTCAAAGGCAATCGACACCCTTCGTCAAAAGGGCAAGATTTACGAAGAGGACGGTGCCACCTGGGTTCGCACCACTGATTTTGGCGATGACAAAGATCGTGTTGTCATCAAGTCTGACGGTGAAGCTGCCTACTTTGCAGGTGACGTCGCCTACTACCTTGATAAACGTGAACGCGGCGCTGACAAGGTGATCATCATGCTTGGTGCAGATCACCACGGCTACATCGGTCGTATGTATGCAATGGCCCGCGCTTTCGGTGATACGGCAGGTGTGGGAGAGAACCTTGAGATCCTGATTGGTCAGCTAGTGAATCTGGTTAAGGACGGTCAGCCAGTGCGCATGTCAAAGCGTGCCGGCACCGTCGTCGTTCTCGATGATCTGGTGGAGGCTGCTGGCGTCGATGCAGCTCGTTATTCGCTTGTGCGCTCAGCGATGGACACTGCTCTTGTCATTGACTTGGGGCTCATTGCTTCGCGGACAAACGACAACCCTGTCTATTACGTTCAGTACGCGCACGCACGCACTGTCTCTGTTGACAAAAATGCTGCTGAACACGGGGTTGAGCGCACAGACTTCCATCCTGAGTTGCTTGATACGCCTGCTGATTCACAGCTGTTGGCAAAGCTTGCTCAGTACCCGGAAGTTATTGCTCAGTCGGCTCAGTTGCGTGAACCGCATCGTGTTGCGCGTTATCTTGAAGAGCTTGCAGGTGCTTACCACGGTTGGTATGGCAATTCCCGTGTCACCCCGCGTGCTGACGAAGAGGTGACCGATACGCATCGGGCACGTCTTTTCCTGAATGACGCTACAGGTCAGGTGTTGCGAAACGGCCTGCACTTGCTGGGCGTGGCTGCGCCGGAGAAAATGTGAGTGCAGAATTTTACGTGAATCGGAGGTGGGTCGCATGAGGCTCACCTCCGATTACGCGCGCGTTCGCGTGCCTGGTGTCATCACCGGTTTTGGCCCTGGCCTCGACGCGATCGGAATCGCGGTTGATGTGTGGGACGAAGTGTCGGTGACTTTGACCACCGGCGCGACACGGGTCACGATCTTGGGTGAAGGCAATCGAACTCTTCCGCGTGATCACTCTCATATGGTGGCACGTGCTCTCTCGCTTGCTCTTGAGAGTGCGGGAGCGCCGGTTGCGGGGTTTGATCTGGTGTGCCGCAATTCGATTCCGCGTGGAGTCGGGCTTGGGGACGAAGCGGCTGAGGCCATTGCTGGAATTGCATTGGCGCGTGAACTCTTGGAAGATCCCAGCGCTCTCACCGACGACATCATGTTGCGCCTGGCAGCAGACCTCGTCGGCTCCCCGTCGGCAGTAGCGGCAGCGATTCGTGGCGGAGCAACTCTTGCCTGGGTGGAGTCCTCCGCAGTCAAATTGCGTGACCTCCAGATTGTCGATCAACTGCCCATTGTGCTGATGGTTCCTCCGTCCGAGGGGCCAGTGCGTGCCGACGTTGGTGGAGTTGATTCTCCGCTCCGTGCAGCGATGTTCGTCTACGCATTGGCAAATGAACCGGCACTGATCGCTGAAGCAACGCGTGGTGTCAATGCAAAGGGGGTGACGACCGGAGAAAGTCTGCTGCGAGCTTTGCGTAACGCTGGTTGGCCGGCTGTGTACACGGGGGGTGGACCAGCACTGGTGGTTTTCGCCAAAGTTGCCCCTGCCATGGGGATGAGCTTGGCTGAATCGGGGATCAAACTGATTCGTACGTCGGTTGCACCTGGCGTTCACCCGGTGTCGGGTAAGTGACCTGAGACTAAAATCATGCGACCGGAGCAATTTTGTGTGTATACTTGTCGGCGTGGTAGGCCGCTGGCTGATTTCACATCCCGCTGATGTTTTTCCAGTGGGCTTTTCGTTCCCCTTATTTTCAGGCGGAATTTCCCTAACCTAGACCGAGGAAGGAACCTCGTGAGCGAAAATATTGAGCTCTCCACCATGAAACTTCCCGAGCTGAAGGCGCTTGCCTCTGAACTCGGAATTAAAATGCCAGCTCGTTCGAAGAAGGCTGATTATCAGGCTGCGATTGCTGAGCATCGTTCTGGCAAGAGCCAGGAACGCACTGCTCACGTTGAAGAAATGTCTGCAGAGGCACCTGCCGCCCCGAAGGCTGACGAAGCTGGTGAGGATCGTGCGGCAAACCAAACTGAGGGCCGACGTCGTCGTGACCGTGGTCGTGGACGTAGTCAGAACTCTCGGGGCGATCAAAGCGCTAAGGTTGAGTTGCCCGAGCCCAAGGGTAATCACGCTCAAAAAGTTGCGATGAGCGATGAAGAGAAGAAGGCTGCTCTCGATGCCCTTGGTGAGGCTGCAGAACGTCGCGCCTCAAACCGTGACGACGAGGAAAATTCTGGTCGTGGTCGTCGCGAGCGTACTCGTGGCCGCGGACGTGGCCGCAATCGCGATAATCGTGAGGGACGAGAGAACCGCGATAGCCGCGAGAACACTGTGAACGAGAACGTCAATGAGGCCGAAGAGGTCTTGATCCCCGTTGCCGGTATTTTCGACATCGACAACAACAACGCTTACCTGCGTACCGGTGGATACTTGCCCGGTAAGAACGATGCCTACGTCTCCCAGCAAATGGTGAAAAAGTATGGGCTTCGTCGTGGTGACGCTGTTCAAGGCAATGTTCGATCGCTCACCGATTCCCCACGTGCAGGACGCCGTCAGCACAAGTACAACCCGCTGGTTGAGATCACTGCGATTAACGGGCTTGAGCCAGAAGTATCGGCTCAGCGCCCCGAGTTTAACAAGCTCACCCCGCTTTACCCGAACGAGATGCTTCGCCTGGAAACTACGCAGAACGCGTTCACCACTCGCATGATCGATCTGGTTGCTCCGATCGGCAAGGGGCAGCGTGGTCTGATCGTTTCTCCGCCAAAGGCTGGAAAAACTGTGGTCATGCAGCAGATCGCCATGGCGATTGCGAAGAATGAGCCAAAGGTTCACATCATGATGGTGCTCGTGGACGAGCGCCCAGAAGAAGTGACCGATATGCAACGCCTGGTCAAGGGCGAAGTCATTGCTTCGACCTTCGATCGGCCAGCATCGGATCACACGATCGTTGCCGAACTTGCTGTTGAGCGTGCGAAGCGTCTTGTCGAGCTCGGCCAAGATGTTGTCATCCTGCTCGACTCGCTCACGCGTTTATCGCGCGCCTACAATCTTGCTGCTCCGGCGTCGGGGCGCATTCTCTCCGGTGGTGTTGATGCAGCTGCCCTCTACCCGCCCAAGCGTTTCTTTGGTGCGGCACGAAACATTGAAAATGGTGGTTCGCTGACCATCATCGCCTCGGCACTCGTGGAGACTGGTTCGAAGATGGACGAAGTGATCTTTGAAGAGTTTAAGGGCACGGGCAATATGGAGCTGCGCCTGTCACGCCAGCTGGCTGACCGTCGCATCTTCCCGGCTGTTGATATCAACGCGTCGGGCACCCGACGTGAGGAAATGCTCTACAGCCCTGAAGTACTCAAGACGATGTGGACGATGCGTCGCGCTCTGGGATCGTTGGATGTTCAGGAGGCATCTGACTTCCTCCTGAAGCGATTGAAGAACAGTGAATCGAATGGTGAGTTCCTCATGTCTGTGATGCGCTCGCTCTCGCAGCAAGGCTGATGGCCATCACTGCTGCCGGTCGTCACTGACCGAGACAGCACACTCAGGAATCCTTATCATTTAGCGGTTTTCTGGCGATCAATACCACATATGGCCCCTGGTTTATTCCAGGGGTCATATGTTTTAATGAGGTATCGGCTTCTGGTTCACCATGCCATTTTGATGCCTACCCCCGGTTAGATGTCGGGACGGCGGTGTGGACCCAGGGCATGAACGATCCCCAAGGAGAAAACATGAAGAAGGGTATTCATCCCGAATATCATGACATCACGGTGAGCTGCACCTGCGGCGCTACCTTTGGCACCCGTTCCACTCTCGATCGCGATGAATTGCGCATCGATGTGTGTTCAGCCTGCCACCCGTTCTACACAGGCAAGCAGAAGATTCTGGATACTGGTGGTCGTGTGGCCCGCTTCGAGGCTCGCTACGGCAAGCGCAAGAAGTGAGTTTTTCTTCGTCGAGGCGTCGGTTTTCCGGCGCCTCGATTTCATGCCTGCCTCACGTAGACCAAAGCGCGGTAGGCTTGTGTGAGTCAACCGACGTCGTGACGTGGACGTGCCGACGTCGGGAAGTTGAGCGCTGATAAGCGCGACGAAAGGGAGATATGAGCGAGTTTCCGGCAGCAGACCTGATGGTTGCGGAATATAAAGAGATTGAGGCTCAAATGGCCTCGGCCGAGGTGTTGGCTAATCCGGATAAGCTACGCAAACTTTCTCGGCGCTACTCCGAACTTGGCCGCGTCGTCAAGCGCTTCAATCGTTGGTCAACAGCCAAGGCTGACCTTGCAGATACGAAAGAAATCGTTGACCTTGGTGGGGAAGACGCGCAGACCTTTGCTGACGAACTTCCGCGCCTCGAAGCTGAGCTGGTCGAGAGTACTGAGGCATTGCGTGATGCCCTGATCCCACGTGATCCCGACGATTCACGGGATGTCATCATTGAGGTCAAAGCTGGCGAAGGTGGCGAAGAATCTGCGCTATTCGCGGGAGATCTTTTGCGCATGTATCAGCGTTACGCCGAGCATATGGGCTGGGCAACCCAGATCCTTTCGGCAACGTCAACGGATATGGGAGGCTACAAGGACGTCCAGATGGCGGTGAAAGCCAAGTCCGTTCCCGAAGATCCGGCAGACGGCGTCTGGGCACATTTGAAGTTTGAAGCTGGCGTTCACCGTGTCCAGCGTGTTCCTGTGACCGAATCGCAGGGACGTATCCACACTTCCGCGGCGGGTGTCCTGGTGTTTGCTGAGGTAGACGAGCCTGAAGAGGTCCAACTCGATCCGAATGAATTGCGCATCGACGTCTACCGTTCTTCTGGCCCGGGTGGACAGAGCGTGAACACCACGGATTCAGCCGTCCGTATTACCCATTTGCCCACGGGAATCACCGTGTCGATGCAGGATGAAAAATCGCAGATCAAGAACCGTGAAGCTGCGATGCGTATCCTTTTGGCACGGTTGCGTCAGATGCAGCTTGAAGAGCAAGCAGCGAAGGAAGCAGATTTGCGCCGTAGCCAAGTGCGCACAGTGGACCGCTCAGAACGTATTCGCACGTACAACTTTCCGGAAAATCGTATTTCGGACCACCGCACAGGGTTCAAAGCGTATAACCTCGATCAAGTTCTCAACGGGGCCCTCGATGATGTCATCACATCGCTTCGTGAAGCAGACGAAATTGAGCGCCTGGAAAACGCCGCAGAAGGCGGCGAATGAACTGGGCACACCTTGTTCGTCAGGCCGAAGGTATCCTTGCCGACGCCGGTGTTCCGGCTGGTCCTGATGCTCGGCTCATTGCTGAGGAAGTGAGCGGACGCAAGTTGGCTCTCGTCGCTGACCAGGAACCGACTAGTGCTGAGCATCAGCACTACGATGACCTCATTTTCAGGCGTGCCACACGCGAGCCGCTCCAGCATGTTCTGGGGAAGATGTGGTTTCGCTACCTGGAACTGGTTTCTCGCCCTGGTACATTTATTGTTCGGCCCGAGACTGAGATGGTGGTTCAAGCGGGGTTGGACGCCATTGCTTATCTTCGAGCTCCCAGAGTTGTCGATCTGTGTACCGGCTCGGGGGCTATTGCACTTTCTATCGCAACAGAACGCCCGACGTCGGCAGTGTGGGCAATCGAAAAAAGCGAGGACGCATTCGCCGTCGCGCAGCAGAACAACAGTGCTTACGGCAATCGCGTAACGATGATTCACGGCGATGCCCTTGAAGCCTCGTCGTTATTAGGGGACGTGCTTTACGAGGGGCCTTTCGATCTGGTGATCTCGAATCCACCGTACGTGCCGCTCGGACACCAATTAGACGCTGAGGCACAAGCCGACCCGGCAATGGCACTTTGGGGTGGGGGAGAAGAGGGCCTTGATTTCCCATATGCCGTCATTGGTGTAGCAAGCGAACTCTTAGGCGAGGGCGGTATCCTCGTAATGGAACATGCTTCGGAACAGTCTTTGGCGCTGGTGAGTGCAGCCGAGCACGCGGGTTTCCACGCCCACACAGGTCAAGATTTAACCGGGCGGGATCGTTTTCTATTCGCAACAAAGAAGGAAAAATGAGCGTTTATACGGCAAACGATGAGTGGCTTAAGCCGACGAAGGAGGCGATTGCTGCGGGGAAAGTGATTTGCCTGCCAACGGACACCGTCTATGGTGTTGGCGCCGATGCCTTCAGTGCCGATGCTGTCACGGCATTGTTGGAAGCGAAGTCACGCACACGCCAAAAGCCGCCTCCCGTCCTTGTTGCATCAATGGAACAAGCTCAATCTCTCGTTGAATCTGTGCCAGAAGTAGCGCACACGCTTGCTCAGGAGTTTTGGCCAGGAGCATTGACAATTATCCTTCCCGCGAAGCCGGCCATTGGATGGGACTTGGGTGAGACAAACGGGACGGTAGCGTTGCGTATGCCGAACCACCCCATGGCGCTCGAACTTTTGACTGCTGTCGGGCCGCTGGCTGTGACGAGCGCAAATGTCACTGGACAGCCGCCGGCAAACACCGTGCAAGAGGCACACGATCCCTTGGGTGATTCAGTCGCCGTGTATCTCGACGCCGGTCGTTGCGGTGGGGGAATACCCTCGTCGATCGTTCGTTTCAATTCTCAAACCGAGATGGAATTGATCCGTGCTGGAGCGATTCGCGCTGAGGAGATCGAACGCGTGAGCGGATTGGCACTCGCGTGAGGGTCTATCTCCTCATCCTGATCTTGGCTGCTGCCATGACGTACCTTCTTGTGCCGATCGTGCTGCGAGTGGCACTTGCAACTGGCGCGATGACGCAAATACGAGAACGCGACGTTCACAAAGTCCCGATCGCCCGGCTCGGTGGCGTGGCGATGTATCTCGGATTCGTGATGACAATCGTGATCGGAACTCAGATTCCCTATCTGCGCCCCGTCCTGTCGGCGTCGTCAGGAATCTGGGGGATTGTTGTCGGGGCAGGTGTCATGTGCCTGGTTGGAGTGATCGACGACATTTGGGAACTGTCATGGTATGCGAAGCTCGCTGGCGAGATTATTGCTGCAGCAGTGATGGCGTGGTGGGGTGTCCAACTGGTCACGTTCCCCTTCTTTGGGCTGACCGTAGGAAGCGTGAGATTGACAATTTTCACCACGATTATCGTTGTGCTGATTGTGGCAAACGCAGTGAACTTTGTTGACGGACTCGATGGTTTAGCGGCCGGAGTGGTTGGGATCGCGGCATTTTCATTCTTTGTTTACACCTATTACCTGACGCGCGAAGTAAGCCCCGGCGATTACACGTCGGTGGCCACCGCAGCAGTGGCAGCATTGGTGGGAATCTGTATCGGATTCCTCCCGCATAATTTCCACCCAGCAAAGATTTTTATGGGGGATTCAGGCGCCTTGATGCTCGGAGCAATTATTGCTGGCGCCTCCATCTTAGTGACCGGACAGATCGATCCCGCCAATGTCTCGACTCCGCAGGCGATTCCGGCCTATATGCCGATTCTCTTGCCTGCAATGGTGTTGATCATCCCGATCATTGACCTTGTCTGGGCAGTTTTTCGCCGTTTGCGACAGGGGCGTTCGCCATTTTCGGCAGATTCGGGCCATCTTCATCACCGACTGCTGCGCAGGGGCCATTCGCACACATGGGCTGTCCTCGTGTTGTACGGCTGGACTGCCATCGTGTCATTCTCCGGTGTGGCGATCGTCGTCATTAATCGCTGGTGGGTGGTGTTTCCCATTGTGTTGGCGTTTGTGGGTGGGGTTTGGCTCACCAAAGGCGGCTTTGGCCGTGGGGTTCTCGTGCGACATGAGACCTCGGTGACCCATGGATAAAGCGACAGTTGGCGCCGGGCAGGCGAAACAACCGCACACCGCTGCGAGCTTTGAACGCGACCTTCTTCTCGCACACCTGGCGTTGAGTGTGCTGATGGGTATTCTGGGCGCGTCTGTTTGCATATTTGTGTCTCCCGACGCCGGTGCGCAGCTCGTACTGGCAGGTGCGTTTTTTGCTCTCGCTGAGTTCGCAAGTCGGGGTGTCTGGGCACTTGTTGGTTCGGCGTCGGCGGTTGCAGCGGTGGGTGCATATGGCGTGCGCATTTTGGCGCTGTTCGGTGTGTGGATGTCCACTTCGTGGGGAGTGCTGGGCGTGGCATCCTTTGGGGGCATGGTGGTGGTGTGTCTGGTGATCGACGTCGTCATTCTCACGTCGCGGCCCATACCGTTCGTGGAATCTGGGGTTAAAATTCGCTGAAAAATGCGGTGGCAACCTTCTCAACATCTGTTCAACAGGAATCGCGTTCATCAGGTAACTCGGGTAGAGTTACCTGGGTATAGGGCACAGACGCCCCGTGTCCACCCGTGAGCAGTTGGAGAATGATTCGTGATTAACGTTTTGAGCCTCGCCGCGTTACCGATCCTGGCTGAGGGATTTGAGCCGCCTACCTTTGATCACGAGTTCAAGCCTGCTCCGCTTCTTTTTGCAGGGACGCCTTTTGAGCTCAATCGTATTCTGGCGATTCGTCTCATCGCAGCTCTGATTCTCATGGCGATTATGGTAGTCTACGCCAAGCGCGCCAAGCTCGTGCCGTCCAAGGCTCAGGCATCGATCGAAGTCTTGATGGACTTTGCCAAGGTGAACGTCGGTGATTCCATTCTTGGAACAGAAGAGGGCCGCAAGTACCAGCCTTTGCTGCTGACAATCTTCCTGGGAATTTTCTTCATGAATATTACGGGCGTGATTCCTGGACTACAGATTGCCGGTACGTCATTGGTTGGAATGCCATTGATCTATGCCATTGTGGCATATATTGCATTCGTCGTCGCCGGTGTGAAGGCACGCGGCCCGAAGTATTTCCTTGAACAGGTTGCTCCTGCTGGTCTGCCTAAGCCTTTGTATGTGATTATTGTTCCGATTGAACTGGTATCCACCTTCGTGATCCGGCCCATCACCCTCACCGTTCGTCTTCTTGCGAATATGATTGCGGGCCACTTCGTTCTGGCATTGTGCTTCGTTGGTACTCACTACCTCTTTTTCACCATGGGTGGCATCGGGTATGCCATCGCACCCATTACTCTTCTCGGTGGCATTATCTACGTTGTCTTCGAGATTTTCATCGCTGCACTGCAGGCCTACATCTTTGCGATTTTGACTGCCGTGTACATCTCCCTGTCCGTCTCAGAACACTGAGATCAAGAGAAAAGGATAAGAAAAAATGACTGGATCCATCGCTACCATCGGTTACGGTCTTGCAGCAATCGGCCCGGGCATCGGCGTCGGCCTTATTGGTGCAAAGAACCAGGAAGCTACGGCTCGCCAGCCTGAGATTGCCGGCCTCCTGCGTACCAACATGATTATCGCGATCTCCTTCACCGAGGCTCTCGGTCTCCTCGGTCTCGTGGCAGGCTTCATTCTCTGATGTTGTCCACGGTTATTCTCACGGCGGAGGGTAAATCTAGTCCGTTATGGCCGGCTTTACCAGATTTGATCTGGGGCACAATCGCCTTTGTCATCGTGGCAATCGCCGTCTATAAATTCGGCTGGCCGGCGTTTTCGGACATGCTCGAAGAACGTGCAGCTAAGATCGAGCGCGGTCTTGAAGCTGCTGATCGTGCGCGCGAGCAAATTGCGGATGAACGCAAGGTGCTTGACAATGAGCTGCAAGAGGTTCACCGCGAAGCCGCCGATATTCGAGAGCGCGCTCATTCGAACGCAAACTCGATTGTGGCGGATGCCCAGAACAAGGCGAAGGATGAGGCGGCATCGATTCTCGATGCCAATCAGCGCCGCATTATTGCTGACACTGAAACAGCTTCACGCGCCTTGCGTTCGCAGATCGGTGGTGTGGCAACTGAGCTTGCCGGACGTATCGTTGGTGAGGCGTTGACCGATCAAGAACTCGCTTCGCGGGTCATCGATCGTTTCCTCGACGAATTGGAATCCTCGGCGACTGCCAAGGTGAGCGTAAAGGAATCCTGATGCGTATCACCAGTGAAAAGTCCCTCGCTCGCGGCCGCGATCGCTGGGAAGCGTTGCTTGCAGAGCACGCGTCGGACGAGGTGAAGTTCGCCGATGAGATTTTCGCAGTTGCGGATCTTCTTCGAGGCTCTGCTGCATTGAACGCGTCCTTGCAGGAACTCACCCGCACTGCTGATGCGCGTGCGACTCTTGCTCGCGAGGTGCTCACTGGCAAGGTGTCGGAAGAAGTAAACGAACTCGTTCAGGGGTTGGTCCGTGATACATGGTCAGAACTGAATGATCTGAGCGAAGCATTAGATGTTATTGGTGTTGACACCCTCCTGATTGGTGCTGTCCGTGAAGGGCTCCTCCACGAGACTGAGGAACAGCTTTACCAATTTTCCCGTATGCTCCACTCACAACGCGATTTGCGCGTGACTCTTTCGGATCGTTCCTACGATGTGGCCTCGCGAAGCCAGCTTGCACACTCAGTGCTGGGGGCGAGCAATGCGTATACACAAGCCCTTGTCGAAGAGGCAGTGACGCGGACAGGCCACCGCGCGCTGACGGCGTCGGTACGCGACTTCGTCGATGCTGCAGCTGCACGTGCTCATCAGCAGGTTGCCGCAGTTGTATCGGTGATCCCGTTAAGTGCAGCGCAAGAGGAACGTTTGGCACAGATTCTCGGCCGTATGTACGGCGCTGAAATCCGCATCCACACCTCCATCGATCCTACGATTGTTGGTGGGCTTCGAATCATGATCGGCGACGACGTCATCGATGGCACTCTTGCCACGCGTCTGAACCACGTGCGAACTGAAATGACAAAGTGACAACGCGGGTAACCGCAGTAGTGAAGGAAGAGGAATGGCTGAACTGACTATCCGGTCAGACGAGATCCGGGCAGCTCTGGATAACTTCGTCAGCTCCTACGAGCCGGCGAAGGTGGCCAGCGACGAAGTTGGCCACGTCACCGAGACTGCCGATGGCATCGCCCATGTTGAGGGCCTGCCGGGTGCGATGGCAAACGAGCTGCTGAAGTTTGAAGACGGCACGCTCGGCCTGGCAATGAATTTGGAAGAACGCGAAATCGGCGTTGTTGTTCTCGGCGATTTCTCCGGGATCGCGGAAGGCATGGAAGTCCACCGCACCGGTGAAGTTCTTTCCGTGCCTGTTGGCGAAGGCTACTTGGGCCGCGTAGTGGATCCGCTCGGCGCGCCCATCGACGGCCTCGGCGAGATCTCCGACGTCGAAGGACGCCGTGCGCTTGAGCTTCAGGCTCCGGGCGTCATGATGCGCAAGTCGGTCCACGAGCCACTCCAGACCGGTATCAAGGCAATCGACGCAATGATTCCGATTGGCCGTGGCCAGCGCCAGCTCATCATTGGTGACCGCAAGACCGGCAAAACCGCTCTCGCTGTTGACACGATTCTTAACCAGAAGGCGAATTGGGAAAGCGGCGACCCGCAAAAGCAGGTTCGTTGTATCTATGTGGCAATTGGACAGAAAGGCTCGACCATCGCTGAGGTTCGCTCCACACTGGAGAAGAACGGCGCTCTTGCCTACACCACAATCGTTGCCGCTCCTGCCTCAGATTCGGCAGGTTTCAAGTACCTTGCGCCATACACCGGCTCGGCGATTGGTCAGCACTGGATGTACTCAGGTAAGCACGTTCTGATCGTGTTCGATGATCTGTCCAAGCAAGCCGAAGCCTACCGAAGTGTGTCTCTTCTTCTTCGTCGTCCTCCGGGGCGCGAGGCTTACCCTGGCGATGTTTTCTACCTTCACTCTCGCCTGCTTGAACGCTGTGCGAAGCTCTCTGACGAGCTCGGTGGCGGTTCGATGACGGGTCTTCCGATCATTGAAACCAAAGCGAATGACGTTTCGGCATACATTCCGACCAACGTTATTTCGATTACTGACGGCCAGATCTTCCTCCAGTCGGATCTGTTCAACTCGAACCAGCGCCCTGCTGTGGATGTGGGTATTTCAGTGTCCCGAGTCGGAGGCGACGCTCAGATCAAGGCAATGAAGAAGGTTGCCGGTACGCTCAAGATTACTTTGGCGCAGTACCGTGCTCAGGCTGCATTCGCAATGTTCGCCTCGGATCTCGATGCCGCTACCCGTCAGCAGCTCACTCGAGGTGAGCGCCTCATGGAGCTTCTTAAGCAGCCGCAGTACACCCCGTATGCAGTTGAAGATCAAATCGTGAGTGTTTGGGCCGGAACAAACGGTTATCTCGATCAGGTTCCAGTTGATCTCGTTCACAAGTTCGAACATGGACTCCTGAGCTACCTCCGCTCCAACACCTCCGTTCTTGGTGACCTTGCATCTGGTGCAAAGCTCGACGAGGTTGAGGATTCGCTGCGCAGCGGCGTGGAGGCATTCCACAAGGAATTCCTTTACACCAATGAGGCACAGCTTGATAACCAGCCCGTTGAGGCGACCAAGTCGCAAGAGCAGCTTGTGCGCGGTAAGCGAGGCTGACAGTGTCCGGAGCACAGCGAGTTTACAAGCAGAAGATCAGGGCCACAGGCACCCTTGAAAAGGTCTTCCGCGCGATGGAGCTGATCGCAGCTTCACGTATCGGCAAGGCGAAGAATCGTGCCCTGGCTCAAGATCCGTACACGCGTGCGCTCACTGAATCGATCGAACTCGTCTCCGCTCATGCGCGTGACAACCATCCGATGCTCAACGAGCGCCACGATACGAATCGTGTGGCGATCCTTGTCGTGACCTCAGATCGAGGCATGGCTGGGGCATACTCGTCGAATGTTCTTCGAGCAACCGAGAAACTGATTGACGACTTGCGTGAGGAAGGAAAGCAGCCAGAGCTGTACGTTTTCGGCCGACGCGGTGAAAGTTACTTCCGTTTCCGCGGGATTCAGATCGAGCAGTCGTGGGAAGGCGAATCAGACAAGCCAAGTGCCGACACCTCAGCTGAGATTGCTGAGGAGCTTCAAAGGCGTTTCCTCGCTGATAGCCATGACGGCGGCGTGGCTGAGGTACACGTGGTCTTTACCCGGTTTGAATCGATGGTGAAGCAGTCGGTGGAGGTTCGCCGTATGTTGCCTCTCGCCGTTGTCGATTCACCGGAATCAGAACACGATCCAGAAGCCCTCTACGAGTACGAACCGAGTGCAGAGGAAGTCTTTGAAGTGCTCCTGCCAATGTACGTGAACCAACGAGTACATTCTGTGCTCTTGCTCGCGGCAGCTTCAGAGCTTTCGAGCCGCCAGCAAGCCATGCACTCGGCGACAGAGAACGCTCAAGATCTCATCCGCAACTACACGAGGTTGGCGAACAACGCTCGACAGAGCGAGATCACCACCGAAATCACCGAAATCATCTCAGGCGCGGACAGCCTGAAAAATGGCTAAGACCAGCCTGACAAGTAAGGAAAGAAAATGACCGAAAAGGAAGTTTCCACTGGACGGATCGTCTCGGTGGTCGGCGCCGTCGTCGATGTCGAGTTCCCGCCGGATGCGCTCCCGGAGATCAACAACGCCCTTACCACCGAGGTGAACCTCGATTCGCAGGGTGAAGGGGAATCTTCGTACACGATGACTCTCGAAGTCGCACAGCACCTGGGTGATTCAGTGGTGCGAACGATTGCAATGAAGCCAACCGACGGCCTTGTTCGTGGTGCGACGGTGACTGATACGGGTGCGCCGATTTCGGTTCCCGTTGGCGATGCTACGAAGGGCCACGTCTTCAATGTGGTTGGCGAGCCGTTGAACCTCAAGGACGGCGAACAGTTCGAAGTGACCGAGCGTTGGCCGATCCACCGCAAGGCCCCGAACTTCGACCAACTTGAGCCTGAGACCAAGATGTTCCAAACCGGCATCAAGGTAATCGACCTTCTCACTCCCTATGTTCAGGGCGGAAAGATTGGTTTGTTTGGTGGCGCAGGTGTTGGTAAGACCGTTCTGATCCAGGAAATGATTCAGCGAGTCGCACAGGACCACGGCGGTGTGTCAGTGTTCGCTGGTGTTGGGGAACGTACCCGTGAGGGCAACGATCTCATCCACGAAATGGAGGACGCAGGCGTCCTGGACAAGACCGCCTTGGTGTTCGGCCAGATGGACGAGCCACCAGGGGTGCGTTTGCGCATCGCTCTGTCGGGTCTGACAATGGCGGAGTATTTCCGTGATGTTCAGAACCAGGACGTGTTGCTCTTCATCGACAACATCTTCCGCTTTACTCAGGCAGGTTCCGAAGTATCGACCCTTCTGGGTCGTATGCCGTCGGCTGTGGGCTACCAGCCCACCCTCGCGGATGAAATGGGCGCTCTCCAGGAGCGAATCACCTCGACCCGTGGCCACTCGATTACCTCGCTCCAGGCAATTTACGTTCCTGCTGATGACTACACCGATCCGGCTCCGGCAACCACGTTTGCTCACTTGGACGCGACAACTGAACTTTCCCGTGAAATCGCTTCGCGTGGTCTGTACCCGGCAGTGGATCCGTTGGCATCGTCTTCGCGTATCCTCGATCCACAGTATGTTGGTCAGGCTCACTACGACGTGGCAACCTCAGTCAAGGCCATCCTCCAGAAGAATAAGGAACTCCAGGACATCATTTCGATTCTGGGTGTTGACGAACTCTCCGAAGAGGACAAGGTCACCGTGGCACGCGCTCGCCGTATCCAGCAGTACCTCTCGCAGAATACCTACACCGCTGTGAAGTTCACTGGTGTGGAAGGTTCGACGGTGCCGATTGACGAAACCGTCGAGGCATTCCGTCGTATTGTCGAGGGCGAATATGACCACGTTCCGGAGCAGGCATTCTTCAATATCGGCGGTATCGACGATATTGAGAAGGCCTACAAGAAGATTCAGGCGGAGAGCTGATGCAACTTCAGGTGGTTGCTCGAACAGGCGAGCTTTACTCAGGTGAGGTTTCCTCGGTCACGTTACCTTCGTACGAAGGTGATATGACCATCCTCCCTGGACATACCCCAGTACTGGCTGTGCTGGTTCCGGGAACGGTTCGTTACCGTACAACCACAGACCAGGGTGAGATCGACACTGCTCGTGGTTTTGTCACTGTTGATCATGACAAGGTTCTTGTCGTCGTTGACGGACGCCGCGGCGAAGAAGTTGATCCGACGGAGCTCTGACGATGGGCTATTGGGGGTACGTGATCGTCATTGCAATCCTCGTAGTGGGGATTGGAATTCTGGGTTCCTATGTGTGGCGTTTGCGCCGTGTACTTTCGCGGCGCGGGTCATTTCAGGCGGTTGTCCGTCAAAGTGGCCATGAACGCTGGCACAGAGGAGTTGCAGTCTTTGAAAGATTCCAGATCGATTGGTACCCGAGCCGTTCTCTGAGATTTGCCCCCTCACAGACGTGGAAGCGCTCAGATATTGAACTCGAAGTCCATCCTGAAACGACATCTGATCTTCAGGTCGTCAAGTTCGAGACTCCGAGGGGAACCTGGTATATGGCCTCAACCCCAGTGGCGGTCGCTGCGATAGTGTCGTGGATGGATGCAGCCCCTCCGGTTGAGGAGCCGACTGACTGGTAACAGACGGGAAGGTGAGAATGCGAAAGCGTTCTCACCTTCCCGTCTGTCCACTGACAGGCATTCTTTCCACCGACGATAATGAACCGAAATGTTACCTGCCACATGGGATGACTCATGTATGCCTGGTATCGTGGAGTCCTTGGAGGAAAAGAAGTATGCGTGTTGTTATTGCCGAATGTTCGGTTGATTATTCTGGGCGTCTGGATGCGCACCTTGATCGGGCGAAGAGATTATTGATCGTCAAGCCTGACGGCGGCGTCATGGTTCATTCAGACGGCGGATCGTATAAGCCGTTGAACTGGATGAGTGCGCCGTGTACCACCCGAGTCCTTGAGCCAGACGAGGAACAGGCTAGCGTCGGTATTACGTCTGTGTGGCGAGTCGATCACGACAAAACCAACGATGCGCTCGTCATTTCCTTCTACGACACATCACTCGATTACGAGGAAGAATTAGGCGAAGAGCCTGGTCTCATTAAAGACGGCGTTGAGGCCCATCTCCAGGAACTTCTAGCATCTCAGACAGGCGCATTAGGGCCAAATCTGCGCCTTATTCGTCGTGAATATCCGACTGCAATTGGGCCAGTTGATCTCATGTTGATCGATTCAGCGGGTACCCATATTGCTGTAGAGGTCAAGCGCCGTGGCGAGATTGACGGCGTCGAGCAACTCACGCGATACTTGGAGCTGCTCGGGCGAGATTCCACTCTTCAACCACTTCGAGGCATTTTTGCTGCGCAGGAGATTAAACCCCAAGCGCGCATCCTCGCTGAAGATCGCGGTATTGAATGCGTCGTCGTTGATTACGATGCTCTGCGTGGTCTTGACGACGCTGAGGATCGTCTCTTCTGATGCGTAGGTCAAAGAAATATGACCGTGAATTCCGCCCGCTCAATACACATGCGCTGATGGGATACACGCGCTACGAAATTCGCGGGGGACTCGAGTACAAGGTTCATCACATCAAATCGGCGGCGAAAGAGTATATCTGCCCTGGTTGTGGAGGGCGAATTGTGACAGGAGAATCTCACGAGGTGGCCTGGACAGAAGAACACCTCATGGGTGCTCGGGCAGGTCAAGAAGCCCGCCGCCATTGGCATACCTCGTGTTGGTCAGCGCGTGGCGGACAAGGCCGTTGGTAGTATGTGAGAGAAATGTGGGTGTGGCTGGTGTTCAGCATCAATGCTGAACACCAGCCACACCCACAGCGCATTAATTTTTCTGATGTTGCTCAGCGGCTTCGACGACTTCGCTTAATGCCAGTGACGTGGTTGAACCAGTGAGCATCGCACGCATATCTTCAAGATATGAGGTGAGGTTTGTCTTTTGCTCCATCAGTGATGCGATGTGTGCATCGGCATCAGACTTTGCTCGGTCGGCGTCGTTGGCTGCGCTTTCGCGAATCCGTGCAGCTTCTTTGCGTGCTCCATCGAGAATCGACGCTGCTTCGGTGCGCGCGTTTTCAAGGAGCTTTGCCGCCTCCTTCGTTGACGACTCCGTCAAGGAGTCAGCACGCTGTGTCGCCGTGACAAGGCGGGTTTCGGCGTCGGCGGCTGCGCCCTCAGCAGATGCGACCATCGCTTCGGCACGTTCACGCAACTGTGCATCTTCGTCGGCAAGCTCCTGGGCAGCTTTTTTACGCAACTCCACAACCTCGCGTTCGGCCTGGGCTCGAAGCTCGGCAACATCCGACTGCGCACGAGCGCGGAGTTGAGCGACTTCTTGTTCTGCTTGTGCCCGAAGTTCAGCGACGTCGGATTGAGCAGCAGAACGCAGCGCAGCAACTTCCTCTTGAGCGGCGGTGCGCATTGCTGTGGCTTCTGATTCAGCTTCAGCGACAGTGGTAGCTGCATCATGGGAAGCCTTCGCTCGCAGAGCAGCGACTTCTGCCTGGGTATCTGTACGCAAGCGTGCTGCTTCACGTTCTGCTGAGGCGACCATTTCTTCTGACGTTCTCTTTGACATCTCGGCCAGCGCGCTGGCCTCTGATTCAGCTGATGCTTTGACGTTTGTGGCCTCAGTGCGGGCCGCATTCAAAATCGACTGGCTTTCGTGGGAAGCGGCATCAGCGAGCGACGCTGACTGTGCCTTTGCTCCGTCCACGAGGGCTTTCGCTTCCGCTCGAGCACGAGTCATGACATCAAGAGCCTGCTCTTCGGTTGACTTCAAGAGTCTCTCAACGCGCTGACCGAGACCAGAGTATGAGGGACGTTCCGTTTCCTTGAGCTGTTCACGCGCTTGTGAAAGTTCAGCGGAAAGAGAAAGAATCTGAGAGTCGAGTGATTCAACTTGGCGCACGGTATGCTCAAGTTGTGTCTCGAGCATCGAGACACGCTCATCGACCTGGGCGCGGTCGTAACCGCGCATGACAACGGGGAATGTGGGGTGCTCTTCGGCCACGATATTTTCGACCTCCTGAAAGTTACACCACATCTTACCCCACGCGTGGGCGGGTCAGGTCACTCACATTGTGTCCAATTCCGCCTTTGCAACAGTTATTGTTGTCAAATCGTTATAATTATTTTGAGTATCGCTTTTGGCGTCGAGATTGAAGGATGCACATGAAACGTTATGGGGGCGTTGCGCTCATTGTGGTGGGCGTAATCTTGGCCATCGCAACCGGAATTCGGGCGCTTGTTGCACAAGATGAAATGACGGTCGAAGCCACTGTTGCGCCGTCAGGCGCTGTCGTCGCAACTGCACCCGGCGTCCTTGAGATGGTTAATTCGACTGTGCATGTCAAACTCGATGCCCAAGGCCAGGACATCCAGTGGGCTCTCGGTTCTGTTCACGATGTCGATGCGTGGATTGGGAAATCTGCCGGATCGCGTCTGATGGGGCTCACGAGTTGGACTGAGCCAAAGATCACGGTACTTGAAGGTAATAAAGAGCAATCTGCACAGGACAGCAAGCTCGGTTCGCAGAAAAAGTTTTCTCTCGATTCTGATTGGTGGCATAAGAGCGGGCATGGCACGGATCGCGTTGAATTCGATGTCACTGCTCCCTCGGAAGGCCAGGATGTTCTCGTGGCAACGACTACGAGTGCCCAAGCTCCGAAACTGACGCTGACCTGGCAACATTCGGTAGCGAAGACTTCGCCGTGGTCAACGATTGCCATCGGAGTTCTCTTAACACTTGTCGGTCTGTTCCTTCTGCTTCAAGATTGGCAGGAGCGCGATATGCGTGAGCGTCGATCACGTCGCGCAGCCGCACGGGCAGCACAGACCACGCCACTGGCCACTTTCGACGGTGACTTGTCACGGGAAGAACGTCCGTTGCAGCGTAAGCACACTGATCGTGCATACGGTGCCGGAATTCTTCCGGGCACCTCACGATCGATGGCACTTCGCAATCGTCCTCTCGACGACGATGACCGCTTGACGATTGACGTTGAGCAACCGCGTACCACGGTGTACGACGCGCAAAACAGACCCACCATTGCTGCTGCCTCGGGTGGCACGCTCGGAGCCGGCGTTGTGCCAGGTAGCGCTCGTGCGCAAGAGTTTCGTCACCGCGAGGTGGCCTCATGGTTCCCTGAAGAACTGCCTGCACAAACCGAACCGATCGACGTCGGCCCAGAACCTGCGTCGGAGTCGGCACACACTGAACCGGACGAACCGGCCGTGGGCGTGGCCAATACGGAGAATGGAAAAGACTGGCGAAGCCGATGGAGCATTCGTGGCAAGGGAGAAAATGATGCGTAAAGCAGTTCCCGTAGTTGGTATCGCGCTTATGATGGCGCTCGGCGCGTGCTCGACCACCTCGAGTCAATCTGTTCCTCAGCCTAAATCTGTCAACGCCGCAGTGCCCTTGATGGAATCGAAGAAGTTCTCTCAGATTGTTTCTGACACTGCCAAAGCATTAGCCCAGGCGGATAAGGAGGCAAACGGTGCAAAGTTGCCCGCACGTATCGGTAACCCATTGCGGGCACAGCGATCAGGTGAATACCGCTTGAAAAAGGGGATGGGGGAGAAGTTCACTCTCGATCCCATCGTTCTCGATCCCCAGTCGGTACCGGTGTACTCGGGTCGTTTGTTCCCGCGTTCCGTCATGACGATTACTGCGCCAACGGACCGAGAGAATCTGTACACCCTGTCCGTGTGGGGGACCTCCTCGCCGCGTGAGGAACTGGCTCTTGTCGCCGACGTCGAACTCTTCCCAGGAGTCGATATCTCGGCCTTGGTTTCGGCAGACTCAACGAAAGACGGTTACCTTGGGAAAGACACGAAGCTTTCCACGGCGCCCGCAGACGTTGTGAATGCGTACGCGAAGTATCTTCAGGATCGCAAGGCGGGCGATGTTCAATTCGTTGCTGACGATCAGCTCTATGTGAAGACGGAAGAACAGACGAAGGCTCTGTCGAATTCGATTAAGGGGCTTGGCAAGGTATCGACGAAGTATGTTGCCGGTCAAACTCCCGTCCAGGCGGTGTCAACGGAAGACGGTGGAGCACTGATTGTCGGAGAAATCCGTTACACCACGACGCTTGAGAAGACGAAGTCGCAGGCAACCCTCACGGTAGGCGGAGAGCTGGCTGGGTGGATCAATCAAGACCCGAAGAAACCGAGCTACGAGATTGAAAAGTCCTTGGCCACAACGTATTCGAGCCAAGTTGCGTTCTATCTTCCTGCTCAGGGAAAAATCCAGGTGATTGGTGCTTCTGCACCGTCGATTGTCGAGATGAAGGCGAATAAGTAATGGCTGGAGCATTCGATCTATCCACCCTCAAATCAAAGAAGGAACCGGACTCACTCTCCCAGGCACCCGCCGGGGAGTCTGTCCCGGGAAAGCTTGAAGTCGAGCTTACTGAGGAGAGTTTACAAGCGGCAGTCACCACGTCGATGAAGGTTCCCGTTCTGGTGGCCTTTATTTCGGATCGTTCGGAGAATTCCGCTAAACTCTTGGGTTTTCTTCGCCCAATGATCACGGCAAAAGCTGGTCGTATCCAGTTGGCCGTAGCCGACGTTGACGCGCATACCCAGGTCAGTGCTGTTTTTGGTGTCAATGGTGTTCCAGCTCTTGCCCTGTTGCTTCAGGGGAACCCCGTGCCGATTGTGCAGGGCTTGCCAGCGGAAGATGATGTGCGTGCCCAGATTGACAAGATCATCGATTCAGCAGCTCAATACGGGATTAACGGAGTATTGGATCCCAATGCGCAGGCCAAGGAACCGCAGATTCCACCCCTTCATCAAGAAGGAATGGAACTGATGAAGCAGGGCGATTTCGCTGGGGCACGAGCTGCCTATGAAAAGGCTCTGGCCCAAAATCCGAAGGATGACGAGGCGAAATCTGCGCTAGCTCAGGTTAACTACTTGGATCGAATGGGGCAGATGCCCCAAATGACAGATCCTGCTGAGGCACAAGAAACGCTTGAAAAAATTGCCCGTGCCCCGTTCTCAGACGTTGATACTCAACTTATGGGTGCGGATATCGAGTTCGCCTCTCGCCCTGATGTTGCTTTGAACCGACTCATCGAGGCAGTGAAAGCGACTAGTGGTGATGAGCGCGAACGTGTGCGTGCGCGCATCCTTGAATTTTTTGATGTGCTTGGTCAGCAATCAGACATCGTGGCAGTGGCGCGGAAAGCACTCGCAGCTGCCCTCTTCTAAACGCCAAGAGTAGTGTGCGGCGAGGAAAATCCTCGCCGCACACTACTCTGAAGACTCAGAGCGTTGTCGATGCTCACAAACCTTGGCGATCAACCACGTACCACACCGTTGAATTCGCTGGGACGTAGCCATTGACCTTCTCGCCTCCGGCTTGTGTCACTTCTGACGATGCCAGGACCACTCGCGCACCTGTAGGTAGTTCAACCGGGTCATCAAATGCAGTGACGATATGGAGCGGATCGCGTCCCTGTGCCCGCGACACATAGTGAAGGCCAGGGCCAGTCCCTTCGAGAAGTTCAGCCGAACCGAGTTGTACAACCTTGCGGATCTGGTACATCTTCTTAAAGAAGTTCAGCGAGGAGTTCGGGTCGAGAGCCTGGCGATCCATGGCAAGTTCTGCCCATTGTTGTGGCTGTGGAAGCCATGATGAGCCGTCAGGGGAGAAGCCATAGCTCGGGTGATCGCTCACCCACGGTAGCGGAATGCGGCATCCATCGCGCCCTGCTTCCTGACCGTTAGTGCGCGCAAAGGTCGGATCTTGGCGCACCTCGTCGGGAAGCTCCGTATGTTCGGGCAGTGAGAGTTCTTCGCCCTGGTAAATATAGAGGGAACCAGGAAGCGCTGCTTGGAGAGCGTGTGCCGCAAGCGCACGACGTGCTCCAAGAGCAGCGTCGGGCTGTTCTTCCCACGCACGGATGCCGTTGGGGCCCTTGCCCGTCTCGGCCAAGCCGAAGCGAGAAGCTGCACGAACGACGTCGTGATTCGATAGAACCCAGGTAGTCGGAGCGCCAACGGCATCCATCTCGGCTAGCGACTGCGCAATCACCTTCCGGTAGGCATCTTCCTTAAAAGGAGAGATCAAGAAATCAAAGTTGAACGCCTGGCTCATTTCGTCGCTGCGGACGTAGAGCTTCATATCCTCCGGATTAGCGAGCCAAGCCTCAGCCACTAGTGCCGGCTTGCCATACTCGTTGAGAACATTGCGCCACTCGCGGTAAATTTCGTGGACCTCAGGTCGATTCCACTGCGGCGGAGCAGGAACATTCTCAGGGACTTCATTGCCACCGGATACCATATCCCAGTGGTACTGCCAGTCAGGAAGCTCAGGGTCTTTCGCAAGCCCGTGTGCAACATCGACGCGGAAACCATCCACGCCGCGGTCGAGCCAGTAGCGCAGAATTGAGTTGAATTCTTCGTGGACGTCTGGATTGGTCCAATTCAGATCCGGCTGGGAGGAATCGAAGAGGTGTAGATACCACGAGTCATCGTTTTCCCACGGTGATCCAGGAGCGTCGGCACGGTCTTTGACACGTGTCCACGCTGGCCCGCCGAACACAGAAATCCAATCATTAGGTGGCTCGTTGCCATCCTCGCCCTTGCCCTCGCGGAACCAATAGCGTGCTCGCTCCGGTGCATCTTTTCCACCTGCAAGTGCTGCGTGGAACCACTCGTGTTGATCAGAGGTGTGGTTGGGAACCAGGTCAACGATGACCTTCAGACCGACGAGGTGCGCCTTTTCGATCATTACCTCCGCAGCGGCGTCATCTCCGAACATCGGATCGACGCTGCGGTAGTCGGCCACATCGTAGCCAGCATCTTTTTGCGGCGACTTGTAGAACGGTGAGAGCCAAATTGCGTCAGCTCCGAGCTGCTTAATGTAACCGAGTCGGGAGGTGATCCCGTAAAGATCGCCGATGGGCCCGTTCGAGGAAGCGAAAGAACGCGGATAAATCTGGTAGATCACCGCCTCCCGCCACCACTCGTGGGAGTCGCTTGCGCGGTGAAGAATTTCCACTATCTGTTCCTCTCCTGATTGTGTTTCATGCTATTTCGACGCAGGTGGCGCGGTCGTTTCACGCACCACGAGTTCTGGCTTGAATGTTGCCGAGAACATTGGGGTTTCGGGGTGCCCGATACGTCCGACGAGAGTTGCGACGACGGCGTCGGCGATTGCTTGCACAGGTTGGCGTACCGTGGTCAAAGCAGGGCGAACCAACGGCATCATGGTGGAGTCGTCGAACCCGATCACGGAGACATCACCAGGAATCGACAGCCCGACGCCGGCACAGTAGTCGATGACGCCGAGAGCCATAATATCCGAGGCGCACACGATTGCTGTCGCACCGTCGTCGATTAGTGCCTTCGCAGCGGAATGGCCACCCTCAACAGTGAAAAGTGTGTGCGCCGAACGGATTGGCTCTCCGGGGGCGACCTCAGCCATCACGTTGGTGAATGCAGCCAACTTCGAAGCCGACGGGATAAAACGTAACGGGCCTGATGCATATGCGATCTTCGTATGTCCTAATCCCGCCAGATGGCGCACTGCTTGCGATACGGCGTCGGCGTCATCGGTGGAAAAATCGGGAACGTCGAGCGCAGGATTGTTTCCATTGATCGTGACGAATGGAGTGCCACGTTCAATGATCGCTTCATAGCGATCCAAATTTGCCGTGGAATCGGCGTGCAAACCAGAGACGAAGACCAAACCCGATACACCGTGAGTGAGGATGGCGGACGTGAGTGAATCTTCAGTTGCTCCGCCGGCATTCTGAGTGCCGAGCAGGGGAGTGTAACCCGCAAGAGTCATTGCGCCAGAAAGGGCTTGGACGAACCGAGGGAAGATAGGATTTGTCAGCTCAGGCACGATTAAACCGATGAGGCCACCGGTGCGCTCGCGGAGCTTTTCTGGGCGTTCGTAACCCAGTAGATCCAGAGCTTCGAGAACGGCCTGACGAGTTTCAGGAGCAACAGTGTCTTTGCCATTAATCACGCGTGAAACTGTTGCTGTAGAAACTCCCGCTTGCTGCGCGAGATCCGACAGACGAATACGACGGGACATGTGGCAACTCCTTTGTCGCTGCGGTTGGGGGAAGGGCGCTGGCATGAAAGAAATTTCTGCAAGAGCCACACACTGTTTTTAGGGTATCGCGATATGGTTGCAAATTTCCACATCGCGAAGAGAAAAAGTTGCAGAGCGCCTCCTGCGCCCTGCAACTTCATCCCTCAAGACAGCACCGCAAAGGACTGTGGTCCAACGTTGACTCGTCCGCCATCGACAGTCACAGAACCGATGACGTAATTGACGCTTGTGGTTCCACTGGCGTCGAGATCGTGCCAGTCGCGTCCTGGGTTGACGACGACGAGACGGCGATCGTTGCCCTCGCCTCGGCTAAAGGCAAAGAGCGTGTTACCGCGCTCAGCATGGGTTATTGCAAAAGCAGCTGTTGTGGCAAATGCTGGCGACTGATGCCGTAAGCGGAGAAGGCTTGCCATCTGGTTCCACAGTGAATCCGGGCGAGCCATCTCGCTTGCGGCGGTTGGCGCATCAGGAGAGGGGTCAACGGGAAGGTAGGGCTCATTCGACGTTGTAAAACCGTATTGTGCCAAGGAGTCCCACTGCATTGGGGTGCGTGAACCAGTGCGGGAGTATCCACCTTCTTTTGTGGGGAGGTTCTGGTACCGCATTCCGATCTCGTCGCCATAGTAAATAAACGGCGCACCTGGCATCGTCAGGAGGAAGGCGAAGGCGATGGCGCGCTCACGCTCATCGAGGCGAGGAGCGAGACGCACTGTGTCGTGATTGCAGGTGATGAGCGAAAAGCTGCCGCCCACTTTTTGTACTTCTTCAAGGGAAGGTAAGTAATCGCCGAGGAAACCGGTGATGTCGGCACCGGAATCAGCATTGAAGTAGCTCCAGTCCACGCCCCGAGTGCGTGAATCGTCAGTGTTACGCAGGAGCATGTTGTACCCGTTGGGATTGCCGCCCCAACGCCAATCGAGGTAGAAATCGGCGTCGAACCCAGCACGCATGGACTCTGCGGGCCGTCCCCATTCTGATACCCAGGCGGCGTCGGGGAATTCTGGTCGGATCTGATCGAACATGTAGTTCCAGGTGGCAATCGTGGCAGGTTTGCCGTCGTCGTCATGCTTGACGAGGGAATCGGCCATATCGACACGGAATCCGTCTGCGCCACGGGAGAGCCAGAAGCGCATGACATCAACGAGGGCATCGGCTGTTGCGCGAGCCTGGGGCCCAAGTGCTTCTTTCTGCCACGGGTATTTGGGGTGCGCGAACCCGTAGTTCAATGCGGGCTGAGATTTGAAGAAGTTCAGAATATAGGTGCCGTCGCGTTCGGCTTCTCCTGCGATAAAGGGCAGGCCGTCACCACCGTCGATCCACGAGGATGACCAGATATAGCGATCCGAGAGCGCGTTCATCGTGGCGTTCTTGGACGCTTCGAACCACTTGTGTTCCTCAGACGTATGGCCGGGGACAAGATCGAGCAGGACGTGCATACCGCGAGAGTGTGCGGCATCGAAAAGTGCCACCAGGTCGTCGTTGGTGCCGTAGCGCGAGGCAACTTGGCAATAATCGCGCACGTCGTATCCGGCGTCTTTAAAGGGGGAATCGAAACATGGATTGATCCACAATGCATTTGCCCCGAGAGCAGCGATGTAATCCAAGCGCGAAATCAAACCGGGAAGATCACCGATTCCATCGCCGTTCGAATCTTGGAAAGACTGAGGGTAGACCTCGTAAAAGACTGCTGTGTCCATCCATGCAGGGGAGGGGTAGTGTAACGCCATTATTTCTCCATTTCCTCTGGGAGTGGTGCCCCGCCGGCGGAGTACCGAACCTAAGGATACGTGTTGGCGGGCTATGGGGTGACGACGAGGGGAGGTGAAATGGTAGTTTTTTCGCACGAAAATTTATCCGATTCCGGGGGTGAGTTTTTTCTGAAAGCGCGGCATTTCGGGGGTAAATCGGGAGCGCAGTACGCGAGAGTAAAAACGTAATGTTTTTGTAACTCTTTGCAATGTTGAATGGATCGTTGCAGACAGTTACACTAGAGGAAAGCGTGTGGAACGTCATAGATGCCGGCACGCAAAACCATCGTCAAAATACCAGCCCACAGGCGTAAAAACTCTCGGCGTTGAGGGGCGCATGTGGGTCCACGAAGAAAGGAATATTGATGACGATCACTTGGAAGAAGGCCGCCGGTACAGTCGGCGCTCTCTCGATGGCTCTCGGTCTTGCTGCATGTGGCGGTAACACCACGGCAAAGGATGGCTCGAAGGCTTCGGGTGAAACGAAGGCTGTTTCCCTGCGAGTGTGGTCGCCGCAGGAAGACAAGGACTGGATGACTGCCCAGCAGAAGGCGTTCGAAAAGGCTCACCCAGAGTACAAGATCACCTGGAAGAACGACGTCGTCTCTGAAGCTGACGTTCGTAAGACTGTCCAGCAGGATCCGTCCGCAGCTGCAGACGTTTACATGTTCGCAAACGATCAGCTTGGTACTCTCGTGGACTTCGGTGCAATTGGGCAGCTCGGTGAGAATGAAGCCAAGCAGGTCAAGGAGCAGAACGACGATGTCATGGTTCAGTCGGTCACCGGCACCGATGGCAAGCTCTACGGTGTTCCGTTCACCGGTAACACATGGTTCATGTACTACAACAAGGCCAAGCTCTCGGCAGATGATGTCAAGTCTTTCGACACCATGCTTGAGAAGGCAAAAGTTTCTTTCCCGCTCGACAACGCTTGGTATATTCAGTCCTTCTACTCGAAGGCTGCTGATCTGAAGTTCTTCGGTGATGGCACTAAGGCTGAGGAAGCCATCAAGCTTGATCCTGCCAAGGCTGGCAAGGTTACCGCTTACCTCGCAAACGTTGTGGCAAACAAGAACTTTGTCAACGACAAGGATGGCTCGGGTCTGGGCGGCATGAAGGCCGGCAACGTTGACGTCGTCTTCTCCGGTACGTGGGATGCTGAGAACGTTAAGAAGGCTCTTGGTGACAACTACGCTGCAACTGTTCCTCCGATGATCAAGGTGGATGGCACCGATTACCAGATGGACGCGTTCGCTGGCTCGAAGGCAATCGGCTACAACCCGAAGACCAAGGAAGTCAAGGCTGCATCGCAGTTCGCCGCGTTCCTTGGCTCGAAGGACGCCCAGAAGGCTCACTATGAGATGCGCGGAATTGTTCCGACCGACAAGTCGCTCGCATCCGAGATCAAGGCTGACGATCTGGCTGCTAAGGCTCAGGTTGACACCATTGCCAAGGCGTCGATTCTTCAGCCAACCATCGCGGCAATGGGCGCTTGGTGGGATCCTGCCGGTGCTCTCGGCGCTGGTCTGGTGAACAAGGAAGTGACTCCGGACAACGCAGTTGCCAAGGTTGCTCCATTCGTGGAGCAACTGGCCAAGGCAACGAAGTGACGGCCTCCATCACACCTGTGATGGTGAAGTGAGTGCAGGCCACATTCTCCACCTGAGGATGTGGCCTGCACCTTACGAAAACTAATTGTGATCTAGCGGCACAAGTGAGCCCCAAAGGGAAGGTAGGCGAGCATGTTAGATGTAGCGCCTGAGACAAAAGATATAGTTGCGGAGGTGAAACCTCCGATCTCGAAGCGTGAAATGAAGCTTCGCAAGAAACTCGGCAAGGACTATGTAGGTCCATCTCCATATCGCGTATCAAAGGCGTTGCGCGAGGGGAGCGTTTACACGAAACTTTCGGCCGTCATCTTCGGCCTGGGCAATCTTGTCCACAAACAATATGTGAAGGGCCTTGGACTTCTCGCACTAGAAGTTCTCTTCATCGTTTATATGGCAGTCAGCGGCGTGTCTTATCTTGCGGATCTGCCTGGTCTGGGCGATGCAGAACAAAAGTGTGTGATGGTTGATGGCTACCCTGAATGTAGTGAATCCGATTCGTCGGTCATCATCCTGCTCTACGGTGTGGCAACTATTGCTCTATGCTTGCTGTTCGTTTACCTGTGGACTGTCGCTGTATCGAGTGCTTTCAAGGCAGAAGAAGACCAGAAGAAATACGGTCGTCCGATGAGTGCGATGGACGATTTCCGTACGCTCCTAGATACCAAGGCGCACCAGCTTCTGATGTTCCTCCCGACGCTCGGCATTCTCACCTTCACAGTTTTGCCCTTGGTGTTTATGATCTCGATGGCCTTCACCAACTATGATCACAAGCATCTGGTGCTTTTTGATTGGGTGGGCTTCGATACCTTCGGTGCTGTGTTCTCCAACGCCGGTGGTGATGTGAACCTTCGACTCTTCCTTTCAGTGCTCTCGTGGACTTTGGTCTGGGCGTTTTTTGCCACGTTCTTGAACTTCTTCGCTGGTTTGTTCATGGCGATGCTCATCAACCGCAGGACAACGCGCGGCAAGGGATTCTGGCGTGCGATGTTCTCGCTGTCGATCGCCGTTCCCCAGTTCGTGTCGCTCCTGGTGATTCACACAATGCTTCAGCCTCAAGGCGCAATCAACCGTCTGCTTCTGGACTGGGGATGGATTGACCATTCCTTGCCCTTCTTCACCGATGCGACGTGGGCGCGAGTGACGGTTATCGTCGTCAACCTTTGGGTCGGTATTCCTTACACGATCATGCAGGTGACGGGCATTTTGCAAAATATTCCTGAGGATCAGTACGAAGCGGCGAAGCTCGATGGTGCAAATTCGTGGCAGATCTTTACTAAGATCACGATGCCATACATCATCTTCGTGCTTACGCCATACCTGATCACAACCTTTACCGGAAACGTGAATAACTTTAACGTTATTTATCTTCTCTCTGGCGGTGCTCCCGTACCGATCGGTGATTCTGCAGGTAAGACGGATCTTTTGATTACCTGGCTCTACAAGCTGACGGTGGACAAGCACGATTACAGTCTCGGTGCAGTCATCGGTATTTTGACCTTCATCGTCCTGGCTGTGGTTTCACTGATCACCTACCGTAATTCGGGCTCCTACAAGAACGAGGAGGCGTTCCGCTGATGGCTACTCATCTTCAAGAAAAGGCTCCGGCTTCTGCCGATGTCCAGGTGGCAAAGGCTCCCAAGGGTGGCTACCACCGCAAGCGTATGATTACCGATGTTGTGATCCATATTTTCCTTGCCTTAATGGCGGTGATCTGGGTATTCCCCATTCTGTGGGTTGTTGCTGAGTCGTTTAACGCTAATCCGGCTCCGTACAATCCAACGTTCTTCCCCGAGAGCTATTCTCTGGATAACTACAAAGGACTATTGACGGAAACCAACGTCCTGAACTTCCCGCGCATGTTCATGAATACTTTGATCATTTCGATTTTCGTCTGTGTGATCTCGGTGTTCTTCGTGCTCTCGGTGGCGTACGTGATGAGCCGTTTGCGTTTCCGTTTGCGCCGCACTTTCATGAACATTGTGTTGATCTTGGGCATGTTCCCGGGAATCATGGCTGTGACGGCGATCTACTTCATTCTCAAGGCTGTGGGCCTGACCTCCGATGGTTTGACCGTGATCGCGCTGATCGTGGTGTACTCGGCAGGTGCTGGCGCCGGCTTCTACGTGATGAAGGGTTACATGGACACGATCCCCACCTCGCTGGATGAGGCGGCTCTCCTTGATGGTTGTACACGCACCCAGGTGTTCTTCAAGATCATCATCCCGATTGCAAAGCCAATGATTGTGTACCAGGCGATCGTGAGCTTCCTTGGCCCGTGGCTGGACTTCGTGATGGCACGTGTGATTGCTCGTACTCAAACGAATTACACGGTTGCGCTGGGGCTGTGGCAGATGCTCCAGAAGGAATACATCCAGGATTGGTACGCACGCTTCGCTGCAGGCGCAGTGTTGGTGTCGCTGCCGATTGCGATTCTGTTCATCTTGATGCAGCGCTTCTACCAAGAGTCCATGGGTGGCTCTGTGAAGGGCTGATCTTCCCACGGTTCATCAGGGCGGGAGCGGTTTCTGGTACCGCTCCCGCCCTGCCATATTGCTAGCCGAGCCGATAAACTATTGCGCGGCCAAAAGAAAGGTTGATGATGGCTCTGATTAAAGACGATTCGATTCGCTCCGGCGAGATTCCCCAGCGCCGCCGTGGACTATCGACATTCAAGCTCAAAGTCATTGGCGCTTTCTTCATGACTCTTTCTGCTGCGATGGGTACGTTCGGCACTGCCATGCTCAATAGCGATAAGCTCGGTGGGCTGACCGGCTTGGTGTTGTTCGAGCTCATTTCATGGGTTGCCATCCCAATTTATGCGTGGCTCTTATTCGAAGGTTTCCATCGCACACGTTCGGTTGGGAAGTACGCGGGCAGGCTCTTCCTCCTCGCTGCAGTAACGGAGATTCCCTACGATCTGTCAACGACGGGAAAAGTGTTCGACATGAGCAGCCAGAACCCGATCTGGGGGCTGTTGATTGGCCTCGTCGTACTTGTGATGATTCGCTGGGCGCGCGAAAGTGGAGGAGTGCGATATGCGATCCTCGCTGCGGTGATTCTCGCTGCGGTTTTGTGGGATCTTCTTCTGCGAATTGGCTCACGCCAGGTCATCATGAACATCGGTGTGGTCACCATCGGATTCTTGCTGATCTTCACTTTCTTGCAACGCTATGAGAACACCATGATGATGACTGCGGGACTCTTCGGAGCAGCTGCACTCATTACCCCAGGCATCGGCGTAGCTTTCTTGCACTACCGCAACGGGGAACTGGGCTACCTGCACACCTGGACACGTTGGGTCTTTTACGCTTACTATCCGCTGATCTGTGTGATTCTGTGGCTTGTGTTTTGATAACACGACGACGCGTGGATCCGACTTATCGTTGATGGTGGCACTAGCTTTAATGAATGTCGTAGATGGCAGGTTTTTTTAGATTCGCACTACGAGAGTGTGCAGAAGTTGTCTAGGCTACCGGCTTTTGCAATGACGAACGCACCAATATATTCCGCTGAGCTTCCGGCATTACTTTCTGGAGGCGTAGAGGCACTTTCACGAACCGAGCGAATGTGGGATCGCCTGCGGGGCTGAAGAACAAAGTACGCGTGTATCACATTGGGTTTGTCGTTGCTAAGGGGGATGGGGAACATGGGTGACATGATGAACGGTATTTCGAAAAAAGGGAAAGATTGTTGTCACGAGTGCGGTTCTCCTTGTTCTCGGGGTGACCGCAGAGTGTGAGGAGGACACAGAGAAAGCTGGTTTTGGAAAAGACACCAACCGTGGAGCCAATAAAGATCTCATCATCGAGTTCTTCCGTCTTCAACCAAAATAGCCGTGCTCACTGTGTTCACAGCGGCTGAAGTCCGGTGACAGTCAGCGCGAAGGTGACAGTCAGCGCGAATGGGGGCATTGCCAATATTTCTATCTTGGCAATGCCCCCATTGACGTGTTCGCGCTTGTGGCGAATTTATGTCTGTGACGTTACTTTTGCGGGGTCAGGATGACGACGCCGTAGGGCGGCACCTGGATTCGTGCCGAGAATGGACGACCGTCCCACGGCACAGCCTCAGCTTCGACGGCTCCAAAGTTGCCCACTCCGCTGCCACCAAATTCGACGGCGTCGGTATTGGCAATTTCTTCCCATGTGCCCAGTTCGGGCAGGCCAAGACGGTAGTCGTTATGAGGAGTGCCAGCGAAATTGCAGATGACGGCTACCACGTCGGATCCGTCCTTTGAACGACGCAGGTAGGACAGAACGTTGTGGTCAGCGTCTCCGCCATTGATCCACTCGAAACCATGAGGAGTGAAATCATCGTCGTAGAGAGCCGGATGTGCAGCCTGCACTTCGTTGAGCTGCTTGAGCGCACTCATAACGCCGTCGTGGCCCTTGTCATCGGTGAGCCACCACTCAAGTCCGGTGGACTCATCCCATTCGTGGATCTGCCCGAATTCCTGGCCCATGAAGAGCAACTGCTTTCCAGGGTGTGTCCACATGTAGCCGAAGAGGAGGCGGATACCTGCGAGCTTTTGCCAGTGGTCACCAGGCATCTTTGTGTAAAGCGAACCCTTGCCGTGAACGACTTCGTCGTGGGAAATCGGAAGAACGAAGTGCTCCGAGAAAGCGTACACCAGCGAGAACGTGAGCTCGTTGTGGTGCCAGCGTCGGTTAATTGGCTCTTCTGCCAAGTAACGCAATGTGTCATTCATCCAGCCCATGTTCCACTTCAGGCCGAAGCCCAAACCGCCGGTTTCAGTCATTGCCGTCACGCCGCCCCACGAGGTTGACTCCTCGGCAATCATCATGATGCCAGGGCAGTGACGATAAGCGGTGGCGTTCGCTTCCTGAATGAAGGAAATCGCTTCGAGGTTTTCTCGGCCGCCGTACTGGTTTGGCTCCCACTGGCCGTCCTTGCGTGAGTAGTCGAGATACAGCATCGATGCCACGGCATCCACGCGGATACCATCCAAGTGGAATTCTTTGAGCCAGTACAGAGCGTTGGCAACGAGGAAGTTACGTACTTCGCGTCGGCCGAAGTTGAACACGTACGTGCCCCAGTCAGGGTGTTCGCCGCGCAAGGGATTCGGATCCTCGTATAGCGGGGTGCCGTCGAAGCGGGCCAGTGCCCATTCGTCCTTGGGGAAGTGGGCAGGAACCCAATCCATAATGACGCCGATACCTGCCTTGTGAAGCTCATTGATGAGGTAACGCAAACCGTCAGGATCGCCGAAGCGTGCCGATGGCGCGTAGTAGCCCGTCACCTGGTAACCCCATGACGGCCCGTATGGGTGCTCAGCGAGTGGCATAAACTCCACATGAGTAAAGCCCATATACTTCACGTGTCCGATCAGCTGCTCAGCCAATTCCTTGTAATCTAGGCCGGGTCGCCATGAAGCAACATGCATTTCGTAGATCGAAACGCGCCCAGCATGTGGGTCAGTCGCGCCGCGCTGGTCAAGCCACTCCTCGTCGCTCCACGTAAAGTGGGTGTCTGTGATGATTGAGGCGGTGGACGGCGGTACCTCGGTGCGGCGTGCCATCGGGTCAGCCTTCTGGTGCCACGAGCCATCCTGATATTGAATTTCGTACTTGTAGCGGGCGCCTTCCTTTGCTCCTGGGATGAATACTTCCCAGATACCTGAAGAACCGAGCGAGCGCATCGCGCCACGATTGCCCGTCCACGCGTTGAAATCTCCCACAACTCGAACTGCCTTGGCACTGGGCGCCCAGACTGCAAAGGTGACGCCCTCAACTGGGCCAAGTGTGGTGTCGTAGCTGACCAGGTGCGAACCAAGGATCTTCCACAGTTGCTCGTGGCGTCCTTCGGCGAAAAGGTAGATATCCATTTCACCCAGTGAAGGGAGAAAACGGTAGCCATCGTCAGTGACGGTTTCCAGATCGCCGTACATCGCCCGAACCTTGTAGTCCGGAATGGTATCGGTATCGATCACAACGAACCAGATGCCGTTGAACTCATGGGTCGCCTCATACTCACCGTCCGCCGTAATAATCGTGACGGAGTCAGCGAGTTGGCGCAAAACGCGAATGGTGAGTTTGCCATTTTCGATATGCGGTCCGAGCACATCGTGGGGCGCATAATGGAAACCATTGGAAACGGCGTCGAGAACGTCGTATGAGATATCAATCGGTTGAACCATAATTCACTCTTTCGTTGCCCACATCCTCGTGGGGAGTCGCGTTAATACTTACCACTATTGTGCCCGAGTTAGGCATCGAGTGCCTAGGTGGGACAGCGAAGAATCATGATTCTTCGTGCTGCTTGCGCTATGCAAAAATCTGTTTCGGGACTTTTGCCTGGCGATCCGATTGTGGTTCGCCAGGCAACGTCTATTTCACTTTCCGTGCAATAAATTTTCGATTCCAGAAAGAGGAATGTGGATCCAGTCAGGGCGCGATGCAGCTTCGTAACTCACTTCGTACAGCGCCTTGTCAAGCTCGAGAGCGTCGAGTAGTTCTTGGCTTGAGACAGGTCCGTATCCTTCGAGGAACGCCGCACGTGCTTGCGTTGCCCACTGTCCGCCGACGCCGGTGGCGCCGGCAACGTAGTCAAAAGAACGTAACATTCCTGCGACATCGCGCAGTGGCAGATCTGGGAGCCGACGGGACTCAAGAGATCGTAGTGGTTCGCCTTCAAAATCCAGTGCAACCCACCCTCGGTTAGGGGACCGCAGAACTTGCCCCAAGTGGAAGTCACCATGAATTCGAGAAAGCTGAGGCCACTGACCTGCCAATGCAGAGTCAAAAACTGACTCAATGGCTTTCTTCTGAGAACGAAGTTGGGGAGCGTCGTTGACTGCCTGCTCAAGGCGTTCCTGCCAAACATGGCGAAGTTGTGTCTTGACATCATCAGTCACCGGCGTTGTTGAAAAAGCTTGACGCAGAGCATGATGAATATCGCGTGTCATGGAACCCAACTCAACGATCTGTGATCGATCAACGAGGTCCGACGAACTGGATGCCTGGGCAGTGAGAACCTGCCATGCATCGGCGGAACCTGCAAGGAACTCAGCGGCCACTCCGAGATCGATATGACCATCGGCGTCGGCAAAAATTGAGCCGTACTGGCGTGGTATGGCCCGTGTGCCAAGCTTTTCTAGGCCTTCCATAAGCTCGACATCGGGGTTTTTGCCGAAATCGACGACCCTGAACAACTTGATGATGATTCCTGCGCTTTCAGAGCTGCTTGTGTTTTCAGCGTTTGCGGTGAATGGAGAAACTTTTCCACAAGTGTGAGCGGCGAAGGTGTAGATCACTGACGTATTGGACTGTTCAGACGAGAGCTTGTGCGACTCAGCGACTTGCGGAAGTTGTGCCGATTTCCCTCGCAAGGTGTGAGCGCCAACTGGAAGAGGACCTTCCCATGTGACATTGCCAAGAATCGCTTCGTAAATTGCTTCACGACCGAAGGGATGCTCTGTTGCGTCGAAAACGCTGAGATTTCCTGCTGGTCCAATGTAACCGGGCAATTCGTGGTCGGCAGCGGTGGGAGCTGTCAGATAGAGGGGTAATTGATAGACTAGCCCTTCGCTTTGAACGAGCTGGAGAATAATTGACGCGCTGGTGTTGCCCGTTTGCGCCCATGGGCCGAACTCGACATGCGGGTTATGACCGCGATACCAACGGGCCTGACGCATGATGTTCTCGATTAATGTGGCATCCTGCCAGGACTCTGTTCCTTGATGGAAGTCCATATTTTCCTCCTTCAGGAGTATGGCTTTTTAAATTCGTTGGATGTTTTTGATAAGAGAACACGGCTCAAGCAAATGCCTGAGCCGTGTGCCCCTCATTCAAGTAACTCGCCGGTTGCGGCGTCGAATGCCTGTCCGACACCGGGATTGTCGAGATCGGCTTCTTCAGGGGCGATTGGAGCCTGCGAAGCTGCCGGATTGGTCAATTCGAGCCAGAAGAAATCGCAGGCAGAGAGCGTCAACGTCATCTCACCACGATCAGTGATGCTCGGGAATTCTCCGCCTCCAAATGTGTCCCAGCTTTGCCACCCCTCGTAGCCGGGGACATCCACCGTGACTGAACGTGGCGTGGAGGCAAGGTTCATTGCACACAGCACAACTTGGTCACCGTTTGAGCGGAGAAATGCCAATACAGATTCGTTGGACGTATCGAGCAGTGTGAAATCGCCACTTCCGAGCACCGGGTAACGATCACGAACTGCGAGGATGTCGTGGTTCCAGTGAAGGAGTGAGTTGGGCTGCGCAACTTGCGCTTCCACGTTGATCGCCTGGTAATGGTAGACGAGTGATTGGATTGTGGGGAGATAGAGCTTGCCCGGATCGGCGTCGGAGAAACCGGCGTTGCGATCAGGGCTCCATTGCATTGGAGTACGCACGGAATCGCGATCTGGAAGCCAGATATTATCGCCCATCCCGATTTCGTCGCCGTAGTACAGGTACGGGCTGCCTGGGAGGGAGAGGAGCAGCGCATTCGCCAACTCGATCTGTGGGCGCGAGTTTTCTAACAGAGGTGCCAGGCGGCGTCGGATGCCGACGTTGGCGCGCATTCGTGGGTCGGAGGCGTACCAGCCATACATGGCGATACGTTCGTCATTTGTCACCATTTCGAGAGTGAGCTCATCATGGTTGCGCAGGAACGTTCCCCACTGGCCACCTGCAGGCGGTTGGGGAGTGTCGCGCAGAATGTCACGGATAGCGCGTGCGCGTTCGTCGCGAAGCGCGTAGTAAATACGTGGCATCACGGGGAAGTGGAAACACATATGGCATTCAGGGCGTTCCTCCGTACCGAAGTACTCAACGACGTCGGCTGGCCACTGATTCGCCTCCGCGAGAAGAATCGTTCCGGGGAATTCCGAATCGATCATTGCTCGAAGATCAGCGAGAAAAGCGTGTGTTTGCGGGAGGTTTTCGCAGTTCGTGCCCTCTTCTTCGAAAAGATACGGGACTGCGTCAAGGCGGAAGCCGTCGAGTCCCATGCGTGCCCAGAAACGCACCATGTCAAACATGGCCTCGCGAACTTTGGGATTTTCATAGTTCAAATCAGGCTGGTGGGAGAAGAACCGGTGCCAATAGTACTGGCCACGCACAGAATCGTAAGTCCAGTTTGACGTTTCGGTATCCACGAAGATGATGCGCGCATCGGAGTATCCCTCGTCGGTGTCTGCCCAGACGTAGAAGTCACCGTACGGCCCGGTCGGATCTGTGCGCGATGCCTGGAACCATGGGTGAGCATCCGAGGTATGGTTCATCACGAGATCGATGATGATGCGGATACCGCGTTTGTGTGCTGCATCGACGAGAGCCTGGAAATCATCCAGTGAACCATAAATCGGATCGACGTTCTTGTAATCAGAGATGTCGTATCCGCCATCGCGCATCGGGGAGGGGTAGAAAGGAGGGATCCAGATGCAGTCCACTCCGAGCCACTCAAGGTAGTCGAGGTGCGAAGTCAAGCCTTTGAGATCACCGACGCCTGATCCTGTGGTGTCGCCAAACGCGCGCAACAACACCTCATAGAAGACGGCGCTGCGGTACCACTCGGGATCACTGTCCAATCCGTTGCGCTGAGTTGATGGGAACGTTATTTTGGAGGTCACTTCATCACCTTCACAGAGAGGATATGAGCGGGACGATCCGAAGGATCGAGACGAACGAACGGGTGGTCATTCCAATAGTAGGTTTCACCTGTGAGCTCGTCGGTCACTTCGAGCACAGGCTCATCCCCGCGTGAGCGCGCTCCAAACACACTCAGATCGAGTTGGAGAATGGCCGCACGGGCCGTGTAAGCATCGAGGTTGGCAACCACAATCACTGCGTCGGCGATGTCATTCGGATTCGGTTCGACGACGGCGGGCCAAGGAGCGCCAACGAGGTGCGCGCTATTGGGGCTCGCTGCTTGCGGGTGAGCAACTTCGCTGCGACGTGCGATCTTGGTAAACGACACGATCTTCTCATCGGTGGAGCCGTTGATGTGGACGTTGCGTAGGCGGCGAAGCGCGAGGTGACGCGAACGGATGTCATTGAGCTTCGTGAGGAGATCCTGGATTCCGTTGCGGCGCACAGCCTCATAATTGCGAGGCTTATACTCGTACTTTTCGTTGTCGATCTGTTCTTCGAATCCGGGGCGCGGTTCACGTTCGACCAGCTCGTAGCCGTTGTAGATTCCCCAGGTGGGTGAGCCTGTTGCTGCAAGGATCGCACGAATCATGAAAGCATTACGCCCGCCGTTTTGCATGTACGGCGTGAGAATATCGTGCGTGGTTGGCCAGAATGCAGGGCGAAGACGTGAATCTGATTCGTTAGCGAGCTCGCGCAGGTAGTCCTCGAATTCGCCACGTTCATTGCGCCACGCAAAATAGGTGTAGCTCTGGTGGAAGCCAACCGCTCCGAGAGTTTGCATCATTGGCGGCACAGTGAAGGCTTCAGCAAGGAAAATGATATTCGGATGGCGCTCGCGGAATTCGGCGAGCAGACGCTGCCAGAAGGCGACCGGCTTGGTGTGTGGATTGTCTACGCGGAAAAGCGTCACTCCATGTGAAATCCACAGTTCGAGGATCCGTACGATTTCCTGATAGATACCTTCGGGGTCATTGTCGAAATTCAGCGGGTAGATATCTTGATACTTCTTCGGTGGGTTCTCTGCGTATGCGATCGTGCCATCTGCACGGGTGGTGAACCACTGCGGATGCTCTCTCACCCACGGATGATCGGGGGAGCACTGCAACGCCAGATCCAATGCGACTTCCATCCCGAGGTTATGAGCACGGGAAACGAAGGCATCGAAGTCTTCGAAGGTGCCAAGATTCGGATCGATCGCATCGTGACCGCCGTCGGGAGAACCGATGGCGTAGGGGCTGCCGGGTTCGCCTTCGAGAGCGGTGAGGGAGTTGTTCTTTCCCTTGCGTGCGGTGGTTCCGATTGGGTGGATGGGGGTGAGGTAGACAACCTCGAATCCCATGTTGGCGATGCGATCGAGGTCTTGCGCGGCGGTGCGTAAGGTTCCCGAATTCCACGAGCCGTCAGGGTTTTGGGTGGCACCGACCGAACGTGGGAAAATCTCGTACCACGAGCCTACGAGTGCACGTTCGCGGTCAACTGCCACAGGGAACAGGGCAGAGTGCGTTTCGAAATCGCGAAGTGGGTAGGACTTCAAAGCTTCGATAACAGAAGGGTTTGTGGCACTTGCGTAACGCTCGTTTGCGCTTGCTGAGGTGTTCATTGCGGCATCGGCCGCGGCAAGGAACGTTTCGTGTTCTCCTGACGACACCGGTGCGCTCGCCGCTGCGCGCACAAGGAGTTCACGACCTTCAAGGAAAACTAGCTCGATGTCTTGACCGGCTGCGAGCTTGATTTGGGCGTTGTGCTGCCACGTGGCCCACGGATCTGACCATGCGCTGATATAGAAGCTCCACTTTCCTGGCGTGGTTGGGGTGAGCCAGGCTTCATGACGGCGCAGGCCAGGTGCAATATCGATCATCGGCACGCGTTGGGCGATGTTGCCTGCAGGATCGACGAGGACTGCTTCGGCAGCGAAAAGATCGTGACCTTCACGGAAAATTGTGGCGCGAACGGGGAAAGCTTCGTATTCAGTTCCCTTCACTGGCCATGCTCCGCCGGCGAGGGAAGGAAAGATATCGACGATCGGGATTCGGCCAACCGGTGCAAACGGAGCCGGGTGAGGAACGCCAAACGGGTTGCCCGGCGCCGTCGACGAATGCTTGCTCTTACGGTTAAAAATACTCACGTTGATATTTTACCTGAGGGTATGACAGAAATTTGCGTTCACTTTGGGTCCAGATAGGTAAAGCTCTGCCATATGTAGACTTATGGTGGGGCGCGGAGTTTTTTCGAGGCTTGCAGGGCCCCTCGCCGGGTTGAAGCTGCGTGAAGAAACGACTCACTGAGCACCAGATTCAGTGAAGGTGAACCGGACGAAGTATGTCCAGCGCATCAGCTCAGACTTCAAGCTTCTTCACGACGCACCATTTAGCTCCCCCGTTAGCCCTTCGAATTCTCGAACGGTGCTGAATGTGCAGGATTCTTCGCTGTTACCGGGGGCTGGTTCGTCATGTAAAATTGAACGGGCTGGAGGTGATGTTGCGGATGAAGCCGAACTCGGATTGGAAATCACGTGTGTTGACGCTTGCGTTGCTTGCCGGCGGTGCGTTTGTCACTGCTCTTGGAGTTGAGGCAATCAGCAGGCATGTGGATCTTTCGCTGTGGTTCCTCGTAGTGGTGTGCGTGATCTATGTGGCGGCTTATCGTGGCGTGCGTTCTCTTGCCACAACGGTGACGGGAGCACGTGGCTTCATTCTTGACGCCGTGATGAGCATCCCGCTGGGATTGCTGTTCGCCACTAAAGAGCTCGTTCTTCCCGTCACCGAGTGGGGCTGGTCGATGTTTTTCAACGGCGTGTTCATCGGCTTCTTCGTCATCTTCTTCACCAACTACTTCTACCGACGTCACCCCCGGAATACCACGGCAGATGACGCCTAACCAGAGCGCATCGCTTGAGGCAAGCCGATGAGTTCGTCACGGCCGTTGCGGATCACCTGAGGAAATGCATTACCCTCACAGCAGCATTTGCATCGCGTTACGCTCCGTCACCAGACGATCAGACGACGTCGCCCCGAAAAAAGAAGCTGTAACCAGAGCTGATCGCGTGACCACGGCTACCAGACCTGCAAAAACACCAGAAAGTCATACTTTAAATTACCTAGAGGTTTTTAAAGAAAACACTATTTGGCAACGATCAGAGATGACACGCTTCATTCAGAATATCTTCACGTAAACCGGCTGAGGCTGAGAGTATCTCTATCCCGAGAAGGTATCCTTCGCTATCAACATCTATCGTCACTTGTGTTTGCCCGTTAGGGGTCTCAATGAATGATACCTGCGAAGACGCCTCGTTTGGTTCAATGCTTTTACCGAAAGTGATATAAGCAGCGTCGGCTTCTCTGTCATATGTTAGATGCATGAGTTTCAGCTTTCCGTTACCGTGATAATGTTTCCGGTTTTGTTAGCCACGATAATACGAATCATCTTCTTGCCTTCACCGTGAGTAAACACTGTTGAATTATGCGTTTACCATAAATTTTGTCGTCAGTGTTAATTTTTGATCCGTTTTCATCAACAGTCCAAGACGCTGTAAAGGTTTCTACGGCTCGGACACGGCGGGCTGAAGTGGGCCAGATTTCCCCATCCGCCTAAACAGAACAAAACCCGGACCACTTCGCTATAACCCGCGAGAATCTTGATGAAATCATTAGAGCCAGCCGTTGCTGTGTGCGATGCGCGCAGCTTCCATCCGTGTCGTCGCTCCCGTCTTGCCGATCGCCGACGAGAGATAGTTACGAACCGTTCCCGGCGTCAGGAAGACGCGTTGTGCAATTTCTGCAACCGGCAATCCCGTCAGTGCAACGCGTAACACCTCCTGTTCACGTGTGGTGAGAGGATTTGTCCCAGCGAACAAAGACTGTGTTGCTAGTGAAGGATCAACCACATGACCTCCGGCATAAACATCACGAATCGCTTGTAGTAACTCCTCGACAGGTGCGTCTTTCAAAATGAATCCATGTACACCCAAGTCCAGGGCGCGGCGCACGTACCCGGCTCTCCCGAATGTTGTCACGATCAAGACTCGCACCCCATAACGACGAAGGAGCTCATTGGCTGCGTCGATACCACTGAGTCCAGGCATCTCAATATCAAGGAGGACGACGTCGGGGGTAAATTTTTCTACCGCTGCGACAACTTCATCCCCGCGCGCGGCTTCGCCAACAACCTGAATGTCATCCTCGAAAGAAAGCAAAGCCGCGAATGCTCCGCGGATCATTGCTTGATCGTCAGCAATGAGAACTTTGATCATTGAATTGCTCCGTTCATCAGTCGAGGCCGCGATTTGGTAGGGCGTGCGCCATCATTTCCACAGTGACTGTAGCGCCGGGGTCATTGTAAAAGTGTACGTGACCTCCAGCGAGAGTCACGCGTTCGAGGATCCCACGAAGACCGTTGCCTGCAGCTGAGCGCAACGTACCGGCGTCACCAGCAGAAACTGATGGGTTACGCTCCGCATGAGGAGGCGTGACGTCAGACCGCACGTTGTCGCAAAAATCGGGGAATCCGCGCCCGTTATCGTTTATCTGTAGCGCACATTCCGAGATTTCGATAGTTACCTTACTAGCATCTGAATATCGAATAATATTGGTAACACATTCACGCACAATCCATGCGAAGAGCTGTTCAAAACGTGTGCTAACGCCGTCGTTGATAACCTTCACCGCGATTCCGGATTGTTGCAAGGCTACCTGGGCATCATTTAATTCTTGGTCTAAACTTCGCTCACGCAGGCCCGCAACAGTTGCGCGCACTTCAGCAATCGCTTCTCGCGAGAGAGTGGAAATCTGCGCTAACTCAGCGCGCGCTGCTGCCGGATCTTTCTCAAGGAGCCGTGAGGTGAGCTCAGATTTCAAGGTGATCACAGTGAGGGAATGGCCAAGCAGATCGTGAATGTCACGAGCCATCCGATCGCGTTCTTCGAGCACCGCGAGCCGTGCTTGCAGCTGGATTTGCCGATCGCCTACATCTTCTAAGAATCGTGTACCTGCAGTGATCACAAAAACTCCGATCGCGCTAAAGATATACCCCCATGAAGTTTCTCCCAGCCAAATCAGAAAAATGGTGGCCGCAGCAATAAGCACTCCGCCCAACCACATTGCTAAACGCAAAGGTACCCGAAAATTCCACACCGGCAACACAAAGTTGAGGTAGATAAACGCTTGCCATCCAATGATTGGATACAAACTCATTGCAATAAGTGCCAGAATCACGCCAACTGCGACGCCGCTGCGCACTTTCATCTCTGCTTTGAAAATAATTGCCTTAGCGAACAAATACACATAGATCGCAATGAAGCTAGCCTCTCCGAGCAAACCCAGGACTCGCTGATGCATCTCCAAATCGCTACAAAAAATGAAAACGATTGAGGGAATGAGCAGGGTTAACCAAAAATAGGACATGACGAGGGGGACGATCTCATCCTTCGTCAAGTGTTTGAAATAATTCATGAGCGTGTTTCGAGATCAGTGGGGGATGGTTAAGAGATCAGCAGGGAATGGAAGTTATTGATTTCCCGTCAGCGGTTTCGGGATCGGTGTAATCCCCACAGCGCGAGCACTGCGAAGAGGACTGTCCACGCCACGTAGTTTGCCATAGCGAGGCTTAACGATTCGTGATAAAAAGTGCCATTCATTGTTGAAGCATTTCCGCCTGTGACGGGATTTCGCGCGAGTACGCCAATTCCATAGAGAGGAGTGAACTTTGAGATAGTCAGCATCGTGCCACCCAACGGGGAGAAAATGTTACCGAGAAAGCCGAAAACCACCAGCAAACCCGCTGCGATCGATGCCGCCGTCTCGGAGCGTAGGAGCAATGCGACGCCCAGCCCGTACAGCGCGAAACTTGTGACCAACACGGCGATCAACACAAACGAGGCTGCCAATCGTGCCAATGGCGCCTGCGCACCCATTGCTTGCCCCACGAAGAACAGTGCAAACAGGGGGAGTGCTGCCATCACGAGAGCGACGACGACGCGGTTGCGTAGCATGTGGGTGTCACGCAGTGGCGTAATCGCGAGCTGACGACCCCAGCCGTTCACCCGTTCCATCGCCACCGTTCCGGCGTAACCGACCACTCCAGTTGCGGCGCCATAAAGAGCCATATTGATCAGCACCATCGCGTTGACGTTGCCGTGCCCTAACGGGAATTTTCCATAGCTTTGTACCGCGCCAAACACGATATACAAACCGATGGGGAGGACGACGGCGTAGAAGATGTTCTCGGGGCTTCGCAGATAAGATTTGAGGTCAATAGCAATCATGATCGGTCTTTCAGGGTGAGGTTGGTCGTAGCTTTTCCGGTAGCAGTTTCTTTCGCAAGGAGCGTCTTAAAAGCCTCGTCCAGATCCGGCAATGCGATCTCAAGATCGTGAGCGCCAAAATCTAGCAGCATCTTCGCTGCGGCATCTGACTGTGCATGGGCAATGTGGATAACGTCGCCGTCGAAACGAGCGTTGAAATGTTGCGTGAGCTGCGCACGTTGCTCGTCGCTCAACGCACCCCGCGCGCTCACGTGTCTGATTCCAGCAATATTTCGGACTTCGTTCGTCGGGCCGTCGGCAATGACATGCCCGCGGTTGAGCATGATGATACGATCTGCAAATTGCTCCGCTTCTTTCAGGTAGTGCGTTGCAAACAATACCGTGCCTCCATCGCGGCGGTATTGAGTGAGGGAAGACCAGAATTCTTCCCGCGCAGTAGTATCTAAACCAGTGGTCGGTTCGTCCAAAATCAGGAGCTCGGGTTGGGCAAGCAGAGCCAAGGCAAATCGCAACCGTTGTTGCTCGCCGCCTGAAAGTTTCTTGATGTACCGTCCACGCGCGTACTCCAGATTCACCTGGGCAAGTACCGAATCCACATCGATCGATTTGTGATAAGCACAGCCGATGTACTCGATGACTTCGTATGCTTTTAAATCTTGGCGCAAACTCGCCGATTGTAAAACTGCCGAAATTTTTCCAGCTTTCACTGCTTCAACCGGAGCCAATCCGAAGGCGATGAGCGTGCCGGAAGTTGGAGTTGTCAGCCCGAGGAGGATATCGATCAGAGTCGTTTTTCCCGCACCGTTTGGTCCGAGCAAAGCCACTGATTCGCCGCGCTTTAATGCGAAAGATACACCGTCAAGTGCGTTGATGGTGGTGTGGGTGCTGCCGAAGGATTTCACAACCTCGGTGGCATCGATGATATGTTGTTGGTTCATGTCTCTATTCTTGCTCAGTGCTTGCGAGCAATACCATCACCTGGCGTCACAAAAAATACATGACAGATGTCAGGAGCAATGCGAAATCTAAGCAGGATGTGGGTTGCGAACAGCGCGAATGCCAGGACACGCAAGGGGGCGTGTGTGCCACCTTTGTAACTAATGCGTTTTCCCGCAAAAGTGTGGGTTGGGCATTATTAGATTCGATGTGCAGCGAGGCACTACCGCTGTAAGCAGTGAACCAGGCGATTGTGTGTGCCAAGGAAATAATAGGTCTGATTCACCATTCAAACCACGGCTCGCAGTATGTGAGCATTGTTTGTTACGAGGGATTGGCTGAACACGGTACCGCTTCATCCACCGGGATGGTCGGAGAATTCCTATTAAGGTGGGTCCGGGAAAGGGCGTTGGCTGTGAATTCAGCGTATTCGCTATACCAGAGGGTGGGAGGAATGAACACTCATCGTTGCGATCCATTATGATTTTCTGTTTGGGCGCTTGCAGGGATCCTTATCTGCCGAGTATTGCGAATAGCAACTTCTAACTTGGTACTGATGTTCGGTGGGTATCAGTTGGGTGCAAGATCCTTGTAGGAGTGAACCCAGCAGTGGTTTGCGATGCACCCACTTGGGCTTTGTGGCCAAAGTTGAGTACAGACAACCATCAGTAGTCAACTTTGGATACGAAAGCGTGATTGTTGAACGAACCCCGCGAGTCTTTGTGAATTGCGAAACTCCAATCTCTGATCAAGGGTGGAAACTCCATATCTCTGATATGCCAGAACAAACTCAAGAAATACTTTCCCGCGTAGAACAAACTGCACTGAGATGAGATTTTTCTTTTGAAATTTCTCCAATTGTACGGTGAACTAATAGTAAGCTTAGGAAAGTAGAATCAGTGAGGAAATTTTCCTTGGAGCTGTGAACTTTTTCTTTTTCTGGCATCCCACTCAGCGATCACAATCCCTGCAAGACCAATAGTAAAAGCTACACGTGATGCCCATACCAAGTCTGCTGAAACCCAGCCTAGAGCAATAATAAACAACATGCTGATAATCGTGCTGATAAGAAATTTGTTCATCAGTTCTGTTACTTTCCTGAAATTGCTTTCCAGTCGCAACCCGAAATACCTGTTAGCCCGACAATGGCTAGCACTCGTGACAGCGGCAGCCCAACAGCAGGAATACCGGCTGCGCCCAGAGCTGCTAAACATTTACCCCAAGCTCTTGATTGTGAGATCTGTTTCGGCGTCATTTTCCCTAGAGCAGTGGTGCAAATAGTTCCTCCAGGGCAAGGAGCAAATCCCACAGGGGCGGCTTGTGCAACGTTTATGTGGAGCATTGTTACACAAAAGCTAAGCGCTATGGCAGATAAAACTGACACTGCTCATTTTTTCATTTTCTCTATTCCTTTCTGATGTATCAGATATTGGAGATATTACGCGCAGAATCTGAGTGAAAACAGAGGTTTATCGAAATTGTGTTTAGCTTTTTTGCATACCTGGTCTGTTTTGTGACACTGTAGACCGGATACCATGAGGTAGTCTGGGTTTTCCTCGAATGAACGATCACGCCGCTAGGGTTGCCTCGTTTCCTCATCGCATCTTCTCACGCTGCTACGCTTTGGTGGCTTCGCTGTAGAGTTTGAAGAGGTGGGCGACGACGGCTTGCTCATCTAGGCCAGGCGAGAGCCCGTACGCTTTCTCGACGACGGCGTCTAGGGCCTTGTGAGCCTTGGTCAGTTCGGGGTAGAGCCATTCGTTGTCTGGATTGTAGAGATCCGCGAGTGTCTCTTTCGGGTACAGGGCGCGCGCATCGAGAACAGCTTGTCCAGCTTGCGTAATAATGGACTCTTCCGCTGGCGAGAGATCGGGGAAGACGAAGGTGTTGTAAACCAGCGTGTTCGCGTATCTATAGTCGCTCTTTAAACGGCCAGCAGTAATTCGCATCCACGCATTGTGTGCTCGCGACATCAGGATTCCAAAGATAAACCGAGAATCTGTAGGGATGAAATAAATTTGATTTCCAGGAATCATTCCATTATTTACAAAGCCGAAGGGAATATACTTTCTCCGAGAAGATGTGACGACAGGAATTGCGATATACGTTCCGTCTTTAAATTTTGATGTTGGCCTCAGTAGATGCGGACGGTCTGCCAGTTTGTAAGCGTCTCCAGTTTTCACTTGGGTTAGTCGCCACTCATGATTGGCGCGAACATGCTTCAACACCTCAGGATAATCCCGAAGCTGAGCAGGCGCGGCGTCTGCCAGCCACAGGCAGTAGCGGTCCTTGCCGTTGATAAATTCTTGCCCCATGGAAAATGGACGAATCCATTTCGCTGATTGTGGCTCAACATCGAGAAGATGATCGCGTTCCTCTGGTTCGAGAATAAGGTTTTGCCCGTCAGTAGGTTGAAACCCCTTCGCCATGTAAGGAACGGAAGACAGCGGCTTCGACCGCTTCGTCACGAAAACGTTTGGGGCGGGCGCAAGATAAGCGTTAATGTTCGCCGGATGATCGACGTTGATACCCTCACCGGTGTACGTAACGAGCGTCTTGCGTTCCCAGTGCTCGTAGCCAAACCCCACAATCACGACGTGAACATGCGCAGCGTCGGTCGATTCGTTTGACCATACGAAAGTTTGGTGTGCGAAGTTAATCGTCACGCCGGCGTCGAACAATGGCTTCCACAGCGGCTCCACCTGCTGACCCTGCGTAATAGAGTTCGTGGACACCAAAGCAGCCTGCGTGCCTGAACCTTGCATGAAATCAGCAGCAAGTTTGAACCAGCATGAAACGTAATCAAGCACGCCGCCAGCCTTCCCCATGATGCGAAGGCGGTCTTCCTTCTGCTCGGCGGAAAGATTTGAATATCCGATGAATGGTGGATTTCCGATAATGTAGTCGCACTTGCTGGGCGGAATGACCTTACTCCAATCGGTGCGCAAAGCATTGGCATGAACAATGTTCGCCTTGTCAGCGAGCGGAAAATCCTGAACCTTGCCGTACACGATGCTCTCAGCCTCGGCGTTTGCCTGAAGCTCGGCGATCCAGAGCGCTGTTCTCGCCACGTTGACCGCGAAATCATTAATCTCGATGCCGTGGAACTGCGAGAGTGAAACCTTGAGCGGAGAAATTGAATCATCTAAAGCGAGCACGCCCTGATCGTTTTGCAGCTCGGAGAGGATCTTGTTCTCCAGCTTTCGCAGCTGGATGTATGTTTCGGTCAAAAAATTACCGCTGCCGCAGGCGGGATCGAAAAAATGTAGGGACGCGATTTTGTTGTGGAGCTGTTCAAGCAGCCCTCGTCGTTTGCTATCACCTACGTTCGGTGCGTTCAAAATTTCGTTCAGTTCTGCTTTTAGGCTGTCAAGGAAAAGCGGATCGATCAGCTTGTGAATGTTTTGCGGGGACGTGTAATGCATACCGCCTGCGCGGCGCGATGCGGGGTTCAAAGTCGATTCGAAGACGCCGCCGAAAATCGTTGGGCTGATCCCGGACCAGTCCGTCCCTTGACTCACGTCGCGCAGAAGAAAATCAAGGATTTCCTGCGAAAAATTCGGAATTTCGACGTCTGCCTCAAAAAGTCCGCCGTTGACATACGGAAACACCTTGAGCAGATCGGAGGCGTACGGATCGCGATTGGCGTCGGGAGTTTTCAAATACACAAAAAGTTCCTTGAGCGCCGTGCGCGCGTACGAAGGGTGCGCATTCTCCAAATAGTGGTAGAAAGAGTCCTTTGCGAACAATCCGGCGTCCTCGGCAAAAAGTAAGAAAACCAGGCGCACGCACAGCACGTTCAACGAGTGGCGCGATTGCGGCGAATCGGGATCCAGGTATTGCGTGCGCAGCATATCGTAGAGCTGGCCGATAAGCTGGCCTGCGTCGAGGGAAACCTTCTCTTCGCGACGACGGCGAATCAGTTGCGGGTCAATGAGGAAATCCAACAAATGGAGCTGCTCAGGTAGCTCGGCGAGACGGAACTCAAGATAGCTCTGTGCAGGATGCTCATCGTCGAGGTCGTGGATACGGAAACGGTCGAAATCGCAGACGATGATTGTGTCCGGGCGTTCTGAATTGCGCAAGGAATCCGCATACCGCTTCGCCTGATCAAACGGCGTGACCATCACGCCTTGGCGCATCTGCGGTTTATCGAGATCGACGCCGAGCGACTTTTGCTCGATCACGGTCTTCGCGTCGCGGATTGTGACGTCGATATAGCCGTGCGCGTTCGTTGCCTTCTCGAAGCGGACGTTGGTTGTGACGTCGTCCATCCCGATAACATCGCCGAGCAACTCAAGCCAAAACGAGGAAGTATCGCCCTTCTCGTAGCCGCGGCCAAACCACTTTTGTGAAAATTTGCGGGCGGCGCTCTTGCGCTGAGTCGGAGAAAGAGGCGGCATAGAGATCTCCTCTGGAAAGTGGCGAAAGAGCACTAAGTGGATGGTAGCATCACGAAAACTATACCCCGCAAGGGGAACGGAGATGTGGGTCTCGTACCCGATGTTTTCTCGGTGGCAGCGTCGTTAACCGTGCGCCATTGTCACGTGGATTGACTAGCCTCGTCACATATTGAGAAAATCTCTCAACAACTCGACTTCGGCAATCCAGGAGGAGAAATGGCTGACACCCCAAAGTTCAACATCGGTTTCCAACCCTGGCCGGTCTCGCCTGATGCGCAGAAGCAGGAATTTCCTCCGGGGATGTTCCACGTGTTGTCGCCTGAGTCGGATCGCGCTGCGGTGTTTTGGTACGACTCGAATGTGTGTGCCGAACTTGTGCCATGGATGGATATTGCAAAACCTTATGAGGGACTCACGCTCTCTGTTTTCCTCAACGAAGACGCGATCGTGGAGCGCCTTGCTGGTGCGCTAAGTAGTATTCGCACGGAAGAACCCGAAGTGCTCCCCGTCGGTGACGTACTTGTTCACAACCTTGGTGACGGGTCGTCTGTGATTCACGCATGTATCGGGGATGCGATGCTCCGTCTGGTCCAAATCGAAAACGTGTGTACGGTGGATGATGATGCCATTGCGGATGACGATGCTGAATTCCACGAGCGAACCGTTGGCAAGGTATTCAACGTTCTCACTGCACTCAACTCCGGTCCACGCTGGTGGACTTACGGTGGACGCCTCCTCGTCGGAGAAGACCTCCTGGTGTACACACCGGATGTCCAAGCGAGCAAATTCCACGTGCCACTCACCGGCGACGATATCCCCGAAGTTATTCGATCCCTCGTGCCAATGCTCTGGAACGCCGGCGAACCAATCGAAGCGAAACGTTACAAGGGCCTTCTGTTGACCGGTGGATGCCCGGAGGGTGAATGCACCTGTTCATGACGCGCGTGCTCTGACGGCAGACGACCCGTGCTTCACGAGACCCGAAGCAAAGAACAGTGGTGGCTAGGTCATTTTCTTCCCTAGCCACCACTACAACATGTCAGCACACTTGCCGACGGTGCCTCGATCAGATCGCTTGCGGGGTCAGCTTCCACACCTCGCGTGCATAATCGCGGATCGTGCGATCCGAGGAGAAGCGGCCGGATGCGCAGATGTTGATCCACGCCATCTTCGCCCATGCGCGACGATCTGCGTAGTAATCAGCCGCCATACGGTCCTTCGCCTCGCGGTACGAAGCGAAATCACCGATCACGTAGTACATGTCCGGGCCATCCCAGCCGTTGCCTTCGTAGAGCGACTTGTGGATTGCTGCGAACTGGCCGGTGCCACCGTCGTCGAGAGTGCCATCAACGAGAGCCGAAAGCACACGCTGCAGACCTGGGGTGCCAGCAGCAACCTCAGCCGGGTTGTAGTTCGCCTTGAGCTGCGGCAGCTCCTCTTCAGTAGCGCCGAAGATGTAGGCGTTCTCGTGGCCGACGGCGTCCACGATCTCCACGTTTGCGCCGTCCATCGTGCCCAGGGTCAGTGCGCCGTTCATCATGAACTTCATGTTCGACGTGCCCGAAGCTTCCTTACCGGCCATCGAAATCTGCTCGGAAACATCCGAGGCAGGGATGATGTGCTCAGCGGGGGACACGTTGTAGTTCTCGACGAACACAACCTTTAGGCGGCCAGCCACATCGGCGTCGTCGTTGACCATCTGCGCGATCGTATTGATCAGCTTGATGATTGCCTTCGCCATGACGTAGCCCGGTGCAGCCTTCGCGCCGAAGATGAACACGCGCGGCGGAACGTCAATGGACGGGTTGTCCTTGATGCGGAAGTACAGATCGAGGATGTAGAGCGCATTCATCAGCTGGCGCTTGTACTCGTGGAGGCGCTTGATCTGCGTGTCGTAGATCGCCTCAGGGTTGATCTCGATGCCCTGGCGATTCTTGATCCACGCAGCAAAATCAACCTTGTTGGCGTGCTTGATCTCGTTGACGCGATCCAGGACGCTCTCGTCGTCGGCATACTTTGCCAGGTCAGCGAGCTTGTCCAGATCCTTCACCCACGCTTCGGAGCCCGAAAGCTCGGTCAGCAGTGCCGACAGGCGAGTGTTGCACTGGTGGAGCCAGCGACGCGGGGTTACGCCGTTCGTCTTGTTGTTGAACTTCTCCGGCCAGATGTCGTGCCAATCGTGGAGGGTGTCGCGCTTGATGATCTCAGTGTGGATCGCGGCAACACCGTTGATCGAGAAGGATGCGTAGCACGCAATCCAGGCCATCTTCACGCGGCCGTCAGCAACCGGCGCCATGTAGTCGATCTTGCCCTGGTCGTAGCCAGCCTCGGCAAGCTCAATGCGGAAACGGCGATCGATCTCGTTGACGATCTCCAGGATACGGCCGAAGAGCTGAGCGAAGATCGACACTTCCCAAGTTTCCAGAGCCTCAGCCAGAACCGTGTGGTTCGTGTAAGCGAAGGTGTTTGACACGATCTCCCAGGCTTTTTCCCAGGTGTAGCCGTGCTCGTCGAGAAGAATACGCATGAGCTCCGGAATCGAGATCACCGGGTGGGTGTCGTTGAGCTGAATCGAGTTGTGCTCAGCGAAACCATCGAGTGTGCCGTACTGCTTGAGCTCGTTCTCCACGATTGCCTGAAGCGATGCGGAAACGAAGAAGTACTGCTGGCGAACGCGCAGAACTTTGCCTTCGTAGGAGGAATCGTTGGGGTAGAGCACGCGGGAAATATCGGAGACCTTCTCACGTTCAACGATTGCGCCGGTGAAGTCCTGAGCATTGAAAGCGTTGTAATCGAAGTCGTTGATCGGCTCAGCCTTCCACAAGCGAAGCGTTCCGACGTTCTTCGTGCCGAAGCCGGTGATCGGCATGTCGTAGGGCAGGGCGCGCACTTCGAGGTCGTCGAACTTCACACGGCGCTGAGCTTCTTCGCGACGGATGACGAAGGGGTAGCCCTCTTCCATCCATGAATCAGGCTCTTCTTCCTGGAAACCGTTCTCGAAGTACTGCTTGAACAGGCCATAACGATAGAGAATGCCGTAGCCGCGAACCGGGAAATCCTGCGTGATGGAGGAGTCAAGGAAGCAGGCCGCCAGGCGTCCCAGGCCACCGTTTCCGAGAGCAGCGTCATGCTCCTCTTCGAGGACGTTGGAGAGGTTCTGTCCCAGATCTGCGAGTGCTGTGCGCGCATCCTCAACGAGTCCAAGATTGGAGAGATTGTTGTACAGTGCGCGGCCCATGAGGAATTCGGCCGAAAAGTAATGCTGCATACGGGAAGCGTTGTAACGCTCTTCCGTGGCCTGCCAGTTGTCGGCGAGAGCGGCGACAACGGTGGTGGCCAGTGCCTGCCAGTATTCCATCGAGGTGCCTGACATCGGATTGCGGCCTGAGACCGCGCGCACCTGCGTGCCGATCAGGTTGGAATCGAACATGTTGCTCCTTTTCAAAGGACGAGGTGGCGGAAAAAATTTTCCGCGATTACCACGCTCCACAATACCTGCCGCGATATAGAAAATGAACTTTTGCCCGATGAAAAATTGAGGCATAGATTGCAACAAATTACAGGCTTGAGGGGTTTTCCCAGGACGTCTAGGTGTAAAGTCCCGCGCTGCCAGCGTCGGCGAACACAACGAACCTGCGCCGCCGGGCACGTCTTGCTACAGTGAATTCCAGCAACCTCGGAACCTCGTCCGTCCTCTTTCTGGGTTGCCCAGCACGAGGCATCGTTGCCGTGAATACCCAGAGGGCGGTAATGATCGACCTAGGGGATCGCTGATGACATCACGCGTTGTACGCACATTGACCGCTTTGACACTCGTGACGTGTGCTGTGGGTGCCTGCTCCATGCTAACTGCTGATCAAAAAAGTGGTGACGCGCCAAGAAAAAAGGTCAGTTTTATGCTTTCGTGGGCCCCGGACACGAACCATATTGGGGTTTACATTGCGAAGAATAAAGGCTGGCTAAAGGACGCCGGTATCGACGTCGATATTTTGGCTGTGGCTCAGGCAGGTGCTGAGCAGGCGGTGAATAACGGGCTGGCGGATTTCGCGCTGTCGAATATGGCGAATGTCGGAATTTATTCGCTCAAGGGTGCTCACCTCAAAGAAATTCTCCAAGTTCAGCAAAAGCCGAGCGCAATCTGGTGCGCATTGGCATCGAATAAAAAGATCACGCGTCCAAAGGATCTCGATGGGACGACGTTTGCCACATTTGGCGCCAATGAATCGGACGCTGTTGTGCGCAAAATGATCCAAACAGACGGAGGAAAGGGGACGTTCGATAAAGTCACCGTGGGAACCTCCACCTTCGAAGTTCTTGGCTCCGGCAAGGCCGACTTCGGTGGCTTTTACGATACGTGGGAAGGCGTCCAGTCACGCCTCCACGGACCGAAGTTGACCTGCTTCGGAGCGCAAAACTATGGAGTGCCAGGCAATGCTGATGCCATCGGCATCATCACAAACGACGCACTGATCAAGAAAGATCCGCAGCTCGTTCGTTCCTTCACCCAAGCCGTTCAGCGTGGCTACGTCTATGCTTACGAGCACCCGGACGAGGCAGCAAAAATTTTGGTTGATGAGGCCCCCGAAGCCAACCTTGAGCTCGATTTTGTCAAGAAATCGATGCATGACATCGTTGACGGGCAGTTCTGGGGAGACCGGGCGAAAATCAAGAACGGAACCTTTGTTTTGGGGAGGAACGATTTCTCTGGCACGCAGGCCTATGCCGACTTCCTCGCCAATGCGCGCGCATACGAGGACATCAACGGCACACCGGTGACACATGCTCCAGTTTCTCGTGAGCTGGCAACCGACGAGTTTTTAGCGAAGTAAGCCCATGTTATTTATCGACGTCGATACAGGAATTGATGACGCCCTCGCGTTGGCGTTCATGGTGGGAGCGGCAAAAGCCGGTGAGTTTTGCGGCCGGTTCGCCATGATCGCCAGCTACGGCAACGTCACCCAGGCGCGAGCTGAAGTCAACACTCGCGCAGTTTTGGCGTTACTGGGGCGCACCGACATCGACGTATGGCAAGGTCCGAAGCACCCGTCGTGGGCATCTGGCTTCATTCCCGACGCCGGATGCGCGCTTTTCCACGGCGATAACGGCTTGGGTGGTGTGGATCCGCGTGATTTCGGCTCGGACATTTCCTCTGCAGACATCGGTACTGATACACATCTTCTGGAATCTGTTGAGCGCTATGTGACCCAGGGATTCGGAGTATCAATCGGGGGATACCGTTCAGGAGACCGTCATGCGAATCCAGCGCCCGTAGTGGGCGATCTCATGCAGGTGACAACGACGTCAGGGCAGCAGGCCCTTGCACACACAGAGCTTTCTCAGGGCGCGCAGAAGATTATTGACGCGCTAGAACACTCTCCTGTGACAGTGGTGACTGTTGGCCCTCTGACCACGGTGGATCAAGTGCTTCGCGCCCGGCCCGAACTTGCCGAGCGTTTGAGGATAGTGAGCATGGGTGGAGCTGTGACTCAACCTGGAAATTGCTGGGGAGCGGTAGCGGAGACGAATATGATTCAAGATCCTGAAGCCGCTGATCGCGTCTTTCACTCAGGCGCTGATGTCACACTTGTCCCCCTCGATGTCACACATCAAGTGCTTTGTGGAGCGCAGGCGATTGAATCATGGCGTGTCAGCGAGGCAGGAAATTTCTTCACCCAGATTGCAAAATTTTCGATCACAGCGAATGCTCGATCGAGCCGAATCTTTGCTCAAGGAATGCCGCTTCACGATCCGCTTGCGGTCGCGGTCGCACTTGATCCGAGCCTTGTGTCAATCCTTGAACTTCCGATGTGTGTTGAAACACAAACAAGTGATACTCACGGAGTGCGTGGCCGCACGATCGGGGATCCCTATGGACTCAACGATCCTTCGGCCACGCGTATTCGAATGGCAATTGGGGTGAACCGCGAGGTCTTCCTCAACCGTTTCATTGCAACTGTTCACGAGGCTGTGTCTTAGTGTCCGTCTTCGCCCAGATCTTCATCCTCAATCGGGCCGAGAAGGGCGCGTTCGATAAGAGTCACTGTCACCAGCAGTAAACCGGTGAGGAAAATAATCATGAGCGTCGCGGAGAAGATTAGCGGCACGCGGAATGAATTGTAGGCTGCTTGGAGCCAAATACCCAGGCCTGAACGCGCTCCGAGATACTCCGCGGTAGATGCTGTGGCAAAGATGTAGGCAGCACTGACGCGCACACCTGAGAAGATTTGCCGCGCAGCGACTCGAAGTTTCACGTGCCACAGAGTCCACGCAGGACTTGCGCCGCATGTGAGCGCGACATCGGAATAAAACTGCGGAACGGAATTGAGCCCTCGTGATGTCGCCACCGCAATAGGGAAGAGACCAAAGATCGTCACAATCACGATCTTTCCTGATATTTCGAAGCCGAACCAGATCAAGAACAGTGGCGTGATAGCGATCAGCGGCAATGTCTGAGCCGCATATAAGAGCGGGAAAAATGCCCGGTTAACGATCCGTGAAGCGTACAGGCTGATGCCGAGGGCAATTCCGGCACACACTGCGAAAACAAATCCAACGTAACCCTCGATCGCCGTCACTAACGTGGCTGGCCCAAGAGTCGGCCACGTATCAATCGTGGCAAGAAGGATCTGTGACGGAGCAGGGATGACATTTGGCGGTACGTCGCGCAGGCGCACCCATGCTTCCCATCCAGTCAACAATGCGAGGATTGCGACGAATGTTGGTGTCCAATGCGCGGCCCATGCGTGTATCTTTTGACGCCAGCTCACGCGTGTCTCTGAGGGGAGACATGCGGGGTTGAGGGCGGTTTTTGCCGCCCTCAACCCCGTTGACATGTGTTCTTTCACGATCAAAAACAATCGATCGGCTTAGCCGAAGTAGCTCATGCCCAAAGCCTGGTGTACTTCATTGAGCGTAGCTGCTGCCTGCTCGCGGGCCTTCTCGACACCTCGTTGAAGAACCGATTCGAGGAAAGCAGGATCGGCTTCCAGCTCTGCTCGGCGTGCGCGAACAGGAGCGAGGTAGGCGTTGAGCGCTTCGGTGACGTATTTCTTTAACATTCCACCACCCCCATTGCCAATCTCAGCGGCAATGTCGCGTGGATCGCGGCCACTTGCCAAACCTCCAATGAGGAGGAGGTTGGACACTTCAGGGCGGTTTTGCGGATCCCACGTGATCATGCGCTCAGAGTCAGTCACTGCTTTCTTCACGAGCTTGGCAGTTTCATCCTCAGTCATGCGCAGTTCAATCGTGTTATGACGTGACTTACTCATCTTCTGACCATCGAGGCCGAGCACAGACTCAGCCTCGGAAAGCAGACCCTGCGGGCGTGGGAAAACTCGCGGCGCACTCTTCTTTCCGTAACGACGGTCGAAGCGGTCAGCGATCACACGCGCCTGCTCAAGGTGAGGAAGCTGATCTTTCCCGACGGGAACGAGATTTGCTTTGCAGAAAAGAATATCTGCGGCTTGGTGAACAGGGTAAGTCAAGAGCAATCCGGACATTGGCCGCCCCTCGGTGGCCTCTAGCTCTGCCTTCACCGTCGGGTTACGCCGCAACTCGGCGTCGGTGACGAGGGAAAGGAAGGCAAGCATCAACTCGTTTAACTCGGGAACCTGCGAATGAGCGAAAATCGTCGTCTCTTCCGGATCCATACCAACAGCGAGGTAATCCGCAAGCAGAGAGTACACGCGTTCGCGCATCGGCCCCACAGAATCGCGGTCTGTGATGACCTGGTAATCGGCGATCAGCAACCATGTATCAACGCCACGTTGTTGAAGCGAAACCCAGTTCTTCAGGGCGCCGAAGTAGTGGCCAATATGAAGATGCCCGGTCGGACGTGCGCCGGTCAGCACGCGGAACTGGCTCGGATCGTCGTCGATCGCTACCTGGATCTTGTTCGAAATGGCGCGGGCGTGCTCAAGAGAAGCGTCCGAGGTCGCATTCTCGAGTGCCTGCGAAGCGTGAGTCTCGCTCATGATGTCCTTCCGTTCGGGGCTACGCTGGGTTGGCCAGGTAGAGCTGGATCGAGGTTGGTGCAACGACTGTTTCGTCGCCTGGTGTCAAGGCTACTCCGCGTTCGCGCGGACGTGCCCAGGTAGAGTCCCATACCAGCGTATAGTCTGTGCCGCGTCCATGGGGGAGCGTGACCTCCTTCGATTGTGGGTTGCCGTTCATCACCAGCAACGCATCGGCATCTTTCCCGCCTCCGCTTCGCAGCATCAGTAGCGTGCGCACCTCGCGGTTGTACCACTTGTGGTCGGTCAGCTCCTCGCCGTGACGGTCGTACCAGGTGACGTCTGGGAGCGAATCGCCGGTCAGAGTTTGCCCAGTGAAGAACTTTGCCGGGCGCAGTACCGAGTGGTCACGACGAAGTGAGAGCAGGTACGAGACTGTGTCAACGAGGTTGCGGGCGTTTTCGTCGTCGCTGGACCAATCGATCCATGAGATTTCGTTGTCTTGGCAGTAGGCGTTGTTGTTTCCGCCCTGCGAATCGAGGCGTTCGTCACCCGCTCGAAGCATCGGCGTTCCAGCCGAGAACACGAGCATCGCCAAGAGGTTGCGGATTGTTTTGCGACGCGAGGCCTCGATTTCTTCCGACGCCGGCCCTTCAGCTCCGTGGTTCCAGGAGTGGTTGTTATCGGTTCCATCGCGTCCGTCTTCGCCGTTGGCTTCGTTGTGTTTGCAGTTGTAGGACACAAGGTCATACATCGAGAAACCGTCGTGAGCGGTGATGAAGTTGATTGACGCATACAGTCCGCGTCCGCCGGGAATGCGACCGTGCGAAAACAAATCAGCCGACCCAGAGATTCGCGTGGCGAAGTCGCGGGCGTCGGAGCCGTAACCGCCTGAGGCGATCTGTGCTGGTTCGGTCACCCAGTAGCGACGCATGGTGTCACGGAACCGGTCGTTCCAGTCCGCCGTCGGGGGAGGGAACTGCCCGGTGCGCCAGCCGTCGTATCCTAAATCCCATGGCTCATTGATGAGCTTGACCTGGGATAGGATCGGATCAGTCGCCATAGCGACGTAGAGCGGATGATTGTAGACGAAGGCGTCGCCGTGGCGCGCGCCGGTTACCGCGAGATCGAAACGGAAGCCATCGACGCCGATTTTCTCCACCCAGTATCGCAGGGAATCGAGCGTCATCCCCACCACGTGGGTGCGGCGGAAATCAAGGGAATTACCGGTTCCGGTGGTGTCCTTCATGACTCCGGGGCGTGCGGAATCGTGACGGTAATAGGTGGAGTTGTCCAGACCTCTCCATGAGACGGTTGGGCCGTCCGCACCGGCTTCGCAGGTGTGGTTATAGACGACGTCGAGAAGGACTTCGATCCCTGCGTCGTGAAGGAGGGAAACCATCCCGCGCACTTCTGCGAGAACGCCGTCGGGCCCGAGTGCCCGGTTCGCCGCTGTCGCGTACGAAGGTTCCGGGGTGAAATACGAAAGCGTGGAATACCCCCAGTAATTCGTCAGTCCGCGTTCGGTGAGGAAAGGCTCGCTCATCTTGGCATGGATTGGTAGGAGTTCAATCGCGGTGATTCCAAGCGACTTCAGGTAGCTGATGGTGACCGGGTGAGCGACTCCCGCGTATGTGCCTCGAAGTTCTGCAGGGATGCCGTCGAGCTGTTTCGTCAGGCCGACGACGTGAGCTTCGTAAATCACGGTCTGGTCCCAAGGGGTGTTGGGACGATGATGGACCGATTCGGGTTCTTCCATGACCATGCCGATTGCTGCAACCGGCGCGGAATCATGCTGATCGGCTTGCAGCCCCTCGATCGGGCGGAGATTCTCATCGACTTCGTGAGAATAGAGCGCCGGGTCGAGGCTCGGCGCCTGGATGATTCCGCGAGCGTAGGGATCGAGGAGAAGTTTGGCAGGGTTGTGTGTCAATCCGAGGTTCGGCTTCCACTTTCCCCACACGCGGTAGCCATACGCCTGGCCTGCGTAAATACCGGGGACGTGCCCGCTCCAAATGCCGTTGGTTCCGCGGTGGAGGCGGTATCGGCGTTCGGAGATGTAGGGCGAGGAAAGATCGAGGAAGCACACTTCGACTCGAGTGGCTTGCCCTGCCAGGACAGCAACATCCACCCCCATGTCAAAAAGGTGGGCGCCCAGGTGAATTGGGCGTCCAACGATACGTAGGGAGTATTCAGAATCTCGGGCGACAAAACGCCATGCGGAAATAGTCACGTTATATTTTCTCAAAACTCAGCCGTGGTGCAATTTATTGCATGTTTGTTGCATTTGCGTAGGTGGAGCTTCGCTTTTGACACCTTAGGTGTGCGCGAGTTTTTCTTCGACCTCATTCGCCGACGGATTCGTCATCGTGGTTCCATCCCAGAACTGCACGGTTGGCACGACGTGGTTGCCCTCGTTGACTGCGGCGACAATCTGCGCTGCTTCTGGCTCGTTTTCGATATCGATTTCAGTGAACTCGATGCCTTTGGCACCCAGTTGCTTCTTGAGGTTCTTGCAGTATCCGCACCACGAGGTGGTGTACATCGTTACTTTGTTTTTCATGGATTCAAGGGTACATCATCGGTGGGCTTCAACTTTCCACCGCCCATGCTGTGTGACATCGTTTTCCACACATGAACGCCATCGTGGTGAAAAACGAGATCTAAACGTGAAAGACTTTGCGTGTCGAAAGGAAGAATGTGTCAGCCCAAGATCTTCTCGATGCCCTTGATCGTGAACAGCGCGAAGTTGCCCAGCACCTACACGGGCCACTGGCCGTGCTCGCTGGCGCTGGAACAGGTAAAACTCGGGCGATTACGTACCGCATTGCCTACGGAGTCAAAACTGGCGCCTACCAGCCAACAAACGTTCTTGCTGTCACGTTCACCAACAAGGCTGCGGGGGAGATGCGCTCGCGACTTCTTGATCTCGATGCTGGCAACGTGCAAACTCGAACCTTCCACTCCGCAGCCCTGAGCCAACTACGCTATTTCTGGCCGCAGGTCATCGGTGGGCAGGTTCCAGAAATTCGTGAACACAAAGCGCCGCTAGTGGCCGCTGCTGCCTCACACTTAGGAATGCCAACGGATCGTATCTCGGTTCGTGATTTTGCAAGCGAAATCGAATGGTCCAAAGTGAGCCTCGTGACGCCGCAAGATTACGTTGCTCGTGCAACCATGGCGAAACGTGAACCCCCAGGAGATGCCAGCGCACAAGATATCGCCTCGCTCATCACCGCATACGAAGAAGTCAAAAGTGAGCGCGGTGTCATCGATTTCGAAGACACGATCTTGATCCTCATTGGACTGATGAGCGAAAGAGAGGACGTCGCCGCTGCAATTCGTCGCCAGTACAAGCACTTCGTCGTTGACGAATACCAGGACGTTTCCCCGATGCAACACCGTCTCCTCCAGCTGTGGTTGGGAGATCGCCGCGACATTTGCGTAGTCGGTGATGTTTCTCAGACGATCTACTCCTTTACGGGTGCTAGCTCAAACTATTTGGCGAATTTCTCCAAAGAATTCCCCAAAGCTCGCACAATCACCCTCAACCGTGACTACCGATCCACCACTGAGATCGTTGATCTGGCAAACGACGTAATCGCAGAAAACCAGAGCGACGGCGCCGTGTTCTTACGAGCCATGGGAGGCAACGGGAGGCCTGTGGAATATCAGGAATACGCCGACGACGAAACCGAGGCGAACGAGATCGCGGGCAAGATCGTTTCTTTGCATCGCCAAGGTATCGATTACTCCGACATCGCCATTTTGTACCGAGCAAACTCGCAGTCCGAACAGTTGGAATCTGCTCTCAGCGCAGCTGGAATTCCTGCAACGGTTCGCGGTGCCACCAGGTTTTTCCAGCGAAAGGAAGTCCTCGAAGCGATGGTGACCTTGCGCGCCGTCGCGCGCAGTGAACTGGGAACTGCAAAAAGTGGACTCGATCTTCCACAACTCGTCGAAGGTACACTCAACTCAATGGGGTGGAGGAAAGAGCCTCCAGCCGCTCACGGAGCGGCTCGTGAGCGCTGGGAATCTCTCGAAGCATTGCGATTGCTCGGAGAAGACATGTGGGAAAAGCGCGGCACATCCATGGCTCAGTTCGTTGCGGAGCTTGAGGAGCGAAAAGCTGCTTCGAACGAGCCCACACAAGAGGCAGTGACATTATCTTCCCTCCACGCCGCGAAAGGTTTGGAATGGAAGGCAGTCTTCCTCGTCGGGATGAGCGAAGGGCTGATGCCGATTTCGCACGCTCAAGGTGATGAGGGGATCGCAGAAGAGCGCCGATTGCTCTACGTCGGGATCACGCGTGCAAAAGAGGAGCTTTTCATTTCGTACGCTATTGGAAATGGGAAGCGTGCGAACCGAAAAGTCTCACGCTTCCTTCTTCCGTTCTGGCCCAAGCCACAGTCGCGCTCAGCACAGTCCCGAAAGCGCGTGGCTCAAGTCAAGGCTGATTACGAGCAAGCCACGCAAGGCGACCGCGATCTTTTTGAAGCTTTGCGCATATGGCGGGCCGAAGTCGCCGAACAGATCGGCAAGCCCGCTTATGTGATCTTCCATGACACCACCTTGTTCGAGATCGCGATACGCAAACCGGCAACGCTCGCCGAACTCGGTGCAATGAAAGGAATCGGATCAACGAAACTCATGCGCTACGGAGATGGCGTACTCGCTCAAGTCGCGGCATATATGAAACGTTGAGCGTGCTCGTCTCCAACTCTTCGATCCGTTTCCTCAGCCCGCGTGCTTTTTGACATCAATGGGTTACTTGTTGGTGCTTCGCGGAATTCATCTGCTGTGATTGCTGCTGGGATCTGGGTGAAAGCCTAGATTGTGGCGCAGCATCCGCACTCAGGATGAACAGGCATGGGGATGAGCCGCGGTGCCTCGTGTGTTGGGGGAACGACCCATGCACTGTGACCGAGAAGAATCTGTGAGCGATCCAGGAACGCGAGGATCTCACGCGTGGCAAGTGCCGCCGCCAGAGCACAAGCTGAGGAATGTGGCGGCGCCGGAAGGGCGCATACTGCTTGCGGGCCAATGCGGTTCCAGTGAGGGTCGCTCTCGAGGCGGTGAAGATAGATGCACTGTGCGCACGTTCCTTCTTCCGGCAGAGCAAAAGGACCGACGACGAGATCATATTCTTGGGCGCAGGCATGAAAAACTGGAATCCCTTCGGCCAGGAAGGCTCGCGAGGTGAAGGGATCGAGCGCATGAGATCCAGACAAGACGACGAGGTCGCACGAGCACTCGCTGTGTGAACTGTTTTCTGAGCTTTGTATTCGTGAGCTTGCTCCGGTTCTTGTGAGTTCGCGCAGCTGAACATCGTCTGATCTCTCATTGGGGAAGGAAACGCGAGCTGGCATACGGGAAATAATGATTTTTGGGTTGATTGCGCGAAGCTCACTGGTGAGTGCCTCACGGCGCGGAAGGCCGAAGCCTGCGCGTTGGAGGAGAGGATGATCCACGCTCGAGACGGTGAGGGAATCGCTGCACTCGATTCGGCCCACGCCAGCTTGTGCCAGATTGAGTGCAATCTGGACGCCGAGGTAATCTGCGCGATAGATCAGGACACTTCGCGAGATCCTGGAGTGCGTGCGTCCATGAGTTCGCCAATATGGCTCCTGATCGCGCTCGCGAAGTTCACAATCGCTCAGAAGTTTTTGAGATTTCAGAAGGGAAAGTATCGTGCCGGTGCGCTCCTGGCCGATCCCTGCCCGTTCGGCTAGTGTACGGAATTCGGGCATCGAGATGGGGTGTTCTAAGGACTCTAACAGTGTCGATTCGGCGCGCGTGAAATCCTCGAGTGTGAGCTGGAGACGCGGATCGATTCCAATCACTGCCTCATCGACGTTGCGCCAATAAATATTCATTCCAAGCGGTAGCTGCATGAATTAAAAATAACGAAACGCCATCATGTGGTGGGGAGGTTTTCCAACCTCGTGGAAAACCTCCCCACCACATTCGCGAACTGTGTTAGTTCACTTCACATCACCGTGCGTGTCACCGCCGTCGTCACTGTTACCAGCGTCGTCGCGTGGTGAATCAGAATCCGAAGAACCAGAGTCAAAGGAAGAACCAGAATCGGCCGAGTCTGAGGCGCGGGAAGAACCCGAGGGAGAATCAGAGAATTTCGGCTCATGCGGAGCCGATGTGCTCGAGGCCCCTGAAAGCACATCTTCGAGGAAGGAGTCAAGCTCCGCTTCGAGATCGTCTGGACGTGAGGAACCACCTGTGAAGAACGCCGTCGGATCATCGAGATCGCTCGCCTGGGGAAGGAGATCAGGGTGTTTCCAGAGCCCGTCGCGGTCGGCGATTCCTAGGCGCAGCTGTGCCTTTTGCCAGAAAGCCACCGCTTCGCGTAGACGCTTAGGTGCCAATTCCATGCCGAGTTGGGCGCTCCACACGTGCTTAGCGGGGTTGTCGGTCGCGTAACGGCGGTTGAATACCTCGGAAAGCGCAACGAAATTCGGAAGATGTGGAGCAACAGCTTGCGCCGAAATCTCACTCACCCAGCCTTCGACGAGGGAGAGCAGATGCTCGAGTCGGTCGAGAGCTTCGCGCTGCGCCTTGGTGAATTCGACGTTCAGGACATCGGTCAGATCCAGGTTCTCCATTTGGCGCGGGTCGTCCAGGCTCAAGCCCCGCACCTGTTCTTCAATCGAGCTCATGTCGATGACGATGCCTGAAGCAAACTGTGCCACTGAATCAATCACGCGGGTGCGTAGCCACGGTACCCGGGCATAGAGACGAGCGGCAGCGGCTTCGCGAACTGCGATGTAGAGTTCAACCTCGCTCGACTTCACACCCTCGATTTCGGAGGCGAAAGCATCGACGTTGCTCGGAACTAAACCTGCGAATGAACCTTCGACGAGCGGCACGCCGGTATCCGTTGTTCCAAATGAACTGACAGCGAGTTGCGCCAAAGCTTTTCCGTATTGGACTCCGAGGAGTGAAGCAACTAAGCCCGAAACCATCGCTGAAGGATCGAACGGCATCATCCCCGCCGGCATCTGCTGAGCCTGCCCATTGATGATTTCCCCGAATGCGCGAGCAATATTTGCCCCCACTGGGTCCAAGAGTTTCTTCAACGTGGGCAGGGCGTGCGCAACCCAATCCAGTCGTGAGAAAGCCATCGCTGGCCCGCTTGCAGGGTCAATGTCGGTGGCAGCGTCGAGCCAGAGCGAGGCGGTCGATAGTGCTGATCGAGCGGCGTCGCCGTCGAGGTTGCTCAGGCGGTCAAAATGCGTAGACTCTACAGTTTCGCGTGCCACCTGCTCAGCGATCTGCCAGTTCACCGGCCCCTGGCCGTTTGAACCGAGCATCGCCTGGACTTGGCGAATCACCATGTCGAAGTTTTCGGGGCTGACCATCGCGCCCATTTGAGTGCTCGGATCGATGCCTTGTTCACGCATATTCGCAATGATTTCTTCGGCGGCCGCGTCGCCAAGAACTGCGCGAAGCATCGCCTCCCAATCGTTGTTTTCGGACATTGTTCCTCCCAGGAAATATTTCTGCGTTCATCTTACCTGGGTGGAGTCGAACTGTGAGACCGATGATGTGGCGCATCTGTCACGAAAATTTCGCTGACGTTAGGGCATGATGGAGGGATGAATTCCAAGTTTCTTTCTTCGGTCACATTTGCCGGCCTTCTTCTTGCGAGTCTGATGATGCCCAGCGCCTACATGGTTCAAAGCGCTGGTCCTGCTCTCGACACTGCAGCGAAAATCGAAGGCAAACCCTTGGTCAAAATCACCGGAAACGAGACGTATCCTTCGAAAACCAAGCTTTTCATGACGACGGTGTCCGCTTTTGGCACCCCTGAAAACGGTGTCCCCGTCGGTGCGGTGCTTCCGACGATCGTTAACCGTGATCAGCAGGCCTTGCCCGTGCGTGCGGTGTATCCCGATACTGTCACCGACGCGCAAGTGGAAAAACTTAATGTTGAAGCGATGACTTCCTCGCAAGACACCGCCGCAGCGCTTGCAATGGAACTTGCAGGAAAGAAAGTGAGCATGGACCTCGTCGTATCCAAGGTTGATACGAAGTATCCATCAGGAAAAGCGCTCAAAGAAGGCGATGTTATTAAGCGTATCGCAACCCCGAAGACGGATGGCAAACTTGTGGATACCCCAACTTTCCTTTCGCTTTCTCGTCTGCTCTTCGTCACGAAGGCCGGAGCGAAGATCACGGTTGAAGTTGAGCGCGACGGCAAGCGCGTGACGACGACGTTCGCGACGATCAAAGCTGGCGAAGACAGTCCCTATCCGCCAGGGTCATCGCTCATCGGCGTTGGGCTCGCCGTAAAAAACGTACACTACCCGGGCAAGGTGACGTATGCGGTCGAAGGGATTGGCGGCCCAAGCGCGGGGAACATGTTTGCGTTGGAAATCTACGATCAGCTCACGAAGGGTGACCTTGGAGGCACGAAGAAAATCGCGGGAACCGGAACAGCGAACTGGAACGGCCTAGTCGGGCCGATCGGCGGGATCGAACACAAACTTGTGGGTGCTGCGAGGGAAGGTGTCACAGACTTCCTTGCTCCGGCACTGAACTGCGAAGATACTCTCGGATACGAGCCCGAGGGGATGAGGGTCTGGGCGGTGGAGAGTACGCCAGGTGCAATTGAAGCAGTGAAAGCCATTGCCAGCGGTGACACCTCGAAGCTCACCTCGTGCAGGGCATACGTCCACGGCAAAGCAGTCTGAACGTGAAGAGTGGGCGCGCACGTCATAATTCGGCTTGAGCTTATTCCAGAGCGCTTTGCACCTTTTTCCCTGTGATAAACCGATTTTGCTTGTTCGCGAACGATTTGACTCGTGCCTTGAGAAGGACTTTCCTTCCATCGACGTTGCGCGTGTAGACGAGATTGTGGTGTCCGATATTTTTATTCATTTCTTGGACAAAAATCTCCGCGAGCTCTCGATTCTTCTCAAAAGTCGCAGGGACGGCATAAAAGTCATATATCAGGCCAAAATATCGCTTTCTGACAATGAGATATTTCTGGTTATCGATAGGTGAAAGCATGTGGATGATACTGCGAGCAAATATCTCCTTTTCGTGGGAGTTTGCGCCCTTTAAAGAGATTTGCGCGTATGTATTCGTATCGTTAGGGGCAACGTTGACAAGATAGACCTCACCCTTGAGCAGTTCTGCGCGGCGAAGAGCACCGACCACCCCCTGCCCCATTTTCTTGAGTCGATGGATAGGTGACGATAACAAGAACGTTCTGACCCCGACGAATGTGGCGGCAACGAGTAAAAATATGACGGTAGCCATCCGCGTGCGCGGGGTGAAGATGAGCCCGGATCTGTGTGCAAAATTCACCAAAAAGGCGAAGATTGAAATGCCAAAAAAGGTGATGTAGTCATAGAAAGATGCAATTTTCATTGTGCTTTTCTGGACAGAAACTTCGTTGGCGATCTCGATCTCGTCGAAGAGCGCGAGGGATCGTTGCCACTTGTCTCGCAAAGCAGGGCGCCGTGAAGCCAAGCGGGTCATTTTGGAATTGATCTGCGTTACTGCGTTTTGTCCGTGAGTGACGTGATACTCATTGAGGAAAGTGATCCTCTCGATTCCGCTCAGGATAAGATCTTTTTCGTAATCTAAGCCGAGGAAATGGTCAAATCTTCGTGCGACGAGGTCCAAGTCATCGCTGGTTGTTTCCTCGATCCCCTCCGAGAGCGGCTTTCGGGCCAAATCGTGTGGCTTAATGCAGGCCAAATGCCAAATATTCGCGGTTTTGTCGGGGCGTTGCGGGTCTACTCTGATCGCTCGGCCTCTCATCTGGTTGCTGAGTATAAATGAACCGACATAAGAAGCGAGGATCAGCGAATTTACGTGAGGAGCATCCCATCCCTCCCCGAGAAGGGCGGTGGTTCCAATGAGGATATTGATATTGCCGTGAGAATGAAGTTCGGTCACTGCCTGGATGAGATTATTGCAGCTGCCTGAAGGTGAAACTTGTACGTATTCTTCGTCGTTCACAGTGCCAACCGTTGAGATGTTGAGGTTCTGGCTCTCTGCCCCGAGATACCTCAGCGCTGAAGTGGGGAGGATGACAACCGAACCGGAAAGCACACCCAACTTCGGGCCGGCGTTGCCGTACTGCTTTTCAATAGACCGTCGAAGAAACTCAAAAAGTGGAAGCGCACCCAGTTTCAAAGGGAAAGGAGCATCCCCTCCGATGTGTTTGATGTATTCCTTCCGGATATAGTCGGTCAAAATTGTCATTCGCAAATCGTTTCCCAAGCACGAGTATTCGGCACCGACGATGTTGTTGATACTTGCGAATTTTCCTGCAGATTGAATCAGCTTGCGCTCGATTTTTGAGTTTTTTACTAGGCTGACTTTTCTTTTCTCTACTAATCCCATCGCTTTCAAAAAGGAAATGATTTCATCTCGCTGGGAATTGTTGATTTCGAATGTTTCAGACGAATCGTAAAGAAGATTTTGGAGTAGCACCTCCAACCATGTTTTATCGAGTTTTGGAAGATGCTTGACACCGAGAGTTCTGAGGTAATGTTTGGGGACATCCTGGCCTTGGCTGGCTTTGTAGATCAGAAGCGACGACAAGAACTTTGGGTTTTCCAGCATGTCTTCTAAGGTCAGAGTGCCTTGAAAGAGGCCTTGGCTGGCGACGATCTGTGCGAATGATTCGAGAGATTGGAAATGTTGGAGAGCTTGTGTGCTTCTTTCCTCAAAATCTTTCACAGCCGTGAGCTCATCGCTGGTGGGATAATTGAGATAGATAAAATCTTGGTGAGGGCAAAGAACGCCTTCTTTGACTAGCTCCGGAATGGTGATTTCTTCATCGATTTCGCCGCAGACTGAGATGTAGCGCTTCCATTCGTTTGGGGTTGAGTCATACGGTGGTGTCGCGGTGAGAGCAATGGAGAAAAGTCCACTATGTGCGGCGAGGAAATCTTCCAGCGATTTCCACCAGGCGTTTCTTAGGTGATGGCATTCGTCTAAGCAGATGAGCCCAAGCCCTTTTTCTCGCATCGCTCGAATGAGATCGAAGTGCGAATAATCGACGTCGTCGTATTCTCTTGCACTGACGTCGTTCCAGTCGGCGCCGTCGTCGCCATTGTGTGCTTGTGCATCGCTTGGAAGCGCATTCATGGCCTGAAAGAGAGCCTGATACGTGGCAATCGTGATCGTTGAAGGATTCTTGAGGTCGGTAGAAATCAGCGACTGTGCTTCGCGTCGATTTTCTGGGCGGACGAAGGCCTGAAGTATGCGCGCTTTCCACTGGTTCCTCATGACAAGAGTCGGAACCAAGATCAGGCACGGAAGATCCTTCTTCACGATCATCTCGATACCCAGCGTGGTTTTACCCGAACCGGGGGCCGCCACGATATGGACTTTATTGTCCTGGGAATACCTGCTGATGTGCTCCAAAACTCTTGCTTGGTAGGATCTCCAAACTCCTTGGAACTCAAAGATTTCGAAAGTCATCAACTACCCTTCCCAGCTGGTGGTGAAACGATCGAGAACTATCCCAGTGGCAGCTCGATCCGAAGCAGACTCACTTCAACGTTTCTCGTAGTCCTTCAACCAACCCGGGGACGGCGTCGGGGGAGGAGATACGCATGGAATCATCGTCGAAGTGGCGCATTCGCACGATGCACCACGATTCCCCGCTGCGCATCACAGAGGCAACAATTCGCACGTCTTGGCGCTCGGGGTGATTCTTCAAAATTTCCATGGCGGCGGCTTCGTCGTCGGGAAGGGTGACCTCAACGTTTGGAGGCAGAACCACACGCTCGGTCGAAATTGCTGCGCCGTCCACATTCGGTGGCCACATAATCGAACCGAAGAGTTCTTCGAGCGAATCGACGTGCGGCAGATCCTCCTGCTCCACAGAAAAGAGCGTGTGCGGATCAGTGATCGCACTCGCTTCGACGTCGGCCGGAAGCTCGCCTGCGAGGGCCGGGTGAGCATCCAGCGCCGCGCGCGCATTGATCAGCGCGAAGACACGCACAGGCCCGTCCCAACCGAAACGGTTCACGTGAGATTCGATATCAGCTGTAGCGTCTCGAAGAGCAATTTGCGAAAGGGAAAGTTGATCGTCCACGCTCTCATCCTACAACAGTGCGAAAAATAGCCACGCTATGGGCTGATTTTCCAGGTCTGGCTAGTGTAACCGCCGCCCGATGGGTTAGCGTAGGAGGTGGTATTTTGCACCACTCGAAAAGAGAATGAGGGGAAAGTGTCCGCACCTGCATCCAAACTGCAAGGCAACGCGAAAGGAGTCTCCACGTTCGTTGTAACGTTGGGGATCTTGGGGCTACTTGTCATTGCGCTGACGATTTTTGCGAATTTCTGGACAGAGATGGCGTGGTTCAGCCAGATCGAAGCGATCCGTGTTTTTTGGACCCAGTACGGCGCCGCAATCGGCTTCGGTGCTCTGGGAACAATTGCGGTTGCGCTCGTCGTCGCGCTTAACGCGCGCATCGCGCTCGGGAAGGGAGCCAAGAAGGGCGACGTCGTCGCGGAGCTTGAACACTCGCCCGTTGATATGCTGCGCCGACGCTGGTGGCTGACCTACCTCGTCGCGCCAGTCGTTGTGGGCCTACTCTTCGGCGCCTCAATGGGGCGTAACTGGCAGACCTTCCTGCTGTGGTTCAATGCGACAGCCTTCGGGAAAGTTGATCCAGAATATGGTTGGGACGTGGGATTCTACGTCTTCACATTGCCTGTATTGAACCTTGCCTTGAGCTTCTTTTTCCTCCTTCTCCTGATCTCTGCCGTTGTTGCGGCCGCGATCTACTGGATGGGTGGACACGTCCAGATGGCTCCCAACTCCTTTAAAGTCACCTCGCGCGCACAGATCCATGTGGCGATCCTTGCGGCGCTCGGCGCGCTCGGACTCGCAGTGAACTATTGGCTCTCGCGCTACGAACTTCTACTGGGGAACCACGATCGATTCTCTGGCGCGTCCTACACTGATATCAACGCGTCGGTTCCTGGATTGACTGTCCTGTCGATTGTCGTGGCGCTTATCGCGTTGGCGTTCGTATGGGCGGCGGTTCGCCATATGTGGCGGCCAGCCGTTGTGGGAATTGCGACGGCGATTGTCGTTTCCCTCGTCGTTTCGTGGATCTATCCGGCCCTCGTGCAGTCATTCCGTGTGACACCGAACGCTGCTGAACTCGAATCTGAATACATCCAGCGCAACATCAACGCCACGCGCGAAGCCTACGGAATCGCCGATATCGAGACACAATCCTACGACGCGGTGACGAAGGCAGAACCTGGCCAGTTGCGTGAAGATTCGCGTACTGCGGCCCAGATTCGTCTTCTGGATCCCAACATCGTTGAGCCGTCGTTTAACCAGCTTCAGCAGAATCGTCAGTACTACACCTTCCTTGAACCGCTGACGGTTGGGCGTTATAACGTCAACAATGAAAAGCGTGACACTGTGATTGGTGTTCGTGAGCTCAACCTCGCCGGTTTGGATCAAGAGCGCCGTTCGTGGGTCAACGACCACACGGTATACACCCACGGTTACGGTGTGGCTGCGGCTTTCGGCAACACTGTGAGCTCACAGGGTGATCCGAAGTTCTGGGAGAGTGGTATTCCTTCGCGTGGTGAACTTGGTGAGTATGAGCCGCGTATTTACTTCGGAAAGAATTCGCCCGACTACTCGATTGTCGGTGCGCCCAAGGGAGCGACAGCGTGGGAGTTGGACTACCCGGATGATAAAGAGCCCAACGGCCAGAAGAACAACACCTACAACGGTGACGGTGGCCCGGCGATCGGTTCGAGCTTCGCTCGTTTGATGTTCGCCATTAAGTTCGCCTCCACCGATATTTTCTTCTCGGAGCGTGTCACGGATCAGTCGCAGATTCTCTTTGATCGCGATCCGTCCAAGCGCGTTTCGAAAGTTGCGCCCTACCTGACGCTCGATTCGAAGGCGGTTCCCGCCGTCGTTGATATGGACGGCGATCCCAAGACTCCCAAGCGCGTCGTGTGGATTATCGACGCATACACGACGTCGAACAACTATCCCTACTCGGCACGTCAATCGCTGGAAGCGGCAACGAGCGATGCCCGTTCGCGCGGCCAGCTCATTGGTGCTGCGACGAAGGAAGTGAACTACATCCGCAACTCGGTCAAGGCCGTTGTGGACGCATTCGACGGTTCTGTCACTCTCTACCAGTGGGATGAAAAGGACCCGGTGATCAACGCCTGGAAGGGGATTTTCCCCGGTCAGCTCAAGCCAATCTCGCAAATGAGTGGCGATTTGATGTCGCACATTCGTTATCCCGAGGATCTGTTTAAAGTTCAGCGTGAACTCCTTGCTCGCTACCACGTCACCGATGCGAAGTCCTTTTACTCCGGAGGTGACTTCTGGAAGGTTCCGAAAGAACCGACTGCTCGTGACCAGGCTGCCGCACAAGCTCAACCTCCGTACTACATGTCCTTGCAGATGCCAGGACAGAAAGCACCGGAATTCTCCCTGACCTCGAGCTTCATCCCAGGTGGTACCACCCAGCGCAACATCATGAACGGCTTCTTCGCTGCATCCGGCGACGCTGGCAGCGAGGCCGGAAAGAAGGCCGACACCTACGGTAAGCTCCGGTTGCTCGACTTGCCGCGTGGCTTGACGATCCCCGGACCTGGACAAGCCGAGAACACGATGGTGACAAACCCACGTGTTTCCCAGGACATCAACCTCCTCGATCAGCGCGGCACCAAGGTCCAGATGGGTAACCTCCTGTCGTTGCCGGTGGGTGGCGGAATGCTCTATGTTCAGCCGGTGTATGTGCAGGCGTCCAGTGGCACTCAGTATCCGACGTTGCAGTACGTGCTCACTCTCTTTGGTGACACAGTTGGATTTGCGCCCACTCTCGATGAATCGCTCAACCAGGTCTTTGGTGGCAATTCAGGTGTGAAGGCTGGAGATGCTGCAATCGCCGGACAGAAGGAAGCCCCCCTGGCTGATAGTGGCTCGAAGGATGCCAAGGTTCAGCCGGATCAGAAGAGCAAGGACGGTGAGGCTGCGAAGCCAGCTCCTTCGGCTCCGGCGCCTTCGAATCCAGCTCCGACAGGTCCGGCAGCTGAGCGTCTCAATACCGCCTTGTCAGATGCGAAGAAGGCGATCACTGATTCGGAAGCTGCTCGTAAATCTGGCGATTGGACTGCCTACGGTAAAGCGCAAGAGGCTTTGACCAAGGCTGTGGAAGAGGCCGCGAAGGCACAGTCCGAACTCGGTAAGTAAGTTGCTCATGAGTGTGGGGTTCAGACGGATGGAAGTCCGTCTGAACCCCACACTTTCCAGCATGATCGACTGCTTTTTTTGGGGGGGGGGGGCAAGTGGGACTGCCGTGATGTGCCCCGATGAGCTGTGTCGGCGTCGGTGTTGTGGTTGGTTGATGACGACGTGGGGCGGGGCTACTCGCCGAGCCATTCCTCAAGTCCGTCTGCGCCGGCCCATGCCATCTCGTGCGGTTCGCACAGAATTGAATGGAAGGCATCGCTCACCCGTTGTGCTGCCTCGTCGCCGCCAGTGCCGGTCACGATGATGTGGCAACGTGGCTGAGTGATTTCCTGGCCAGCTTCGTCGATTCCTTCAGGGAAATCTGCCCACACTCCAGCTTCGCCGACGGCGATCTGGCCACCGGCGGTTTCCCACGAGCACACGGTATCAGGACGTGAAACGAGCCAGAAACATCCGCGTCCGCAGGCACCCTCCGCGGCGAGTTCTTCCGCAAATTCGGTGAATCGCTCGGGGTGGAAAGGTCGCTCCGAACTCAACTCAAGAGTCCATGTTCCGTGGCACTGTGGGCCTCCCCACGCTTGCGTGGTGACAGGGTGGACGCGTTCAACAGCGCTGACGGGATCGTGTGTGAGCGATTCGGCCAATTCGATCCAGGCGCTGTCCATTGCATTGGCGAGCAACGTATCGTGCGGGCGCAGGTGCTCAACGAGTTCGCCACCGGCGCTGTCCATGTCGCCTGAAACGAGAACGAGATCGGCGTATCCGACGTTCATCATGTGGATTTCAGCCACGCATCGCGGATCATCCTCGATAATCGCAATTCCTGCTTCGGATGCTGCTTTGTGGGTGAGGAGGTGCTCGGTGGCATGATCGACGTCGATCAAATGCGCAACTGCAGCCAAACGTGCCCCAGGCTCGTCTGTGTCGGTTTCGCTCGCCTCGTCGTTGGCGGAATCGCCAGGGGTAAGTGAGAGCGATTCAAGTGCATACGCGAGCGAAGGTGCCAGGTGGGGGAGCTCAAGTCCTGCCGGGAGGAAGAGGATCGTGCGTTCCAAACCTGCACGAATACGCCGGCGGACGCAGTCGAGGATTAATTCGCGCAATCCGCACGTGAGGCAGTCGCCAGGGATCTCGTGGGTCTCGATCACGGTTTCGAGGCCAGGCTCTGATGCAGAGTTTGTGCAGGCAAGGCGAGTTTCGTGGAACGTGGCACGTGTGCCGTCTGCCGATAGGCCGACCACGTCGGTGGCAGGTGCGTCGATCGAGAGAGCGATGATATCGGTCAACATCGGGTCTGCGCTCGAAATTGCGATCAGGGGGTGTGTCACGGTTTCTCCTCGCTTGCTTTGTTGAGAACGATTATCTATTATTCCAGAGAAAGATACATGAGAGCAATTCTCAAGTGAAAGGAAGTTTCGAATGGCCAAACGGTCGAAGATCGTGGCTGACCAGCGTCGGCGTAAGATTGTTGCGCGCTACGCGCAACGTCGTGCTGAACTGAAAAAGCGCAGTGTGAACGTTCATTTGACGGATGAAGAGCGCGCCGAAGCGATGGCAGCTTTACATGCGCTCCCACGCGATGCCTCGCCAACTCGCTTGCGTAACCGTGACGTCGTTGATGGTCGTCCACGCGGTTATCTAGGTAAATTTGGCCTTTCGCGTGTGCGCTTCCGCAAGATGGCACTCGACGGCGAACTGCCCGGTGTGCGCAAGTCGTCGTGGTGAGGGAATAAGTTCACCGCAAACCCGGTTGAGGGTGGTAGAGGCGAGAGCGAGAATCAACCTCAGTGAGGTTGGCCAGCAATCACCGGCACACGGCCGGATCGCCGGAGAAGTGAAGGAGGGTGCGATGAAGGTTCGCGCATCGTTGAAGAGTTTGAAGAATCAGCCTGGTTCGAAAGTTGTTCGCCGTCGTGGCAAGACCTACGTGATCAACAAGTTGAACCCGAAGTTCAAGGGAAGGCAGGGCTAATGGCCACCTACTGTCAGGTGACGGGTCGCAAACCCGCTTTTGGAAAGAGCGTGTCGCATTCGCACCGCCGTACCAACCGCAGGTTCAACCCTAACCTCCAAAAGAAGCGTTTTTACGTCCCGTCGTTGCGCCGCACGATTACCTTGACGGTGTCAACTAAAGGGCTGAAAACCATTGATTCGAAGGGGATCGACGCCGTGGTTGCTGATATGTTGCGCCGCGGAGAGAAGTTTTAGACGTGATCGCTAAATCGCGCATCAGAATGTGAGGTGCCACTATGGCAAAGGCAGCAGACGTCCGCCCGATCATCAAGATGGTCTCAACGGCGGGAACTGGATACACCTACGTGACCAAGAAGAATCGACGTAACACTCCCGATCGCCTTGTGCTCAAGAAGTACGATCCGAAGGTGGGTAAGCATGTGGAGTTTAAAGAGTCACGCTGAGGCTGACCAGTCATAACGTTACCGATGGTTCCCGGTAGAGTCCGGCGAGCCGAGGGGACTTTTTGAGGATTTCTGACAGACGACGTCGGTGCGCGGTGCGTGCCGACGTCGTTTTTCGTGTTCACTATGTGGGCCGGCGCGAATAGCTACCCGTTTTTCTGCATAATGTGTGGCACCCCTGTGAAGATGTGATCGTTGCCGACGTGTGTCTGGCGTATGAGGCTCGCTGTGTCGTGGCTCGCAAATATTGCTCTTTTTGGGGAGATTTCTGTAGGTAATTGAAAGAAAGATGTTGATGCGCACGCTGCTGGTTTCTGGCCTTGCACTGTTTGCCATGTTCTTCGGGGCGGGCAACTTGATCCTTCCTACAATGATTGGAGTTAATGCCGGTGAGGCGGCCTGGACGGCTGCCCTCGGCTTCCTGATTACTGGCGTAGCGTTGCCGGCAGCATCAATGATTGCGTACTCTGCCAAGCGCAGTGATGAGCCCCATATTGGAGGCCGTATCGGCCGTCACCTTGGACCGCTGCTGATCCTGCTCGTGTTCCTTTCCTGTGGAATGCTCTACGGTATTCCGCGCGTCGCCGCCGTGAGCTTTGAAATGTCTGTGGTTCCGGTGCTGGGTGCAGGTTCGAATATCTCTCTTGCTCAGGCGCTCTTCCTTGCTGGGTTCTTCGCAGTCGCTTTTATGGCTGCATTGCGTCCGAGTGCGCTAGTCACACGCATCGGACTGGGGCTGACGCCGGTACTGATGCTCCTTCTTATTGTATTGATCATCGGAGCGTTCCAAACAGATCCGGTGGGTCATGCGGCCACTCCAGAATTTGCTGCAGCTCCTGTTGCTACTGGGGTTATCCAGGGATACTTCACGATGGATGCAATCGCTGCGATTGTCTTTGGTGGTGTGATTTATTCGGTGATGGAAGCCGACGGGCGACATGGTGTGGCTTTGCGACGCGGTATGGCTGCGGCTGCGGGGGTTGCTGCCTTGATGTTGGCACTGGTGTATCTCGGTCTTGTCCGAGTGGGAATGGTCGGCGCTGGTGATAACGGAGCTGCTGTATTGTCTAATGTGGCCAAGCATCTCTTCGGTTCCAACGGTCAGTTCGTGTTCGGCCTGATCGTTTCCCTAGCGTGCCTGACCACGGTGCTCGGATTGCTCGGTGCATCCACTCAGTACTTCCATCGCATGATTCCGCAGGTGTCGGCCCGGGCGTGGCTCGTTATTCACGTGCTCGTGGCTTTCTCTCTGGCGAACTTGGGGCTGGCAAAGATTTTGGCGGTGGTTGCTCCACTCAACCAGTTGCTCTATCCTGTGGCGATCTGCCTAGTGTTGGTGGCATTGCTGGAGATGATGATCAGGCGAAAGCTGATGTGGGCATATTATCTGCCGGCCTGGGTGAGTGTACTCCTGGCAATTCCGCAGGCGCTGCATTCCACAGAGCTTGACGTCTTTTCGGGGTTAGGAACATTCCTGGAGTATTTCCCGCTTGGCTCATACCAAGTGGCGTGGCTCATGCCAGCACTCGTGGCACTTGGTGTGGGGCTTGTTGTGGATTTTCTCAATACCCCGCCGGTTCTGCACGATGATCCGGTGGACCTCACTGACAATTTGTCCACAGCGATGTGACGACGAGGGGCGTTGGGAAACTGAGGTTCTTTGGCATCCTCACTCTCGGTGGAGCCGTAACAATGATGTGAATGTGGGGTAATGCACGTTCAGGTATCTTGCGGTTGTACTAGTAGGTGTCTAGGATAGATCGAGTCAACGCGGGGTAGAGCAGCTCGGTAGCTCGTCGGGCTCATAACCCGGAGGTCGTCGGTTCAAATCCGGCCCCCGCCACGAATGAAATGGTCTTGGACTCGAAAGAGTCTGAGGCCATTTTCTTTTGCTCAATTTCCATAGCCGTGTTAGGTCTAGGTCTATAGGACAGTTCGTGTTGCTGGAATTGGGGGAACCTCAATGCAAAATCTGTGGTGGTAGGACGCAAAAATGGGGCACGAGTGCTGAGGGCCGGTCGGGGTTGCGTTGTCCGATGTGCCGGACAAGTCAATCACGACGTAATAACACCCGTGCTCGTGATTTCGCTGCTTTCTTAGACTTCGTCGTAGGGAAATACACCCTTGCCGATCACGGGAGTCGGGCGCGGACGCTACGGCAGCACGCGTCAGGTCTGTGACACTCCACGCCGTCTTACCCGAGAGCTTTTGCGAAGCAGTCGAGTTTTATCAGCACATTGTAGGGCGTGCTCAGGTGATCGTGCATATTTCGTGTGGTGCATCTTGTTCTCTGACCCTCCGGGTTGTATGAACACGATCAGGGAAGATATAGCTGACGCGTTCGTGAAAGCTGCAGAATACCTGTCTACGAATGACCCGGGTGATGTTGTTCTCGCTGATGTGCAGATTCGTGGGAGATCGAGTGTTTGCGGGTGGGGGCCTTGTGGCCGTTCCGGTGGATTGAAATGGCTCACACGAAGGATAGACATTGGGACTGGCAGTGAATTCACCTTCCCACACAGTATGAGCGGTTGAGACACACGGAGTTTTGTCCCTGTGTATAAAGGAAGTCCCTATTTTGCGGATCGTTTTAGGATGAACTCATCAGTAGTAATCAACGGTATGGAGAGAGGGGGAGGATCCAATGAGTATTGAGGAACAAGGCCAGAACATAGCCAGCAATAGTGTTGTAGGTCAGGCTGTAGCGCTAGAGGGAAGCGGTAGTGAAGTACCAACGACGTCGTTCCAGCCGCGTGGTTGAAGGCATTATTTCAGCGGTGGTGGAATGTGCGCCAACACGTTCCACCACCTAGGAAGACAGATTCAACCAATCGGATGATTGGTTGCCGAAATTATCTATTCTCCTTAGGAGCATTTTATGTTAAAGAGTGGTGTGAGTGCGAAAAAGCATTCACCTGTTGTTGCCGTGATTGCGGCACTGACATTGTTGTTGTCGTTGTTTGTTCCTCAGGCCGCGTTTGCGGACTGGAACTCGTCTGTGGGGCGTGGGCTTGTTTTGCGTGGCGTGAACGCGTCTGGCGCGTTGCGGCTGGGACCGCATTATGTGGAAACGAAAGTGATTCATGGCCAAAAAGTTGAGGCGTTTCCGATTTGGTGTATGAATGCCAAGCTTGCTGATCCAGGCCCGAATGAGATGACTTCGATTGCGACGCTTTCGACGTCGCATGAGTGGGGGCCTGCGGAGTTGGATTTAAAGACCCCGCAGATGGCGTGGTTGTTGAACAAGTATCAGCACAATAAGGACAACAAGAATTTGGCAGTGTTGTCGTATTTGGTGCATGTGAATTTTGAGCAGCAGCGTGGTCGTACCTCGGCCCAGTCGGTGGTTAATGAGGTGGTCAAGGCTGTTCGTACTCAGCTTCCGCAGGTGGAGGCCCTGGCGAAGAAGTACGTCCAGGAGGCCCGCAAGTCCGCTGTGATCTCTTATGAGGCTGGCAAAGTAAGCGGTAACGGCGAACGCGCCGGAAATATTCACAATATTGGTGTTCATCCGCAAAACGCGAACACTTGGCTTGCCGGTGTCCCGGTGACGGTCACGCTCTCGGGTCCGGCAGTGTTTACCTCGAATGGGAAGACGACGTGGAGTGGGAAGACCGCGTCCAAGCCGCTGACTTTGGATTGGCACGCAACCAGCGCAGGAAACGTCACATACTCCGCAAAGTTTGATACGCCGACTCGTCGGACGCTGACGAAATTTGGTGCGAATGGTGTGATTCAGGATGTGCTCTCGTACGGTAATCGTCCGGTATCGGATCCGCAGAAGGTGACTGTTGCGGGTCCGTCGTGGCGTGTGAGTGTTGATTTCCAGCCGATGGGTGTTTCGAAGGTTGTGGCTCAAGAGGTCTCGAACGGGCAGGTCACGGACACGTTTACTACCGCCGTGGATAAGTCCTATGGCCAGGGCGTGTGGATTAATGGTGCGAACGGTAAGCCGGTTCCGGTGGTGTATCGTGCGAGTGCTTACTATGCAGGTATCTCGAAGCCTGCCACGAGTGCCACGGTGCCGAAGGGTGCGAAACTCATTGGAACGACAACGTTCACGGTGTCGCGTGTGGGGCAGAAGCTCCAGGCGCAGGCTACGACGAAGCAGCGTGGCTGGGTCACGTGGGTGTGGGAGGTCCGCAAGGCCGATCAGGGCAAGAACGCCGACTATGTTCATGCGGATTGGGCTGACAAGTACGGTCTAGCAGCAGAAACAGAGAAGGTTGTGTTCCCGTTCCGCCCGATGGGCGCCTCGCAGGTCGCGAGGAAGATTGTGAGCGTGGGTGACGAGCTGGTCGATACTTTTACCGCGTCGGCTGACCCTCAGTTTATGGATGGAAAGTGGACTCGCATCGGGGCCGATGATGTCACGAAGGGGCACTATGTTCCGGTGGTGTATCGTGCGGATCTGTATTATGTTTCTCCTGCGCAGCCGCCCGCTACGCCGAGTGCGGTTCCGGCAACCGCAGAACTCGTTTCCTCGATGATGGTGACGGCGAAGGGGCCGGGTGAGACGCTGACGGCGAATGGTGGCAAGGCAACAAAGGCTGGGTTCTATACATGGGTGTGGCGTGTTGATGCGAAGGATCAGGCGAAGGACGCGGCGAAGTGGATCACAACCGGCTGGACTGATAGTTACGGTTTGGCGGATGAGACGACGTCGGTGAAAACGAAGGCGCAGATCACGTCCCAGTTGCATTTCAAAGAAACAGATCATGGGTTGATGCTTGTTGATGATGTGTTCGTTGCCGGTATGCCACAGGATCATCCTCAGTTTGAGGGTGGCGCGGGTTTTAAGCCGGATACCAAGACGATTGATCATTCAGTGTATTTCTTCACCTTTGACCAGACGGTCTCGGATCAGAACATCTCCAAGGCACAGAAGATTGGCCAGACGGTGCAGATTCCCGCTGCAAATGGTGAGTATCGTGGGGTGAGCCACGGGTCATGGAAGGTTGTGACTGACAAGAATGGCAAGAATGTGCCGGGCACGTACGTGTTCGTCTCGCGTTTCGCTGGTGATGACCGCGTCACCCCGCTCGCAACGTCCGCAACCGACCGTTTCGAGCAGTTTAATGTTCCCATGATTGATTCGTTGCTGACGTTCAATAACGGTAAGGAGAAGATCCCTGCCTATGGTATGCGTGACCTGGTTGAGACGGTTCCGCTGTTTAACCTTGCTGTGGGTAAGGAATACGCGTTGGAGGCGACGTTGGTGGATCAGGCCACGGGTAAGCCTCTCGTGGATAAGTCGGATAAGCCGGTGACGGTGTCCCAGACGTGGAGGGCGGATGTGGCGAATACGCAGCGCGTGGTGACGTTCACGGTGGACGCGTCCTTATATCCGGGCGTGACGGTTGTGGCAACGGATCGTTTGTTGCAAGAGGGCCGCCAGGTCGCACTCCACGATGACCTGACTGACGTGGATCAGACCCTTGGTTTCTACCCGAAGGCCCGGATCGTGACGACCGCGCTGGACAAGGCGGATATGGATCATGAAGTGTTGCCCGCGCCTGGCCAGGTGATTGTGGATCGGGTGTGTAGCCCGGACCAGAACTGGATCGTGGGCCACAAGTACACGATCACGGCGTCGTTGGTGGATGAGAACGAGAAGCCGATCCTGGATAAGAACGGCAAATCGTTTACGGTCACACGTGAGTTTACGCCGACATCGGCTACCGAGTGTGCCTTGGTGGAGATCACGTTTGATGCCTCTCAGCTTGCTGGCAAGAAGGTGATCGTCTTCGAGGACGTCTACGCTGACGGGGCACTCGTTGGTGTCCACCATGATGTCAAGGATGAGAAGCAGACCGTCCACGTCACAGAAAAGCCTGTCCCTCCGGTTCCGTCAATTCCGCCGACTCCAAAGACTCCACCTTTGCCGGTGACAGGCTCGTCGGTCGCTGGCTTGGGTGTGCTTGGTGTGGTGTTGATGAGCGCTGGTGGTATGGCGATCTTGCGTCGCAAGCACTGAGCGTGAGTATGGAGAGATCCTGTCTGTCTCTCCATGTGGCACTCGTCCCCTCGGGTGCTACATCGGGAGGGGCAGGTAACCCGAGATGTGTTCCTGTCCTTCCCTCTCTTTCGGACTAATACTCAAAACTTGCATTTTATGCGGTGAAGCGTCCTGGGTTTTGTTGAGGAACAAAACCCAGGACGCTTCACCCTACACTGTTGTGTGGCGTTGTCACCTAATCAGATGCGAGTTTAAAGGCTCCGTCGCTGATGCGCTCTGCTAATAACTTGGCATCACTGACGGTATCGACGTCGAAACAGTAGTTTTCGGTATCGAGTACCTCGGCTATGTTGAGTGAGCGAAATGCGGAGCGAATCGAGTGGTCGCGTTTCATGTGAAGATGGCGTATTGTCCGCAAGCGATAGACGCCGTGTAAATACTGGGTCCACGAATCAGGGCCAGACGTGACTGGAGCGGCGCCGTCGTATTCAGGGTGATCATATAGTCGTTGTGCGAGTTCCTTGTAGAGTCGTGGCGCGAATGGTGCATCGCATGTTCCGAGGCCGACGAGCGAATCATCAGAGAGCTCAAGTTGTGACAAACCTGCGCCGATCCCAGCTAGCGGGCCACCGAATGGCGGATCTTCAAGGGTGAGGCGTGTGCCTTCGGGGGTTACTAAATTCTTTGGTCCGACGATGATGATCCCAGTGGGAGCCACTGATTGAGCGAGTAACTCGTGGTGAACGATGTCGAGCAAGCGCTGGCCGGCGATCTGAAAATCCGGTTTGGATATCCCGCCTAATCGCTTAGCGGTCCCGCCGGCTAAAATAACGGCTGCATGAATCACGTTGCCCTCTCCTATCCCGTGACCTGTGATCCTGAGATGATGTGTGCTGAATCCACAATATCGTTAAATTGTGGGGACAAAATGTGGATGGGTATGAAAACGAAGTTTGTACGAGACATCCTTGCCCGCGTAACGGGAAGATTCTGGAGGAAGTCTACCGTCACCCGGCGGCGAGGAGAGGAATATGGTACGGCAGCAGTCTTTGATGCCGTTGAGATATGACAAGTAGGTTGGAGGGTGTTCATCGAAAATTCGACGAACACCCTCCAACCTACTCTTGCTCCTTATTGATGTGAGTGAGTTTTGCGTGCTCGATGAGCGAGGAGGCCGGTGCCGATCATCAGCGTAGAGATGAAGGCCAAAAGCCCAACCGTGGCACCCGTCTGCGGCAGCTTAGAAGACGGACCTTGCACATGCGGGGTCACCTTCGGTGCAACTTCACTATTCGGCATCTTCATCTTCGGCTTATCAGTGTCAGGCGCAGGAACCCCCGGCTGACCTGGGTCACCCTTGTCGCCTTTGTCACCCTTGGGGCCTGGCTGACCTGGGTCACCCTTGTCGCCTTTATCTCCCTTGGGGCCTGGCTGGCCTGGATCGCCTTTGTCACCCTTGGGGCCTGGCTGACCTGGGTCACCCTTGTCGCCTTTATCTCCCTTGGGGCCTGGCTGGCCTGGATCGCCTTTGTCGCCCTTGGGGCCTGGTTGGCCTGGGTCACCTTTGTCGCCTTTGTCGCCTTTGTCGCCCTTGGGGCCTGGTTGGCCTGGGTCGCCCTTGTCGCCTTTGTCGCCCTTGGGGCCGCGAGGACCAAGGATCTTGCCAAGGTTGAGTTCACGACCATCAGTGAGTGTGATCGTGAGATTACCTTGGTTATCGATCCTGATGTCAAGGACACCGACACCGTCTTTACCATCCTTGCCATTGTGGCCAGGTGCTCCGTCTTGACCATTGCGTCCGGGCTGACCATCCTTACCCGGTGCGCCTTCTGGACCACGCGGCCCTACCGGCCCCGGATCACCCTTGGGGCCTTGCGGCCCGGTCTTGCCTGGCTTGCCATCATGACCATTGCGTCCGGGCTGACCATCCTTACCCGGTGCTCCTTCTGGACCACGCGGCCCTACCGGCCCCGGATCACCCTTGGGGCAATCACACTCTGGTTTTTTCGGAGTACTATCCGTCGGTGGATAAAATGGCACGTCAGGCTTCTTGGGATCGCTGAAAACTGCCTTTAATAGGTCTTGCTTGCTGTGCTTAGAATCCTTAGATTTTATTACTAAAAGATCGGCCTGCGGCTGTTTAGGGGCGGGAGCCGTTTCAGGAACGTTTTTGAGAAGCGCTTTAACCTCAGATTCATGCGCTTCTGAGCGGTTGTTTGTTAGCGCTAAGTATGCTACATAGGATTTAAGGCCAGACTCATTTCCCATATATGTTCTTGCATTATTCAATGACCAGGTTTTGTTGTCAGTATATTTCCACACCGCCTGTTGTGTGGCTTCGTGGAATTCGTCGACCGTCAGGTGTAGACTCTCTCGAAACTTTGCAGCATCAGTGGGAAATCCATTCCAGATCACGCCGGTCACTGCTTGCTTGGCTTCTACTTCTTTCAGAACTGTTTGCGGTTCTTCATATTGATTGGTTTTATCGTTAAGGCTTGTCTGTGGGGTAGTGAACGCAATGTCGCTAGTCTCCAAAGAAATCAGGTGACGCCCTGCGTTATTTGGAAAATGTTTTTGCTGACTAAAGCAATAGGTGAGATTTGAGAACACTTCTTTAAGTTTCGAAGTATCGATCTTTTTGGGGTCAAAAAGCGATGCATCTTTACCTGGGTTAGGTTCTTGTTTTTGTTCATCTATTACTTCAGGACGTCCGTCAGAGGGAATTGTTCGGTACATCCAACTATGAGAAGTCCAAGGTGCATAAACTTTCGAGGAAGAATTGTTTGGGACTGTAAAAATAAACGGAGAGACTTCTCCATCAGCTTTGTCTTTATATGTCTCACTCCGCAGCGTGTAACCCATGCGTGGAAGTTTTGGATCCTGTTGATGCTCCTGTGCCTGTGCGACTCCGCCGAAAGCGGTTGCGAGGAGTGTGCCGGCTAGTCCGGAGGCTAGCGCTCCTCGTTTGATTTTTGAAATACCCATGCAGATATCCCTTCAGTCTGTGTAATGAATTTACTGGTAGATGGACTTTTCTGTCCGTGCTACCTAGCGAAAGGAATCTTAACAAGCCTCTTGGTGGTGGCTGTTAGACCAGGGCTGTACATGACGCTATATGCGTCTTATTTTGATTAAAGTTCAACATTTCATGGCTGATTATCCGCATATGTGCATATTTGGGATCGTTGCTGCTCTGTCACTAAAAGATGAGTTTTTGGCGAATTTTCAGGGATGCTGTGTTTTAGCAAAAAATTCCCTGAAAACTTTTATGCGTAAGTTTGGCAGACTGTCTAAAACTGGCAGGGCATGTATAGGACAGCATTGAATTTTGCTGATGTATCAGTTTCTGCTGTCGATCTACGTTATTTGTCTTGGTTACCGAGAAAAATTTTCTGTGCCTTAATGCCTAGCTGGAAACGCGTGTTGATATTGAGTGAAGCCATGAGTGCGCCGACTCGCCTCCCCACCGTGCGAGCGCTGACTCCAAGGCGGCGTGCGATAGCGTCGTCGGTGAGTCCCATCGCCATGAGACTCATAATTTCTTTAGCTTCGTCGGAGAAAATTGCGTCGCCACTTGGGTAGTGGTGGCCGAATGGAATGCTTCGCTCCCACATGTAGTCAAATCCGCGTAAGAGGAAACTAATTAAGTGCGTATCGTCAGAGAGCATTGCAATCGGAAGATCTGCTTCGTTCCTCCACATGATGATGATTTCGTGATCGTCGGCGATCAACATTCGGAAGGGAAGTTTGTGGGCAACTGAGATATGCTCGCCAGCCTGAACACACTCAAGAATCGCATCCGTAAATTCTGGGTCGTCGAATGACTCTGATTCGTACACTGATTCAACAAACACGCCCCGTTCGCACACGGATGCAAATTGTGGAGTAATAAATTCTCGGTTGATGTGTGGATCGCTATCCCAATAGCGAATATGGGACTGCGCCTTGCTGATGATGTTGTTGTACCACAGATCCATTTCATGGAGACTGACAGTGACCTTATGGATGCTTTCCGGTTCTCGAGACTCCATCGCCTCGAAAGCTTTGAGCGAATCTTTGAGGCTTTTCACTTCGGCGAACTTTGCGTTGAGTGCTTCTCGAAGGATCGCCGACGCTGGTTGTGCTACCGGGCCTGTTTTTGTGAGTGTGACAAGCCTCAAGTGGAGTAGCTCATCGAGGACAGACTGGGGGATGTCGAGTTTTTGTCCGAGGAGAAGGCTGAGGTACGTCTCTTCGGCGTGTTGTGATGCTCCAAGAGAAAGAAGAAGTCGGTTGCCGTAGGAGTCAAAATTGTGCATGGGTCCTCCATAAAAGAATAGTTGCGGTGGGACGCACCGTAGCGTGGATAGTTGAGCGGTGGGATGCACCGTAGCGTGGATAGTTGAGTGATGACATGGCGCAAGCGGAGTGCCACCGAGATTTATCATGCTATGATGACCTAATCAAGGTTAACTACTTGCCTTAAAATTTAACGCATGTGCTAAGTAATGGGGAAGTCATCTCCGTCTGAACTCGTTTTATAGTAGAGAATATAGCGGTACGTGCGACTGACTTAAAAGTCCTAATCAATATTGCTGAATGTAGAAGTGTTAAATAATTTAGCCCCTTAGTGTGTTCTGTCTTTGGTGTCGCACGACTGATTGATAAAAGGCTTGGAGTAATAGGGGTCTTTCAATTGTTTCTCTGTGTGGGGTGTGAGTGCTGAAGTGAGGTGTCGCTAAAAGGTGTCACCCAATAAACAGCAAAACATATATTCGCTGTTATTTTGTGATGACGGTTTTCATTGGTGGAATTCCTGCAAAAGCCCGGGAAGGTTAACTGCCGTACTAGTGCGAGAGTGGCCCAGGTATTTCGTTAAGCCCACGTAGTGGAGCATGTATCAATGTGTGGGCCTCCCGTTGTCCCTCCCCCCCCAAAAAAATATAGTTCAAAATAAATTGTGCAAATTAATTTGAACTAATATGCTGGCTTCATGACAGAAAAACCAGAGTCGGCCAGCGTTGGCACCAGCATCACTCACTCACAGAACTTATGGGCAATACCGGACTACCGTGCATGGTTTGCAGGAGATACCTCTGCGAAATTTGCCGGGAGTATCCGCACATTTGCTCTGCCGCTCGCCGTCGTCGCACTGACCGGATCGGCAACACAAGCCGGTTTGATCGCAACTACCTCTCAAGCGATCGGTGTGATCTGCATGGTTCCCGGCGGAGTTATCGTCGATCGTGTCGATAGACGCAAAATTATCTTCCTCTTCGCTGCTATCGGTACAGCGATCTGGGGGACTATCGCGGCGCTTTTCGCTACTGGTCATCTCACATTCCAGATCCTCATCGCACTGGCATCACTTGGTGCAGTGAACATGGGTCTGTTTGGTTTCGCTACCGACGCCGTTCTCCGTTCAATTGTGCGTGGTGAGAGTCTTGTTAAAGCTCAAGCGGCGAATCGGGGAAGAGATGCGAGTGTCGAACTTTCAGCGCCTCCTGTCGGAGCAGCGCTCTATTCACTCGGTGTGTGGGTGCCATTCGCCGCGTCGGTGGTGGGGTACCTCCTGCTTGGCTTGTGCGGTTCGCTCATTGCACGCGATCTTCATCCGCGCATTCCGACGGAGATTACCGACGAGGAGCGACATCAGGGGATCTTTGCTTCTGCCATGACCACTTTCGTCACTGATCTTCGACAAGCGTGGACCTGGATCCGTACTCACAATTTGGTTCTACAGATTATCGTGCCATTTGCTGTGATCAATATTGGCTTTATGGGGGCACAATTCACCTACACCTATGCGCTCGTTCTTCAGGGTCGTTCTCCTGAATCAATCGCTGCTTACAACATGGCGATTGCACTATTTGCTCTCGTTGGTTCAGCCATCGCCAGTCGCTATTCCACTCGTCTGGCAACAGGGCACACGCTCACACTCGGTGTTCCGCTCGCCGTCTGTCTCTTGATCCCAACGATCATTACTTTTAACTATGGCGTTCTCATCGCCGCGATGGGAACTTGCATCTTCGTCAGGATTGTCATCGAAGGGCACTCGGCAATCGTTTTCTCTGCGGCACCGCAAGATATTCAGGGCCGGCTCCTATCTCTCCTCGCTGTCATTACCTCATTGCCGCTCGCTTGTGCGCCAACTATTTCTGGATGGATGCTCGATTATGTCGGATATCGGCCGGCAATACTCCTTTTCGTTATTCTCGGCTTTATCCCAGCGCTGTCGTGGATGGCGATGCCCCGCGTGCGGTCCCTCCCCAAACCGAGCCAGTGGGATACTGTAGAACTATGACAAATAAGGCCACACCGAGGGTTGTCAAAGCTCTTTCAAATTCGATCCGGCTTAACGCGCTCTACGAATTGAATCTGCGCGGCACAGCGCGCACGTCAGATCTTGCTAACGCCCTGGAACTCGCGCCGAACAAGATGTCCTATCATTTGAAAATTTTGCACGACGCAGGAGTGATCGAGTCTGCCACCGGCGAAGGCGATGGCCGTGAAACCTGGTGGCGAGCGGTTCAAGGTGGATGGGAAGTTGATGACCCGACAACTGCACCTGCTCTCTCAGCCACCCTCGCACATCTTGAGACAGTGATCCGTGAGCGTTCGGAAAAATTTTCCGCTGAACTCGCCCAGCGTTCGCAGCCGAGTGTGCGAATGAACGGTGACATTCTCTATGTTCTGTCCCGTGACGACGCCGAAAGCTTTTCGCATGAGCTTACTCAGTTGTACACCAAGTATGTAGCAATTTCTGACCGCAACAGAAGCCACTGCCTCAACGACGACGGCGAGGTAGCAGCTACCGACTTCTTGCAATACGATTTCCGCTTTGGGTTCCTCCCCGTCGCCGACGTCGGTGGTCTTGAAGGTAACATCAGTGGTCCTGAAGGCGATGGGACGGACTCATCCGCCGCCTCAGCGTCGTGACTACTGGGCGCGAGTAGACGTAGCAAGGAAAATCGTTGCTGCCAGCGCGGGCATGAGCACTTGGAATGTGGAACCAGGTAACACGATTCCTGAATCGTTGACAGCAAATGCAATCACCGTGCAAGCCAACACTGCGGCAAGCGTGTATCCCAGTGGTTGGCGAATGACCGCTGCCAGTCTTGACCGACGACTGAGGGTGGTGTCGTTGGGGGTGGAAGGTGACGCAGCGCTGAGCTCATTCGCATAGCGTGCTGTAATCCAGGGCCAGACCACTGCACAGAGGAAGATGACACCCGCGAGAACAATCCATCGGTGGCTCAAACTGACGAGGAGCTGAAGATTGACACTCAACTTTCGCCACACGATAGTCCATGCATCGCCGTCGATCATTGCCTGAACAAAGTTCCCCAGATGCGTGCGGCTTGCGGCAGGACGAAGCCAGTCGAGTAGTGCGATTCCCATTGATAGAGCCAGTCCGCCGATGCCAAGAAAGGCAACAAAGCGAAGACGTATTGTTTTGCCTGACGCGAGTAGCAAGAGGATAACGAGCGCAGGCATGAGAGCAATTGCTCCACCGAAGTCGGCGCCGAGCGTGGGCCATACGCCGACCATGATCCCGACGGTTCCGATCAGTGCGCAGAGTGTGAGTGCCCACCAGGGAACAGTGCGGTGGCGCGTGCCCTGACGCGCCGACGACGCCCAACTGAGGAACCCGCCAAGCGCGAGAAGAAGCCCGGTGGACTCAAAAGAGAACGCTTCATTACCCAAGCCGTAGAACCGAGCTCCCACCAAGGTATTGAAGCCGATGGGGGAGTCTGCGATGTTGCGTGATCCGGTTGCGACATCAGTCAAGATAGCGGTGGCTGTGACTGTGCCGATTACCACCAGCGGCGCTACCGAGTGCCAGCGGGCACTCACCAAGGCAAAGCCAGCTAGCGCGCCTGCCACGAGATATGTTCCTACGAACATCGCATATCGAGGAGACCCACTCATCCACCACGGCCAGGCCCACGTGTTGATCAGCGCCGCCGCTGGGATTGCGCTGATCCACAGGCCTGCGAGTGCCAGGAGGAGGCGGACACTACGCAGGCCAAGAGCGGTTCGAGCATAGCGGGTGATATGACGAAGGCCGTGTTGTTCTCCAAGTTTTGGGCGAACGACGGCTGCGAGGATCAGTGTGGCAATCAGAATATAGGTGATTGTGTACTGCGTGAGTGCAGAAACGAAAGCCCCTCTCACAGGCACGATGACTGAGGCTTTGCGCGCCGAACTTGCGAGTTCATCTGCGCGTGCTTCGCCGCTTGTGCTCGTGGCGAGTGTCGTCATCGCGCTTGCCCGCAACGACGTCAGCGGGTCAACATTCTTTCCAGCCTGGACCAGGTCATCTAACGTGAGGGAGTGCGCATCGGTCTGCCCTGTTTGCGCCGATGTGGATATATCTACTGAAGCGCCTGCGGGTTTTGGTGCCGGTTTTGCATCGAGCACATCGATTCCGAAATCGGCCAGGATCGAGGGCACAATCGACGAATAGTGGATGTTGCCGTGTTGGCGAACCTGAGGTGACCACCCCAGACCGCGCCCGCCGAGTTTACCGGCGTCGGGCTGCGGCGCACCAGGGCCGGACGAAACGAACCCGGGCTGAAAAACTTCCGTTGCCGCCAACGTCTGCAACGAGAGGAAATACACTTTCGTGCCCGCAGGAACTTTCGACATCACAGCTTCAGCGCGCTCGGCACTATTGCGTGCGGCGACGTCGCGGTAGTAATCGGTAGGCATGAGAATCGGGAAGTCAGTGGGCGGCTGAAGGTCAGGTTTTGTCAGTGTGGGGAGCGTGAGAGGCGAGATGCGGGAGCGCTCTGGGTCGGCGGAGAAATTTGCACCCGTGACGTCAGCGACGGTGAGCGAAAACGTCCGTGCTGCATCGGCAACGCGTGAGCTGAGGACTTTGTTGCTGACTCGCTCGGATGCGAAACCTTTGGGTGCTAAGCCATCTGGGGTGACTAAGAGGGCGCCAGCCTGTGCTCCAATAGCGCGCGAATCAATATGGTGTTCGCGCAGGACCTGTGAAAGTGCGCCAATTTTATGTGCTGAGCCGAGAGTGTCGATGATCGCGCTGAAATCTGCATCTTGCCACAGGGGCAGGGGGGCGCCGTCGAACATGCGTTGAATCGAGCAACCGGCGTTGTGGTTGATTGAGGTTTTGCTCAGTAGCGTGCCGGTGCTCAGTGCCAGACTCACATCCTCCGGGCATCCCCATTCGCGCACATCCGGGGGAACCATATTGAACATTGTGCCCGCATCGGCCCACTGGGCGAGGTGTGGTGTGTCAGTGGAATTGATGTATTGCCAGCTCAATCCGCTTGTGAGGAGAACGAGGACGTGCTGGTGCTCATTCGTCGCCGGTCGGTTTGCCGACGCTGGCGTGCGTGGCGACGCCGAGGGGTCGGGGGAAGTGGGAGGTTCGGCCAGAGCTGGAGAGATTGCCAGCATGAGCAAGAGCATGACTGAAAACACTGCGAACGCACAAGAACTCCACCAGCGTCGGGGGAGAAGCAATCGGGAGTTCACGGGCGCAAAGAAATTCACCCTTCAAGGATAAATGTGTTGGGTGAGGACCGCACTATTCTCCGCACAACAAAGCGCGCGACTGGAAGCCGCGCGCTTTGTTACCGCGTCAATCACGAGGCAGTGACCAGCGGTGTGCCGATCTTATGGCAGAGAGCAGCGAATTCGTCGAGTGAGAGCGTGCTTCCGCCGTTCCATGCTCGTTCAGCCATCGCCTGAAGTCCAGGTAAAGCAAGCCGTGCAACGTCGCTCGCGGTTTCAGCATCAGCCTTGTCGGACCAGATCGAGTACATCGATCCGAGCAATTCCTTGGGGTAAGTCAGAAGTTCTTGACGAGTCGGATCTGAGTGTTCGAGAGCCATCTCTTTGCTCACTGCTGCTGGCGGAAGATTGGGGAAGAGCCCAGGATGCCAGTTCGCAGCCCAGATTCTTTGAGGTGTCGGATGGAGATATCCAGCGTTTTCACCGAGAACATAGTAGAAAAGCGAATCGTTGAAATTGATAACCCGGTAGCCCTCATCGATTGCTACACGTAACGGAACCATATCCTTGTGCCAGTTTGTCCACCATGTCAGGGTCACACGCGGATCACACTTGACAACGTGTCCACGAAGCTGTCCATCATTCCACACCAGCGGCTCGAACCCGAGTTCAATTACATGGGCAGCGATCTGGTTAATGAAATCTGTGAGCAGGTCAAAGCCGTTCGCATGATCTCCGAAACGGTCTCGGGCGGCGTCGGCAAGGCAGGGATAGTCGTCGATACGAGCAAAATCAACGAACTCGTCGCCGCCTAAGTTCCACCTGTGGCAACGGGCAAATAAAGGCGCGAAATCGTCGATGAGACGCATCGCAAATTCCACAGTCTCAGGCCGTGTGATATTCAGAGCATGACCAGTATCGGGAATCGCGAGAGGCTCGCTTTCTGGGGCAAGCTGTGCAGGCGGAAGCTGAAAATCGGGGAAGTGTGCCAGAACCTGGCGTAGGTGTCCGGGCATATCCAGGGAAGGAATGACCTCAATGTGGAGGTCATCGGCAATGTCGAGGAGATGAACGACCTCATCGCGTGAAATGTAGTCCTCGGAAACGACTTGGCTAAACGCCTCGGATTCTATTCTGAACCCTTCATTCTCTGAAAAATGCCATTCGAAAGTGTTGAGCCCCACCCAAGACATCTCATACAGACGCTTCTCGATCCATTGGCTGGAATAGAACTTTCGTGCAGTGTCCACGTGCAGGCCGCGCACTTGAACTTGAGGCTGGGCATTGGCAACGCCACACGGCAACGCTCCTTGCGCATGGACATTGTGGAGCACAAGGCGTGTGCCTCGGAAGAGCGCGGTAGGAGTCGAGCCGGAGATGTGAATCTGATTCGCACTGACCTCGATCCGGACAGATTCACGATTTTCATGATTGTCCTGTGCCTTGCTCAGATCAGACGAGCTCAAGTCAAGCGTGATCGTCACGTCTGACTCTACTGCAGTCTCAACGATTCGCACGCCACAGTCGCGGAGTTCATCACGCAATCGGGAAACTTCGCGGCCAGCTTCGGATGCGGTGGACGTGACGTAAACGCGTGGCTCACGCGCCTCGTCAACCTCGGGAGAACCAACAGAGGTGGTATCTGCGCGCAGCAGACAGACTCCTCCCGCTGGCTCGAATTTTGGATAGGGCAAAGAGACCCAGGGGATCGAACCAGCGGGAGGAACGCTCATGCCTTCACGCCACCTTCCTCAACGCCTTTGAAGAACTGCTTTTGCAGGGCTGCAAAGAGAATGATAATCGGAACCAGGGCGATCATGGTACCCGCAGCAATTGCGCGTGGGTTAGCGCCAAAGTTCGAATTCAGGTACTGCATACCCACGGTCAAGGTGTAGTTCGCCGGATCGGAGAGCACCACCAACGGCCACAGGAAGTCATCCCATGCGCCAATGAAAGCGAAGAGCGCAACCACAGAAACCATTCCGCGAATATTAGGCCAGACGATGTGGCGAAGGCGCTGGAAGGTGTTAGCGCCGTCCATCGTGGCTGCGTCGAGGATGTCGTGAGGAATCATTCGGCAGGCAGCGGCCATGAGGAGCACGTTGATTGCTGAAATCGCGCCAGGCAGGAACACACCCCACAGCGTATTGGCTAATCCCAGACTCTTGACGGTCAGGTACTGCGACGTCAGCGTCACCTCACCGGGGAGGAGCAAAGTCGAGAAGAAGATGATGAAGACGATCGACTTGCCACGGAACTTCAAGCATCCCATCGCGTAACCACCAAGGGTTGCAAAAATGACGTTCGAAATCACTGTTCCAACGCCCACGAGCAATGAATGCCATGCGTAGGAGAACACAGGGATCGTGTTAAACACCGTGCGGTAGTTATCCAGTGTGGGGGCATCGGGGAACAAGGTCGGCGGGAAGTCGTAGATATTCTCGGTAGCGCCCTTGAAGGACGTTGACAACTGCCACACGAACGGGAACACCATGATCACGAAGATAAAGATGAGGGCGGCGTATTTCCCGATGAGCCCGAGAAGCGTTGGCTTCATGATGTCCGACGAGCCGTGTCCACGCCACGGACGCTCCTTGCGAATTTTTACCTTAGCCGTCTCAGCTTGGACTACTTTGACAGCTTCTGGAGCCTGCGAAATTTCGGTGCTCATTTGGTGGTCTCCTTATGCTTACCGGTGGTTCGTGAGGCCGACGTCGAGGCGGCAACGGCGAGGTGCTGCATCGATGCGGGAAGTGCAGTTTCCGACGCCGGACGAGCGCGGAGTGCATTCTTCTCGATCTGTTTGTTCGCGCGGCGTGCTGCGCGTGCATCCTTGATCAGATCGCGGTTTGAGGTGTAACCGATGATTGCCAACGGGATGAGGGTCAGTGCGAAGAGCACTAAAGAGATAGCGGAGGCGTAGCCGATCTGGCCGTTCAAACCCTTGCCCATGGATTGAATGAGCATCACCATCGACATCGCTTGGCCACCTGGGCCGCCAGATCCGTTCGAGAGAATGTAAAGCTCGGTGAAGACACGCATTGCAGCCACACAGATCAGAACAGCAACCAGCATCATCGGTCCGCGCACGCCTGGAACAGTGACGGTCCAGAAACGACGCCAGCGACCTGCACCGTCGAGAGCAGCTGCCTCATGAAGTTCGCGTCCAACGCTACCGAGTGCGGCCAGATAGACCACCATGTAGTATCCCAGGCCCTTCCACACCGTCAGGCCGATGGCACACGAGATGAGTAACCAACGATCAGAAAGGAACTCAATGGGACGGTCAAGAAGACCAAAGAATTTCATCGCCTCGTTGATGGTGCCCGAGCTGGAAAACAGGAACTCCCACACGATGGCCACAACCACTGCCGAGGCAATCACCGGGAAGTAGAAAGTGGTGCGGAAGAAACCGATACCGGGGATCTTGCGGTGAACAAGGAGGGCCAGCAAAAGCGGCAGCAAGGTCAGCAACGGCACGCAGACCACCACGTAGACCAGTGATGTGGTGAGCGCGTAAGTGAAGCGTTCGTCGGAGAAGAGCTTGAAGAAGTTCTCCAGACCAACGTAATTAGCGGGCTGAAGGGGACGAGCATCCGTGAAAGCGAGTGCAACCGTGTTCAAGAACGGCCACAGGGCGAATACGAATACCCAGATCACTCCTGGCAAAACCAGAAGGTAGGGTGTGTACCATTTTTGTCTTCTCATCTGCTCGTCCCCTTCAACGCGTGTTTTCTTACTTCAGTGCATCTTGTGCGTGCTGGACAGCCTTGTCGAGGGCGTCCTTAGCGGAGATCTGGCCCTTAACAGCAAGTGCAATCTGCTGCTTTGCGAAGGTTTCCATCTCTTCGGTGTAGCGAGGATCGCCGATCATCTTGGCCTTATCCATCTGCTTTGCGGCGAGCTCGGTGGCAACCTTCTGCTCCGGGTTCTGAGCGGCCTCAGCGAACTTCGACGGATCAGCATTTGCCGCCTTGGTGCCTGGGAAGAAGCCGGCAGCGAGCTTGACGAACTCGATCTGGTTCTCGGTGTTGGAGACGAACTCAGCAAACTTCAGAGCAGCAGCTGGGTTCTTGGCCTTCGAGGAAACCGCAATACCCTGAACGAACAACGGCGGGTTGTCGAAACCTGCGGTGACCTTTACCTTCGGCAAGAGCGTCGGGGCGTTGACCGCCACGTCCTTGTCAATGTAGTTCGGGCCAGCGGTGGTCCATGCAACGGTTCCCTTGTTGAAGTTGTTCACGTTGGCGTTTGCGGTGCCAGCGTTCTGAAGTGCTTCAGGGGTGATTGCGCCCTTCTTGTACAGATCAGCGTAGGTCTCAACGATCTTCACTGCTTCGGGGGTGTTGAAGACGAACTTGCCGTCCTTGAGGATGTCAAAGTGACCACCAGCGTTGGACACCATGATCTGCAGACCTTTGGGCGACGGGAGATCGGAGATGGTCTGGATGCCCTTCTCAGCAAGCTGACCGGCGATCTTCCAGTTCTCTTCGTAGGTTGCTGGCGGGGCGTCCACGCCACCCTTCTTCAACAGATCGGTGTTCCAGTAGTTGAGCTCGGTGCCCAGGTACCACGGGAATGCGAACGAACCTTCCAGCCCATCGTAGGTGTATGCGTCAACGCCACCGTCAACGTAATCGCCGATGACCTTCGACTCCTTCTTCAGGTTCATGAGCTGACCGGCCTTGGCCAGTGAGTAAGCGTACTCCGGTGGAAGGTTCACAACGTCGGGAAGCTCGCCGGACTCTGCCTGCTGAAGAACCTTGTCCTCGTAGCCGTCAGCCGGCTGATCAACCCACTTGACCTTGACATCCGGGTACTGCTTCTCGAAGTCCTTCACGATCTTCTCGAAGTACGGGGTGAACTTGTCGTTCTTGAGTGACCAGGTCTGGAAGGTGACTTCTCCAGAAATCTTGCCTTCAGCAGCGGGTTTCTCGCTCGACGACGTATTGGCAGTTCCGCCCGTGCAGGCTGCGAGAGACAGGGTTGCCGCAGCGAAGACGGCAGCCATCTTGGTGTACTTCATATCTTCTCCTTCGAAGATTGTTTTCTACTGTGTGATTACGATGCGCGGAACATCGCCATTGAGTGCGGATGCCATCCACGAGTCGAAAAACTCGCCGCGAGCATCCGTGAGATCGCGCTGGTTTGGCGCAACCTCAAGTTCGAGAGTGGGGCGCACAACGTCTTGAGGCACTGTGGAACCCCACTGTTCGATTGCCGATTTATAGGCAGCTCCGATTGGCTTCAGATTGCCATCGGAATCGAACAGACCAAGGGTGTACTCCAGCTCAGGGAAGTCAGCCAGTGAGCGGGAGACATCGTGTGAACACCACCAGGTGATCGCACGAAGATGAGGGGAGATTCCGCCACCGTGAGCACCCATGAGGCGATCGACATTGGCGGTGAGGAAGCGTGCAGCTTCCTGCGGGGGAACGTAGTTGGACGGAGAGCCGATCTCTTGTAGCCACACGGGTCGTTCGACGTCGGCGGACCAACCAGCAGCAAGTTCTGTCAAGTAGCGAGAGAACCAGTCGAGTTCGGGTGCCCCTGCGCCGAATCGTGGGCCGACACGTCCGAATACCCAGGAGTGGACAGTCGTCTGATCGCCGAGCGTCACTGCCGACGCCGGGTCAAAGGGCTGGGTGGGATCAAACCAGAGATCGTCGTCATGTGTGTGAACGTGCGTGCCTGAAGGCCACACGGTCTTCGCCGTCGTCAGCAAATCAGACAGCCATGCGTGAGCTTGGGCGGTGGTGATCTGATGCTGGAAAGGATGGCGCGAGGCAGCGAACTGGATGAATTCGTTTCCTAAGCTCAGGCCCATTGCGCCTGCTTCATGGGAAAGGCGGGTGGCGAGGGCACGCACCAATTCGCGCTCGCCTGAGATGGCATCTGGATCGGCAAAGATGTTGCGCAGATGCCATGCACTCACCCACGATGGGAGGTAATCAAAGGACGAAAGATGACCGTTTAGGACGTCCACCAGTGTTTCCATCCCGCGTTCGTGTGCCAGGCGAACAACTGTTGCAACATCCTCGATCGCGCGCTCGCGGATGAGAGTGCGATTGGGTTGGAGAATTGGCCACAGAGGGAAAATCCGGATGTGGTCAATTCCGAGCGACGCGATTGCGTCAAGATCCTCAGCGACGGCGCTGGCATCGAACTCAAGCCAGGAGTGGAACCAGCCGCGTCTAGGGGTGTAGTTGACTCCGAACTTCACTTTGCCCCTCCTGCCTTCACTCGCAAGGTGACGATCTGGAAAGGCGAGAGCTCGATGGTGTGAACTCCATCGGTGCTCGAAACTGCCGGAGCATTTTCACTGTCACGGTAGAGGAGGTCAGTTGCTTTCACTTCGGCGTCAGGCCATGTCAGACGTGCTTTGCCGGGTGCGCCTTGAGCTTCGTAGAGACGGATCGCAACATCGCCGGACTGATCGGGCACCATCGAGACTGATTCCACAACTGCACCTTCGCACGTGAAGGGAGCAGCGATGGCGGGCGCCTTGCGCAGCGGAATATTGAGTGCTTGGCCATCGGCGACGGCGTCGAGGACGCTAGCACCGGGGTGGAGACGGAAGTTCCACTCGAAGTGGCCCTGATCCTGTGCAGGATCGGGGTACACGGCGGATTTCACCAGTGTGGCACGCACGAGTGAGTACGTGCCACGCTGGCCTGCGGCGTGACGCGTGATGTCCCAGCCATAGGTGGAATCATTCGCGATCGACACGCATGTGCCCGAATTTGCCACACGAAGCCAACGGTGGGCGTTCACCTCAAACTTCGCACTCTCCCAGGAAGTGTTTGTTGTGGTCGGACGGGTGATGTACCCCATCTGCGTTTCAAACTGGGCGTGATCTGTGTGGACATCGAGCGGGAAGGCGAGCTTGAGCAGCTTTTCGCGCTCGTGCCAGTCCACCTCCACGTGAACATCGACGTAGGGTTGGCCTGCGGCGAGTCGCCATTCGATGCTCATCTGTGAGTGACCGAAAGACGTGTGTGCGCGAGCCGTTGCCTGCGTCTCGGTAGTGTGAATGCCATCGAAGACTAGCTCGAGATTCTTCTGCGAACCCTTGTAGAAAGGGTCGATGTCCCAGGCGTCCCATGTATTCGGGAAGTCCTGGAAGACGCAGAATTCACCTGCGCTTGTCCCCGTAGGAATGTAGGTACGTCCGGCGGAATCGGTGATCTGTGTGGCTGCGCCCGAATCGTTGAAATCAATGGAGAGTGCGCCGTTGGAGATGCGCTTGTCCGAGACGCTAATATCACCGACTCCGCCGGAAATTTCAGTGGCACCAAGGGCATCGACGCCGTGAACACTAAACGATGTGGCATTTGCCCACGCTTGACGTCCTTCGTGGCCTTTGCCGAGGAAATCAAATGCCTCACCGATGAGGTGTTCACATGTTTCCTTGACCTCGGCGTAGATTGTGGCAACTTCGCGGTACACCCATGCAATCGATGTACCAGGCAGAATATCGTGGAACTGGCACAGGAGCACCTTGCGCCATGCGGCGCGGAGCTCGGTGTAGGGGTATTCAGCTCCAGCGAGCGCGGCGATCGTACACCATAGCTCTGTCTCACGCAGGAGTGCTTCGCTTCGGCGGTTACCTTGCTTGGTGGCGATCTGCGACGTGAATGTTCCGCGATGGAGTTCGAGGTAAAGCTCTCCGACCCACACCGGCGGTTCAGGTAGTTCGGCTTGTGCCCGATCGAAGAAAGCATGAGGAGATTCGCTCACAACCTGCGGATACCCAGCCAGGTCCTCCATACGCGAGAGGCGTTCCATCATTTCGCGAGTCGGGCCGCCGCCGCCGTCGCCGTAGCCGAAGGGGAGCAGAGAGCTATTGGCTGCGCCCTTGTTCTTGAAGTTCTGCTCAGCGTGGCGAATTTGTGCGCCAGTGACTTCTGATCCGTAGGTATCAGCAGGCGGGAAGTGTGTGTAAATACGTGACCCGTCGATGCCCTCCCATTGAAGAGTGTGATAGGGGAAAACGTTGGTTTGGTTCCATGAGATCTTCTGCGTCAGGAACCGTTCGATACCGGCCTCACGGGCAAGCTGTGGGAGCGCGGCAGAATAGCCGAAGGAATCAGGAAGCCAGATTTCCTTGCACCGAATACCGAAAGCATCTTCAAATTCTGCGGTCCCTTCCACCAGTTGCCGTGCCATTGCTTCGCCACCAGGAAGCACGGCGTCGGGCTCAACCCACATCGAACCAACGGGGACAATCGACCCTTCGCGGACGCACTTTTGTACGCGTTCAAAAAGCTCAGGATCCTCCTCGCGTAACCACGCGACGTGCTGTGCCGCCGGAAGCGCAAAGACTAAACCAGTGCCGTCCTCAATCAATCGGACAACATTGGCAATGGTGCGATTAACCTTGCGCTTCGTCTCGCGAATCGGCCACAGCCAGGCAGAATCGATGTGTGCGTGGCCGACAGCCGACAGGTGATGCGCACCCGGCAGAGCGGCCCGGGACATAATCGGGGCGAGTGTCTCACGCGCGGCGGCAGCAGTGCCTGGAATATCGCCAAGATCAAGCTGGTCGAGAGCATCATTGAGCGCTATGAGGGCTTCGTAGTCGCTGTTGGTGAATGCGGCTTCGCCCTTCGCTTCGAGCATTTCGTAGATGACTGAGATGTCGGTGACGAGGTCAACTACCTGAGTGTGGCGAATGACGACGTCGGCCTTCGCGATGCGGTAGTGCTCTGTTCGCGAGGCAGTGAGTTTGTCGCCGTCGTGGGTTTCTTGCCAAGGGAGAACCTCAAGCAGAAGTGGATTTGCGGCTGCTTCAATGCGGAAGTGGAAATCGGTATCGGGTGTTTGTGGAAGCGGGATCCACTGGTTGCGCGGGTTAATCGCTTTAACGGAGTTGCCCTGCGCGTCCTTGACTAGACCTTCTGCTTGGAATCCGGCTGAGTGGTCATCCCAGCCGAGGTCGAGAACAGCTTCAACAGTATCGCCGTGGGGGATTTGCGACGCCGACGGGGTGGTTCCCTTCACATCGAACCAGACCGTTTGCCACGGCATTCCCCAGGTGTCCCCCACGTTAAGCGGGGTGAACGGGCCACTCGGCTCTGCTACAGGCTCACCGATCACTGGCACACCGTTGACGATCTCATCCGGGACTCGCCATGTGGCGAGTGAAAGTTGAGACACCGGGGTGTACTGGGCACGCATAATGCGTTCGTGCAAGGTGCGGTGTATGCGAGTGAGGGTCAATCCGACTTCCATGTCAGCCTTCCTTGAGAGAGCTTCGTTGTTCTCGTAAAATTCACAGTAATAACTAAACCGATTAAGCGCAAGTTTTTAGTAGAATGAATTTTGTAAGTAAGTTTTCTTCCTGCTCGGCGACGGGGCCGAGTGGAAATTCATGAAAAGAGCAAGAATGAACCGACCAACGATCCGCGATATTGCACGCGAATCCGGTGTCTCGACAACTGCCGTGTCGTTTGCGCTTAACGACAGGCCGGGCGTATCGCCAGAAACGCGTAAGCGTATTTTGTCAACTGCGAAAAGAATCGGATGGGTGCCCAATGCGAGGGCTCAATCGCTGTCTCTTGGTTCCGCCGACGCCGTCGGGCTTTATATTGCCCGAAAACCAGATTCGTATAATTCCGAACGCTTTTTCTTTAACTTCATTATTGGGCTTGAGCAGGCGCTGACGGCCAAGAAATATGATCTCGTTTTCCATACAGGCCCCGATTCTGAAGCGGAACTCTCAACGTATCGCAATTGGTATGCCCAAGGACGCGTTGACGGCGTTGTGCTTGTTGACCCGCGCGTGGGTGACCCACGTCTGGCAGAGCTGGACAAGCTTGGGTTGCCCGCCGTCGTCGTCGGAAACGAAATGGAGGGCACAGCGTGCGTTGTGGGCGATGAGTCAGCAATGATCAATACGCTCGCTGCGCATCTCGTTGAGCGTGGGGCGCGCTCGATTGGCTATGTTTCCGGAATGCGTTCGCTCCTGCATACCCAAGAGCGAATTGCTGCGCTCGAAGAATTCGGCGAGGCGCATGGAATAGACGTCGTGGTGGTCGCTGGAGAAGATGCGACGGAGGAATCTGGACGTGAAGCAATCGAAGGGCTGGCAGAAGGCTCGGCGATTCCCGATGGTCTGATCTTCGATAACGAGGTTCTTGCCGTGGGCGGGCTCAACGCCCTGCGTGCTGCAGGGCGGAATATCGGCCGTGATGTGCTGATTTGCTCGTGTGAGGATTCCCCGTTGTGTCGAATTGTTCGTCCGTCGATCACAGTGACGAATCGTGAGCCTGCAGAAATCGGACGCCAGGCAGCCACACTATTACTTGAGGTGATTCGCGGAGAAGCGCCGCGGTCCCTTACTCAGGAAGCACCCTCAATCATTATCCGAGACTCAACGGAAGGAATTGTGTCATGAGTCTGCTTATTATTGGCGAAGCCCTAATCGATGTCATCAACCGTGGCGGTCAAATCACAGAACTGCCTGGCGGGAGCCCGGCAAACGTCGCGATTGGTGTCTCGCGCTTAGGGATTCCTGCGCGTTTGCTGACGAGTTTCGGGCAGGACGAACGTGGTCAGGTGCTTCTTGACTGGCTTGGAGCTGACCACGTGGTTGTTGAGCGTGCCGAAGCTGAGCGGACCGCGACGGCAGCTGCAACAATTGGCGAGGATGGGTCCTCGACCTACACTTTCGATTTGTCGTGGGATCTGAGCGCAACCCCCGTTGATCTCACACGCGTCCACCACGTTCACACCGGTTCAATCGGAACGTTTATGGAGCCGGGAGCTGGGCAAGTTGCCCAGATTTTGAACCAAGCGAAGTCAGGGAAGGATGACCCAAAGGCAGAAAATCTGGCAGATACGGGCGCCACAATTTCCTACGATCCCAATATTCGCCCCGCTCTCATTGACGATATGGAAGCAACCAGAGCTCGCGTGCGTCAGATCGTAGCGATGGCCGACGTCGTGAAGTGTTCCGACGAAGACCTCGGATTCCTTTTCGAGACCGAAGTGCCCAACGAAGATGCAGTGATCGCATATGCAAAGGAATTCGCAGCCTCGGGCCCGTCTTTGGTCGCCGTCACTCGCGGAGGGGAAGGCGTGATTGCGGTGAATCACGCCGGTGATGTTGTGCGCGTTCCTGCTCAGAAGGTTGAGGTTGTTGACACGGTTGGGGCAGGTGATTCATTTATGGGCGCACTGATTTACCAGCTTGAATCACGCGGACTGACAGGTGGGCGTCACCGTGAGGCGTTGCGGGCTTTGAGTAAGGACGAGCTGCAAGAAATCGCTGAGTTTGCGGCTCGCGTTGCTGCAATCACCTGCTCGCGTGCAGGAGCTAATCCACCAAGGCTCGATGAACTGAACTGAGTGTTGACGATGATATGTTCAGGCGTGGGGTAAATTCACCCCACGCCTGAACAATGGCAATTGTGAATGTCAGTTCTTCTGTGCCAGGGCCTTAGCGAAGGTCGGCGTCAGAGGAAGCTGTGGCATGATCATGCACTGCGCTGCATGGTACACGTCGGGCTTTCCTGGCCAGGTGACTCCTGACGGACGATTGTTACGATCCAGTTCGTGGATCCACTTGCCTGGTTCTTCGATCAGGTATTCGCGCGCAAAATCGATAAACGTGTGGAACCACTGACGCATATCGTCGAGTTGTTCTTGATCGCCCGATTCTTCAGCATAAGTGGCAAAGGCCGCTGCTGCTCCGATACCTTCACAGATCGTCCAGTGCATTCGCTCGTGAACAATCGGCTCGCCCTCGAAGTCCGTGGTGTAGACGATGCCGGGTTCGCCGTCGGCATTCCAGCCGTCTGCCAGTGCCTGAGTGAACAAGGAATACGCGAGATTCGGAAGGGAATCAACAAAGTCTTTCAGCTCCGGCGCGAGGTCAACCTGAGCGTGGCGAACTGCTGCCCAGAAATGGAGCGCAAGGCGTGACCATTCGATTCCGTGTCCCGGTGTGAGACCAAACGGGCGGAATGGGTCTGCGGGGCGATCTTCGTTGAAGTCCTTGATGAGATTCCACTGGGAATCAAAATGCTCAGGGATACGCCAACCGATTTTCTCTGCCTCGCCCAAGACGAACGTCAGGATTGATCCAGCCTTTTCAAGCCAACGCGGATCAGTAGTTGCGTCCCAGGCCGCTAGTGAGGCCTCGAGGGTATGCATATTCGCATTTGCCCCACGGTAGTCCTCGGTAGAGGTAAATTCGCGATCCCAGGATTCGCGGACCAGTCCGAACTGCGGCTCCCACAGATACTTTTCATGAATTTCTCGCGCACGATCGTAGAGTTCTTGTGCGCCGTCAATACCAACTTGCAGGCCAGAGGAAGCGGCAAGCAGCACGAAAGCGTGAGCATAGGAGAGCTTGCGTGCGCCGTTGTCGCCAAGTGGCTGGGCAGTAGAAAGCGAAATTGCATTGAAGAACCCACCATTTTCGTGGTCCTGGAAATGCGTCAGGAGTGAGGAAATGCCGTGTGTCGCGTACTCGCGCGCTGTTTCGTCACCGCGCAAAGTTGCCAGGCAGAAAATGTGAGTCATGCGGCAGTTGATCCACAGTTGCAGACCGGCTGCTTCGTCGGCGTCGCCGTTCGCATCCATGGTAGTGAAGCCGTATTCGGTGCGGCTCTTCTTTGCGAATTCCACGAGAGCGTCAAATTCGTTATCCATCTGGGACAACAAAGTGTCATTGAGTTTCATAATGCTTCCTTGCATGTAGGGAGGGGTGTGACCGCCATTTCAAGGATAGCAAAACCGGTTTAGCTCTGAAAGTCCTCAGCCGTGAATTACCTGAAGTCCGGCGCGCCGGGAAGCAGCGTTGCAAGGGACGTAGAATAGGTAAGCCACGTTCAAAGCTGAACAAAGGAGCAACGATGCTAGAAGTAATCGCGCTAGATGCGCGCGACGGTGTGGCGGCGCAGGCCGGTGGGGCTGGCCGAGTCGAACTCGTGGGAACGATGGATAAGGGCGGACTTTCAGCAACTGTTGAACAGGTGCGCGAGTTTCGCGCTCACTGCGACCTTCCTATCCGCGCAATGCTCCGTGACCAAGGTGGTTTCAGTGCGGGCGATGTTGATGCGCTCGCGGATCGAGGCGCCATGTTGATTGACGCCGGAGTCGAAGCCCTTGTTCTCGGGTATCTCGCTGGCGGTGAGCTCGATACGATCTTGATTGAGGAAATCGCAACGCGGGCAGGATCTCGAGAAATCACCATTCATCGTGCCGTTGATTCAGCCGCGGATTATCTGAACGCATGGCAACGCGTACTCGATTTTGGATCTGTGAGTGCGGGCGCGGATTCGTCGGAAATCTCGCCGGCAGGCGTGGAGGTCACGACCGTCTTGACAGCGGGAAGTGAAGACGGCGTTGAGAGCGGAATGGGTAACCTCCTCCAAGCAGCGAGGATGGAGGGTGTTGCACCGTTGATAATGGCCGGGGGAGGGCTCAAGCTTGCCCATATTGCGCCCCTTCGAGAAGCCGGTGTACGCATGTTCCATGTTGGTTCGGCGGTTCGCGAATCGTGGGTGACGCCGGTGAACGCCGAACAGGTGAAGATCTGGGCGGCCGCAGCGAACGGTGAATAACACTTCGTGAAGTGTTGAACAGGGCAATAGTGTGTGGGCGGGCGGAGCTGTTTCGTCTTAGCAGCTTCGCCCGCCCACTTTGTTGTTCAGCGTGTCAGATCATCCCTCGCGCTTTGTTCGCTTAGCTAGTGCCAGACCGCCAAGGACCAGCAGGACGCTAGAAACAGTAGCCATCAGCGTGTTCGCGCCAGTGTGTGGGAGTGCTGGTGCCGAATCTGCTCCCGCCTTCGCGTTCGGTGCCGTTGAAGCAGTCGATTGCGATGCAGCGGACTGATCCGTGCCAGACTTCTTCTTTACCGTGGAGTTGATCATCATCGACTTCGTCTCTTTGAGTGCGTTTTCTTCACGCGCCTTGTTATTCGTCGTCGCCTGTGAGTCCTGCGCGGCCTTGAGCTTCTTAATCTCAGTGCCGAGTGCGGTCTTATCCGCTTCGAGCTTGGCCACTTCTTTCTGCTTTGCCTGCGCTTGCTCGGCGAGCTGGTCCTTGAGCTTCGTTGTGGCCATCAGCTCGTTGCGTGCGACGGCGAGCTCCTCCTTCGCCTTCTTCGCTTCGGCGGTTGCGTCGCCCAACTTGCTTTCGAGGGAAGAGACCTTCTCGTTGAGTGCGTTGATTTTGACGTATTCCTTCACGCCCGCGCAATGCCCGACATAGTCGATATCGAAGTTTCGGTAGTAGATGCCGTAATCTTTGTAGCCGTCTTTACCGTCTTCGGTGAGCATTCCGACGCGGCCGTCAGGCTGGACGGCGATTGTGATGTATCCCGTTGTGTCTTCGTTAAACATCTTCTGTTGCTTCCACGAAGTGCCGTTATCGCATGAGAGGTAGATGGTTGCGCGGTAGCGATCGTTGTTTTCACCGCGAGAATTTTGATCTCGAATTGCCGCGGAGCTCGCGTAGAGGAGAATCTTGGCAGCGGGATCTTCTTCCTTTGCCATCGGGAAAGCGCGAAGGATCTGGCCGTTCGTCTTGCCTTCCTTGATATCGGGCATCTGGGTTACCTCGCCCCACGTGAATCCGCCGTCGGTGGAAAGAGCCTGCCAACGATGTGCATCGCGGTTGTGAGAAACGCCGTCGTATTTTCCTGGGCCACCTGAGTTACGTGAGGTCAGGAGCAGATCGCCGTTGGACAGCTCAACGACTTTGTTCTCGTCCATCTTCGTGCCAACGCTCTTGCCCGCTTCCCACGTCTTTCCGTGGTCCTTGGAAATCAGGGAAAATGCCTGCTGTGTTCCTGAACCAGCCGGCGAATCAGAACGTGTGAACTGTTGGATAAGCCAACCCTTGTGCTTGGGGTGGGTGAGCTGGACACCCTGGCCAGAGGCCGCAAAACGCCATTGTGCGTTGGCATCCGGCGTGGCCTGATCAGTGATGATCTTGTGAGTCCACGTTTTTCCGTCATCGTGAGATTCTGAGACCTCAACGTGGATCACATTGCGATCAGTGGCTGCGTTACCTTTCTGAGAAGATTGGATTCCCGCTAGATACGATCGGACATGGAAATTAAAAATGGTGCCGGTTTCCCAATCGACAACGTAAGAAGGATCGGAACAGCCAGAAATCTTTTCACGATCTCCCGATGCGACGCCTTCACAAATGTAGCCCTCGCGCGTCCAATTCTTGCCGTTGTCCGTGGAACGATACTGGACGATGTAGTTCGGGTTGGGAGAGTCCTCTCCGTTCTTCCATTCTTTGTCGAGTAGTTTGATCCAATTTTCTCCGTTGAATCCTTCGCGTGAGAGTTTCGCCCCGCTCCCGCCCTTGCTTAGCGGGCGCTCATCGAATGCGGCGATGAGATCTCCCCCTGGGGTCGAGGTGAGTGCCGGAATACGGTACCACGCCTTATTGTCCTTATCGCGTTCTTTGAGGGTGATCTTCTGATCGTTCGGGGTGATTGTCCCACCGAGACCGAATTTCACCGACGGTTGGGCAACTCCCGTGTATTTCTGTCGTGTGTTCGTCTCATCTACCGGTTTGTCCACAGATCCAGTTTCAGCCTGAGCGACAGTTTTGGCTGTCGCGTTTGTGGGCGATTGCGGCTCATCAGCAAAAGCAGAATGAGTAGGCGCCACAACAAAATTTCCGATCACGAGTGTGCCTGCCGCTAAAGCGGTAAAGGCGACCTTTGAAAATGTCCGATTTTTCATAGGGGGTGTTTTCTCCTATTTGCTGTGAAATCGCAGGCTCCATTGCCAGCAGACGTAATTTCCAGCGAGCAAAATTATTGCAATAAATTTGTCAGATGTCTATCAAATTTTTATAAAAAATGTGCATATTTGGTGGTCTTCGCGATGCGTGCCCTTTCGAGATCGTAGTGCGGGGTGTGGTCAGCCACCACACCCCGCACTACGAAACCGTTCCCTTACTTCACGGCATCAAATTCCTCTGCAGTCGCATATGAGGTTTGTGTTCCTAATTTGGTGACGGAATTAGCGGCGTATTTGTTTGCCATCCTCATCGATGCTTCCACATCTCCAGTAGCAACCAAATGATGTGAGAAGCACCCGATAAATGCGTCTCCTGCACCTGTTGTGTCGCGTGCATCAACGGTTTCGCCTTCAATCATGACTTCACCTGATTTACTGATCCAGATGGCACCGCGAGACCCAAGGGTTACGATGACGTTCTTCATCCCCGCGTCGAGAAGCGCAGATGCAGCGTTACGAATATCATCAAGAGTCTCCACTGGCATCCCCGTCAGAAGTGACAGCTCTGATTCGTTGGGCATGAAATAAGTGGCATCCTTGACTTTTTCCAACACGAGGTCAGGTGCGGCAGGCGCAGGGTTAAGCAACACAGGGATGTTGTGCTGCTTTCCGAACTCGATTGCGTAGTACACCGTTTCCAGTGGCACTTCGAGCTGAAGGACGATGAGCTTGCACTTGGCAATATCGTTTCCAGCAGCATCGATATCGGCAGGGGAGAGCTGTGCATTGGCACCCTTGACGATGATGATCGAATTATGTGATTCAGGATCAACGAAGATCGGCGCTACACCTGAGGTTGCCTCGGTACGCAAGACGTAGCGCGTATCGATACCATTTGCCTCAAAATTTGCAATCGTGTTGTCAGCAAACATGTCATTGCCGACGCGAGTCACCATCAGAACATCGGAGCCGATCCGTGCGGCAGCAACGGCTTGGTTTGCACCTTTTCCTCCGCAGCCGAGCTTGAAATCTGGCGCTTCGATTGTTTCGCCTTCTTTCGGCATACGGTGGATATAGGAAATGAGATCCACCATATTCGATCCGATAACCGCGATATCCATCTCAGTCCTCCTTGATTCCTGTTATGACATCAAACGTACGTGTTGCGCCGGCCTCAAGCATGATCAGCGTTCCTGCTTTTTGTGCTGCAAGGAATCCTTCCGGACGTGAAGTTCCTGGCAGCACAAAAGCTGCGACTTGCTGATCTGGGTTGTAGAGAACCCAACGAGTGGCTGTAGAGAACTCTTGTGTCGAGAAGCGCGTCGTGAACGTGACGCCATCGGGACTGGTGAGCTCGAACGTGGCAACCGGACCGTACTGGGTGAGATCGTCAGCAAGATACACAATTTCTGGGTCGAATTCGGTTGCGGCTGACAGGTCATGTGAATCAATTTTTCCGGCCAGGATTGCCTCGTTGATCTCAGTCCACCGCTCGGTCGGCGTCACGTGCGCAGGAATTGTCCGTCGTAGCTGGAAAGCGCCATCAGGAAGCGATTCGCTCATAACCCCGTCGGGAACGAATGCGTAGTTCATATGACACATGTACTGCAGCGGCATAGGAGCATATTCGGAAAGATTGGTGACTTCCATGCCAATATGGAATTGTGGGGATCCGGCTTCGACGGTGACGCAGGGCCGTGCGCGGTAGTGATGTCCGAAGCCCATCGTATACTCATAGTCGGAGACGATACGCACTCGATCGCCCTCAATCTCTAACCACGCTTGATCCATAGGAGCGGTCGCGAACTCGCCGTGAAGCATATGCGTATCCTCAGGGGAAGGAACGCCGGCTGCAAGAAGACCTGAGTGGAAAGCGAAGCAACCGTAGGTTTCCACGATTTCGTGTGCCGGCCCCGGCTCGGTGAACATGTTTTTCATGCGTAAGGAGCGTCCATCAAACTCTGCATCCCAGATGATCTGCCCCATGAACGGCAGAACTTCGACATGGCCGCGAGAGTTCGCGATTGTCAACGATTCGATGCCTTTGCGATACTTCTTTGTGCTGACGCGGATTTCGCCAGTTTCAGCAAGAAGAGTTTCGTGTGTATGAAATTGCGCTTTGTCGAGATGAATAGTGAGCATTTTCTTTTCCTTACTTGGCTGAGGGGGATGCAGTGCGGCTGACTTTGTACTGGCGCAGGAAGTACACCAGAACGGCCGCAAAGCAGATGAGAGACACGATGAAAGCGACCTGCATGGACCCGGTCTTGTCTGAAACGAGGCCTTGGATGACGGGAATCACTGCGCCGCCGATGATGGACATCACGATCACTGCGCCACCGGTTTCGGTGTGACGCTTGTCCTCAATGGCGTCGAGGGTGCGGGCGTAGATCGTTGCCCAGCACGGGCCAAAGAGTCCGGAGGTGAGAATTGCGAACCAGACGGCAGCAATCGACGGAATCGTGATCACTGCAGCGAGGGCGGCGACGCCGGCGATCGAGTATCCGATGAGCACAAGATCTTCGTTGAATCGCGTCATGAGGATATTGGCACATACCTTGCCAAGGAAGAAGGCGACGAATGCCCAGATCATGAAGTTGGAGGCGGTGCGCTCATTGAGAGACGAATCGAGATTAAGAGCGAGTCGAATCGTGAATGACCACACCGCAGTCTGCATACCGACGTAAAGAAACTGAGTAAAAATTCCCTCGCGGAAACGTGCGTTATGAGCCAGGTAGGACAGGGTTTCGCCGATGCTTGCCTTGAGTTTGTGAGTGCCGCGCACAGGCTTGCAATGCGGGAATTGGGTGATAGCGACGAGGATGAGCAAGATCGCAAGGACGAGAATAATGAAACGGTACGGTCCAAGTGTTCGCCCAAGCGCTTCGGAAATGAATGCCGTGCGTTCGTCGCCGCTTAAGCCCTGAATCTGCTTATGGAGCGCTTCGCCGTCGGTGAAGACGAGCCATTTTCCAAGCAGCACGCCGAAGATTGAGCCCAGCGGGTAGAAGGTCTGAGAAATATTCAGGCGCAAGGTTGCCAGACGACGCGGGCCGGCCATTGTGGAGTAAGTGTTGCACGACGTCTCAAGGAATGATAGGCCGGTTGCGATAGCAAAGAGCGCCACTAAGAACACGGAATACGTTGCTACTCGCGAAGCTGGGAAGAAGAGTGTGCAGCCGATGATGTAGAAACATAAGCCCATCAGAATGCCGCTCTTGTAGCTCCACTTGCGGATGACGCGTGAGGCAGGGATCGCCAACACGAAGTACCCACCGTAGAATGCCGACTGGACGAACGCCGAAGCGAAATCTGATAGGTCAAAAACCGATTTGAACTGGGTGATCAAAATGTCATTCATCGAGGCTGCCGCGCCCCACATGGGGAAGCAGATCGAAAGCAGAATGTATTGGAAAATTGGCGTGCGATCAAGGTAGCCGTCGGGAAGCTGGCGGGCTGGATCTTTAATTAACCCCCACGACGTATTTTTGACGCCGGGTTCAATATGAGCACTCACGTTGGTACACCTCATTCTTTCAGTGAAGCGGACTCGCTGGACGCATCTTCGCGTGATGACGAGCTAACGCACCATGAAACTCCGTCGTTCGTGGTGTGACACTCAAGTTACCGGGTATACCGCTGCAGCGGAAGAGTAGTGAATTATTAGGGTGTCTTGGATGAAAAGCTGTGTTAGCAGCGCTTTTCGGGGGTATTTGCATTAAGAGAGGGGAGGTGTCGCCAAGGAGGAGCTAAGGTGCTCACCTGGCACATTTGTGCCACACAGTGCTCACGACATCGGTTGAACCACCAATGCGGCGGTTGCTGAATCGATGACTAAACGGTTCACGTATCCATTTTCTAGTGCTGCCCGGATGATGTCCGCCTTCGATCGTCCACCAGCGACGAGGATCTTTTGTTCCTTTGCCCGAAGATCGGGCAGGGAGATTCCCAGAGTTCGATTATTGAAGTCCGGCGAGCAGATACGTCCTCGTCCGTCAACAAAACGTGTGCAGATATCTCCCACTGCACGGTCGAAGATTGCGTTTCGCTCAGCGTCGGACATCTCCGTGTTTTCCAGGAGTGAGCGATTCGTTGACAGATCGCCAGTGGTATAGACGACGATGCGGGCTTGCGATGCTGCATGGATAACCCGACGCACGCGAGGATCGGACATTAACTGGTTGAGCCCATCCACAGACTCCAGAAAAGTTGGGAAGCCGAAACGCATACACTCAGCATCGAACGCGCCCGCGATTCGCTCTAACGTCGTGAGTCCAGCGCGGTGGGGCGGATCAGACAACCCGTTGGACATCTGCACGATTTTGATATTCTTTCGAGCCATCGGTGACAAATGATCAGCCACAGCACTGAGTGTTCGCGAGGGGACGACGCCGATGACGTCGCCGTCGCGCACGAGGCGGGTAAGGAGCTTTGCGCCGGTTGCACCAAGCGCTGCTCGTAGAGCAGCTGGAGAAGGATCTGCTGGTGACACGAGTACGACATCGAGAAGTTGGTAACGAGTGACAAGGGTATTAACCAGAGATTCATCGTGATCGCGAGGATCCATCACAACGATCTTCACGAAGCCGCGGCGCTTGGCATGGGTAAGAAGCTTTGACACTGTCGGCCGTGCAACATGGAGTTTTGTCGCTACTTCAGCTTGCGTTAGACCAGAGTAATAGAGCTTTGCGGCGTCTAAAGCCTGGATATCGTGGACAGTCAACGGTTCATTCATCACGTCAGTGTACAATTTTTTGTTCTTCTGCTTGGAGCTTTACTTCATTGCAAGGAAAGCGAATCACGTTTTCCATGCTTGACTGATCGCCTGGTTGAATGCTGCATCGGGGCACCCCTTACATTGATCGGTTACCCGTGGTATGGTCACAGCCATGTATACGACTGTCACAAATGCTCAAGAGCTAACCGAAGCCCTCGCTTCGGGAAAAACTGATATCTCAATCCAGGGAACCATCTCAGGCATACCTTCGATCACCTTGCCTGAAGGGGTTTCGTTATCTGGCGGGAAGTTAGAGTTTTTAGCTAAAGGTATTCGCCTGACTAAAAACAACACCCTGTCCGATATTACAGTCACGACTAGCGTTCACGAAGTCGCTATTTACAATGCGACAGATCTTGTTGACGCCGGTACTTTGGCACTCAATAACGTCACCACCGTCGGCCAAATTTACCTCGTCGCTCAAGACGAGTTGATGTCTGTCCGGGTTGAGGCTTCCAATGTGCATGTCGCTGAAGCGGATGTGCGTGGGCGCGTTGAGCAGCCGCACGGATATGGCGTGGACGTACTCCAAGGAGGACTGACTCTGTGGAATCGCCAACCACATAAGGAATCAACTTTTACTGCAACCCTGGATGGAATCTCCGTCGGTATGCCAAATACGCCAGTACGCGGGTCTGGTGTATTTGTTGCTGGGTACGGTGATCGTGACGGTAAACCAGCGGGTGGTCTATTCACTGCTGATCTCATCCGAACTGGGCTTATCCATACCGATGGCGGAATTGCCCCTGGCACTCCTGATAAAATCAGCGGAGGCGTTTTTGTGGTGTCAGCGGCGGAGGTTGATACAGTTGAAAACGTCGGTGATGTGACAACACGCGGACAGAACGACATGGTTCTTGATAACTGGGGCCAAGTGAATCACTGGAGAGCGAAAGCCAACATCATGTCTACCGGCCCATCGGGTATCGGCTTTGTGAATTTTGGAGATATCCATCGCCTTGAGATCGAGGCACCCATTGTGACCACAGGCGTTGGTGCCCGGGCATTTAATCTCTATGACGGGACTCTTGATGAGGCGATTTTCGATTCCATCGTAACGCACGGTAACGGCTCGATTGGTATCCAGGTAAGCAAACCTATGGGGAGCCTTACCGTGAAGGGTAACGTGGAGACAACCGGTTCAGAAGGAATGTCGTTGGTCAAGGGTGTTCAGATGACACTCAAAGCGATTGCTTTGTCTGTGAAGGATGGCGGAGAAATTGACCATATCAATATTGGCGGTGCCCTTCGCACACGTGGTGCAGACGTCACCACATACGAGGTGACAGAAAAGGGTATTGTCAGAGACCTCCATATTGGAGGAGGTATTGAGGCGCTTGGTGAAAATTCACGTATCGCAGATATTCACGGTGACTCTCCTCAACCCTAATAGTTGAAGAATCCATGGTGACATGCGTGGGTAGTTGACAGTACGAATGAACTGTCCTCCAAAAAGTTGAATGGGGTAAACGGCATCCTTTGATATGCGCGCCGCTTACGCGGTGCATACAATCATGATTTATATCATTGTGCCGTTTAAACCGAGAAGAAAAGATAAAATGATGTCTGGAACGTCGCTCAAGCGTGGACTGACGTCCTCCCAAGTATCAATGATTGGCCTGTCGGGAGCACTCGGTACGGGCCTGTTTCTTGGCTCGGGTTCCGTGATCGCGTTTGCTGGCCCCTCTACCATCATCTCCTATACGTTTGCAGGACTTCTTGCACTCGCAGTGGTCTGGGCTCTTGCCGAAATGGTGACTGTTCACCCCGTCGCTGGAGGTTATGGTGCGGTGTCGTCTTCTTACGTCGGCCGTTTGGCAGGTTACGTGGCACGCTGGAACTTCACTGTCACATTTGCTGTGGCTATGGGTGCAGAAGTGACGGCTACTGCTACCTATATTCGCTGGTGGTTTCCGTCGGTGCCGCTCTGGGCAGGGACGTTGGGTTGCGCGCTCTTCATCGTCGCTTTGAATATTTCATCGGTACACTTGTATGGGAGTTCTGAATACTGGTTCTCGATGATCAAAGTTGTGGCGATCATTTCCTTCATTCTCCTGACGCTCGCGCTGATCCTCGGGATGGTTCCTGGACACCAGGCAAGCGGGTTGCACCACCTCACTGCCCATGGTGGCTTTGCTCCCTATGGAATGACGGGTATTCTTGCGGCTACCTGCATCGCTGTCTTCTCATTTGGGGGAGTAGAGAACGTCTCGGTCACTGCAGCAGAATCGGCCGACCCACGCCACGACATCCCGCGTGCGGCAGGCAACATGATTTACCGGCTCATTGTTTTCTACCTCCTCGCAGTCGGCGTGGTTCTCACACTTCAACCGTGGAACGAAACTGCTGCAGGTTCGGGCGCGCTGGAAGAGTCGCCGTTTGTCACTGCTCTCGCCCTCACTGGCGTTAGCTCAGGTGCGCACATCATGAATGCCGTCTTGATTGTCGCTGCACTTTCCGCCGCAAACGGCTTGCTTTACTCATCTTCGCGAATGTTGCATTCGCTTGCCATCGACGGCGAAGCCCCGTCCATGCTCGCCCGCACAAGCGCCAATGGTTCACCACGCTATGCAGTGCTCAGCGCGGCACTGGGCATGGGGATTGCGGCGATCCTCGCGCTGATATCGCCAGATCGCGCCTTTCTCTACCTCTCAGGGGTAGCGACAGTCGGGATCCTCATCACGTGGGTGCTGACGATGGTGACACATATGAAGTTCCGTAGCGCACGCAAAGCTGCCGATGCATGGTTGCCCAAGCACCGGCTGTGGGGTGCGCCGGTCGTCAATGCCCTCGTGATTGCGGCGTCAGTTGCCATTTTCATCGCTCTTTTCTGGCTGATGCCTGTGGCTTGGTACGCCGGCATTCCCTACATGGTGGTGCTTTTCGCCTCGTATGCGTTGGTTTCGCGTGGGCAACTGTCTGCGACTCCCGATTTACTCGCCGACGAGCTGACGCACCCTCACGACAACGCCCAGTCTGCGTAAGAGACATCTCAATCAGCGACATCATGCCGGCTCCTTCTACTACCGTCCACTCATCTTGCTGAGCAAGACCGCTCAGACCGGATATGCTGGAGGCCGCGTAAGAAAAACAGAAGGAGTCGGCATACATGCCAGTTGCAGATAAAACAGGTTTTCGCACTAAGCCACGGCGCACTCCAGCCCCGCTGAACACTCCCGTATTGGTTGCGTCGGCACTGGTTATTGCGGTGATCACCACGTGGACAATTATCGCTCCCACCGGTGCGGGGGAAGCTCTCGGCACCGCCACCACGTGGATTGCCACATGGTTTGGTTGGTTCTATGTGGCATTGGCCGGCATCATTGTGGTGTTTGTGTTCTGGCTGGCATTCTCACGCTACGGCATGATGAAACTTGGCCCGCAAAACTCCAAGCCACAATTCTCTTTGCCCACGTGGGCAGCCATGCTGTTCGCTGCAGGAATTGGCACCGACCTCATGTTCTTCTCGGTGGCTGAACCAGTCACGCAATACCTTGCCCCGCCACACGGCGATGCTGAAACGATTGAAGCCGCGCGCGAAGCCACTGTGTGGACGCTCTTCCATTATGGACTCACCGGATGGGCGATGTATGCCCTCATGGGGATCGCCCTCGGTTACTTTGCCTACCGGCGAGGCAAACCACTGGCAGTTCGATCAGCGCTCTATCCTCTCCTGGGTAAGCGTGTACACGGGCTGGCAGGGGACCTCGTTGATGCAGCAGCTATCCTGGGCACAATCTTCGGTGTTGCCACTACCTTGGGTATCGGAGTCGTCCAGATCAACGTCGGCCTGCAGATTCTTTTCGGTATCGAGGTACACCTGGCACCGCAGATCGTCCTCGCTGCGATCGCCGTCTTTCTCGCTGCGATTTCCGCATGGTCAGGTGTGGCAAAAGGCATCCGAGTGCTCTCTCAACTCAATGTCTTCGGTGCGCTCGCACTCGCGGCATGGGTCCTCTTCACCGGCGACACTTCCTTCTTACTGAACGCAATGGTGATGAACGTCGGAGATCTGGTCTCCGGTTTCAGTTCGATGGCACTTGAGACTTTCGCCTTCAGCGCTGGCTCTGCCTGGATGGCCACCTGGACGTTGTTCTTCTGGGCCTGGTGGATCGCATGGGCCAGCTTTGTCGGAATGTTCCTCGCGCGCATTTCGCGTGGACGCACGATTCGAGAATTCGTCTTTGGCTGCCTTCTTCTTCCACTTATCTATGTGGTGATGTGGGTATCGATCTTCGGTAACGCAGCGCTCGAAAAAGTTCGCGCTTCCGACGCCGGACGCGCCTGGGGAGAAGCGACGGTGAGCAGCCCCGAGTTCGGCTTCTACACGCTCTTGCAGGACTACCCGCTGCCATTCATCGTCGTGGCCCTCGCGACCTGCGTCGCTTTCCTCTTCTACGTCACCTCCGCCGACTCCGGCGCCCTGGTAATGGCGAATCTTTCGTCCCGTCTTCCCGACGCGGAAACAGATGGACGCACCTCCGTTAAACTTTTGTGGGCGTTCCTGACTGGGGCATTAACGATTGGTGTGCTAGCTGTGGGAGGCATCCCTGCCCTGCAAAGCGCCACAATCGTCATGGGCTTACCGTTCGCTTTTGTCATGCTGGGAGTCATGATTTCGATGGTGAAAGCTCTTCGTGAGGATTCAATTTCTGAAAAGTCGCGTGAGCGTTCTGCTCGTAATGTTCCTACTGGTGGCCCGTCAACTCTTACCTGGCGTGAACGAGTCGCATGGCGATTTGGTGAGATCACTCCGTGGCAGGCCGTGAGATTCATGAACGATGTCGCTCAACCGGCTCTTGAGAAACTTGCCGCAGAGATCCCTGGGGGTGCCGTCGTCGAGCGGGGGGATGAGGACGACATCGCAGATTTGCCTGAAGACCGCCACGTCTATGACCGTTTAAAGTTCACAGTCCATACTGAGTCTGACGATTTCGTTTACCGTATCCTCGCCGTCGCTGTCCCCAAGCCGATCTACGGTGTCCACGTGGCAACGGAAGACGACTATTACACTCGCCTCGAAGTCCATACCGACGAGCAGGCCCAAGATTATGACGTTATGGGTTACACGACTGAGGGCCTCATCCACGACGTCCTCGATCACCTTGATCGGCACCAAGATTATCTGCGAATCCGTGGAGACGGGATGCGTCAGGGTGCTCTGAAAGAAGCTGCCAAAGAAGCGAAGCGCGAAGAGCGCCGCGAGGTATGGGCAGAACGTCGCGACGCCCTCGTCGAGAAACTCGAAAAGATCGAGGAACGACTCGAAGAGCGCAAGGAACGCAAGGAGCGCGAAAAAGAGCGTTAGTCCAACTGTGACGACACTGACCAGATGTCGAAGCCGTATCCCACCGCAGGAATCGGTGCGCCGCTACGAAGCATTTCGCCACCGAGCAATGACTGGCCGTTGAACGCAGAGATAATCGGTTCATGCTCGGCTCGTGATACTGCGATGATCAGCGTCTCATCGGGGTGAGCGCGCTCAAAAATCACGGTATCAACGTCGGTGTAGAGCCAACGAAGACCGCCCTCGCGAAGAGCAGGGTGCTCATGACGTAGCGAGATAAGTCTCTGGTAGAGAGTGTGCAAAGCATGATCCCATTCCTCGTTATTCCACGGGAAGGGGACGCGCGAGGCTTCAAGACCTCCGCCTTCGACTCCGACTTCGTCGCCAGAGAAAATCGTGGGCATTCCGGGCAAGGTGAACAAAAGCGCTACACCGAGTTCTTGGTTCGTGGGAGCAATTGTGCGGAATCGTGCGCAGTCATGGGAATCAAGAAGATTCATTGCTGCCAGGGTGTTTTGCCATGGAATGAGCGCGGCGTATTGGCTCACTGTCGCCGCAAGCTCAGTGCCCCCGAAGCGAGGTGCCGGAAGTGGAGCTCCCCACTGGTCACGGTCGAGCCCAGAAGCGAGCCATGCCCATATCGGTTTGGTGAAAGAAGCGTAGCTCATGGTGGAATCCCACGCATCACCGTGAAGATCGTCGGTGGCATCGAATTGGTGTTCCGCGATGAGAATCCCATCTGATCGCTCTGCCGCAATTGTTGCACGAGTTTTGTGGGCGATCATGGCGTTGTAATCATCGCCGCGGTACCGGCCGGCAGATTGCGCAACGTCTATCCGCCAGCCATCCAGGCCAAATTCACGGATGTAATACGCGACTACCGAGTTAGGGCCATCATAGAGACGACGGCGAAGCTCCGTGGCGCCGTGATCGAACTTTGGCAGGGACGGAACGTCTGCAAAGGCGACATAGCGGCCGCGGTTTTCTGAGTCGATGTAGTAGAAGTCTGCTTCAATCGAATGTGGGTCTGCCTGAGCAGTTTCGAACCACGGGTGGGTCACGCCCGAATGATTCAACGTCAAGTCACCGATCACACGAATTGAGCGCTCATGAGCTGCAGCGATGAGAGCACGCAGAGCATCGTCGCCACCGAGAAGCGGATCAACATGGTCGAAGCTTGAGGCATCATAGCGATGATTTGATCGCGCAGGAAAGAATGGTGTCAGGTAAAGAGCGTTGATCCCAAGCTCACTGAGGTAATCGAGATGATCGATGATGCCCCACAGTGTTCCTCGATAAAGCTGGAACACTCCGTTTTTCGTATTTGCCTGCAAGGGATCACCCCATTCAGATGGCACCGCCCATGTTGGCGTTTCAGTCATCGGATGGGCCTGAGACCGTGCGAATCGATCCGGAAAAATCTGGTAGAACACTGCGTCCTTGGCCCATTCGGGTGTATGTGATGTGGTGAGGCGGAAATCATGTGTGTCGGCTGGCTCCCAGTGATGCAGACCCATCGCATTAAGCCAGAGCACGCCATCGGCGCACTGCAGTGCAAATCGATATTTCATCGAACGATTTGTCAGTTCGAATGTTGCTTCCCACCAGGACTCAGACCCTGAGGTGTCAATGAGTGATGCCTGAACGTAGACGGGTTCGCCATCGCGCACCAGACGAACGAAGGCCGCGCTCACACCGAGGTCGTTCGCGGCACGGAAACGCACACGAACGGCGTCGCCAAGCTCAGGCCGTTGCTCACTGACGTAGAGCGGGGAGCCGTCGTGGTGTGCAACAGGGGGAGTGAGCTGAACATTCACGGACATTCCTTTCCTTGATGAATATGTTTATCGTAGGGAGATGGCTGTGCTGCTCTGTTACCCTTTCAGCGCCGCGCGTCGGCGTTTCAGATTCTTGCCAACATGTTTCATCGTGTTGCACAATGAAAATATGGTTTCCAAGCTCGACAAAATTGCGCTTAAGGCAGCGGTGAGTAAAGCGACGGTCTCGCGAGTCCTGAACGAACGCCCGGGAGTTAGCCCATCGATGCGCCAGGCGGTTCTCGATGCACTTGACGAACTTGGATTCGAACGCCCACAAACCATGCGTTCCGTGAGTAACGGTGTGGTTGGACTTGTCGTGCCAACACTGGAAGAACCTGCTTACCTCGTGCTGTCGCAAGTGATTCAGACCGAGCTGTCCAAACGCGGTTATGTGGCAATGACAAGCGTTCAAGATCCAGTATTCTCCGGCGAACTGGACATCGTCCGAGTGATCTCCGAGCATGATTTCGCGGGTGTCATTGTGCTCAAGGGGTTCCAATCGTGGGAATCACGAGGCGAAGAAATTGCGAGTTTCCTCAGCGAGCGCAAGATTCCTGCAGTTTTCGTCAATGCAGCCTCGCACGGCAAGGTTCCCGCATTTTCTTCCGACGACGGCGTTGCGGCTGAGATCGCAGTGCGTCACCTGATCTCCTTGGGGCACACAAGTATCGGACTGATGTTGCCGTCCATTCCGAGTACGTCCAGCAAGCGTTTTCTTGCTGGATATCGTGCTGCGACAACGAAAGATCTTGGAGATTTCCGTACAGAATTTGTCGAGGTGAGCCATGCAGGAGAACAGCTTGGATATGCTGCTGCGCTGAGGCTTCGTCAAAAAGGCGCAACCGCACTTGTGTGTGCGTCCGATCGCCTCGCTCTCGGAGCTATCCACTCTCTTGCACAGCACGGATATCAAGTGCTACGTGAGGTTTCGGTGACGGGATACGGTGATTCCAATTTCTTAATGCACACTGCGCCGGCACTGACCACTGTTCGTCAGCCGATGTTAGCGATCGGCAGCGCCGTGGCTCGGACTCTTGCAGACAAAATCGAAGGAAAAGCTGATCCCACAGGCGAATCAGTGTTTGCGCCTGAACTCGTGATCCGTTCCACCACAGCGCATCTGTGATCGTTTCTTCTGAGCGGGTGGCGATTCAGCTCTCTGAAACAACACAGCAACATCTTGAAATACATCGCGGGGAGGAAGAAACCGCTCAATTGCTAGTGCTTGTGCTGTTACCTTGAAGCCAATCGCGACATTGACAAAGTAGTGATGTCGCATGAACTTGAGAGGTGACCTGAAGGTGTTGACACGAAAGAAGTTTTTCGCATCGGCTGCCGTGCTGGCGCTCATGACGTCTGTTTTTGCCGGGTGCTCATCAAACGGAGCACAAAAAGAGACGACAAAAAATACCGCCAGTGGTTCTACTGAGATTACGGTGTGGGCGGATGCCTCCCACATTGAGGCCGTCAAAGATGCGGCCAAGGAATTCACGCAGAAGAGCGGAGTGAAGGTGACGCTCGTCCAAAAGGACTTCGGTCAGCTTCGCCAAGACCTCATCACACAGGTGCCAGCAGGCAAAGGCCCTGACGTGTCGATTGGGCCGAACGATTGGGCCGGACTTCTTGCAACGGACGGTGTGATTCAACCAATCGAACTTGGAAAGGTCAAAGATCAGTTTGCCAAGGCGGCGATCGACGCTTTCACATACAACGGACAGACATACGGTGTGCCGTATTCGGTGGAAAACCTTGCACTGATCCGCAACACAGAGCTCGCCCCGCAGGCTCCCAAGACGTGGGATGACATGAAGGCTGCAGGAAAAGCGGCAGGTACTGAGTATCCCTATCTTCTTCAAGTTTCGGAAAATGGCGATCCCTACAGCCTCTATCCCGCCCAGACGTCTTTCGGATCCTTCGTCTTTGCTCAAAAGGCTGACGGAAGCTACGACCCATCAAAGATGACAATTGGCGATGACAACGGTAAGAAATTTGCTCAGTGGATGGCGTCCGAAGCCAAAGAAGGAAACCTTCTGACGGCCATGACTGGCGATATTGCTCTGTCGAAGTTCACGTCAAAGGCGTCCCCGTTCTTCATCACCGGCCCGTGGAATGTTGAGGCAATCAAAAAGGCTGGCATTCACATGTCCGTCGATCCTCTTCCCTCTGCCGGCGGACAGCCAGCGAAGCCATTCGTGGGAGTTCAAGGTTTCTACCTCTCAGCCAAGACAAAGAATAAGCTTGCCGCCACTAATTTCTTGACGAATTTCATCGCTACTCCCGATGTGCAAGAAGCACTCTACAAAGCAGGAAACGTCCCGCCGGCGCTCACCGTAACGATGGAGAAAGTCGCCAGCGATCCCGTCGTCAAGGGATTCATCGACGCGGGAAAGGGCGGCGTCCCACTTCCTAACATCACCCAAATGGCCGCTGTGTGGCAGTCATGGGCTCCCACTGAAGTGTCGATTATCAATCAGCGTGGGGATGCCGGGAAGCTGTGGTCGAAGATGGCCTCTGATATTGCCGCAACACTGAAGAAATAATAGCCGCCGGGTAGAGGTTGAGGAAATAACTCATGGAAAAGCGCAACACAAAAAAGAGTCGCATTGCGGCTCGTATTGCGGATCGCGCGAGCGTGGGCGTGGCCACGCTCGTTGTCAAGATTGTTGTTCTGGGAGTCATTGACGCTCTCAGTCTCTACTCGGCTTTCCTTCTGATCTCGACTCATCGTTGGATTATTCTGGGTTTCCTCGGCTTAGGAACAGCGATTGTCAACTGGGTGTACTGGAGCAGAAAACACATTGCAGCAAAGTACCTGGTTCCGGGACTGGCGTTTTTGTTCATTTTTCAGATGTTTGCCATTGTCTATTCGGCTTATATTGCGGTGACGAACTATGGCACGGGGCATAACGTCACGAAGGAGCACGCCATCACTTCGCTTCTCCAGTCCTCGGTAGTCAAGACAGAGAACTCTGCCGTCTATTCCGTGGCCGTGATTGAATGCGGTTCGACCCTTGGGCTGCTGGCACAAGATCCCAACGGACAATTCCTCCAGGGTGATGCAACGACACCGCTCCACGTCGTCGCGGTTAGCCCGAGTGAAAATGGGCGACCCGATGTTGCTGGGTGCCGAGTGCTCAACTTCGATGAGCTGCTCACTCAACAAGACCAGGTCACCAATCTCACTGTACCTGTCAGCGAGAACCCCAACGACGGCGTTCTACGCACGTCTGACGGGCAAACCGCGTATGTTTTCCAGTCGCAACTGACTTACGACGAAAAATCAGACACGATCACCGACACGCGCGATGGCAAGGTCTATCGTGACACCGGCGTCGGCATGTTCACTGCCGACGACGGTGCGAAGCTGACACCTGGGTGGCGAGTGAACGTGGGGTTTGCGAACTTCGTTCGCGCATTTACGACACAGGAAATTCGCGGCCCATTTTTCTCGGTGTTGGCATGGACAATCGAGTTTTCCGTGATTTCGGTAGCCTCCAGCTTCTTCCTCGGGCTCTTTCTTGCGATTGTTTTCAACAACCCACGTATGCGAGGGAGGAGGGTTTACCGCTCGATCCTCATCTTGCCCTATGCGTTTCCTGGCTTTCTCTCAGCCCTCGTGTGGGCGGGATTGTTGAACCAGAAGTTCGGCTTTATTAACCAGGTCTTGCTCGGCGGTGCAGATATTGCCTGGCTTCAATCGCCAACGCTGGCAAAAATCGCTGTCTTGACAGTGAACTTGTGGTTGGGCTTTCCCTACATGTTCCTCGTCTGCATGGGAGCGCTGCAGTCAATTCCTGAGGAAATCACCGAAGCCGCAAAGCTTGATGGTGCCTCTGCATGGCAGATTTTCCGATTGATTAAGTTCCCACTGCTCTTGGTGTCGGTGGCGCCGCTATTGATCTCATCATTTGCCATGACTTTCAATAACTTCAATCTCATCTACATGCTCACTGGCGGAGGGCCGGTCAACACCGATGGAACGATGAATATCGGAAGTACTGACATCCTCATTTCCATGGTGTACAAGATTGCGTTCGTGGGTGCGGATCGGGACTACGGGCTTGCTTCTGCCTTCGCCATCATGATCTTCTTTATCGTTGCTGCGGTATCTGCGATTGGTTTCAAAATGTCAAAGTCGCTTGAGGAGTTGAACTGAGATGATTCAACAGACTGTCAAAAACACTGAGCGCGCTAGCGGCGTCGTTCCTACACAACCTCGGCACTCCTTCGGGTACTGGTTGCGCGACGTCGGGTGGCGCCACATCGTCGGCGTGTTCGCCTGCGTCTTTGCAGGATTCCCGGTGCTCTATATTCTCTCTGCATCGCTGAATGGAAGCGGTACGCTTCTGTCATCGAATTCTCTATTCTCCTCGGTGACGTTTTCGAATTACGCTGGGCTGTTCTCGATTCCACAACAGCCGTATGCTTCGTGGTATCTCAACACACTCGTGATCGGTGTGACCACGGCATGTATGTCTGTCTTTCTCGGAGCTCTTGCAGCGTATGCCTTTTCACGGCTGCGTTTTTATGGCCGACGTGCGGGGCTGCTGTCACTGATTCTCGTGCAGATGTTCCCGCAGCTGCTTTCGATCGTGGCGATCTACCTCTTGCTCGACTCACTGGGCGAGATTTCTCCCTTGCTTGGCATTAACTCGCGTCTCGCTTTGATCATGGTGTATCTGGGTGGCGCGCTCGGGACGAATACATATCTTATGTATGGCTTTTTTAATACGGTTCCCAAGGAGATCGACGAGGCCGCCAAGATCGACGGTGCAGGGCACACTCGCACATTCTTCACCATCATTTTGCCGTTGGTCTCTCCGATTCTCGCTGTTGTTGGTTTGCTCTCGTTCATTGGAACAGTCAGCGAATACGCGGTGGCATCAACCGTGCTCGTCTCTCCTGAGAAGCAAACTCTTGCCGTGGGCCTGTACGCCTTCGTTTCGCAGAAGTTCTCACAAAATTGGGGATTGTTCTCTGCAGGTGCTGTGCTTGCGGCAATACCCGTGGTTGTTGTGTTCTTTGCGTTGCAGAAATACATTGTTTCCGGCCTCACTGCCGGGTCGGTGAAATAATCGCGCGCAAAAGCACTGGGCTGAGCCATGAGCTCACTAGCTCAACCCACGATCATCGAGACGGTGGAATATAAATTGTTTCTCCGGCGTTTTGGGGATGAAAGCGATGAAATGTCCATCAGCCAAAGAAAGGAACATCGATGTTTGACAACTTGACTGATAAGAACGGTCACCCGGTGGAGATGAAGTTCGACGATGCCGGCCACAATATTTTGCTCTTTGTGGACGGCCAGCCTGCCGGAGAACTGGAATTCTGGGATAACGGCGACGAGCGTCTTTTCCCGCATACTGGCGTGCGTGAAGAATTTGAAGGCCGCGGTTTGGGAACGCTCTTGATTAAGCAGGGCCTCCAGATTGCGAATGAAGAAGGCAAGACCGCTGTAGCAATTTGCCCGATGGTCAAGCACTACCTGAACAAGAACGGCGAATCCTATGAAAATGAGGGTGGCAAGTTCCGCATGGGCTCGGGGGCCGAAATCATGGAACTGTGGAAAGAACTTGGCGTCAGCGAGTGATACTCACAGCATGAACGTGGGGTGGCAGGTCTTTTACCTGCCACCCCACGTGGCTTAGTGGCGGCGTGCATCGAGGAGTTGTGTGATCGTCATCTGTCCCGGCGCCGACGCTGATGCCCCAGCAGCAAAGGTGGCACAGCTTGCGTAGTGCTCGGGATAGATTCGACTATCGACTCCTAATGGCCCCATTCCGATAGCGATAATTCGCTTAACTCCGCGTTGATGGGCGCTTTGTGCGCCGTTTTTCAACGCCTCAAGGTCAGCATCAGATTGGGGCATCACTGCAATTTTTGCAATGTCAGCTCCGTGTTGTGCCATGGTGACCAAACGCCCAGTGATTTCGGATGAGTGTGGAGCCCCGGAAAAGTCGTGCCATGACCCAACGATTTCGCAGTTGAGTTTCTTCAGTGTCGTCACGAGTTGCTTGATGGCGGGGGCAGGCCCTAGCCAGTTTGGTGTCCATTCACAATCGCAAAACATCTCAACGTCCACGGCGTCGGCAATTTCATTCGACGCGATACTTATCAGGAGCTCGGCGTAGTCGGGATCGATATCCTTTTGACTTCCCTGTGCTGCAGTTCGAAACGTCGCCAGAATTGGAACTGTGGTGGCATCACGCAAAGCGCGTCCGGCCTCCAGATATTCCTCCATATCAGTGGCGTTGAGTGCATCCATCCGCCATTCAATCCCATCAGCGCCGGTCGCCGCGAGAATTTCGCCCTCAATATCAGCCAGCGAAGTGAACATGACCGGGACAATGGTTTTCGCCTGTTGAGACGTTCCGACTGGCAAATCATGCGTACTCATGTGTGGAATGATAGCTCTCTTGCGTAATCAGGCTTCTGTGTGCCGTGCATGTCGGGAACTGCGCATCCGCGTCGGTACACTAGCGAGGTGATCGCTGGCGTCATCCTGAGTTCGACGTAAATTTTCCAACACGACGTCGGTAGGCATTTGTTCACCTGTGAAGAGGGAAAATGCTTCGGCTCCCTGTTCCACCAGTAACCGGAGGCCGTTTTCGGCACGTATTCCTCTCTCTCGCGCATCTTGAAGTAACCGTGTCTGAGATGGAGCGTAAATAGTGTCCATGATGAAAAGATCGGCAGGGAGCTTGTCGATGTCTCTGACAGGGGTTTGTGCCGTTTGTGGAGTCATCCCAACGCTTGTCGCATTAACAAGAGCAATGGAACCCGTAATCTCCGTTTCCCACGTCGAACTGAGCGGAAGAACATTTGCCCGGGCTCCAGCAGCTTCAACGTCTCGAGCGAGTGTGAGGGCAGCGCAAGCGGATCGGTTGATGATGTGAACCAGCCGCGCGCCGTTGAGAGCTGCCTGGATTGCGATGGCGCGTGCCGCGCCTCCTGCACCGAGTACGGCGAGGTCATTGCCGCGAACCGTTACGCCGTTTGCGGCCAGTGCGCGGATTGCGCCGATGCCGTCCGTATTGTGTGCCGTCAGCCGGCCACCGAGATTCACGATCGTATTGGTTGTACCGATAATCGTGGCAGCCTGCGACGCAACATCGGCTAGTTCCAACCCACGCTGTTTGTGCGGCATCGAAAGATTCCATCCGCGCGCACCCATCGCGACAAGGCCTGTTGTTGCGGCGGCGAGATCTGTGACGTCGAACGCCATGTAATGGACATCTGTACCAGTCAACTGTGCTGCGAGGTTGTGCATCCGTGGGGAGAGTGAGTGCCCTGCCGGGTGAGCAAGGAGGGCGAGAAGTTGCGTCACGGTTACCTGCTTTCTTTTCAAGTCTCTTCCTATTGTGTCAACGGTTCCTGGATTTTTCCTCAAATTCCGCTTTCCCCTCCGATGTCAGGTGCAGCGAACGTCGCTGCACCGAGGGTCTGTGAGTCGTGAGATAACAATGCCCACTCAATAGGTTGTATAACTATCCCTATAGGTGTATATTCTTCCGAAGAGAGCTTACGAGAACGGAGACCCCTCATGAAGAAGATTTTCGGCACCGCCGCAGTTGCACTTACTCTCGCCCTGACTGCTTGTGGCGCAAACGCGACTGAGGGCGCATCGAGCGCACCGGCGTCGTCAAACAGTGGCGCAACAACCGCTCAACCCACTGACCTTTCAGATCTCAAAAAGGTTGATGAGCTCGCAGCGCTTGTGCCAGATGCCGTGAAGGCAGACGGCAAGCTCACCAACGGAGCAGAACTCACTTATGCACCGGGCGAGTTTTATGCGCCCGATGGAACCACGCAGCTGGGCTACGACATTGATCTCACCAGGGCACTCGCCACGGTGCTTGGCCTGAAACCAGAAACTCAAGCCTCGAAGTTCGATGCGATTATTCCTGCGATTGGCACGAAGTACGAGGTCGGTCTTTCAGCGTTCAATATCAGCCCTGAACGCCAGAAAGTTGTCAACATGGTTCAGTATTTCCAGAATGGTTCGCGCTACTCTGTGGCCAAGGGAAACCCGAAGAACTTCGATCCGGCTAACCCGTGTGGAGCTGTCGTTGGTGTGCAGACCGGCACTGCTCAAGATGAGGCTCTCGAAGCCCTTAATAAGGACAAGTGCGCAGCAAAGCCGATTACGATCCAGAAGCAAGATGAGCAAGCTCGTGTCACCCTGGCTCTTGCAGGTGGACAGATTGACGCGATGTACACCGACGGATCGGTGGCCGATTACGCTGGAAAGCTGACGTCCGGAAAGACGGAAATCATCGGCGACCTCATGGATAAGGCGGGAATGGGTGTTGCTGTATCCAAGAACGATCCAAAGCTCACTGAAGCTGTTCAGAAAGCGATGCAGTACCTGATGGATCACGGCTACGTGAAGAAGATTTTCAATAACTGGGGAATTACGGAAGGCGTTGAGACCACGGCAACCCTCAACCCAGCAAAGTAAGTGACACGCGGTCGCTCCCGGCGCTCCGGCGTCGGCGAGCGGCTTCGTGCATTTTCAGCACGCAAATCGTCAATCGCACATACGGTCGCCAAAACGAAATTAGAGTAGAGATATGGAAACAAAACTGATTGAAGCAGTGCCAGTGCGGCACTGGGGCCGGTGGATTTCGGCAGTGATCGTGGGACTGATCGCCGTCGGTCTGGTCTACCAAGTGGTAGTGAATCCGAATTTCCACTGGGACATCGTTGCTGCAAACTTGCTCGCACCAGACATTTTCCGCGCTGTTGGATTCACTCTTGCATTGACGGCAGGCTCAATGATCCTCGGAGTTATTTTGGCTGTCTCGATGGCTGTGATGCGTCGAAGCGAAAATCCCGTGCTGCGCAGTGTGGCAACCTTCTACATTTGGTTTTTCCGTGGCACACCGATCTATACCCAGCTGATCTTCTGGGGGCTGATGGGAACTCTGTGGCCCACAATGACCTTCGGGATCCCGTTCACAAGCATCGAATTTTTCACAATCACCCCGGGTAATCTCTTCGGCGGACTGAACGCCACAATGTTCTTCTACGCTGTCATCGGCTTGGGCGTGAATGAAGGCGCCTATTTGGCTGAAATCGTGCGTTCTGGTCTCAACTCTGTTGACGCCGGTCAAGAGGAAGCGGCGAAAGCGCTCGGCATGTCCTCAAAGCAGGTTCTTCGTCGAGTTGTGTTGCCGCAGGCAATGCGTGTGATTGTCCCGCCGACAGGGAACGAGACGATTTCGATGCTGAAGACGACGTCATTGGTCACTGCCGTCCCACTGACACTTGAACTGACGGCAATTACTTCAGCGAAGGGATCGTCCTCATTCCTTCCTGTTCCGTTCTTGCTTGTTGCGGCATCGTGGTATCTGGTCATTACATCGATTTTGATGATTGGCCAGTACTACCTTGAACGCTACTTCGGACGTGGAGCTTCGCGAGATAGTCTCAAAGTTAGCCGCAAAGCTCATGCTGCCACCAAAGTTTCTCGTCAAGCAGCGATTACAGCGGCGCGAACCACCAACGATGACCCCTTCATCGAGTACACCCCCTGAAGATAAGAGAAGAGAATACAAACATGACGAATGCAGTTCACGTGGACAACGTCCACAAATTCTTTGGGGACCTCCACGTACTCAAAGGAGTTTCTTTCGATGTTCCTGCGGGATCAGTGACCACGATTCTCGGTCCATCCGGCAGTGGAAAGTCAACGATGCTGCGGTGCATCAACTTGCTCGAAACGATCCAAGCTGGCCGCATCGAGGTAGACGGACACCTCATGGGATACAAAGAGAAGAGCGGAAAGCTCTACGAACTCACCTCGAAAGAAGCAGCTGCTCAGCGTGCCAAAATCGGCATGGTGTTCCAGCGCTTCAATCTCTTCCCACATATGACTGCTCTTGAAAATGTGATGGAAGCTCCGGTCCAAGTCCTCAAAATGTCCAAGGAAAAAGCGAAGGCAGAAGCTCAAGCGCTATTGGCACGAGTGGGACTTGCAGATCGTGCTGAACATTATCCGGCAGAGCTCTCAGGCGGGCAACAACAACGCGTTGCTATTGCGCGTGCGCTCGCGATGCATCCCGATCTGATGCTGTTCGATGAGCCGACGTCGGCCCTCGATCCGGAACTCGTGGGAGAGGTTCTTGCGGTGATGCAAGATCTCGCCAAAGAGGGAATGACGATGGTGGTTGTCACCCATGAAATTGGGTTCGCACGCGAGGTGTCAGATCAAGTGATCTTGATGGATGATGGCCAGATCGTGGAGCTGGGTGCCCCTGAACACGTTATCGAGAATCCACAAAATAAGAGAACTCGTGAATTCCTGTCGAAAGTGCTGTAAAAGTCAATGATGTGTTGGGCGCGCCGCCACCGGCGCGCCCAACACATCAACAGCGTAAGAGCTGAAAGGAAACGTAGGATCAGAGGTCTCCGTCCGATAGAATATCGCCGTGATGGAACAAACACCTTTGAAAGATCCGAACGCTCACGCAAATTGGCAAGAGCTTCACTCAAGCAAATTCAATGACGAGTTCGCTTATGACGGCCCACTGGGGGCTGAATACACTGAGCACACCACAATTTTCCGACTCTGGGCTCCCACGGCTGAGCGCGTGGAGCTAATGCTCGGCAGTGACGGAGCGGACCTCATCGACATGCAGCGCGGTGAACGTGGCGTGTGGCTCACGTCGATTGACGACGACCTCTCCGGTGAGGTGTACCGATATCGTCTTTCTTTCCCCGGCGGTCACACGAATGTGACGAGTGATCCATGGGGGCGCGGGGCGACGCCGAACTCGAAGGCATCTGTTGTGATCGATCCAGTTGCGGCAGGACATCCATGCAAGCGACTGGCTCCGATGCGCGCAGCGGACGCGGTGTTTTACGAGGCCCACGTGCGTGACCTGACCATCGGCGTCAACAACGGTATTCGCCACAAAGGAAAGTTTCTTGGGCTGACAGAAACCGGAACGCGCACGGCATTGGGAAATCCCTCTGGTCTTGACTACCTCAAGAGTCTGGGAGTGAGCCATATCCAGCTGTTGCCAATCTACGATTTCGGCTCGGTGGACGAAATGGGCGATCTTTCATGGGGCGCCCAATACAACTGGGGCTACGACCCGATGAATTATTTCGTGCCTGAGGGCTCATATTCGTCTGATCCGTGCAACCCGTATGCACGGATCCGCGAACTCAAGTCCGCGATTGATGCGCTCCATGATGCCGGCTTGCGCGTCGTGATGGACGTTGTTTTTAACCACGTCTACGACGCCGGAACAAATCCGCTCGAGATGACAGTCCCGGGATATTTTTTCCGACTCAACGACGATGGTTCCTTTGCTGACGCCACAGCCTGCGGAAACGAGACGGCATCAGAACAGCCGATGATGCGCAAGCTCATCGTGGATGCGGTGGTCTACTGGGCCAGTGAGTTTGGCTTGGATGGATTCCGCTTCGACCTGATGGGTATTCACGATGTTGAGACGATGAACGCTGTGCGTCGCGCCCTCGACGATATCGATCCATCGATCATCATCATCGGTGAAGGTTGGGTGATGGGGAACCATCCTGACGGCGTTGTACCAGCTGATTACTCCCACGCGGATGTGATGCCGCGAATCGCGCACTTCAACGACTCATTCCGTGACGCAATGAAAGGATCACCGTTCGACAACGGCTCACGTGGGTTCGCCTCCGGTGGCGACGGAGTAGAGGCAGTCGCCGACGGCGTCATCGGATCGCGTCGGGCATACCCGTTTTCTGAGCCGACACAGTCGGTGATCTACAACGAGTCACACGATGACTACACGCTCTTCGATAAAATTTCTCGTGCTTTTCCGCAGGCAAGTCAGGACGACATTATCCGTCGCTGTGAGTTAGCGACCACGATCCAATTACTGGGGGAGGGGATCGCATTTCTTCATGCTGGCCAAGAGTTCGGACGTACAAAGGGCGGATTGCGTAATTCTTATGCCTCACCAGACTCGGTCAATGAGTTCGATTATGATCGCGCAGCTCACTGGCCTGAATTCCCCACACTTGTGCGTTCACTGCTCGCACTTCGCTCGCAACAATCGTGGCTACGGCTAGGAGATTTCGACACCATCGACCGTGTCTACGACTTTACTCACGTGGATCACTCGCGCATCTCCTATACCGTTCGCGCGAATGGACAGGAAGCCCGTGTTTTCATCAATGCAAGTGAGTATCCGTGGGCCACAGAATTGGATGGTAAATGGACAACGCTAGTGGCAAACTCAGCTGCCGACGTCGCAGGTATGCCTGGCACGGTGGCTGAGGTTGCTCCGTTGTCAGTGAGTGTCGCCGTTAAAGAATCTCAATCAGAGTTTTGATCATGACAGATGTCGTCAAGGAGGATTATGAAGATCGTACTCAAGCGTGCTCTCGGCACTGCTCTTGTGGCATTACTTGCGGTATTCAGCCTCGTCGTGCCTGCGCAGGCGGACGAACATAACGGTGCTCCACTCACAGTTGATGTCACCTTCACCCCTGATCCCGCTGTTCCGGCAAGCGAATATAATCTGTGGGTGTGGCCAACTGGAGGTAACGGAACATCTCAGAAATTTGATGGTACAGACAAGGACGGCAACCTGACGGCGTCCGTCCCGGCAGCTGCCGGGAAGACGACCGTCAATTTACTCATTCGCCGCTCAACGTCGAAAAACGAATGGCAATGGCAGTCCGGCGACTTCAAGGACCTCGTTGTCACATCAGCGATTTCTGTGTCATACAAGAACAAGGATACGTTCACTCTCACACGTGAGCCTGATCCCTCCATCGCAAAGCCCGCACCTGCTGAGCCTGGCAAGTGCATGGCATTGCACACCAAAGAGTTCAACGAAAAATACACCTATGACGGTGAGCTCGGTGCGCTGTACACCCCAACATCCACAACCTTCCGCCTGTGGGCGCCTACAGCGACGTCGGTGAGATTCCTCAACGACACTACCGGCAAGGCGACACCGATGGAAGCCGGTGAGAAAGGTACATGGCAGTACACACTCCACGGCAACCAGGCCGGAACCGTTTACCGGTATGAGCTAACGTTCGAAAACGGCACAGTGCATACATCCTCGGACCCGTACGCACGCGCATCTACAGTGAACTCGGCTGCCTCCGTCGTTGTCGATTCACACAACACCGTGCCAGCAGGCTGGTCAACTCAGCGTATGGCCGCGTTGAAGAATCGCAATGAAGCCGTCATTTACGAAGCACACGTTCGTGACTTGACAATCGGCAAAACCAACGGAATTTCTCATAAAGGAAAGTTCCTCGGCCTCGTTGAGAAGGCAACGAAAACAGCTCAAGGCAACCCTTCTGGTCTGGACTACCTGAAGGGGCTGGGAGTGACGCATATCCAACTGCTGCCCATGTACGATTTTGCTTCCATCAATGAAACAGGAGACCTTTCATGGGGAGCTCAGTACAACTGGGGCTATGACCCGGCCAACTACAACGTGCCGGAAGGTTCGTATTCGACGGATCCAACGAATCCCACTGCTCGTATTATTGAGATGAAGCAGATGGTGAAGGGCCTGCACGATGCTGGCCTACGCGTCATTATGGACGTTGTGTATAACCATGTTTTCGACGTCGCCAAGAGCCCTCTCGAACTGACGGTGCCTGGATACTACTTCCGTATGAATAATGAATGTGGTTTCCACAATGGTACCGGCGTCGGAAACGAAACTGCCTCTGAGCAGCCGATGATGCGCAAATTCATTGTGGACTCGGTCAAGTACTGGGCCAAGGAATACAACCTCGACGGCTTCCGCTTCGATCTCATGGGTATCCACGATGTCGATACAATGAATGCGGTACGCGCTGCACTGGACGCGATTGATCCGAATATTATCGTGCTCGGTGAAGGATGGCAGATGGGTAATCACCCCAAGGGCGTGACTCCATCGAACTATCGTCATCCAGCTCAGATGCCCGGAATTTCGCATTTTAATGATGCATTCCGTGACGGCATGAAGGGCTCGGTCTTTGACGCGAAGGCGCCAGGTTTTGTCTCCGATTCGAAGAAGAAGGACGATGCGGATCGCGTCTATGACGGACTTCTTGGATCGCCTCATGCGTTCTCCTTTGCTGCACCCTACCAGTCGGTGGTGTACAACGAGGCACACGATAATTTCACGCTTTACGACAAGCTCAAGGCAACGTTGACCCTCAAGGGGGCGACAGACGCACAGATTGCTCGTCGTCATGCACTTGCCACCACCATCCAGGCGCTCGCGCAGGGAACGTTGTTTATCCATGCGGGCCAGGAATTTTTACGCACAAAGGGTGGGGATGAAAACTCCTACAAGTCACCTGATAAAGTCAATGAATTTGACTATGATCGTGCGGCCACATACCCGGCCAATGTGAAGCTGTTCAAGGATCTTCTGCACCTGCGTGCGACATCTGAGTGGTTACACATGGCAACCAACAACGAGGTCAAGAACCGCATTGTTGGTCGCAGCCTTGATGGCGAACACATCGCTTATCAAGTCAAGGATGCTTTTGGGAAGGGAAATCCCGCGTGGGTTTTCATTAATGCGTCCACGAAGGAATGGAAGGCAGATCTTGCGAAAGGGACGTACGGCGCTCTTGTGAAGGACGGGCGTGTGCTCAACAAACGCGCAAAGATCGAATCGAGTGGATCAGTGAGTGTTGAGCCGCTTTCGGTTCTACTCGTCGGGAGCTGGGATCACACGCAAGACTCATCGCCGGCTGGCTCGGCGACAAAGTCGGCGACAAAGTCGGCGACAAAGTCGGCGCCGACAACATCGGCTCCCAGCGCCTCTGGTCATACTCAGGGTGAGCTGAGCTTCACGGGAGCGAACGTGATCGCAGTGGTCATCGTTGCTGTTGGTGCAATTGCAGCGGGTGCTGTATTGAGCCTACGTCGTCGTTGAGTTCCCGAAACAAATGAATTGGAGGGTTCGCAGATGCGAATCCTCCAATTCATTTGTTATCTTTTGGCGTCACCCTTCGACGTCGCACGGAGAGCTGTTCTGCGACGTGAAGCGAGCGTGCGAGAAGTGCGGACGAGGGTGAATGTCACCCAAAGAATAAGTGCAAATAGCGCAATCACGATCACCAACGCAACAATAGGGAAAAATACAGCGGTCAGGGAGAGCGCTGCTGAGGTTGTATCTTCCGCCATCGACACCACTGGCGCTCCAACACCAAAGGATCCAGCGTTGATCACCGGGCGCGCAGTCATCTTTCCCGAGTGCGTGATCCCGGCAAAGATGACGCCAAGAAGCACCCCGATCCATGGGTGCTGCGTAAATAATGTAGAGGAGTTTTCAAAATTCGCTGCCGCTGTTGTCGCGGCGAAGATCAGGCCGCCAGTGGAAGGTCGGATAAATGAGGCGACGGCGTCGTTGATCGTATCGACGGCAGGGATTTTATCGAGAGTAATTTCGCAGATGAGTAAAAGCGTGGCGAGACTAATCGACCACCAGGAGGAGATCCACCCTAAGCTCGCAGGCAATGTGATGGCGTCCGTGAAGCGAGCAAGGACGGCAACGAAGAGATAAGGGATGTAAGCGTTGAGTCCGGCAGCAGCCGCAAGAGCTGCTCCGGTGATAGCTGCGAGCATAACGTTCCTCATTTCGTTTGGAGAAGTGGATATCTGGCAGGAGTGCTCATCAAGCCAAGGATCAAGTGATCGCATCATCACAACTCTACCTGGCAGCCGAGACACGGGTGTATGCTGTTTTAGTGTTAAATTCAACTACTTTTCGAGGGGAGGCAGCGGTAGTTGCGGGGATTCTTGCAATGGCAGTTCCCGGCATCTTACTGTTCTCTCTACCGGGACTGTTTATTCCATATTGGAAAGATGCGTTGGGTGCAACGAACGCTCAACTTGGGTGGGTGACGACGGTCGCTGTTCTCTCCTCAGGAATCTTTACTTATGTCGCCGGTGTGATGCGTGGATGGTGGGGGACGCGCATGATGTACGTCATCTCTCTCCTCATGCAGGTCACGGCTCTGTCTTTGCTCCTCATTTTTCCTCACTCGCTGACGGCTGTGTATGTCTGGGCGGCAATCGGTGGCATTTCGACAACGTTCGCATATTCACCCTCGCTTTCCGCGGTTCAGGAGTGGTTCCCTCTTCGAGGTGGTCTCGTGACAGGCATGATCAATGTGTCATTCGCGGGGTGGGCAGCGCTTGCCTCACCAATAATTGCTGGTGCTCTTGCGAGGATAGGTTTTCAGGCAACGCTCTCTGTGCTCGTTGGAGCTACTATTGCGTTCTCAATCGTTGCGATCTTGTTGTCCACTCCAAAGCAGGTGGAATTTGCGCGCCTTGAAGAACTTGCAGCATTTTCTCGCAGTAAGAATCGTGTTGAATTAAGCCAATCATTGACTGTGTCTCAAGCAGTCCGTTCGGCCTCATTTTGGCAAATGTGGGTTATCTGGTTTGCGGCAGGGGCAGCAACGATCTCCATGTTGCCATTTTCTGCAACATATGCCACCTATCTCAATGAACATGGTGTGCCTGTGAACACGGCTGCAGTGATCACTGCGTTCGCTATCGGTAATGCGCTGATTCGTATTGTTATTGCGGCAATCATCGATCGAGTCTGTCCCGTGATCATCGCTGCTTGTGCATTCTTTGGCGTTGGTGCTGGCTATCTCGCTCTGACGATTGTCGAAGCCCCGACGGTGCTAGTCGTTGTGGCACTTGTTGCTGGAATTGGGCTCGGTACGATGTTTACAACTGCGCCTGCGTTGTTAACGCCGATCTTTGGAATCCGATATTTTGGTCAGATTTTCGGGCTTGTCTTTGCAGCCTACGGAATTTTTGGCGCACTGGCTGGTCCAATGGTGAGTTCATATCTCCAAGAGTCGATCGGGTTTCACTACGCCTTTGTCTATCTGTCCGCACTTGGCTTCCTTGCATTCGCTGCTGTACTTGCTCAGGGGTATTCGCGGCATCGAATTGTCACTTCCACGCCTGAATGAAAAAGTGGTGGCTCTTGGCATATACGCCAGGGGCCACCACTGCATGATGAGTATCGATTAGCCCGTATTCTTCATGCCAGCGGCTACGCCATTGACAGTAATGAGGAGAGCTCGTCTGGTTTCACGATCAACTTGTGCGCCTGATGCTTCAGCCTCGCGCACCTTCTTCAGCAGCGCTACCTGCATGTAGTTCAACGGTGCGAGGTAACGATCTCGAACCGCGAGGGTTCGCTGAAGCGTTGGCTGATTATCGAGTAGTGTTTCGGCTCCTGTCAGCCACGCAACCTGTTCGACTGTGAGCTTGTGTTCGCGCTTAATGAGTTCAAAGATTGGCCACAGATGCTCAGGAACGAGCGAATGTACATAGTGTGCAGCGATCTCGATATCCGTCTTCGCCAAGGTCATCTCGATATTGGATAGAACTGACTGGAAGAACGAAGATGCCTGGCGCATGTTGAGGAGTTCCTCATCATATCCAGCTTCGCGTGCAGCCTTGATACCCGAACCAAAACCGAACCATCCTGGCACAATCTGACGTGATTGTGTCCACCCGAATACCCACGGAATTGCACGCAGGCCGTCCAGACCCTTCTCTGACGTTGTTCGCTTTGAGGGGCGTGAACCGATATTGAGGTCACCCAGAAGTTCTACCGGTGTAGATGAGACGAAATATTCGGGTAGATCCGGATTCGACGCGAGTTCGTGGTAGGCACGATAAGACGCCTCAGAGATCAGGTCCAAAATCGAATCCCAGTAGGCAACCTGCTCATCGCTGTGCCGGCGTGTGCGATGTAATGCCGTTGCCTGCATAACAGCGGCAAGAGATAGGTCAAGGTTTTCACGTGCAAGGCGCGGGAGGAGGTACTTATCCGAAATCACCTCACCCTGCTCGGTGAATTTAATCTGGCCCTCCAACACTCCAGCTGGCTGGGACATAATCGCATCGAATGTGGGGCCGCCGCCGCGTCCAACCGAGCCGCCACGGCCATGGAAAAGACGAAGCTTGACATGGTGCTTTGCTGCCACATCACGCAGTGCCCGCTGTGCTTTCTGAATCGACCACTGAGAAGTAAAGACTCCCGCTTCCTTATTTGAATCGGAATACCCGAGCATCACCTCTTGCACGTCGCCGCGGAGTCGAACGATTTCGCGGTAGGAGGGATCCGACAGAAGTTGGTCGAGAATTTCACCTGCTGCGGCAAGTTCAACGGTTGTCTCAAGCAGAGGAGCAAAGCCGACGTCGGCGCGCTTTGTTGACGACGACAGATCGAGAATGCCCGCCTCCTTCGCGAGTACTGCGGCTGCGAGAACGTCATGTGCTCCGTGCGTCATCGAAATGATGTATGTGGTGATGACATCGCGACCATACGTACGCTGGGCATCACGCAATGCGCGGAATGTGTTGAATGTGATGCGCTCAAGCGGAGCGAGAATGGACTCTTCGTCGTCGTCAAGCACAGCACCTGCAAGTGGACGTGCAGACGCCAGTTCACGTGACAGGATCTCACGTTTACCCTCAGCATCGAGTTGTGCATATGGGACGTCGAGTTCGCCGAGTCGGTCGTAAAGCTGGGCTAACACGTCGTGGTGTTTCTCGGAGTGTTCACGTACGTCCATCGTTGCCAGGGTGAATCCAACGGCTCGGATGACGTGCATTGCGGTGGCAACGGCTCCGTCAGCAGAACGCGAGTGATGGCGGCGCAGAGCATCGCGAAGCATTGCGAGTTCAGCCAAAAGCTCATCGACGTCGGCGTAGCCACGGCCGTCGTAGGCCGTGCCTTCAGCGAAACGCTCACGAGTGACACTCACCTTGTGTCGCATAGCCCCGAGCACCAAACGGTAGGGCTCCTCAGCAAACATCCGGCGAATCTCTTCATCGCCAGGGTACGCCTGGTAATGAGCGTCCAGGTAAGCTGCGAGTTCGTCATCGGCACCGGTGAGCGCTGCAGAGATCGAGGTGGACTCGATGAGCTGGGTGAGAAGTTCGGCGATAATGTCCATTGCGGTGGTTGCTTGCAGGCGCAAAACCGTCGCAGTGACTTCTGGCGTGACGAAGGGATTCCCGTCGCGATCGCCACCGATCCATGTGCCGAAGATAAGCGGTGAAGATGAGTCGGAAAGTCGCGCACCAGACGCCTTGAGCTCGGAATCGAAGTCGCGAAGGAAATCGGAGAGCGTATGGAGGTAGATTTGGCGAAGATAATAAAGTGCGTTGCGCGCTTCGTCGATTGGTGTCGGTTGTTCGGAGCGAATCTCGTCGGTCTGCCACAGGCTCTCAATAATTTCAGTGAGCCGAGCATTTTGACGCTTACGAGCGAGTGTGCCAGATGTGGTATCGATTTCGAGAATCTCAGAAATCGCACGTAGCTTACGTAGAATCGCGCGACGAGAGGCTTCAGTGGGGTGTGCAGTGAAAACGAGCCGTGCTTCGAGACTATCGACGGTTTCCTGCAGTCCTTCGGCGCCGAGTGTATCAGCGATTTGACGAACTGAGGTGGGGATCCATGAGTCGGTGTCATTGGCTGCTTCGATTGAACGGATGCGATATGACTGCTCGGCCGAATTTGCGAGCAAGAAGTACTGTGCAAATGCGCGCGTTGCCAGAGTTGCTTCTTCACTCGGGAGTGCTGAAAGAGTGGTAAGGAGTTCACGTCCGAGTGCATCGGTTGGATCATCTGCAGCTGCTTTGGCGCGCAGACGGATACTGTCAACCAGTTCGAGCACATCGCTGCCATAGTGATCCTCAAGCACATTTCCGAGCAGCGTGGTGAGCCGTCGGACTGCTGCGCGCAATGACGCGTCAATACGCGGATCGTCCTGGATTGGCTCGGCGCCGTCGATAACTTCGGACATATATCCCTCCCGTTGTTTTCCGCGCTCAATCTTAGTCGTGCCTGAACAACTCACACAATTGTGGTGGCGAATGGGGAGAATGCCCCCCTCGGCCTAAAGGTTGAATATTTAACTAAAGGGTGATACTCTCATCTCAGAAACACAACTTCCTCGAATAATGAAGGAGCAAGAACATGGATATGCAGTTCGGAGTATTTTCTGTCTCAGATATCACCACCGATCCCACCACGGGTCGCACCCCCACGGAACACGAGCGCATTAAGGCCTCGGCTGAGATCGCGAAACATGCTGAGGAAGTCGGTTTGGATGTGTATGCCATCGGTGAGCATCACAACCCGCCGTTCTTCTCCTCGTCACCAACTACTACGCTTGCCTATATTGCGGCGCAGACCAAACGCATCATACTGTCCACTTCTACCACCTTGATTACCACTCAAGACCCGGTCAAGATCGCTGAAGATTTTGCGATGCTCCAGCATCTGGCGGACGGGCGAGTCGATCTTATGATGGGCCGAGGTAATACGGGCCCGGTCTATCCTTGGTTTGGTAAGGACATCCGCCAAGGTATTCCGCTGGCGATCGAAAACTACTCACTTCTGCGTGAGCTGTGGGATAACGACGTCGTGAACTGGGAAGGTCAATTCCGCACCGCCTTGCGTAACTTCACCTCGACTCCGCGTCCTCTTGACGGCGTTGCTCCCTTCGTCTGGCACGGTTCGATTCGTTCCCCAGAGATTGCTGAGCAGGCTGCCTACTACGGTGATGGTTTCTTCCATAACAACATCTTCTGGCCGATGAGCCACACGAAGCGGATGGTGGCACTGTACCGTCAGCGGTTCGCGCACTACGGTCACGGACGCCCGCAGGATGCCATCGTGGGCTTGGGTGGACAGTTCTACATGGCCAAGGATTCCCAGACTGCCAAGCGCGAGTTCCGCCCCTACTTCGATAATGCTCCGGTGTACGGCAACGGCCCGTCAATGGAAGACTTCACCTCGCAAACTCCGCTCACAGTCGGATCTCCGCAGGAAGTAATCGATCGAACCCTGGGCTTCCGTGAGGCGGTTGGTGACTACCAGCGTCAGATGTTCCTCATCGACCACGCGGGCTTGCCATTGAAGAAGGTCCTTGAGCAGATCGATTATCTGGGTGAAATTTTGCCGACCTTGCGCAAGGAATTCACAGCGATGCGCGAGGATGGCGTCCCCGATGCGCCAACTCATGCGTCGCTCGTTGCGGCTCGTGGAGGTGCGCATGATTCCACTGTTTTCGGTGAGCCAGACAACGTTTCGGGCGTTGCGACACCGTATGAGCAGCAAGAAAATGACGAAGCTTCAGTCAGGCACGCTGACAACCTCTTGCACCTGACGGAGAAGCACTGATGAATATCGTCGTCATATCGGCGTCGCTCTCGGAAAATTCGACGACTGACGCGTTGGGGGAAAAGCTTGCGCGCGCGGCGGTGGATGCGCTGCCGGGCAGTGAATATCACGTGATTTCGCTACGTGCCCATGCTCATCACATCATGGATGCGATGTTGGCGGGTTTCCCTGCGCCAGCGCTCGAGGAGGCGTTCGATGATGTTCTCAATGCTGATGCGGTGGTGGCGGTGACACCGGCTTACAACGCGTCCATGTCGGGGCTGTTCAAAAGCTTCTTTGATGTTATGCCGGAAGATACGCTCAAGGGCAAGCCAGTGCTGATCGGTGCGACGGGTGGCACTCCGCGCCATTCACTCATCACTGAACACGCGCTGCGGCCGATGTTCTCCTACCTTCATGCGCATGTGGTTCCCACAGCGGTGTATGCGGCAACAGAAGACTGGGGAGCAGCAGCTGCCGACTCTGATGGCTCGGGAGGCGCGTCGCTTGAACGACGTATTTCGCGCTCAGGGCGCGAGCTTGCTCGTGCAGTCATGGTTGAGCAAGGTGAAATCGCCAACACCAGTGCCGCGGTTGGTAACGCGCAGGTGCGTCAAGTTCAACAGCGCGGTGCGACGCGTCTCGCAAGTAAGAGTCAGGAAGAGCTGATCCAGACTGACCCTACTGAGCTGTACGAAGACTTTGCCTCGTTCGATCAGCTTTTGAAAAAGTAGGAGTGTGGGGTGCTTGGAGAAAGCACCCCACATCCATGGTGGTCTCAACGTAAGAAATACATTGAGATCATCGTGGGTGTAAAGAATCGGTGGCAGATAAATTATCTGCCACCGATTCTTTACACCTGTGAAATACTAGGCCTGCGCAATTGCTGAGCCAATGAACCACGCTTGCTGCTCAAGGCGACGCACGTAGTCGAGGAGAATATCGGCCGAAGCAGGATCCTCAGCATCGACCTTCTCATGTACCTGGCGCAGGGTGTTGACAGTAGCGGTGATTGCGGCAACGGCTGCGGCTGCACCATCAACGTCGCTAATCGAGCCTTCGCTCAACGCCGGAAGAGAGTGCGATTCGGCGACTGTGCTCGGACGGCCGTCTGCATTGAGTCCGACTGCGCGCATACGCTCAGCGACCTCATCGGATGCTTCGCGTGCGATGGTGACGACATCATCAAGATAGAGGTGAAGTGCGCGGAAGCCTGGGCCAACGATATTCCAGTGCAACTGCTTGGCATTGAGAGACAATGCGGTCACGTCGGTCAGCACCTTCTGAAGCGATTCTCCGAGTACGTCGGAGGCCTTAAATGCGTCTGCCATGATTCCTTTCCTTTCGGGTCTTGACCAAAGTGGAGATATTGGGACATATCCACTTTCTGGTATGAGTCCAGTATACCGCTCACGGGGAAAGTTTCTGGAAGTTTCGATACAGGCGAAATTGAGATGTGTTGGGGTAAACGTGGATTTGCGCGAAGAACACCTGAGGTTTGTGTGTCATGTCCGCTTTATTGCCGATTACTCGAACAAGAGGGATCAAACGATAAATCAGTCACTGCGCTCATCATCGATGAGGAATTGCTGGTTGCTACAATCCCAGATCCACGTCGGGAACTGTGATACCTCGGCGCACGTAGAGCGTGACGCGGAAACGCAGACCAGTACGTGAAGTATGCCAGCCGTGCTCTGGAGAAACCTGTGTAGCACAGAAATCGCGCCGATGCCAATTCGGAGCGAAAGTGTCGGCGTCGGGCACATCAAGATCAACGTCAGTGATCAGAAGCAAATCTGCCTGATCAGCCAGCATGTCGAAGAGTCCTGCGCCGCCAATGCACCATGCGATCTTGCCCGTGGCATTGAAGTAGGCCTCCTGGGCGCTTCGCACAACATGCGCTCCAGGGAAGTTATCGGCGTTTGCGCTGGTGACCACAATATTTCTGCGATTCGCGAGCGGGCGGTTGCGGGCAGGAATTGAATCCCAGGTTTTCCTGCCCATGAGAATATCGCTGCCAGTCGTGACATGTTGAAAGAGTGCGAGGTCTTCGGGGAGATACCACGGGAGTTCACCATGAACTCCAATTGCGCCATCGTGGCCTTGAGCGAAGATCAAGCCAAGTAGTGGACGGTTGGGGCAGACACTGTGAGTAATATGCGGTGTGGACATCGCCGGCCTCCTCATACTGCCACGGGTGCAGAAATCCTCGGATGGTGGTTGTATCCGTCTGACGCATCGATATCGTCCATATGGTAGTCAAAGATCGAGGAAGCTTTGCGCAAGTGAAGAGTCGGGAACGGATAGGGTTCGCGACGAAGTTGCTGCCTCACCTGCTCAAGATGATTGGTGTAGATGTGGCAGTCGCCGCCAGTCCACACAAAATCGCCAACCTGAAGATCAGTTTGTTGCGCAACCATATGTGTGAGTAATGCGTAGGAAGCAATGTTGAAGGGAACCCCGAGGAAAAGATCTGCGCTTCGCTGGTAGAGCTGGCACGACAGACGACCGTCAGCAACGTAAAACTGGAAAAATGCGTGGCACGGAGCTAGCGCCATTTTGTCCAGTTCGCTGACAATCCACGCTGACACGATGAGTCGGCGCGAATTGGGATCGGTTCGAATCTGTTCGATCACGTGAGAAATTTGGTCAATGTGTTCGCCCGACGGCGTGGGCCAGCTTCTCCACTGAGCACCGTACACAGGGCCTAAGTTTCCATCCTCATCAGCCCACTCGTCCCAGATAGTGATGCCGCGTTCACGTAGCCATTCGATGTTCGTGTCTCCGCGCAAGAACCACAGTAGCTCGCCTTTGACAGCTTTCATCGCGACGAATTTCGTGGTAATACGCGGAAATCCCTCGGTGAGGTCGTACCTGAGCTGACGTCCGAAAACAGACAATGTGCCCGTTCCGGTTCGGTCACCCTTGAGAGTGCCATTTTCCATGACGTCAGCGAGCAGGTCTTCGTATTGGCGATCGATCATGACTCCAGTGTATCGATAAGCGAGTTGACGATGAACGTATCGTGTTCAAGCGCGCGCCCGGCATACGCGACAGCTTTCTCTTCGATTTTCTTCCCGACGAAGGGGACGGAGACACGGACCTCGCCGCGAATCTCCGCAATCGATCCGGCGTCGTCGGGGGAGAGCGTGACACGGAAGTTAGCTGTTACCGGCAAACCAGTGACTTTCACGACGTGCGCAACGACGTTGGACTGCGCACGTGCTTGGACTTCTGCCCAGAAGCCGTTCGATGCGAAACGTTTGACAGTTTCCGGAAGCACATCGGCACCTGCTCGTACGCGCACGCTCGCCACAGTTCCATCGAACGAATATTCGTACGATTTCACTCCAGCTTTGCTTGCGCGTGCATCAGCCAACTCGCGGCTCAGCAGAACTTGAGCAACCTCGTCGGGAGCAGCGTTGTAGTGCGCCTGTGCTGAAAACTCCATAAGTCCCCTCCTTGCGGGCAGAAATTCCCCTATTGTTAGGGGCGTGCCTACTTTAACGAAGATGCTTGAAAGAATACCGGAATTTAGCCAAGACGATCGTGATTGGCTTCATCGACTCATCGGTGATTCCCAGCTTTTGGCGGACCTGACGTTTTCCGATGTGCTGCTGGTGGTTCACTGCCGTGGACAATACAAAATTGCAGCGCAAACCCGCCCTGCAACGGCGGCAACTCTTTACGAGTACGACGTCGTGGGGATGCCCGCGTCGGACGAAGTGATCGAAGATCTTGACGACGTCTACCTGCGCAACAAAATGGTACACACCCAGCTCGGTGACCGTCGTGTGGTCATTGTCCCGGTATGCCGTGTGCCAGGCTCGCCTATTGCGTTGCTGGCGCTCATGAGTGCGCCGCGCCCAGATCGTCTTCCTTCACAAGCGCAACTGAGCTATGAGGACATCGCGAACGAACTCCTGACGATGGTGCGTGCTGGAGCATTCCCGGTAGAAGGCTCGCCCACTGGGTATCGCCATGGTACCCCGCGCGTGTCCGACGGCGTTGTCCATATCGACGGCGCGGGTCACGTGTTGTACATGTCACCGAATGCTGTGTCCCATTTCCGCAGGCTTGGTGTGGATGACACCCTGATGGGATCTGTTCTTGCTGAAGCTGTTACCTCGCACATCGAAACGCGCGATGTGGATGAGTCCTTGCCGGTTGTCTTGATGGGGCGAGCTGCATGGATGAGCGAAGTGGAATCTCATGGGGTTGTGATATCACTGCGCGCGGTTCCTCTGCTTTACCAGGGCAAACGCACAGGAGCGGTGATCTTGTGCCGTGACATCACTGAACTTCGCCGTCAAGAGCGCGAATTAATGACCAAAGATGCCACGATTCGTGAAATCAACCATCGAGTCAAAAATAATCTTCAAACAGTCTCCGCGCTTTTGCGTTTGCAAGGGCGCCGAGCCACGAATAAGGAAACTGCCGATGCCCTGGCCAACGCTCAGCGACGAGTATCGACGATTGCGTTAGTCCATGAGCGGCTCTCGGAAACAATCGATGAAGTCGTCGATTTCGATCATCTCTTCATTCCACTGATGCGACTCATTCGTGATGCTGCTGTGACTGACGTGGACGTGCGAACAACATTTACTGGGTCTTTTGGGCGGGTACGTGCTGAACAAGCTACTGCGCTCGCAGTGGTGATGAATGAAGTGCTCTCGAACGCTATTGAACACGGGCTGAGCCATGGTCAGGAGGATCCACGAATCGACATCGAAGCAAGTCGATTCGGGCAGTGCCTTGTGGTGACGGTGTGTGATAACGGAAATGGCATCGGTGAAAAGGGGCCTGGCTCAGGTTTGGGTACTCAGATTGTGCGAACGATGGTCTCAGGAGAGCTTGCTGGATCGATCCAATGGTCCAACCGTGATGAGGGAGGAACGGAAGTCACCCTTACAGCGAAATTACGTTCGTAATTACCTCTGAGATAATGCGCAACAAAAAGTACGCAGGCCTGAAGGTCTGCGTACTGAGGTTTTGCACTGTCTCTAACCTGATCCTGTCGGTATGAGATACTTTTATCCGACTGTGGTGACGCGCGTGGCTCGCGCTGCTTTGCGCTTGAGAGCTTTGCGTTCGTCTTCAGATTTTCCTCCCCAGACACCACAGTCTTGGTTTGTCTCGAGGGCGACTTTTAGGCATGTTTCCGCCACTGGGCAATTTTGGCATACAAGTTTTGCGCGTTCCATTTGTGCCAGTGCTGGGCCAGAAGAACCGATGGGGAAAAAGAGTTCGGGATCTTCCTGCAAACATGCAGCACGGCTACGCCAATCCATGTATCGCTCCTTTTCGCTGTGAGGGTAATGTCGCTTTCTGATCATACGCACACAGGCAGGGAGTTTCTCGCATGTCGTTAAAAGTGTGACCGAGCACCTCCCGGGCGTGGAAATTATTTTTCGTCCGAGGATCCGGGGGTGACGACGCCAGCTTCAAAAGCAGCAACAACTGCTTGAACACGGTCGCGCGCTCCGAGCTTAGAGAAGATTCGTCCCACATGAGTCTTCACAGTTGCTTCAGCAACATAGAGCTTCGAGGCAATCTCTTGGTTCGACAGGCCCTTCGCCATGAGAATAAGGACATCAAGTTCACGCTCTGTCAGGTCATCGAGGATCTCGGGGTGAAGAGAATCAGTGCGAACCTGGTTTGCCGCAATTTTCTCTACGAGGCGCTTCGTTGGTGCAGGCGCGATGACAGCATCACCGTTGTGTACGGTGCGAATGGCGGTGAGGAGATCGTCCAGTGGAGCATCCTTGAGGAGGAAGCCCGAAGCTCCGGCCTTAATCGCTGCCATCACATATTCATCAATGTCGAAGGTCGTCAGGATCACGACTTTCGGCGAAATTCCATGTGGTAGCTGGCGGTTTGTTAAAGCTTTGGTAGCCGCGATGCCATCCATATCAGGCATACGAATATCCATGAGAACCACGTCCGTGGGCACAAGTGCAAGTCGATCAAGCGCGCTCTTGGCATTGCCCGCTTCCATCACGACGTCCATGTCGTTCTGGGAATTAATCACCATGGCCAAGCCAGATCGGACGAGTGCTTGATCGTCTACGAGTCCCACGCGAATCGTCATCTTTTCCTCAATTCTTTCAGTTTAAAGGGAAGCGGGCGGTGACTTTGAATCCGCCTGTCTTTCCTGCCCCGGTAGTGACAGTGCCTCCGAAAGCTCCTGCACGCTCGTGCATCCCGATAATACCGTGTCCACGACCATCTGTAATAGAAACTCCTGGTCCGTCGTCGAGAACTTCGAGCGTGACCGCCGTTGGCATCCACGACAGAGTGCCGGTGATGCCAACGTCATCACCACCGTATTTTAAGGAGTTCGTGATTGCTTCTTGGCAAATACGGAAAAGCGACGTGCCCACTCCGGTGGGGAGCGCATAGGCATCGCCGACCTGATGAAACTCTGCACGATGCCCAATTTCTTGGACTTGATCAAAGAGCGACGGTATGTCGTTGACGTCGGGCTGAGGATGGCGCGGCGAGGCAGGATCATCGCCGGCGCGTAGTACTCCAATGATTGCACGCATATCAGCCAGCGCATCGCGAGCGATATGCGAGATAAGATCGAGAGTTTTTTGTGCAGCCTGGGGATTTGTTTTTGCTGCGTAGAGGCCGCCGTCGGCTTGTGTGATGACGGTGGTTAACGTGTGTGCGACGACGTCGTGCATATCGCGAGCGATCCGGTTACGTTCCTCGACGACGGCGAGTTCAGATTCGCGTTCAGCCTCACGTTTTGCTCGATGTGCATCAAGAACGACAGTTTTAATCTTATCTAGGCGCATCCTGCGAATAGCTCCAGTGGTTGCAACGATGATAATGAGCGATTCGGCAAGTAAAAAGAAAATGATGAGATCAGGGGGCGATAGCAAACCGATTCGGGCGATTGTGAGAAGAATGCCGCCAATAATTGCCGATACGATCGCGGCGACTCGCACCACCAGTGGGCCGTACGCGACAACGGTCCACAGAGCGAAGAGAATCGCCAGATCGGAGATAATAAGATCTGTTGGTGAGGCAATGAAACGCACAATCATGCAGGCGTAGATCACCCCTGCTGAACGAACAGGAGAAGTGCGTCGAAAGACCATTGCACAACTGACCACGATCCCGATTATCACAAGAGCGAATGTTGCTAACGACCCCCAGGACGCGGCTGCGACACTGAAAGAATCAATAAAAGAGAGGGCAAAAGCGAGCGCGAGAACGGCATCGAGTGGTGATACTCCCTGAATTGTCCAGAACTGAGCTGGTTCTACAAACTCGGGCGGCTTATTCATTTACGGTTCCTTGAGTCGTCATGCAGTCACAAATATTTTTGCACGTCACCACTCGGTTTGCCTGATGAGGTCGAGTGAACGCCGGTGGGAAATTCTCACGCGCAGTGCATTCGATTTTCTGTCGCACCCCCTGAGTACAATGATGGCGTGAAGATGAAATATGCAGATGCCAAGGCCCGATGGGAAGAACTCGCTCCGCAGGTGAAGCGTGCGCAAGATGCGTATCACTCAACGGGAGAGCCAGTCATGGTTGACGCCACGTACGATTCTCTCATTCATGAGATGCGTGCCCTTGAAGACCAGTTCCCCCAACTGTGGAGTCCATCGTCTCCCACAATGCGTATTGGTGCGAGGGTTGCGCGTGGCGGGTTGGCGGAACTGAGACATCGTGAGCAGATGTATTCGCTTCAAGATGTTTTTTCTCGTGAAGAATTGCGTCAATGGTACGAATCGATCAATGCCGAATTACCAGCGGGTTCGCGCTTCACTGCAGAGATCAAGATTGACGGACTTGCGTTGAACTTGACCTATCGCGATGGTGTTCTCGAAACGGCAGCAACACGCGGCGACGGCATTACTGGCGAAGACGTGACACGCAACGCGCAGGCAATCTCGGCAATCCCGCATCGCCTTTCCGGTACTGACCACCCACATCTTGTTGAGATCCGGGGTGAGGTCTACTTCCCGGTTCGTGCGTTTGAGCAGTACAACGCACAGGTCACCACGCGCAATGAGGAGATTACGCGGCGAAATAACGCGATCAAAGAAAAAAATGCCGAAATTCGTAAGGAAAATGCGCGCCGTCGTCGTCAGGATGGTGAACGCGCTGTGTTGCAACCAACTTTGCGTATGGAGCAACCGCTCAAAGAATTCGTCAACCCACGAAACGCGGCGTCGGGCACACTGCGTCAAGAGGACACCACGTCTTTTGCACTGAGATCACTGTCATTTATTGCTCACGGGATTGGCTACTTGGAAGGTGCAGATGCCACACTGAACCAACAACTTGCGACCCAAGAAGGTGTCTATAGTGCCTTCGCATCCTGGGGCGTTCCCGTTTCAGATCAGACAGCGATGGTGTCATCGATCGAAGAGATCGAAGAGTATCTTGATCGATATCAGAATGCTCGCGATTTGCTCGATCACCAGTTTGATGGTGTCGTCATCAAACTTGAAGATCGCCACGTGCAGGATCTGCTTGGTTTTACTACTCGCGTGCCGCGCTGGGCAGTAGCATATAAGTTTCCTCCCGTTGAGGTGCAGACTCGCCTCCTCGATATCCGAGTCCAAGTCGGGCGTACCGGGCGCGTGACTCCATACGCTGTGATGGAACCGGTGTGGGTGGATGGCTCAACCGTTTCGCAAGCGACTCTGCACAACCCTGCTGAGGTTGAACGTAAAGGTGTCAAAATTGGAGACATCGTTATTTTGCGTAAAGCTGGTGACATTATCCCGGAGGTTCTTGGTCCGATTGTGGCGATGCGTGATGGCTCCGAACGCGATTTTGTGATGCCGACACGTTGCCCTGCATGTGAGGGAGAGATACGCGCTTCGAAAGAAGGAGATGCTGACCTTCGGTGTCAAAACACTCGGTCATGTCCTGCTCAGCTCAGTCAACGTATCGTCCATATTGGTTCACGCGGGGCACTCGATATTGAGGCGTTAGGTGAAGAAACCGGATTGTGGCTAGCAGACCCAGATCGTTATCGTTCAGATGCACTCATCGCCTTAGCGACAGGGCACAAAGTCTCCTTTGAAACAGATTTAGGGATGGTGACCAGTCTCAAATTGCCGTTGGTGAAGCGGCAGGCATTGGGAATTGTGGATGAGGACGGCGCAATTATTGATCCAGAATCAGTTATCAGTGACTCGATTTTGGAATCACTAAATTTTCCAGCTCCTTCTGTTCCAGTGCTGGAAACGGAAGCCGGACTTTTCGATCTCACTGCTGATTGTGTTAAGGACGTGAGAATCTGGCAACCAGTGAAAAAAGCTGGGGAAGAAACAGGGGATTGGCGTCAAGTTCGCGCTGCATGGACTAAGCCGGTCTGGCTCAAAGCCAATGCCTCGCGTTCTCAACCAGAGTTGAAAAAGCCAAGTGAGCCAAGCCGGACAACACTCAAAATTCTTGAGGAGATTGAGGTATCCAAGAGCAAAGAACTGTGGCGTAAGCTCGTCGCGCTCAATATCCGCCATGTTGGCCCGGTCGCAGCGAAAGCACTCGCTGCGGAATTCGGATCGCTCGATGCTATTCTCCAGGCAGGAAATGACGCAGTATCCCGTGTGGAAGGCGTTGGAGAAGTCATCGCTGACTCGTTTTTATCCTGGTTTGATGAGCCATGGCACGTTGACATTATTGAACGTTGGCGGCGCGCAGGAGTGACTTTCGAAGATCACACTGTTGTTGTCGAACAGCTCCCGCAAACTCTCGATGGCATGGTTATTGTGGCAACAGGAACATTTGCGACGTTTACTCGCGATTCGATTAACGAGACCATTGAAGCTCATGGAGGAAAAGCAACCGGCTCGGTATCGAAAAAGACCAGCGCCGTCGTCGTTGGAGAAAAAGCTGGCTCGAAGGCAACGAAAGCAATTGAACTCGGAATTCCCACCCTCACTGAGGAAGAGTTCGCCATGCTACTTGAAACGGGGAAATTGCCCCAATGATGAGAAGACTCCCGCACACTAGCGATGTGCGGGAGCAATACAGATTTCTTTGGCTTCATGCTGAGTGAGGTTGAGATTAGTAGAAGGGGGCGAGGGGGCCAAGAATCTTCTCGGCTGCACGGGCGAGAGCGCCACGTTGTTCCCAGACTTCCGGAAGGAGTTCATGGGCATTGGTGAGGTCAGAAGCAAAAATTTCTTCCATCGCGTGTGCAAAATCGCTTGAGTAGATCTCGACGTTTACTTCATAGTTTCCGTTCATCGACAGGGCATCAATATTGGTGGTACCGACGGTTGACCACACACTGTCAACAGTCATTGTCTTGGCATGAACCATGGCTTCTTCGAAGAGGAAGATCCTCACACCCGAACGCAATAACGTTGAATAGCGAGCGCGGCCCACCCAATCAGCGAGAATGTGGTTCGAATACTGGGGGATCAAGATACGCACATCAACCCCGCGTTTTGCTGCTGCTGTGAGTGAATTGAGCACGCCGTCGTCGGGAATGAAGTACCCCATCGTGATCCACACATTGACAGAAGCGCGGTCAATGTTCTCCATGTAGAGCGTGCGCACTGGGTAGGAATGGTAGGCAGGGATATTTTGCACCGCGCGTACGTTCGGTGACCAGTGCCTTACTTGCGGGACAGGTAGCGGTGCGCAACAGCGTCTAAAGACGTTCCACATTTCCACGAACGAATTTTCGAGCTCCCATACTTGGGGCCCGGTGATGCGCACATGCGTGTCACGCCAGTAGTGGGCGTAGAGAGCACCGATGTTATACCCACCAACGAACGCTACTCGAGAATCGGTGATGAGGAGCTTGCGGTGATCGTATCCTTTGTCCTTTGCCAGCCCGGTGAGCGATCCGAGGCGAATGAGCGGGAAGTGGATGACATTCAAATGGGGATGGGGCGGGAAATAACGGAAGCGTGGATCTTGATTGAGATTTCCTAAGGTGTCGAGGATGATATTGACTTTTACTCCGCGGTCAGCCGCTCTGAGGAGTTCGTTTTTAAATTCTTCACCCACTTCGTCGGCTTTGATAATAAAAGATTCGAAGTAGACCGTGTGCTGTGCCTGTCGAATAGCCGTGAGCATATCGTGGTAGAGATCAGCTCCGAAGGTGTATACCGTGATTTCGTTGCCTGCGACATGGACTGTCTTTGGAGGTAGATGGGGGAACTCACCCGTCGGTGGATTGCGTTTCTTGCGATGTGAATCAATGGCAATAATTGATGCGGCTGCGACCACCTGTGCGCTCACAGCAGTGATTGCAGTCCATTTGAGCGCATTTTTTATATGCGGCCACGCGTGTGTACGGAAAAACCCCATAATCGCGATTCTACCGACAAGACGCGTTCGCGCCAATGAGACGGCGCAGTTAGAATATCGGTATGTCGACATTTTCTAAACAAGAGGTGCAGCGTCTGGCTGACCTCGCGCGTATCGCGCTCACAGAAGAAGAAGTAGCAAGAATGGCAGGCGAGTTTTCGGTGATTACCGACGCCGTGGCTTCAGTAGCAGAGGTAGCAAGTTCTGATGTTCCTGCCACGTCTCACCCAATCCCGCTGACCAACGTGATGCGTGAAGACGTGCCAGGCCAGACACTCGATCGTGATGAAGTGCTCGCAATGGCGCCAGATGCAGCTGATGGTAAGTTCCAGGTTCCCCAGATTCTGGGAGAGGAGTGAATCGCATGGAGTGGATGAAGAAGAACGCTCACGAACTAGCGGCGATGCTCCGCGCCGGTGAAGTGACATCGGTTGAACTCGTGGAAGGATACCTTTCGCGAATCGACAAACTTAACGGAAAAATGAACGCTTTCTTGTTCGTTAACCGTGACGGTGCGATGGAGGTAGCGAAGGCAGTCGACGCCGATCGCGCGGCCGGCGTCGAGCTTCCACCGTTCGCAGGTGTGCCGGTAGCTATCAAGGACAATATGTGTGAACACGGGGTTCCGACCACCGCGGCATCGAAGATGCTTGAGGGATGGAAACCTCCCTACGATTCCACGGTTGTGGTCAAGCTCAAGGAAGCACGCTTGCCGATTCTCGGGCATACCAATATGGATGAGTTCGCCATGGGCTCGTCAACCGAGCACTCTGCTTTCGGTCCGACGCATAACCCGTGGGGAGAGAATCTTACTCCTGGCGGTTCGGGCGGCGGCAGCGCAGCAGCAGTTGCCGCGTACCTCGTCCCGTGGGCATTGGGATCAGACACTGGTGGATCGATCCGCCAGCCGGGAGCATTTACTGGCACCGTTGGAACGAAGCCGACGTACGGTGCTGTGTCTCGTTACGGGATCATCGCGATGGCCTCCTCACTTGATCAGGTCGGCCCTGTCACCCACACCGTTGCCGACGCCGCAGCGTTGCAAGAAATCGTTGGTGGATACGACCACTTCGATTCGACGTCGTTGGAAGGATCATCTGAAGGCCTGACCACGGCAGCAAATGAAGGCGCGCAGCTAGAAGACCTGTCAGGCTTGCGAATTGGCCTGGTTGAAGAACTTGACGGCGAGGGGATCGACGAAGGGATTCGTGCGGTGTTCCACGAGCGTCTCGACGCGCTCAAGGCTCGTGGCGCTCAGATTGTGCGTGTTTCGTGCCCGTCGTTCAAGTACACCATCGGTGCTTACTATTTGATTATGCCGGCTGAAATGAGTTCCAACCTTGCTCGTTATGACGGTGTTCGCTTTGGTAACCGTGTCCTACCACAGGACGGTCCAGTGACTGCTGAGACAATGATGCGAGCAACGCGCGGTGCAAAGTTTGGTGACGAAGTCAAGCGCCGTATTCTCCTGGGAACCTACGCACTGTCGTCAGGAAATTATGACCAGTTCTACGGTGCTGCTCAGAAGGTTCGTACGCTAATTCAGCGCGATCTTGCAGCTGCATTCGAACAAGCCGACGTCCTTCTGGCTCCATCGGCACCGACTGTTGCGTTCAAGTTTGGCGAAAAGATCGATGATCTTCTTGCGATGTACATGAACGACCTCACCACGATCCCGGCAAATCTTGCTGGTACTCCGGCCATGACCGTGCCTGCGGGCCTGTGTGATGGCCTCCCCGTCGGCGTCCAGGTTCTTGCGCCAGCGAAGGAAGATGCACGTATGTACAAGGTTGGTGCTGTGATCGAGCGCGATGTGGATCCGTCCGCAACTGCCACCCCAATTGAGACCTGGGAGGAGAACCTCTGATGGATGAACTGATGGAATACGATGATGTTGTGGCTAACTACGATCCGGTACTAGGTATTGAGATCCACGTTGAGCTTTCGACACAGACAAAGATGTTCGACGCAGCCCCGAATGCTTTCGGCGGAGACCCCAATACGTTCATCACCCCGGTGTCACTTGGCCTGCCTGGCTCACTTCCCGTGGTGAATAAGAAAGCCATCGAGTATGCGATCCGTTTGGGCTTGGCACTGAATTGCAAGATTGCAGAGTCGTGCCGCTTTGCCCGCAAGAACTATTTCTATCCGGATCTTGCTAAGAACTTCCAGACATCCCAGTCCGACGAGCCGCTGGCATATGACGGTTACCTCGATGTCGAACTAGATGACGGAGAAGTTTTCCGTGTGCCGATTGAGCGTGCTCACGTGGAAGAAGACGCTGGAAAGAACACGCATATCGGTGGTGAAGGCCGAATCCATGGTGCAGACCACTCACAGGTTGATTACAACCGTGCAGGCGTGCCGTTGGTAGAGATTGTGACTCGACCAATCGAAGGAACCGGAGCTCGCGCTGCTGAAGTTGCGGCGAAGTATGTCCAGACAGTGCGCGATATTGCCCGGGCAATCGGAGTGTCTGAGGCGCGTATGGAACGAGGAAATGTCCGTGCCGATGTCAACGTGTCGCTTCGCAAGTCCCCGTCGGATCCATTGGGTACACGTACCGAAACAAAGAACGTGAACTCGTTCCGCGCGATCGAAAGTGCTGTTCGCTATGAGTTGTCTCGTCAGGCTGCGACTTTGGAGAACGGGGAGAAAGTTTTCCAGGAGACTCGCCACTGGCAGGAATCGGACCAGACGACCCTCGCTGGGCGTCCGAAGTCCGATGCTGACGACTACCGATACTTCCCGGAACCCGATCTCGTACCACTTGCACCGTCGCGTGAGTGGGTTGAGGAGATTCGCCAGTCATTGCCAGAGTTGCCAGCTGCAAAGCGTAAGCGTCTTCAGGCAGAGTGGGGAGTGACCGATCTTGAGATGCGTGACATCGTCAACGCTGAAGCTTTGACGATTATCGAGCAGACAGTTCAGGCTGGTGCTACCTCCGCTGGAGCGCGAAAGTGGTGGATGGGTGAACTCGCTCGATATGCCAAAGAAAATGGGCTGTCTCTAGGCGATGTCCCAATGACGATTGCTCAGGTTGCTGAGGTTGATCAGATGATCGCTGACGGAAAACTCAACGATCGTCTGGCACGCTCGGTTATTGAAGGTGTGCTTGCCGGAGAGGGAACGCCTCAAGAGGTTGTCGCCGGGCGTGGTCTGGAAGTTGTCTCCGATGATTCTGCACTGATTGCTGCGATCGATGCTGCAGTGGAGGCAAACCCGAAGGTTGCGCAGTCGATCACGTCTGGTAACGCGAAGGCATCAGGCGCGATTGTTGGAGCGGTCATGAAGGCAACGCGTGGTCAAGCTGATGCCAAGCGTGTCCAGGCCCTGATTGCTCAGAAGTTTGGACTCTGAGAGTCGGTAATCGCAAACCTGTTATGACGTGACAGGAAATTATCTGCTCGCACGAAAGCCGAGTTAAACAAAAAACCTGGGTTGTGGCATGGTGTTGTGTTGCGGTCTGGGTTTTTTGTTTGTGTTGTGGGTTTTTGTTTGTGTTGTGGGGTTTTGTGGGTGTTGGGTGGGGTGGTGTGTGGTGTCAAGTGGTGGGTGTGTGTGGTGGGTCTCTGGTGGGTTTTTTGTTGGTGTGGTGGGGGTTTTGGGTGGTGGTGGGGTGGGTCACGTTGTTTTGTTTTGACGTGGGGTGTGTGGGGGTCTAGAGTATTTACCTGTCGCCGGGAGCGTGTGGGTTTCTGGTGGTGCTGGTTTTCTGGCGGGTTCTGGTTTCTGGTTTGACTGGTTTCTGGGGTTTGTGGTAGGCTGGCTTGGTTGCTTCTTCGGGGGCTGGTCTTGTTTGTGGGGCTGGTTGTCGGGGGTGAGTGTGTTGTTTGAGATCTCAATAGTGTGTCAGCTTTTTATGTCTGGCCTGGATTGAGCATTTTGTGTGTTTGGTTTGGGTTGGTTTTTGTTTGGTCTGGCTGGGCCTTTTGTGGGTTTGGTTGGGCTGTTTTTTATGCCAGTTTGTCTGGTTTTTTGGGGCCTGTTTGGGCTTTCTGGATTATTGATTGGGGCCGCATTTGTTTTGTGGTTTTGGTTTTTGTTTGGAGAGTTTGATCCTGGCTCAGGACGAACGCTGGCGGCGTGCTTAACACATGCAAGTCGAACGATGAAGCTGGGAGCTTGCTTTTGGTGGATTAGTGGCGAACGGGTGAGTAATACGTGAGTAACCTGCCCCCTTCTTTGGGATAAGCCTGGGAAACTGGGTCTAATACTGAATATTCTGCGTCTGCCGCATGGTGGGTGTTGGAAAGGGTTTTCTGGTGGGGGATGGGCTCGCGGCCTATCAGCTTGTTGGTGGGGTGATGGCCTACCAAGGCGTCGACGGGTAGCCGGCCTGAGAGGGTGACCGGCCACATTGGGACTGAGATACGGCCCAGACTCCTACGGGAGGCAGCAGTGGGGAATATTGCACAATGGACGCAAGTCTGATGCAGCGACGCCGCGTGGGGGATGAAGGCTTTCGGGTTGTAAACTCCTTTTAACACTGAAGAAGCGTGAGTGACGGTAGGTGTTGAATAAGCGCCGGCTAACTACGTGCCAGCAGCCGCGGTAATACGTAGGGCGCGAGCGTTGTCCGGAATTATTGGGCGTAAAGAGCTCGTAGGCGGTTTGTCGCGTCTGCTGTGAAAGATCGGGGCTTAACTCCGGGGCTGCAGTGGGTACGGGCAGACTAGAGTGCGGTAGGGGTAGCTGGAATTCCTGGTGTAGCGGTGGAATGCGCAGATATCAGGAGGAACACCGATGGCGAAGGCAGGTTACTGGGCCGTTACTGACGCTGAGGAGCGAAAGCATGGGGAGCGAACAGGATTAGATACCCTGGTAGTCCATGCCGTAAACGTTGGGCACTAGGTGTGGGGCCTTTTCCATGGGTTCTGCGCCGTAGCTAACGCATTAAGTGCCCCGCCTGGGGAGTACGGCCGCAAGGCTAAAACTCAAAGGAATTGACGGGGGCCCGCACAAGCGGCGGAGCATGCGGATTAATTCGATGCAACGCGAAGAACCTTACCAAGGCTTGACATGCACCGGGATCATGCAGAGATGTGTGAGTCTTCGGACTGGTGTACAGGTGGTGCATGGTTGTCGTCAGCTCGTGTCGTGAGATGTTGGGTTAAGTCCCGCAACGAGCGCAACCCTTGTCTTGTGTTGCCAGCACGTTATGGTGGGGACTCACGAGAGACTGCCGGGGTTAACTCGGAGGAAGGTGGGGATGACGTCAAATCATCATGCCCCTTATGTCTTGGGCTTCACGCATGCTACAATGGCTGGTACAGAGGGTTGCGATCCTGTGAGGGTGAGCGAATCCCTTAAAGCCAGTCTCAGTTCGGATTGGGGTCTGCAACTCGACCCCATGAAGTCGGAGTCGCTAGTAATCGCAGATCAGCAACGCTGCGGTGAATACGTTCTCGGGCCTTGTACACACCGCCCGTCACGTCACGAAAGTTGGTAACACCCGAAGCCCGTGGCCTAACCTTTTGGGGGGAGCGGTCGAAGGTGGGATTGGCGATTGGGACGAAGTCGTAACAAGGTAGCCGTACCGGAAGGTGCGGCTGGATCACCTCCTTTCTAAGGAGCCTTTTCTTCCTGTTTTTGTTGATGTTTGGGGAGAGCCTTCATGTTTTTGTGGGGGTTGGGTTTTCTAGTGGAATGGGAAGCTGGCATGCTGTTGGGTTCTGGGGTAACACCTGTGCTGCCTGTGATGATGATTGCCGTGTTGGTGGTTGTTGTTGTGGTGTTGGTGTGGTGGTTGAGAATTGTATAGTGGACGCGAGCATCTTTTGGTTTTTTGTAAGTGTTCAAGGGCGTTCGGTGGATGCCTTGGCACATGGAGCCGATGAAGGACGTTGTTGCCTGCGATAAGCCTCGGGGAGTTGGCGAACGAGCTGTGATCCGAGGGTGTCCGAATGGGGAAACCTGGCCAGAGTTGTTTCTGGTGACCGCTGCCTGAATGTATAGGGTAGTTGGGGGTAACTCGGGGAAGTGAAACATCTTAGTACCCGGAGGAAAAGATATTCTGTGAGTAGTGGCGAGCGAAAGCGGATGAGGTTAAACCGGTTGTGTGTGATAGCCGTCGGGTGTTGCATGATCGGGGTTGTGGGACCTGCTGGAGAGGACCGACGTTCTCTTGGCGAGTGAGAAACTGGTGGCATAGTCGAAGTTGTTGGGAAGCAATACCGTAGAGGGTGAGAGTCCTGTAGATGAAATGTTGCTGGCTCGTTGTGGTGTTCCCGAGTAGCACGGGGCTCGTGGAATCTCGTGTGAATCTGCCCAGACCACTGGGTAAGCCTAAATACTCTGTGTGACCGATAGTGGATAAGTACCGTGAGGGAATGGTGAAAAGTACCCCGGGAGGGGAGTGAAATAGTACCTGAAACCGGACGCTTACAATCCGTCAGAGCCTTCTTGGTGGGGGTGATGGCGTGCCTTTTGAAGAATGAGCCTGCGAGTTAGTGGCATGTAGCGAGGTTAACCCGTGTGGGGTAGCCGTAGCGAAAGCGAGTTTTAAAATGCGTTGTAGTTGCATGTTCTAGACCCGAAGCGGGGTGATCTACCCATGGCCAGTGTGAAGCACGTGTAAGAGCGTGTGGAGGCGCGAACCCACTTCAGTTGAAAATGGAGGGGATGAGCTGTGGGTAGGGGTGAAAGGCCAATCAAACTCCGTGATAGCTGGTTCTCCCCGAAATGCATTTAGGTGCAGCGTCGCGTGTTGCTTGGTGGAGGTAGAGCGACTGGATGGCTGATGGCCCTTACCCGGGTACTGACGTCAGCCAAACTCCGAATGCCATTAAGTTCAGCGCGGCAGTGAGACTGCGGGGGATAAGCTCCGTAGTCGAGAGGGAAACAGCCCAGACCGCCGGTTAAGGCCCCTAAGCGTGTGCTAAGTGGGAAAGGATGTGGAGTTGCTGTGACAACCAGGAGGTTGGCTTAGAAGCAGCCATCCTTGAAAGAGTGCGTAATAGCTCACTGGTCAAGTGATTCTGCGCCGACAATGTAGCGGGGCTAAGTACACCGCCGAAACCGTGGCAAACTTTTTTTGTTTGGGTAGGGGAGCGTCGTGCGTGAGGTGAAGCAGCACAGGTAACTGGTTGTGGATTTCGTACGAGTGAGAATGCAGGCATGAGTAGCGAATGACGGGTGGGAATCCCGTCCGCCGAATGACTAAGGGTTCCAGGGCCAGGTTGTTCCGCCCTGGGTTAGTCGGGTCCTAAGGCGAGGCCGACAGGCGTAGTCGATGGGCAACCGGTTGTTATTCCGGTACCGGCGAAGGACCGTCCAATGCTGAAGCTTGTGATACTAACCATCCGATCCGTGCTGGTCTCTTTCGGGAGTCTGGTGTTGGTGAGCGTGGGATCTGAACTTGTGTGTAGGTAAGCGTGTTAACAGGGGTGACGCAGAGTGGTAGCTTCCGCGTGGCTAATGGCTTGCCACGTTTAACAGTGCAGCCTGTTTCCTAGGTAAATCCGGGGGACGTGTAGGGTGAGGCTGGATGATGACCCATTATTTTTGGGGAAGTAGAGTGATCCTGTGCTGCCTAGAAAAGCCTCGACGCGAGGTCCGAGCCGCCCGTACCCTAAACCGACACAGGTAGTCGAGCAGAGTATGCTAAGGCGTTCGAGAGAATCGTGGTTAAGGAACTCGGCAAAATGCCCCCGTAACTTCGGAAGAAGGGGGGCCTGATCCTTGAAGCCTTTTTCTGGCTAGGGGTGATGGCCGCAGAAACCAGGGAGAAGCGACTGTTTATCAAAAACACAGGTCCGTGCGAACACGTAAGTGGATGTATACGGACTGACGCCTGCCCGGTGCTGGAAGGTTAAGAGGAACGGTGAGACATTTCGGTGTCGAGGCTGTGAATTTAAGCCCCAGTAAACGGCGGTGGTAACTATAACCATCCTAAGGTAGCGAAATTCCTTGTCGGGTAAGTTCCGACCTGCACGAATGGCGTAACGACTTCTCCACTGTCTCAACCGCGAACTCGGTGAAATTGCATTACGAGTAAAGATGCTCGTTACGCGCAGAAGGACGGAAAGACCCCGGGACCTTTACTATAGCTTGGTATTGGTGTTTGGTACGGCTTGTGTAGGATAGGTGGGAGACTGTGAAGCATGCACGCTAGTGTGTGTGGAGTCGTTGTTGAAATACCACTCTGGTTGTGCTGGATGTCTAACCTTGGACCATGATCTGGTTCAGGGACAGTGCCTGGTGGGTAGTTTAACTGGGGCGGTTGCCTCCTAAAATGTAACGGAGGCGCTCAAAGGTTCCCTCAGCCTGGTTGGTAATCAGGTGGCGAGTGTAAGTGTACAAGGGAGCTTGACTGTGAGACTGACAGGTCGAGCAGGTGCGAAAGCAGGAACTAGTGATCCGGCGGTGGCTTGTGGAAGCGCCGTCGCTCAACGGATAAAAGGTACCCCGGGGATAACAGGCTGATCCTGCCCAAGAGTTCATATCGACGGCATGGTTTGGCACCTCGATGTCGGCTCGTCGCATCCTGGGGCTGGAGTAGGTCCCAAGGGTTGGGCTGTTCGCCCATTAAAGCGGCACGCGAGCTGGGTTCAGAACGTCGTGAGACAGTTCGGTCCCTATCCTCTGCGCGCGTAGGAAACTTGAAAAGGGCTGTCCCTAGTACGAGAGGACCGGGATGGACGAACCTCTGGTGTGCCAGTTGTTCCGCCAGGAGCATGGCTGGTTGGCTACGTTCGGAAGGGATAACCGCTGAAAGCATCTAAGCGGGAAGCCTGCTTTAAGATAAGGTTTCCAGACACCCCTTTGTGGTGTGTGAGGTCCCCTAGAGATGATGGGGTTGATAGGCCAGACGTGGAAGCCCGGTAACGGGTGGAGCTGACTGGTACTAATGGCCAACCACCTACAAGTAAACAATGTTAATAATTGATTCTCGCGTCTTCTATACAATTCTGGACCACCAGACACACACACTCTTGGGGGTGTGTGGTGGTGTTAGTCCGCGTGTTTTGACGGTGGCGATAGCGGTAGGGATCCGCCCGGTCCCATTCCGAACCCGGAAGCTAAGCCTACCAGCGCTGATGGTACTGCACTCGTGAGGGTGTGGGAGAGTAAGACACTGCCGTCATTAAACTTCAGGGTGTGGCCCCCACACAAACCATTTCCTAGTCCTGGTAACAGGACCAGGAGGTGTGGGTGGGGGCCACACCCACACCCACACAAAATATAGGAGTGTAGAGTTGAACCCTTATGAGTTGAGCTCGACGGACGGACGCCTATATTCAGATGTTAGGCCCGGTTACACGGACTTCATTGTCGATACCCTCGTTCGAGATTTTCCTCGTGGTTCTCATATCGTTGACATGGGCGCGGGTACTGGGAAGCTCACGCTGGCATTACTCAAACGTGATTTTTATGTGACCGCCATCGATCCATCTGCAGACATGACGAAGCAACTTCGGTCTTTGGCTGGGGATCATCCGATGTTAAACATCCAACAAGCGAATGCTGAGTCCACTAGTATTTTTTCGCATTCCATCGACTGCGTTGTTTTTAGTCAGTCTTGGCATTGGATGAACAAGCAAGCCGCAGTAAATGAAAGCTTTAGAATCTTAAAAAAGGGCGGCCGTTTTGCAACGGTATTTAATCAACTTGACGTCAGTTTTCCATGGGTTAAGCGCCTTACGCGCATCATGCGTTCTGGAGATGTCCAACGCTTAACAAAACCACCCCAGCTCGGGCGGAGGTTTTCAGATCCCATGCTCACAATTGACTCGTGGTGTCAGTTTTTGTCTCCTCAACAGCTCCGTGAGCTTGGGGCAACCCGGGCTTCATGGCTGAAATCCTCAGATGAGTATCGCAAGCACATGCGGCGCAATCTTGACTCCTATCTTGAAGAGATGGGATATGGAGACACTCACAGCATTGAACTTCCTTATATTTCGATTTTGTGGGATTCCACGCGGCTGTGAGCAGGGAATATATTGACCGATGCAGTTCCGAACGATGTAGAACATTCCCCTCTTTTGTTGTAATGTGGTTGCCGTGAAGCAAGAGCACAACACTTTCTCAACTGAATCTCAGCCGCGGAGGTACCCTCTTTCTGTTCGGCTGATTGCGGCATTCGCTATCATTTCGCTGTTTGTCGGCAGCGTATTGATCGCAGCGCTTATCGCGCTATGATTGTCGCCACATTACATCCAGCAATGTGACCTTATGTCACCGATTGTCATGGCGAAATAGCGCTGAGAAGATCGCTGATCTTCGTCTTTTTGAAGGGAGGCGTATGCGCAAGCAGTCTGCGTTTATGGCAGCAGCGATGGTTTCGTGTACCCTCTTTTCTCTTCCTGGTGCTGTTGCGAACGCTCGTGTGTTACCGACGAATGGCGTAGTATCGACTGACTCTCATCTTGTACATATTGCCCCGACTCAGGGCAACTGGTACACGTTACTTTCTCAAGTTGCCCGTTTGATGCATGGGTTCACGCCCTCCATGGTTGAGTCTGGAACTCTTGAATCTCACGACGAGGCAACATTGGTGTTCCACTCCACGATTTTCGAGAAAACGTCAGATATGCCGGACCTCGCATATTTGTATGACTGCTCGACAGGGAATTATCTCCGCAGTGTCACACTTGAACAGCGCGGTGGGTATTGGTATGCGAATTTTGGACAGTTGTCTCCAGGTTCCTACGGTGTGCTACTGAAAGGTCAGCGGACGAGCGCGCTGACATCGTTTACCGTGACATTTCCCACTGAGGAGCCGTCAGCGCCCTCCAAGAGCGCGACTGAGACTGCGCCAACGCCGTCTCCTGAGACTTCTGAATCGACGACGCCATGGGCGACGCTTGCGCCTGCCCAGGGATCGGTTGCAACCTCACCGGCGTCGTCGGAGGCGACGCCGGTGCTTCCTGAGGAAACTCAGTGCAAGAGACACGTCGTTTCTACAGATCCGGAGCTGCAGAAGGTGGCGCATTTGCCACAGGCTACGGGCGCAACGTCTGCTGTGAGTATGACGAGCGACGGCACGCCGGTTGTTGCGGATCGTCTGCCAGTGGCAGGAACAAATACTGGTGGCGACCACACTGAGCCAACGCACGAGAACGCTGACAAGACAGAGGAATCGACGAGTCTGACAGTTGAACATGCGCTGAACGAGAGCGGGCTTCCACAAGCGCGCATTGTCCCAACATTGCCGATATACGGGCCGCCGACTAGGCCCGACTCTGTGCTCGAAAGCCGGCCTGGGCAGCCGATTCCGCCGCGAATATCGGCTCCTGATATTCCGCGTCCGCAGCCAGCGATTCTGGTCTTTGACAGTTCAGATGCAGCGCGTCGTGGCCTTGATACCGCAGCAACCCCACTTCTCGTGGGGGCTGCAGCTCTCGTCGTCGTGACGGGTGCCGGTGCTGGGGTTGCCCTGTATCGCTGGCGCCCATAGTCTTGCCATCGCGTAGCTCACCCGACATCGGGAAACTAGGCTAACCTGTGAAGATAAGTTTTACACTGGTGATTTGGAGAATACAGTGCAAGAAGAGCTTGAGCAGATCTCAGCAATGCCAATTCCGGATGCGGATTCACTCCTCGGCCGCTTCACGTTCATCGAGGGAGCGCAGGCAGATGATTCTGTCGTGCAAGCTGCGACGGAAAAACCAGGCTTTGGCAACTCCTTTGCAGATTACATGGCTCGTATTACGTGGACGCCGAATGGATGGGGGAGCCGATCGGTCGTCCCCTATGGGCCAATTTCAATGGATCCTGCAGGCTCCGTGCTTCACTACGGACAAGAGATCTTCGAAGGGTTGAAAGCATTTCGGCATGAAGATGGTTCTGTGTGGACGTTCCGGCCAACCTATAACGCAGCGCGCCTGAATATGTCCTCTCGGCGATTGGCGATCCCTGAATTGCCAATCGATGATTTTATGGCGTCGATTGTCTCAGTTGTGCGCGCGAACGAGCGCTGGGTGCCCTCGCAGATGGGAACCTCGTTGTATCTGCGTCCCTTTACCTTCGCGTCGGAAGCCTTCTTGGGAGTCCGGGCAGCGAAAAAGTATGAATATATGGTTGTTGCTTCACCGGCGGGAGCCTATTTCTCAGGAGGACTGACACCGATCAACGTGTGGGTTGATCGGACGTACCACCGAGCCGGTCCCGGAGGGATGGGCGATGTCAAGACCGGTGGAAACTATGCGGCGTCTCTTCTTCCGAAACTGGTCAGCCACGACGCAGGGTTTGATGAAGTACTCTTCCTCGACGCGGCGACGAATACCAATCTCGATGAACTCGGAGGCATGAATGTCTTCGTTGTCTATGCTGATGGACATGTTGCTACGCCGTCGCTCTCAGGAAATATCCTTCCAGGAGCGACGCGTTCATCGATTTTGCAGCTCTTGCGTGCTCGTGGAGTGCGCGCGGTTGAAGAAACTCTCTCTCTTGATTCCGTACTCGAGGGGATCCGTTCAGGCACCATTAGTGAGATGTTTGCGTGCGGAACTGCGGCTGTTGTGACACCTATTGGGCGGCTGACATCAGATGACTTCGACGTTTATCTCGAAGGTGGGGACGTTGTGCAGTCAATTTACGATGAACTTGTCGGCATCCAGATGGGACGAGTCGAAGATCGCTTCGGCTGGTGCTACCGAATTTGCTAGGGACGAAAATCCTAATTGCGACTGGGGTAAGCGATTTCTGCTTGCCCCAGCCATTTCTTTGATATATCAATGTTTTGTTTATCACGGAATCGACACCTTGTGGTGTAAAGTGGGACTTGAGTCCATATCGTGTGATCCGGAACATGTCCAAAATTCTTCTAGAGCTAAAAAGTATCGTGGCTTACATCGTTTTTTCTGGACTAAACCAAAAAATGTCGTGAAAATGGAAGTTGAAGACAAAGCACGTCGAGTCCAAAGGAGAAAGCTCATGAGTGCAACTGTTGAAGCCGATGCCAAGTTTACCGAGGCATGGGATGGCTTCCAGCCTGGCCATTGGCAGGAAGCGGTTGATGTCCGCGACTTCATTCAGAAGAATTACACCCCCTACGAAGGCGACGCATCGTTCCTCGCTCCTTCGACTGAGAAGACCCTGCGTCTGTGGGATCACCTCGAGAAGAACTATCTGTCGGTAGAGCGCAAGCGCCGCGTTTTCGACGTGGACACTAAGACTCCTGCTGACATCGATGCTTTCAAGCCGGGTTACATTTCCGATGATGATGATGTCATCGTGGGTCTCCAGTCTGATACACCTCTCAAGCGCGTCATGATGCCGAACGGTGGCTGGCGCATGGTCAAGACCGCTCTTGCTGAAGCTGGCAAGGAAGCGGATCCAGAGGTTGAGAAGATCTTCACCAAGTACCGCAAGACGCACAACGACGGCGTGTTCGATATCTACACGCCAAATATTCGTGCAGCTCGTTCCTCGCACATCATCACTGGTCTTCCTGACGCATATGGCCGTGGCCGTATCATTGGTGACTATCGCCGTGTGGCTCTCTACGGTGTTGATTACCTCATCAACGAGAAGCTCAAGGACAAGGACCTCAACGCTGACGAACCATTCAGCGAGCACTGGGCACGCGATCGCGAGGAAATCTCCGAGCAGATCAAGGCTCTCAAGAAGCTCAAGAAGATGGCTGCCGATTACGGCTTCGACATCTCCGGCCCGGCAACCAATGCGAAGGAAGCCGTCCAGTGGACCTACTTCGCTTACCTCGGTTCTGTGAAGTCGCAGGACGGCGCCGCAATGTCCTTCGGCCGACTCTCCGGCTTCTTCGATTCCTACTTTGAGCGCGATTTTGCTCGTGGCATTCTCACTGAGTCCGAGGCTCAGGAGATCATTGAGGCTCTCGTCGTCAAGCTCCGTATCGTGCGCTTCCTGCGTACCGAGGCTTACGATCAGATCTTCTCGGGCGATCCGTACTGGGCAACCTGGTCCGACGGCGGTACCGGTGAAGATGGCCGTACCCTCGTGACCAAGACTTCCTTCCGACTCCTCCAGACCCTCGTGAACCTTGGCCCAGCTCCGGAGCCGAACATCACGATCTTCTGGTCGAAGCAGCTCCCGCAGGGCTACAAGGACTTCTGTGCAAAGGTGTCCATTGAGACCTCGTCCGTGCAGTACGAGTCCGATGAGCAGATCACCGCTCAGTGGGGTGACGACGCCGCTATCGCATGCTGCGTTTCCCCGATGCGTGTTGGTAAGCAGATGCAGCTCTTCGGTGCTCGCGTGAACTCAGCAAAGGCTCTTCTCTACGCCATCAACGGTGGCCGTGACGAGATGTCGGGCAAGCAGATCGTGAGCGGCTTCGAGCCGATTGAGGGCGATGGTCCGCTCGACTTCGACGAGGTATGGGACAAGTACGAGAAGATGCTCGACTGGGTTGTGGGAACTTATGTTGAGGCTCTGAACATCATCCACTACTCGCACGATCGTTACGCATACGAGTCGCTGGAGATGGCGCTTCACGATTCAAAGATTCTGCGCACCATGGGCTGTGGCATCGCAGGTCTGTCGATCGTGGCTGACTCGCTGTCCGCAATCAAGTATGCAAAGGTGACGCCGATCCGCGATGAGACTGGCCTTGTGGTTGACTACAAGACCGAAGGCGATTTCCCGCTCTACGGTAACGACGACGACCGCGCCGATGATATCGCCGCAACTGTTGTTCACACGGTGATGCAGAAGATCCGCGCGCTGAAGCTCTACCGTAATGCCCTTCCGACCCAGTCTGTTCTGACCATTACCTCCAATGTGGTTTACGGCAAGAACACCGGAAACTTCCCGTCGGGACACCGTGCGGGAACGCCGTTCGCCCCGGGTGCGAACCCGGAGAACGGCATGGATACTCACGGAATGCTCTCCTCGATGCTTTCAGTGGGTAAGCTCAACTATCAGGACGCCCTCGATGGCATCTCCCTGACAAACACCATCGTGCCGTCTTCACTCGGCCGCACGCTGGACGAACAAGTCACCAACCTTGTTGGCATCATGGATGCTGGCTTCATTAAGAAGGATTGATAATTATGACCAAGACCTATGCAGAGCGCCTCGAAGAGATGAAGGCTGCACGCGTCGATAATGGTGGAGTTCAGGGCCTCTACCACGCGAACATCAACGTTCTCAACCGCGAGACCCTTGAGGACGCCATGGAGAATCCGGAGAAGTACCCGCAGCTGACCGTTCGCGTGTCCGGCTACGCAGTGAACTTCGTGAAGCTCACCCGCGAGCAGCAGCTCGACGTGCTTTCCCGCACGTTCCACCAGGGCATGTGATTCCTGGAACGGAATTAGCATTTAGCTAACTCAGACAATTCGAAAGGATCGGGACAATATGACCGAATTTGATGCTCGAGTTTATTTCGGCTCGGAAGGATCAACCGGGGAGTATCGTCCCGATCCTCTCGAATATGAGGTGCCGCGCTTGTCGGGTGCTGGTACCGCTGGCATTGAGTCGGCTGGTGAGATGACCCACGAGGAGCATCTTGCTGCCGTTCGTGCTGGAGAGATCGGTTCTCTTCACTCGTGGGAACTGGTCACTGCAATGGACGGACCAGGAACTCGTATGACGGTGTTCATGGCTGGATGTCCGCTGCGCTGTTTGTATTGTCACAACCCTGATACCTTCAAGATGAAGGACGGCACAGCTATCCGTGCGACAGACCTTCTTGATCGAATCAAGCGTTATGTACCCGTTTTTAAAGCGTCCAACGGAGGAATTACTTTCTCCGGTGGCGAGGTTCTGATGCAGCCAGCCTTCTTAAAACGTGTGTTGAAGCCTCTCAAAGAATGGGGCGTACACGTTGCACTTGATACTTCTGGCTTTTTGGGGCGTAATCTCACTGATGAGATGATGGAGAATGTTGATATGGTTCTCCTTGACATCAAGTCAGGTGACGAGGAGACGTACCAGCGTGTGACAGGTCGTTCTTTGCAACCGACTATCGACTTTGCTCGACGTCTTGAAGCTGCAGGAGTAGAGATTTGGGTCCGATTCGTGTTGATCCCTGGCTTGACTGATGATCCCGAAAACATCGAGAACGTTGCCAAGTTGGCGTCATCGATTTCCACAGTATCGCGCATCGAAGTTTTGCCATTCCATCAGATGGCGAAGGACAAGTGGGCGAATCTCGGCCTCGATTACCAGCTTCGCGATGTCGAACCGCCGTCGAAGGAAACAACAGAAGCAGTGCGCGAAGTCTTCCGTAAGTACGGAAAGGCAGTCTACTAATACATACTTTTGACACAGTGTTGCCGGTGGCCAGGTTTTCCTGGCCACCGGCAACACTGTGTCAAACATTATTTTGCTGGGCGCGGGCCAAACACTGCGGTCCCGACGCGAACCAGTGTCGATCCTTCAGCAATTGCGAGTTCCAGATCATGGGTCATTCCCATCGACAGTACGTGGCCCTGTACGGTTCCATCTGCTGTCATCGAATCTAAGAGAGCACGGGTGAGAGCAAAGGAACGTCGAATATCAGCCTCATTGTCAGTGTGAGCTCCAATTGTCATCAGTCCCTCCAGGCGGAGAAGATCCAGATCGGCAATCTGTTCAGCGAGCATACGTGCGTGGTCAGGGCGGACGCCATATTGAGATGAAGCGGAAGCAGAATTGACCTGAATTAGCACAGAAAATGGCCCGCTAGCATATCCAGCATTGATGCGAGCACTTTGTCGGCGTGCAATTCGTGTTGCCATCTGAAGTGAATCAACAGTGTCGATTCGTGACGCATAGTCCATTGCACGGGCGAGCTTGTTTGATTGAACGTGTCCGATAACAGTCGTTGAGTGCGCTGGCGCGCCATGTTTGGCAAGCCCAATTTCTGTATCGACGAGCTGAGAGACAATATTCTGGCCGAAATCGCACACGCCTGCCTCGAGTGCTTCGATAATGGCACTCAGAGGCTGATATTTCGCCGCCAGTTGAAGGACGACATCGCCCGGTTGCCGTCCAGCTAACTGTTCAGCTTCATTAATACGGTGGCGTACCTGTGCAATTTTTGACGCGATACTCATCGTATACCTACTTTGATCATATGGAGCACGAGTGTGCCAGTGTCGTCACATTCATCGAGATCAACGTATGCCCACAGCGCCCAGTCACCGTCGCCTTCACCGTCGTCGATCGTCTGAGTCACCAACCACAGTCGTCCTGGCGCATGTGTCTCCAAAAGATCTGATGTGTCACCCTCATCCATGCCAGCAGTGAGAAGGTCAGCATATGATGGGTCTTCGAGAACCGAGAAAAAGGCATCACTACGGGCTGAAGTATCGGTTCCGACGTATTCGTAGTCGTCCCAGTATGGATCGAAAGAATCGGCCCAGCGGTCTGCATTCCAGCCGTGTTGACCATCCAGTCTACCTAGTTCATTCCAATCCTCGCGGTCGATTGCCTCGACTCGAGAAAACATTGCCTTGCGGACGGCCTTACGTAAAGCAAACCGATTCCTGCTCAATGCAACATTACCATCAGCGTCCGCACCGAAGGCAGCTTCCTCACCGTCAGTTGCATTGTCGTCAGAAAGAAGCGTCAGTTCGCCTGGTGTGACTGTCCCGTCTGCAAGGGCTTCCCACTCGTCCAAAAGCGAGGAATCGATGGAGCGAACCAGCCGTCCCAGCCAATTGACAATTTCGTCGACTTCGTCAGTGCGTGCCTCATTGGGTAACGTCTGTCGCATCGCCCGATACGTGTCGGTGAGATAGCGCAGAAGCACGCCTTCAGAGCGTGCCAAATCGTACCTCGACACAAGTTCAGAGAAAGTCATCGCTTCCTCAACCATTGCTCTGACTACCGACTTCGGGCTGAGGTCGTGCCCGAGTACCCAAGGATTCGTTTGCGCATAGGTTTCTAGCGCAGGAGTGAGTAACGATGCCAGTGGCTTCGGCCAGGTGACCTCGTCTGCCAGTGCCATTCGTTCGTTGTAATCGAGTCCCTCCGCTTTAAGTTTGCCAATGAGTTCGCCCTTCGCCACCTTCTGCTGTGCATACAACAACGGGCGAGGATCCTCTTGGACAGACTCGACGACGGAAACGACGTCGAGCGCGTACGTTTCGCTATTTTTATCGAGTAAATCGAGGGCAGCAAGGGCGAACGGAGCGAGGGGAGAGTTTAACGCGAAGTCATCGGGAACATCGCGGGTAAAACGTAAGGGGTTGAGATCAGGGTGTGCCCGGCGCCAGTCCCGATCACTATGGCGAATAACTCCTGCCTGCTCAAGGGACGCAAGAATCGATAGCGCCTGACGCAACAGGAGATTACGTGCAGTCGGCAGTTGATGATTGTCGGTGAGTAGAGCCCAAATCGCTTCCACAGGGTGGGGGCGCTGGAGAAGGTTGAGGATCATCGCGTGATTGACACGCATCTGCGACGAGAGCTTTTCTGGCTCAGCTTCGATGATGCGCTCGAACGTTTTCTGCGACCACGATAGCCCCTCAGGAGCTTTGACTTTCTGGACACGCTTGATTTTGATTGGGTCATCGCCGGCTTTACGTAGACGGCGGGCGTTCTCGATTTCGTGCTCTGGAGCTTGCACGACGACGAAGCCCATCGTATCGAAACCAGCGCGTCCTGCTCGTCCCGCAATCTGGTGGAATTCACGGGCTTGAAGGTGGCGCATTTGTGAACCGTCGAATTTTACCAACGAGGTGATCAGAACGGTGCGAATCGGAACGTTGATTCCGACGCCGAGGGTGTCAGTTCCGCAAATCACGGACAGCAGGCCAGCTTGAGCAAGACGTTCGACGAGACGGCGATAACGTGGGAGCAGGCCAGCGTGATGAATTCCGATGCCGGCGCGCAAGAGCTTTGACAGTGTCTTACCGAATCCGGGACTGAATTTGTATGTCCCCAGCGCTGACGCAATCTTCCCCTTGGCATCTTTGGAAATCACCGAAACGGACTGCAACGCCATCGCCTGCTCAACAGCCTCTCGTTGCGAGAAATGAACCACGTACACCGGCGCCATATGCGTATCGACGAGTTCTTTGATGACCTCGCTGATGGGCTCAGTGGACCAAGTGTAGTGAAGCGGAACTGGGCGCTGAGCACCGGCGACGACGGAGACGGGACGGCCCGAACGGCGCTCAAGATCCGTTTCGAGCGAGCGTGTATCCCCGAGGGTTGCGGAGAGAAGAACGTATTGCGCATGGTGGATTTCGAGTAATGGCACTTGCCAAGCCCACCCGCGTTGAGGATCGCCGTAGAAGTGGAATTCATCCATCACGACGACGTCGGCATCAGCGCTATCGCCGTCACGCAATGCAATATTGGCGAGAATCTCCGCCGTCGCACAGACAATCGGCGCTCCGGCGTTAATCGAAGAATCGCCAGTGACCATCCCGACATTGTGAGCACCAAAGGAAGCGATTAACTCGAAAAATTTCTCAGAAACAAGAGCCTTCAAAGGAGCAGTGTAGTAGGCAGTGCGGCCGGTGGCGAGTGCAGTAAACAACGCTTGCATTGCGATCATCGATTTACCCGAACCAGTGGGCGTCGCCACGATTACATGATCACCTGAAACGATATCGAGTAAAGCTTCAGCTTGGTGGGGGTACATCTCCTTGCCAGTTGAGGCGACCCACTCTTCAAAGGCCTGCGCAATAGCCTCGGGCGGGGGAGTGAGGCCGTGAGCATCTTCGAGTACGTCGAGGGCATGGTTGAGCGAATCGTTCATTGCTCTCCTTTCACAAGACAGTTTACGCGGCGTCGCGCTCGCGGGAGCTGAGCTTTGAGCGCACCGCGTCTTCAACGACGTCGGCGATTGCTTTCCAGCCTGCGCGATTCGGGTGGAAATACTCGCGTATGTTCCACGTATCAAATGGGGCGATGATCCAGGAATTTTCTGAGGATTCCGGATCGAAGGAGTGCTCACCGAGGGCATGACGGGTGGAAACAAAATGGACGTTCGCTCCTGCCTCGGAAGCTGCTCGTTTCGCGGCTTCGTCTGCGGAGTCTTGGAGATGTGTCAGTCGCTGGCCGACGTTGACTCGTTGCGAGAACTTCCCGCCGATTGTGTAGTGCGTGTCTGCTAACAGTGTTGGGTAGCCGACGATGAAGATATTGGCTTTGCCGGAGGTTCTGTCTGAAATAGATGCGAGAGTTTTTGTCAGAGCTTCGTGCATTGAATTCGAAACGTAGTCTTGTGCGCGGGTCAGAGCAGCGTCGCAGAGACGAGCTGAACGAGCTGTGAGGCACGCTCCAGCGATTTGTGCAAATCCGGCGTCATTGCCGCCGATAGAGACGAGAACGACGTCGGTGCGATCGGTAATCGCATTGAGCTGCGGCTGATTGGTTCCCGAGCACCAAGCTGTCGCGGTGTACTTATCGTCTTTTTGTGACTGCGCGCTCAGTGTGATATCGACGGTGATATTAGCCTGTTCGCTGGCACAGATACCATGAGATTTGGCGATTTTAAGCCATTGTGCCCACTGATCCTTCGCCTCGGAAATACGGTAGGTGGCCGTGGCATGAGAAAAATTGCGGAATTTTTGTTCTTGAGACGTCAGATTGGCCATTTTGGCTGAGGAGCATGAGGCATCAGTGAACTTCGCGTTGAGCGCATGTACAACCAGCGTTCCGTAGTTGTGGGGTGAACGCCAGCAGTTCTCATCTGAGTAGTCACCTGCCCCATTTCCTGAGGCGTAGGAATCTCCCAGGAGAACGATGTTGAGAGGAACGCGAGTTTGGTGAGTTTGGGAGGTTGGTTCGTGGTCGATTCCTCGACTCGACACGAGCCACCAGCCGGCGGAGACGAGGGCGATGACGAGGAGGAAAATGCTGATGGTTGCAACGATCTTCTTCATGAGGAGTCCTGAAAATCGGGGAGTGGATGCGAAAATGGCCAACCTTTCGGTTGGCCATTTTGTTTCGTACACCGCCAGGGACTTGAACCCTGAACCCTCTGATTAAGAGTCAGATGCTCTGCCAGTTGAGCTAGCGGTGCTCGTTGTTTGGTTTTAATTGCCTCGCAACGAAAGAATACTTTAGATGTATTTTTTCGTGAACGCAAATTCGTCTCGCCATTTTTGGGTGTGACCTCACGCACACCATCTTTTCTGGGGTGATTCGAGGAATGAAGAGCCGTCGGAGTGAACAAACGCTAGACTTGGATCGAATTGGCCAAAACAAAGGGAGGCAACGTGGCAAGACCGATCGTCACACTGGCAACTGCGGAGGAATTTCCAAACCTTGATTCGGATGATCAAAATTTGCCAGACGCTCTCCGGGAGCGCGGGTTCGAGCCTCGTATTGCGGTGTGGAACGATCCTTCGGTGAATTGGGCGGAAGCTGGAACCGTTGTTGTTCGTTCGACTCGTGACTATGCGCGTGACCCGAAAGGTTTTATTGGGTGGGCAAAATCCTTGCCGCGTGTGTTCAACTCCCCGTGGGCAATGGAATGGAATCTGGATAAGCATTACCTCAAGGGGCTACATGAGGCGGGTCTGCCAACGATCCCTACCGTGTGGCTTGAGCCTCAGCAGAAGCTCTCGAAGCAGCAAATCCACTCGCGTTTCCCTGCCTGGGGTGATTTCGTGGTGAAGCCAGCAGTTTCTTCCGGTGGTCGTGGAACTGGTCGTTATACGGCGACGGATGCGAAATCGCGCGCGGAGGCGATTCTTCATGCGCAATATGAGCTTGAACGTGGTCGCACTGTGATGGTGCAACGCTACTTGTCGGAGATTGATAGCTCTGGCGAGTCCTCGCTCATCTACTTCAACGGTTTGGCCTCGCATCAGGTGGAGAAAGCGGCAATGCTGCACCCGCGTTACCGCGCAGCAATGGATTCCTCAATCGCTGACGAAGTTGTGAGGGCTGCAAAGCCAACGGAAAAGTACTGGCATTGGGGTGAGCGGATCCGTCAGGCTCTCCATTCAGAGTTGCGCAAGTTCGCTGGTCACGATGAGATCTTGTTGTTCAACCGTGTTGATCTTGTTGAGGGGGGTCCAGAGTCTTCTGAGGAGTTCTACGTGATGGAGATCTCGCTCATTGATGGCTCGCTTTACTTGGGGTCAAATGATGAACACCTGAATCGCTTTGCTGATGCGATTGAGGTTCGTGCATTTGACCGCTGAGGTCTGTCGCTGGGGATCGGGGTGGTCGGTGAGGCGTATCACTCACCCCGATTTCGCTCGCAAGGATATCCACTGATATAGTTGTTCTTCGTTCCCAGTGGGAAGCATGGTGGCTGTAGTTCAGCTGGCAGAACGCCTGGTTGTGGTCCAGGAGGTCGCGGGTTCAAGTCCCGTCAGCCACCCCAGAATAAACCCCGGTAATTCACCGAAAAGTGGATGCCGGGGTTTCGTTTTGTGTACGTGGGCGGTGTGCGCGTGTACACAAGGGGGTCGCACCGAATGTGAACCCCTTGTGTAGTTAACGCGTTAGCGGCGTCTGTGAGCCTGTTCAGCTCGTGTACGTGTCAAATCTGCAAGGACCTTCGTTGCTTCGTCGCGTGCCTCGTCAGATGTTGGACCTTCACTGCGTGGCATCAAAACTGCACGGTAGTAGCGAAGTTCGTCGATCGAGTCGTAGATGTCGCCAAGAGCCTGGTGGTTTCCAGACTTTTCAGGAGCAGCAAAATATGCACGCGGGAACCAGCGCTTGGCGAGTTCTTTGATTGATGAGACATCGATAATGCGATAGTGCAGGTAGTCAACCAAGGTGGGCATGTCTCGGTATAGGAACATGCGATCAGTGCCGACCGAGTTGCCACCCAGCGGTGCCTTGCCTTTTTCAACGAAGCGAGAGATGTACTCAATCACTTGGGCCTCGGCGTCTGCCATCTCGAGACCGTCATCCCACTTGTTGATGAGTCCAGTGACTGTGTGCATGTTGCGCACGAAATCGTTCATGTTCTCGACGGAGCCAGGAGTTGGTTTCATAACGAGGTCCAAGCCTTTGTCGAGCGGGTTGAGTGCGGAATCTGTGACGACGACAGCGATTTCTACCAGAGCATCTTTTTCAAGATCAAGCCCTGTCATTTCGCAATCGATCCAAACAATAGGTGTATTTTGTGCAGGAAAATTACTCACGCCGCCTATTTTACCAGCCGTTGGTGCCCCCATCCGGATTCGAACCGGAAACCTGCAGATTAGAAGTCTGTTGCTCTATCCGTTGAGCTATGGAGGCGCAGTAGTAAGTGTAATGGGGGAGAGGTGGTGGCCGAAAGTTGGACGCACGGTCATCAGCAACAAAACGGCGAAATTGCCTGAGAAAAAGTCGCGTCGAACCCCGCAATTGTGAGTATTTTCAAGCATAATAGAGGTTGTGAATGCTGTATCAAATTCGGATCTTGTTGCTCTGGTTGAGCGCACTGTGGAAGCGCTAAATGGGGTTTCCTTACCTTTGGACATGCCTGGTACTCGAGAGTTGAACACCACGCGTCGTCAACTACTTGCGCAACTTGAATCCCGAATTTTGCCGCATATGCGTCACTCGCAAGCTCCGACCATCGTCGTCGTTGGCGGATCATCTGGAGCGGGGAAGTCCACGCTTTTCAATTCCGTTCTCGGTGAGGAACTGAGTGAGGCGGGTGTTCTGCGTCCGACGACACGCACACCGGTGATTGCGGTTCACCCGAGTGATCTTGCGACGATGACGCGTCACGGTATCGGTAATTACGGTAAGTTTGTGCGCGCAGACGGTGGTATCCCAGGTATTGCGTTCATTGATGCCCCTGACCTGGACTCTGTTGACGAATCTAACCGAGAACTTTCAGCGCGTTTGATGGACTCCGCAGACCTGTGGGTTTTTGTGACGACTGCTTCTCGATACGGGGATTCTGTGGCATGGTCAGCGCTCGAAGCTGCACGTCAACGAGGAATTACGGTCGCCGTTGTTCTTGATCGCGTTCCTGAACGCGCACTCGTTGCCGTTCGTGCTGATCTCTCCCAACGCATGGCGAAGATGCATCTCGAAGATTCACCTCTGTTTGTTATCCCTGACCAAGGCCCGCACGAGGGTTTGTTACCCCGTGGCGTTGTGGCGGAGTTCCGCGGATGGCTCGAAACAATTGCGCACCGTCGCATGGGGCAAACGCTGGTCGATCGCACCACGGCCGCGACTCTTCCGCAGCTGCGGTCTGACCTCAACACATTGGCTGAAGCTGTTGAGATGCAGTCGAATGCGATCGTTGATTTGAAAGATAAGGCGAGGGAAGCAACCGCTGCTCCTCTCGAAAAATTGGCAACGAATATCGAACATGGCCGTTTTGGACGTGGAGCTCCGACGACGTCGTGGCTCTCACTTGCCTCAACCGGAGGCCCGTTGGCATCGCTTGTTGCGCATCGTACACCGGGGCTTTTTGCACGTCGCAAGCGCACAGACCGCGATAATGCTATGTCAGCAATTTTTGATGCGGTTCTGTCGTCGGCTCGCGTGGCGCTTTTACAAGGTATTCTCGCGGCGCGTGCGAATGCACAGGTTGCATGGCAAGAAGACATAGCGAATCTTGAAGAACGTGCGCGATCAGCGTCGGCAAGTGTGGATCCTGAGGCAATCGCTGACCGGACGCTGTCAGCGTGGGTACGTGACGTGCGCCAGTCGGTGACGGGGAATAACTCTTGGCTGTCCGAGATTGGCAATGCGGCGCTTGTTGGCGTCGCCGCAGGCGGAGTGACCGGCGCGCAAAAGGCTGCCGAGGAACTTGGGCTCTCGGAGGAAGTCAACAATGCTCGCACGTCGTTGGCTGTCCATGTGCGTGAGGCCATTGTCGATGTTGGACAGATCTTCGCCCAAGCATTGGATGAAATTTCGGTGGGCGATGCGCGATCGCTCCGGTTGAGGGCCAGTGAATTATTGGACGTTGAACACATGGTTGAGAGGGCATGATGAGTAAGGTAATCGTTGCAGAACTCAGTGATCGCCTCAGGCGATTGCAGGTGGCGGTGAACTCTGGTGGAGAATTCTTCGATCCATTTGTTTCAGCTCGCGCACAAGACGACCTTCGCCGCGCCGAGGAGAGGATGGAACTTGGTGCGGGACTGACGGTTGCTGCGCTCGTCGGAGGAACCGGCTCGGGCAAGTCAACGATGTTCAACGCAATCACTGGCCTGGAATTTGCCGACGCTGGCGAACTCCGGCCGACGACGGAGCGTGCGGCTGCGTGTACATGGAACGCAGACTCGCACGTGCTTCTCGATTACCTTGAAGTGAGCGAGGATCGCCGCATTGATCATGGTTCCATCCTCACTGCCGGCACGGATCGACTTGATGGACTGGTGCTTCTTGATCTTCCAGATCATGATTCGGTTGAGATCGGCCATTCCGTGCTCGTTGAGCGACTTGTCCCTATGGTTGATCTGTTGATTTGGGTTCTGGACCCGCAGAAATACGCTGACGAAGTGCTCCATCGCGGGTATCTGTCCGCGCTGACGGCGCGTGCTGACTCAATGATCGTCGTACTGAACCAGATCGATACCGTTCCGGAGTCGGGCAAAGCCGCGCTCATTGCCGATGTGAAGGCATTACTTGAACGTGATGGTCTTCCGAACGTTCCCGTACTGACGGCATCTGGTCTGCACGGGCAGGGTGTTGATGAAATTCGACAGCGATTGGAAGCGACTGTTGCAGCAGATTCAGTTTCTGCGAGAACGGCGTCGGCAGAACTCGATGCGATTGCTTCGCGCCTTCGTTCGAATTTGGGCGAATCAGAACCGAGTCTGGAAATGGACGCCATCGAATCGATCTCGGACCGGATCGTTCGTGCGTCAGGTGTGGGTGCCGTTGTTGAATCTATCCGTGATGCCAAGGGGCTGACCGATTCTGCGTTGGTTGTTCCAGAACAGCCGTCGAACACCATGGTGGCTGCGATTCGTGATACTTGGTTGGCGCACGTTCGTGAGGGGCTCCCGACGGCATGGCAAGAAGCTGTGAGCGCCCAAGTAGCGAGTCCCGAGCGGCTGCGTCGTGCAATCGGCGGGGCATTGCGTTCAGTGCCGTTACCGTCAATCAGTCGGGTTCCCTCGCTCGTCCTCATTGTGCTCGGTATGCTATGTGCTATTGCGGGAATAACGGTGTCGGCTCTCGGTATCCCTTTCGACGACGCTGTTTCCCGAGTTGCGACGGCGTTGGTGGGCCTCGTCGTTTTTACGGTTTGTTGGTGGGGTGCGAAGCGACGTTTGGCACACCATGCTCGTGTGGCTGCAGAGCATTACGAGGATGAGGTGCGTCAGGCAATCGTTGATGTCACTCGCGATAATCTCGTCAATGGTGCAGATACCCTCATTCAACGTCATCGAGATACGCGCGAAGCTCTGAGTTTTTCCTCGCGAGGATAAAAGTTTTCCACACGTTGTCTCAGTGCTGCCCTTCTCCACAGAAGAGGCAGCACTCCTATTTTCTCTCACCCTCAAAATACACACTTGTGGTACCCATCGAGAGATAAAGGAGAAACAATGTCTAACGACACTATTGTGACAATTCGAGGTTTCGCTGCAGCTGATCCGCAGGTATTCACCAATGCGGTTGATCCCGAATCAGGTGAAGGGTACGAACGGCAATGCACTGTATTTCGCATTGGTGTGACGCCCTCATACTATTCGTCGGCCTCGAAGGAATTCCGGAACGGGATAACATCGTGGTACACCGTGAGAACCTACGGGACGCTCGCACAAAACGTTGCTGAATCGGTCCGTCGGGGAAGTGCATTAATGGTTCGCGGGCGTTTGAATATTCGCCAATACACGGATAATGAGGGGAATCCTCGCCAGGAGAACGTGATTATTGCAGACGGCGTCGGGCTTGACCTCAACTCGGGAACAGGCCATTTAATCAAGCGTCGGCGCGATCCTCTCCCTGCGGTCGAAGGAGAACCGAGTGGGCGGGGTGAGGGCGTCCTTGAGAGTGATGAAAGTGAGCACCCAGGAGATGGTGGAGTTCGCCAACAAGGACTCTCGGGTACGCACGGAAAGAATGAAGATTTCGCTGGAAATCTTGCTCGGGTTTAACAGGGTGTGGGAGTAACGTTGCGGGTTACTCCCACACGCGAATCACCACAGTTCACGTGGCCAGAATCTCCCAAGAATTCGCGGTTTCGAGCTGGGATAAGCTGTGATTTTTCGCTAGTGTGAGAGGCGAGAGTATTCCGCGAAACGATGAGTGGAGAAAAGTGGCTGAATTTATTTACACGATGAGCCGCGCCCGCAAAGTAGTGGGCGACAAGGTGATTCTTGACGACGTCTCAATGTCGTTCTTCCCCGGTGCCAAGATTGGCATGGTGGGTCCTAATGGTGCTGGTAAGTCAACGATCTTAAAAATCATGGCTGGGCTCGATGAGCCTTCTAACGGTGAAGCTCGTCTGTCGCCCGGTTATACCGTGGGTATCCTCCTGCAGGAACCGCCGCTGAATGAAGAAAAGACTGTCCTGGAGAATGTCCAGGAAGGCATGGGCGAAATGTTCCAGAAGGTCCAACGTTTCAACCAAATCGGTATTGAAATGGGCGAACCGGATGCTGATTTTGATGCCTTGATGGAAGAAATGGGCAAGCTCCAAACCGAGATCGATGCTGCGAATGCATGGGATCTCGATTCGCAGCTTCAGCAGGCCATGGATGCACTGCGTTGTCCTCCGGGTGATATGCCGGTCAATGTTCTTTCCGGGGGTGAGCGCCGTCGCGTTGCGCTGTGTAAGTTGCTTCTTGAAGCGCCAGATCTGTTGTTGCTTGATGAGCCAACGAACCACTTGGACGCAGAGTCTGTGCTGTGGCTCGAACAGCATCTTCAAAAGTACCCTGGTGCAGTGATTGCTGTGACCCACGATCGATACTTCCTCGATCACGTAGCACAGTGGATCGCCGAAGTTGATCGCGGACACTTGTACCCCTATGAAGGCAACTACTCGACTTACCTCGACACCAAGGCCTCACGTCTGGAAGTCCAAGGGAAGAAGGATGCCAAGCTCAAGAAGCGTCTCAAGGATGAACTCGAATGGGTCCGTCAGAGTGCAAAGGGGCGCCAGGCGAAGTCCAAGGCTCGTTTGGCTCGATACGAAGAGATGGCTGCCGAAGCCGAATCTCAGCGGAAGCTCGATTTCGAAGAAATTCAGATTCCTCCGGGGCCGCGTTTGGGTAATGTTGTCCTCGAAGCAACCGATCTGGAAAAGGGTTTCGATGGACGTACCCTGATCAAGGATCTGTCGTTCTCGTTGCCTCGAAACGGTATCGTGGGCATCATCGGTCCCAATGGCGTTGGAAAGTCAACATTATTCAAGACAATCGTGGGAATCGAACCGCTCGATGCAGGAAATCTCAAGATCGGCGAAACAGTTCAGCTGTCCTACGTAGACCAGAATCGCGAGGGAATCGATCCTGAAAAGTCCTTGTGGGAAGTTGTTTCTGACGGCTTGGATTACATCCAAGTTGGCAATGTCGAAATGCCTTCGCGAGCCTACGTTTCGGCATTCGGTTTCAAAGGTGCTGACCAGCAGAAAAAGGCAGGCATCCTCTCAGGTGGAGAACGTAACCGTCTCAACCTGGCTCTGACGCTCAAGCAGGGCGGAAATCTGATCTTGCTGGACGAACCAACGAACGACCTCGACGTTGAAACCCTGAGTTCACTCGAAAATGCCTTGCTGAATTTTGCGGGATGTTCCGTGGTCATTACGCACGATCGTTGGTTCCTTGATCGCGTTGCCACCCACATTCTTGCGTGGGAAGGCACCGAAGAGAATCCTGCTGCGTGGTACTGGTTCGAAGGAAATTTCGAATCATATGAGAAGAACAAGGCTGAACGCCTTGGCCCGGATGCGAACCGTGCCGGAGCTCAGGTCTACCGAAAGCTCACTCGCGACTGACGCACGTCGAACGGCTCACACCTGTGGGTATGAAGAATGGCGCGGATAACTCCGCGCCATTCTTCATACCCACATTATCCTCGTGATTTATGGCGAACCATACCTTCTTGAGTCATCGTCGCCACATGATGATTATGTTGGAAGAACTTGGCGATTGTCATGCCGCGCCCACCTTGGGCAGACGGTGACGTAAGCTCAGCCAGTATCCATTCAGACATGTCAACGTCGCGGTGCCACCAAATCTGGTGATCGAGAGTTGCGAGAGATAGTGCTGGATCTAACCAAAACATCGAGTGTATCCGCATGATGGGTTCGAGCATGAACTGATCGGTGGCATAGGCCAGAATCGCTCGCTGAAGTGTTTGAGATGCTTGTGGCATCGGTGACCGAAGCCGGAACCAGATGAGGTTCGGTTCTGTACTCTGTGGTGCAGGACGTAGCCATAGCGGCTGCTGAACGTGACGGATATCAACTGCGTTCGTCGAGTTCAATGTTCGTGCAATCGGAAGGTCAAGATTCGCAAAGAAATCAGTCGAGGATCCGAGCTGCTCAGGATCGGGAGCAACCGGCGTCGGTGACTCATGCTCAACTCCGGGCTGAACCTCCTGAAATGACGCACGTGCGTTGAAAATCGTTTTCCCAAATTGTGACGCCTGAACAATTCGTGTAGAGAATGATCGTCCGTCGAGGATTTCTGCGACATCGAATTGGACGGGTTCTTCTAAAACTCCGGGACGTAGGAAAGCAGCTGTAATCGAGTGGATCTGGCGGCCAGATTCTGCGGGCTTAAGGGTTGCTTGTGCAGCAACAACAGCCTGCGCAAAAACTTGCCCACCGTAAACCCTGCCAGTGACCTGGTTTAAGTTCGTCCCTTCAAAAGAACGAAAAGAATTCCGACGTAAACGAAGGGTACGAAGTACTGAGCCAAGGGGCTCAGCAGTGGTAGTTGGCATCGGGATAAAGGTGGGCATATTCTCTCCAATCGTCACCGTTAACACTAGCGTCAAATTTGCGTGAACGAATCTCAAGAAAACCGTCTCCGATACTGCAAGATTTTGCAATTCTTGGCATGATTAAGGCAAGGATCAGTGAAGTTCCACAATTAGGAGTCAGTATGGCCTCTCGCGAGAAATTAATTTCATTGGCGAACGCATATCGTGTCGCCACAGAATACTGGGATTTTGATGGAAATCTCACCCAGGTTGAGGATGAGACCCTCGCTGCTGTGTTGGCTGCGATGGGTGTCGATACATCGTCAGATGCAGCTGCTGATGCCGCATTGAAGGATAAGGACGAGGCTCCCTGGCGACAGATTCTTCCTACCTGCACTGTGGCTCGCGACGATCAAGATTACTCGGTGCTGGTCCATGTTCCAGATGGGTGGGCAGTCAAACTTGAGGCATACCTCGAAGACGGCTCGACCATCACACTGCCGCAGGCTGAGGATTTTACGCCAGCACGAAATATTGATGGTCACATGATCGGGCAGGCGCGTTTCCTTGTTCCCGCAGGAACGCCCACGGGCTATCACACGCTCCACGCGGAAGTGTCATTCGCTGATTCCGAGCTTCGCCATGATTCCGCTCCACTTATCGTGACGCCGGCACGCCTCGATAATTCTACTCTTGATGAGCGTCGCTCGTGGGGAATGATGGCACAGCTGTACTCAGTGCGTTCGAAGTCGTCATGGGGCCTGGGAGATGTTCGTGACCTTGCAGAGATGGCCTCGACTTTCGGGTCAATGGGCGCAGATTACTTGCTGGTGAATCCGCTACATGCCGCTGAACCAATAGAACCGCTTGAGAATTCACCATACCTTCCGACCACTCGTCGATTCTTCAACCCGATGTACATTCGCCCCGAGGACATTCTCGAGGTTGCCTACCTGTCGGGGCCTGACCGTTCACTCGTTGCATGGGCAGGGGAAGACGTGAAGAAATCGTCGCTGAAGAACGAGCATATTGATCGCAATGCTTCTTGGAGCGCTAAGCGTAAAGCTCTTGAAGTAATTTTTGCGGCTGGTCGTTCTCAGTCGCGTCAGCGTGAGTTCGAACGTTATTGCGAACTTGAAGGCCAAGGCCTGGCAGATTTTGCATTGTGGTGTGCCATTGTTGAGAAGTACGAGGGTGCTTTCCCTAATGAATTGCGTGATATTAAATCACCGTATGTTGCGCGTGAGCGCCGCGAGCTAGCTGGTCGCGTGCAGTTCTGGATGTGGCTTCAGTGGGTGATGGATTCTCAGCTCGAAGCAGCACAAAATTTGGCGACGCGTTCAGGTATGCGCTTTGGTATCGCACATGATCTCGCTGTGGGTGTACATTCGGCAGGTTCTGATCGTTGGACGATCCCAGAAGCATTTGCCAATGGAGTTGAAGTTGGTGCTCCAGCTGACATGTACAACCAGCAGGGACAGAATTGGTCGCAACCGCCGTGGCGTCCCGATGCTCTTGAGAGGATGGCATACTCGCCGCTGCGTGATATGGCCCGCACTGTTCTTCGCCACGCTGGCATGATTCGTGTCGATCACGTTGCCGGGTTGTTCCGACTGTGGTGGATCCCCGTTGGCGCATCCGCTGCAAAGGGAACCTACGTTTACTTCAATCATGAGGCGATGGTGGGTGTTCTCCTCCTCGAAGCTCAGCGTGCGGGTGCAACCGTGGTGGGTGAAGATCTGGGTACTGTTGAGCCGTGGACCCGCGAATATCTCAAGGAGCGCGGAATCTTTGGCACCTCAGTGTTCTGGTTCGAAAAGAGTGCTGATGGAATGCCACTTCCGCCTGAGAACTACCGCAGTGATGTTCTCGCTTCGGTTGATACTCACGACCTTCCGCCGGCTGCGGGCTATCTTGCCGGTGAGCATGTCGATCTGCGTGAGCGCTTGGGGCTCCTGGTTGAGCCAGTGGAGAAAGTGCGAGCCGACGCAGAACTTGAAAAGGAACAAGTTCTTCACCGTCTGCGCGAATATGGTTTGGTAGGAGAGGAACCTTCCGAGCGCGAGATCGTTGAGGCGTTGCACGTTTACGTCGCGCGCACTCCAGCTCCGCTTGTATGTGTTTCGCTTGTCGATGCCGTTGGCGAACGTCGCGCCCAGAACCAACCGGGAACATTCAACGAGTACCCGAACTGGTGCATTCCGCTTGCCGACGGGACTGAGGAAGTCGTGTTGACCGAGGATCTGTCAACGAATCCGCGATTGCAGTCCCTTGTCTCGACGTTGAATGCAGCGATGGCTGAAGAAGAAGCTAAGCGTCACTGAGACGGCCAAGCGTCACTGAGACAGAAACTGGAGCGCCCTAGGTTTACCTGGGGCGCTCCAGTTTGATGGTGTCTATTTGGCATAATAATCCGTGTGAGGGGATCTATCCCATGGGGCACTATCACAAAATATAGAGAAGCCCCCCGATGTGTCAGAAAAATTTGTTCATCATTTGATGAGGCAATCAACTGTTTAGCGAATATGACGACGTATGGCAGAAGCGGCTTTTTGTTCCGTATTTTTAGCTGACACTGATATGAGAACCGCATATACGCAGGGCATTTAGATGACAATTTTTTTAAATTCTTGTGAAATTTCACTATGCAAGGCAAAAGCATGTGCTACAATCATGGCATTGGCGCTCCTAGTGGTGAGTTGGGGAGTTGCCAGTGTGTCAGAAGCGTTGTAGGCTCAGCCTCCGCCGATGACAATCGCCCGGGGAAACCCGGCGGGCACGCACGTGTACGCACGTTTTAGTGTCACGAGGCGTGGAGGATGGTGAGCCTCCCCGCCTCGATCTTTTGATCCAATGTGGATCCTCTGGCATTGACCGAGTTAGAGAAGAACACAACTCGATTGTCAATGGCCATTGAAGTTGTGCAGCCCCGTCGCCCTTATACATGAATGGGGGGTTCGGGGTGTGAGACTAAGCCTGACACCCCGAACCCCCACGGATCACGTCGATCAATGACTCACGCTTGAGTGCCTACTCATCCACGGCAAACGACGAGAAACAATTAGGCATCTGCTGCTTGTGCCTTTGCTGCGCGTTCAGCGCGGTCGACTTCCTCCGACACCAGACGCAGAAGTGCTGGTGCCGTCCCCTTGTGATCAGCGAGCCATTGCTGACCACTTGCCACAACATCCTCACCGAGGTCTTCGTGACCAACGAGCTTGGTAGGGAAGGTGTAGGAAATCATGTTCGAGGCAATTTCCAGTGTGCGATCATTCCACACCTGTTCAAGTGAATCGAAGTAGCGATCAACGAATGGAATCAAAAGCTCGACGTCTCCACCGTCGAAACCGAGAGCCAGATTGCGTTGAACTGTATTGGGAACTTCGCCAGCGAGGATGTCGTGCCAGACACCATCTTTGACACCGGCGTCGGAAATCGCGGCACGCGCACGCGCAGCGCCTGCAGCACCAGAAGCGGTGTTGTCACGCTCATCTCGTTCCTTCTCAATCTCAGCTTCGCTCACGCGCCCAGCTGCTGCCAGACGTCGCAGAATTACCCAGCGGAAGTTTGCGTCCACTGCCAAGCCATGTGGCACATCATCTGCGTCGAGCCATCCGGCGATACGATCAAGCTGAGCATCTGAATCTGTCAGATTCACCGCAGACATTGCAATTTGCAACTGACGATCTGACTCAGGCTCCGTGGCATCAACAAGGGCAAACATTGCCTCGGCGACACGTGCCTTGAGCTTGTCCCTCTTGGACACTGAGGAATAGAGGTTCGTTGCCGTCTCGAGCTGCGAGAGCAGGTAACGAAGCACAGTGCCGTGATCTTCAGTCTTGAGTGCCTCAAGAGCCAAATCCACATACTGCGACGCCGGCATTTCGCCGTCACGCGCCATATCCCACGCCGAAGCGAGGACCAATGTACGCGGGAGCTTATCGTCGAAATCGTTGATGTGTGCTGTAGCGAATGCCAGCGAATCAGCATCCATTCGAACCTTGGCGTAGGTCAGATCGCCGTCGTTGAGGAGGATAATGTCCGGACGAGCCTTGCCAATGAATTCCTCGACAGGTGTCGATTCGCCGTCGATATCGAGCTCCGTGTGAAGAACGCGAACGAGTTTGCCGTTATTGAGCGAGTAACCGCCGACTCCGATGCGATGCGGGCGCAGCGAAGCGCGTCCGTCGGTTCCCTGCTTGATTGAGAGCGCAGTGATCACGCCGTCCTCGCTAACTTCGAGTGCAGGGGAGAGGGTGTTGATCCCGGACTCCTCAAGCCAGATCTTTGACCACGCCGTCAGATCGCGTCCCGACGCCGTCTCCAGCTCCGAAAGCAAATCGGCCAGGGTAGCGTTGCCCCAGCTCATCTTCTTCAGATACGCCGACACACCGCCGATGAAGGCATCCCATCCTACGTAAGCGACGAGCTGCTGGAATACGGACGCTCCCTTGCCGTAGGTGATTCCGTCGAAATTGACCTGGACATCCTCAAGATCGCGAATCTCGGCAGCGATTGGGTGAGTAGACGGAAGCTGATCCTGCGCCATTGCCCATTGCTTCTCTGAAGCGTTGAAGGTGACCCATGCATCTGTCCAGCGTGTGGCCTCAGCTGTAGCGACGTGGCTCATGAATTCTGCGAAAGATTCGTTTAGCCACAGATCGTTCCACCACTTCATCGTGACAAGATCGCCAAACCACATGTGGGCGAGCTCATGTAACACCGTCACGGCACGGCGCTCAATGAGCGCGCCGGTTGCGCGTGAACGGAAAACGTAGTCGTCCAGAATCGTCACGCAGCCCGGGTTTTCCATTGCGCCAGCGTTATACTCAGGGACAAAGATTTGATCGTACTTGCGGAAGGGGTAGTTCACATCGAACGCGTCTTCGTAGAAATCGAGTCCGGCCTTGGTGATGTCGATAATCTCTTGCCAGTCGAGGAAGTCAGCCAGTGATGCGCGAGCGTACACGCCCATGGGGATAACACGACCGTCGCGTGAAGTTGCTGTATCTTCGCCACCCACGTATGGGCCAGCGACGATGGCGTTGAGGTAGGTGGAAATCTTCTCCGTCGGCGTGAAATCGTAGCGAACGGTGTTGTCGTCAACCTCAACCGGATCCGGGGTTGGTGAAACTGAGAACACTCGCCAGCCCTTCGGAGTACGAACCGAGAACTCGAACTGCGCCTTCAGATCTGGTTGCTCGAAATTTGCAAACACACGACGCGCGTCCGGGACCTCGAACTGGGAGTACAGGTAGACTTCGCCGTCGGCCGGGTCAATTGTGCGGTGCAGTCCTTCACCAGTGTGCGAATAATCCATGATTGCATCGACTACGAGGGTGTTGTGCTCGGCGAGGTTATCGAGGCTGATGCGAGCACCGTCGTAGGCAGACACGGGGACTTCTTCGCCATTGAGGGTAATGGCTTGCACCGAGTGTGCGAGCAGATCAACGAAGGTCGATTCACCGGTCACGGCGTCGAAAGTCAAAGTGGTGATGGAACGGAAGGTTGTCTCGGAACCTGTCAGATCCAGATCGATATGGTAAGCAGGATTCGATACAACATTGGCGCGGAGTTCGGCTTCCACGCGGGTCAAGTTTTCGCCAGGCATGGACGTCCTTTCAGTAGAAAAACGCTATCCGTTCCAGAATACGCGGTGTGAGAGAGACGTGCGAATTTATCCACCAACGGAGACGGCAAAGTTGCGCACAGTAGACTCAAGTATCGCTCGTCGCTGAAGTGTCCTACCAACATCGGCCCTGTCGGCATCGGCCCTACCGATAGTGGTGGAAAAGTAATGTGGGGAGCAACCGATCGGCTGCTCCCCACTGATGTATATGTGGTGATTACCAAATATGAACGCGCTCGTCTGACGCGAGGTAGAGGGCGTCGCCTTCAGTGACGTCGAACGCCTGCGCAAATGCATCGACGTTCTTCACCACGCCATTTGCGCGGAACTCAGCTGGCGAGTGCGGGTCAGTCGCAACGCGCTGGATCATGAGTTCGTCGCGGCGGATTTCCTGCCAAATACGCCCGTAGGCGAGGAAGGCGCGCTGAATGCCTGTGTACCCCTCAATTACTGGAGCGTCTTGGGCGCCGGCTAAGCCAGCACGCTTGCATGCAATGTCATAGGCCTTCAACCCGATGCTTAAGCCGCCAAGATCGCCGATATTCTCACCGAGTGTGAGTGCGCCTTGGACATGATGTGGAGAGTCTTCACCCAGCTGGGCAGGAATGTAGGCATCGTACTGGCCGACGAGTGCGGCGGTGCGTTTCTCGAACTCGGCGCGATCGGCGTCGGTCCACCAATTGTTGAGCTGGCCGGTACCGTCGTACTTCGAACCCTGGTCATCAAAACCATGACCGATCTCGTGACCGATCACCGCTCCGATTGCACCGTAATTCCAGGCAGGATCGGCGTCGGGCTGGAAGAACGGCGGTTGCAAAATCGCGGCAGGGAACGCGATTTCGTTTGTGGGCGGCATGTAGTAGGCGTTCACCGTTTGAGGGGTCATCAGCCATTCGCTGCGGTCAACGGGCTGTGAGAGCTTCTCAATTTGACGGGCCCACTCGAAACGAGCTGACGCACGCACATTGCCAACGAGATCATCGACATTGACCTCAAGTGCTGAATAATCGATCCACTTTTCCGGATAGCCAATCTTGGTAGTGAAATGATCAAGCTTATCCAGTGCCTTTGCCTTGGTTTCCTCAGTCATCCAGTCCAGAGCAGTGATCGACTCACGGTAAGCTTGGAGTAGGTCAGCAACGAGCTGGTCCATGAGCTCCTTGGAACGTGGTGGGAAATGCTTGGCGACGTAGCGCTTTCCGACTGCTTCACCAACGGCATCGTTGACAAAACCGACGGCACGCTTCCAGCGGTCACGCTGCACCTGAGAGCCTTGGAGAACCTTGCCATAGAAGTTGAAGTTGGCCTGCGAAATCTCGTCGGAGAGGTACGGTGCGCGAGCAAGAATGGTGTGCCAGGTGACGTAGGTACGCAGGTCTTGGAGCTCCGCATTCTGCCACTGCTGGGCGAAGCCTTGCATCGTCGATGGTGAGGTGACGATCAGCTGAGCCATGTTCTCTTCGGTGAGCCCCGCTGCTGCGAAGAACGGCACCCAGGCAAAGCCAGGGGCGCTGTCAACGAAGTCGGCAAAGGACATGACGTTGTTCGTCTTTTCGGCGTCGCGCATCTGCACTGGAGTCAGGTGGTGTGAAGCGAATGCTGATTCGATGTCCAGAATTGCGCGTGCAGCATCTTGAGAAACTTCAGCTTCAGCACCAGTTGCCAGAGCCCACAGTACAGGCACGAACTCGCGATAGGCTGCAAGGATCTCCGCGTAGCTTTCTTCGCGATAGAACGACTCATCCGGCAGGCCCAATCCCGACTGGTACAGGTAGACGACATTGGCGTCCGGGTTGTTCTTATCGTTGGAGACATACGGGTATGCCGGTACATCGACGCCGGTGGGAAGGAGACCTCCCAGGACCGCAGCAAGTTCATCCTTCGATGTTGCTGCGTTGATGAGATCAAAATCTTCGCTCAAAGGCGCAGCCCCGAGTGCATTGACACGGGTCTCATCCATAAAAGATTCGTAAAGGCCAGCAATTTGCGCTTCTTCGAGGTTTTCAGAATCAGCCTTCAAATCCTCGATGATGTTGCGTACATCGACTTCTGACTGATTCCTCAGGTCAATGAATGAACCGGTGGAAGACTGGTCGTCGGGAATAGTCGCAGTCTTTAACCACTCGCCGTTGACATGGCGGAATAGATCATCTTGCGGGCGAACCGAGTGGTCAAGGCCGGCAAGGACTTCCTTAGTTGTTGCATCAATATCCATGGCCTGAGTCTACATGGTGTTCACTAGGTGAGAACAATTGCGCTCGCAGGTTATGCTAGGAGCATGCGCATACATATTGCTGCAGATCATGCAGGTTTTGAATTGAAAGCTCACTTAGTTGAGCATCTGACACAAGCCGGACACGAGGTTGTAGATCACGGCTACGAGACATACGACAAGCTCGATGCATACCCTCCGGTGTGCTTCGCTTGCGGTGAAGCAACCGTGGCAGATCCAGGGTCGCTCGGAATCGTCATTGGCGGTTCCGGTAATGGAGAACAGATGGCTGCGAATAAGGTTAAGGGCGTTCGTGCAGCATTGGTGTGGAACGATGACATCGCTACTTTGGCCCGCGAGCATAATAATGCGAACGTGATTTCCATAGGTGCTCGCCAACATTCGCTTGAGGAAGCAACCCGTTTCGTTGATATCTTCATCTCACGTGAATTTGACCCAACCTCGCGTCATCAGTCGCGCATCGAGATGATGAGCGACTACGAAAACAAGTAAAAACTGTTGAGGAAATGGGCCGGAAAGCAGTGATGCTTCCCGGCCCATTTGACGTGCGAGCACACGATGTATTCTGTGTGCGAAGTGGACTGTGCGTAGCTAGATCCACAACGCTGGATCAATCAACGGGTCGGCATGTTGTCCGTGAGATCGATTCTTTGCAGGTATCCCGACGGCAGTGTTGCCTGCGGGAACGTCCTTGACCACTACGGCATTGGCTCCAATCTGAGCATCGTCACCCACAGTGATCGGCCCAAGGACTTTTGCTCCTGAACCGATGACCACGCGGTTACCGACTGTGGGGTGGCGCTTTCCCGTATTGCGTGACGTGCCTCCCAATGTCGTTCCGTGATAGATCACGACGTCGTCACCAACCTCGGCAGTTTCACCGATGACCACTCCCATCCCGTGGTCGATGAAGAGCCGTTCACCCAGCGTAGCACCGGGGTGGATTTCGATTCCGGAAAGAAAGCGGGCTGCTTGCGACACCACACGTGCAAAGAACTTCGCATGATGATGCCATAGGCAGTGGGCGATTCGATAACCCCACACGGCGTGGACGCCGGAGTAGGTGAGTGCAACTTCAAAGCAGTTACGTGCCGCAGGATCGTTGTCCATCGCGGCGGCGAGATCGCCTCGCATTCTTGAAATCACACCCATCGGATTCTCATTTCTGTCCAGTGCTCAATGGATGGGGACGTATCAGTCCGCGAGTCCGTCAAAGAGAGGAGTTGATACGTAGCGCTCACCGAAATCAGGGATGATCGCCACAATGTTCTTTCCTGCGTTTTCAGGACGGGCTGCAATTTCAACTGCTGCCTGGAGCGCTGCGCCTGCAGAGATACCAACCATCAGCCCTTCTTCATGGGCGGCGCGGCGAGCCATAGCGATCGCGTCATCAGATTTTACGGCCACGATTTCGTCGTACACGTCAGTGTCCAAAACAGGTGGGACAAAGTTGGCCCCCAGCCCTTGGATCTTGTGTGAACCAGCCTTGCCGGTCGAAAGTAACGGCGACTCGGCGGGCTCAACGGCGATGACCCGGAGATCGGGGTTGCGCTTCTTGAGGTAGTGTCCAGCCCCGGTGATGGTGCCACCAGTGCCGATGCCTGCGACGAAGATGTCGATGTGGCCATCGGTGTCTTCCCAAATCTCAGGGCCAGTGGTGGCTTCATGGATGGCGGAGTTTGCCTCGTTAGCGAACTGCGAAGCGAGAATCGAGCCGGGATTTTCTGCCACGATTTCCTTCGCACGTTCCACAGCTCCTTTCATGCCTTGAGCGGGATCCGTGAGTTCAAGTTCTGCACCAAAACCACGGAGCAATGCGCGACGTTCCTTTGACATCGACGACGGCATCGTCAGCACCACCTTGTAGCCGCGGGCTGCGCCGACCCATGCAAGTGCGATACCAGTGTTGCCGGATGTCCCTTCGACGATCATTCCGCCCGGTTTGAGGGCACCGGACTTTTCTGCAGCATCGATAATTGCGACGCCGATACGATCCTTAACGGAGTTGGCGGGATTAAAGAATTCGAGCTTGCCGATGATGTTGGCATTTCCATTTCCCAAGCGATTAATTCGTACCAGGGGTGTGCGTCCGACGAGTTCAGTTGCGTTGTTATAAATAGGCATGTGGTTTTCCTTCTGCGATGTGCTTCAATACGCGAAAATGGGATCTGTTGAAATAACGTCTATTGACGTGGAATAGGAGCGGCGAGCGAGCGCAAATGCGCACGGGTAAAGCTCGACGCCCTACTGACACTGGCACCGAGTGGTGGAGAATGCGACGTCTGCAGTCATCTCAACACCACCTTCCGAATACAACAGCTTTCAACTACATTGTGCAGTTTAATCGGAATCGTTCAAATGTCAAAGTCTCCCGGCGCTTTCCTCGCTCAGGATAATTCCAGCATCAGTAGCACTTGCTGAACCGGAGGTAAGTTGGGCCAATGTGGCGTTGAAGGAGCGGAGGTCGGGCACTGCGATGTCGAGTTGGACACGGGAGGATTCGTAACTCACGCCGACTACGTCGTAACCTCCCGCGCGAAGGTCCGCCTCAACTTTTCCGGCAATAGAATGCATCAGGGCCACTCGTGCCCGAACGAACGGAATCTGACGCACCACCTTACGTCCAGCGAGAGTTCCGGCGACGGCGTCGGTGTAAGCTCTGACGAGCCCTCCTGTCCCAAGAAGCGTCCCCCCGAAGTACCGGATCACGACGGCGGCGACGTCGGTGAGGTCCGACCCCGTCAAGACGTCAAGCATGGGGCGGCCAGCTGTTCCTGAGGGTTCGCCGTCGTCGGACGAATGCATGAGCGGCTGGGCTCCGGGAACCGACACAACAAAGGCACTGCAGTGGTGTCGTGCGTCGGGAAATTCTGAACGGCAATCGGCCACAAGAGCGCGTGCTTCATCTGTGCTCGACACGCGCCGGATTCGCGTAATGAAGCGCGAACGCTTGATTTCGATTTCGTTAGCTAGCTCCAGATTCTCGCGTGAAAGTAACACAGGCATACCTCTATTATGACAGGCGTGGAGCTGCTGGCGATAAATGGCGGTGTGGTTGGACACACATCGATGATGAAGGTTCGCGAGAGCGGGTGGTATCGGCTAAACTATCCCGATGTGTGCTCGATATAGAGCAACTGGAAAGACTTGGCCGGAATCGCCGGCCTGGAGTAGTGGAAGGAGCGGAGATCATGGCAGTACCTAAGCGCAAGATGTCCCGCAGCAACACCCGCTCTCGCCGTTCCCAGTGGAAGGCCAAGCTCACAGAGCTTCAGGTGGTCAACGCTGGTGGCCGCGAGGTTCGCATCCCGCGTCGTCTGGCGAAGGCTGCTCAGCAGGGCAAGCTCGATCTCGCCTGAGCGTTACGAGTTGTGAGAAATCCCGATCAGTATGATCGGGATTTTTTCTTCCCTTGGGGCTGTGTCGTCAGATCCCGCTGCACTGTGGCCGTGGCTTACACTAGAGAGAAAGCGACGAAAGGGAGAAACGTGAGCGTTGAGTTTCCAATGGTGAATGGCAAGCCGTCGTCGAGTGCGGTGAGTCGGGGAATGATGGAAGCGGCTTTAGCAGGCATTGCTCCAGCCGCAAAAGTTGCCAAGGAGATTAAGAACTGGCGCAAAGACTACGGTGTACTTGCATGTGAACTCACTCGTTGGGACGATCCAGCACGCGGAGCCGACGTCGCACAGCGAGGTTTGGAATTTCTTCATGCACTGCCCTCGAACGGCAGCACTCTGGGCGCATTGTCGCCTACCTCTGCAGTGAAAAGTGAGTCCTACGGGGGAGTGGGCACGGTCAGTGAACTCTCGATACCCTATGGGACACGTAAGCTCACCACAGAAGAATTTGTTCGTCTCCTTCCCGACTGGAGGCGCGCAAACGCGATCACTTCACACGCTGCAGACCAGCTCGTATGGGCAGCATTCGATGGTCTTGACCTTTCGGGCCGGCGAATCGCGGTGATCGGAGCAGGAGCTGAACTTGCCCCCACGCGTTTCCTCCTTTCCCGCGGCGCTGACGTCTTCGGTGTGATCCGTCCAGAATCTGCCCGCCGTGAAGCGCTGATTGCTGATGCCAGTACACTTCCTGGCACACTTCACATTCCAGACGTGGGCGACGTTGCGCGTGATCCAGCGGCCATCGCCGGGTGGCTGATCGACAACGAGGTCGAGGCGATTCTCGAGTGCCTCTATGCGCCGGGAGCCAAATTCCTTGCTGCTGCAATTGGCGCAGACCAGGTCATTCGTATGGTTAGCGAGGCTCGCGATATTCTTGTGGGTTACATCGGCTCTCCGCTCGACGCCGTCGTGCTGCCTTCTCGCCTCGCGCCCGGCGGTGAAGAGTGGTCGCGGCGCGCTCGCGGAAAAGGAGCCATGAACGCCGGCGTCTTTGATGCAGTGATTCCCCTTCAAGGGCCAAACTATTTAGCGGCGAAGCGAATCGGACGCTGGAGGGCAACCGATTTACGTGCTCGAGGCACGCGGGTGTCGTACCACATTGCACCACTAGCTCAGACTCATTCTGTGCTGGATACGGAAGTCTTGCAGGCAGCATATCGTGGGATGGGAATATTTGGAATCTCATCATTCCCAGCCAATATCACGGCATCGATGATGGCAATGCTGTTTGCTGGTGATCTCCTGGATCAACGCACACAAGGTGACGATTTCCTTGTATCATCGGCACTTCCAAGTGGATTCTGGGCAACAAACCGAAAACCTGCTTCGGTGCTGGACACTTCGGCTGTGATCGGGAAGTTGATGTTTTGGCGAAAAATTGAACCTGCTGAGTAAACGCCCGCCCTACAAACGTTTTAGGATTGACCACATGAAGAAAAGCCTTGCGGTAGTAGCCGCGCTCTGTTCCCTTGCCCTCACTGCGTGTTCTTCGGTGAGACAGCCTGCTACTACCACTGGAACGACGCCGTCAGCGTCCGCGTCGGCAAGCGCATCTGCCAAGCCAACGGTAAAGAAATATCCGGCGCTGAAGTCCACCCAGACACTCAAAGCTCAAGCAGTGAAAGGCGGAACTTCTTATACAACGGTTGACGGTGCAGTGACGCTCACTGCACCATCAGGATTCACGGCGTTGACGAAGGGTACCAACCCGCTGTCTGAAGTGTGGCTTTCCTCTGGTAAAACTCAGATTCTCTTGTCTAAGCTTGGCAAGCCGCTCACGGACACAACCAAAGAAGACTATCTGACGTTGTTGGCTAAGGGAGATTCATTCAAAGGGTTCGATGTGAAACCCGGCAGCGACGTCACAATCGATGGAATCAGCGCCTGGAGTTTTGATCTGATAACAAAGCAGGGGGCAACTCCTGCTGCGCGAATCTACGTGTTTGAGCATCGTGGGATTACGTATGAAGTAACCGTGAAAGCCGGAGATCAGGGCGGGTTTGCCACTGCCGAGAAAATCGTATTGGGCGCTAAGCTCAACGGTCAGGCATAGGTATCTGATGAGAAAAAGCATGGGGAGATGTGAGGTGTTTGCTTTCATCTCCCCATGCTTTGCTCAGTGATTCTCAGTAGCGAGTTAGTCGTTCACTTCAGCCGGGTCGGCGGAGACACGGCCTTGAGCGCCCTTATCCAAGGCATCAATACGCTCCACTTCTTGCGCCGTGAGCGTGACCTGGCCCGAAGCAAGATTTTCTGCCATGCGCTGTGGGGTGGAGGACTTGGGGAAGACAATGTGACCCTTTGCCACATGCCATGCCAAGACAGTCTGTGCCCATGAAATGCCGTGTGCCTGAGCAATTTCGCCGATGACACCACCGGTGTAATCCACCTTTCCTTGCCCGAGCGGACCCCATGCCTCGATTGCGATGTTGTGGCGAGCAGAAAGCTCGACGGCGGGGCGCTGCTGGAACTGCGGGTGAAGCTCAATTTGGTTCACTGCCGGAATCAGGCCGGTTTCGAGAACCGCGGGAAGATAACGCTCATCAAAGTTCGATACGCCAACTGACTTCGTCATTCCTTCGCCGCGCAACTGCCCGAAGGTCTCCCACGTTTCCTGAATTGGTCCGCGTTCAGGAGCCGGCCAGTGAATGAGATAAAGATCGACATAATCGAGGCCGAGTTTTTCCAACGACTCTTCGAGCGCAGCACGCGTTTGGTCCTTTCCACGGCGGTTGTTCCATAACTTCGTGGTGACCCACAGCTCTTCGCGCGGAATACCAGATTCCGCGATGGCCTTTCCAACTTCTGCTTCATTGCCATAAATCGCGGCAGTGTCAATGTGCCGGTATCCAGCTGCCAGCGCACTGGTGACGCGCTCGACGGCGTCTTTGGCTGGAACAAGGAAAGTTCCGTAGCCAATCTGAGGAATTACTCGGGTGTCGTTCAGCATCAGGGTAGGGGTTGCCATCGTGGTTCTCCTTTCGTCGAGGCACTGTATTCACAATATCGGGAATGTGGTGGAATTCCTCGGCGTTCAGTCTTCAGTGAAAATTTCCCGGAAATAAAGCGTAAGGAAATGGATCGAGGAAGGAATGCGATGGAATTCGATGTGTTGGTGATCGGTTGGGGTAAGGCAGGAAAGTCTGTAGCTGGAAAACTCGCTGGCGCAGGAAAGAAAGTCGCGCTCGTGGAGCAGTCAGCCACGATGTACGGAGGCACCTGTATCAACGTTGCGTGTGTGCCGACAAAAACTATGATGACCTCGGCGAATGCTCGCCGTGAAAATGACAATCCCGCACAGTATTTTGCTTCTTCTGTCGCTAAGCGTGATGCATTGATCTCCAAGCTCAATTCCGTCAACCATGCCATGCTTGGAGGGAAAGTGACGCTGTTCGACGGGCGTGCCCACTTCGTGGGGCCACACGAGGTGCGCATCACACCAACCAATCCTGACGGAGTCGTCGTCGGCGCGTCCGAAGGAACGAGTGGCGTGCAGGGAAATGGGCAAACGGAGCGTAGCGAGGAGGAAATCCGCGTTCGCGCCGCCAACATTATTATTAACACGGGCACCGTGCCGACCATCCCTGATATTCCCGGGACTGAACTTGACGGTGTGTACGATTCGACGACGATCCAGCACGCGCAACCATTCCCGCCTCGCCTGGCGATTATCGGTGGCGGAACAATCGGCCTTGAGTTTGCGACGATGTTTAACGGCTTTGGTTCGCAAGTGACGGTGGTGACGCCTGGGGATCGACTGTTTCCGATGCTCGACGAGGACGTTGCCACCCTTGCGTACGAAACAATGCGTGAGCAGGGAATCGAGTTTGTTTTGTCCGAGCGCGCGAACGCAATTGAGAAGGCCGACGACGGGCTCAACGTCGTGTTCGACGGTGGGCGGGTCAGTGCCGACGCCGTACTGCTCGCAGTTGGGCGCAGCGCTACTACGCATGAACTTGGTTTGGAAACGGCGGGCGTGAAAACTGACGAACAAGGATTCGTGATCGTTGATGACCACCTGCGCACCAACGTCGAGGGTATCTACGCGGCCGGGGATATTAACGGCGGGCCGCAATTCACCTACATTTCCTTTGACGACCACCGTATTTTAATGGACGAACTCCTCGGCGACGGTGGGCGCTCCCGTGCCGATCGAGTGGCTGTGCCTACCGCGACCTTCATCAATCCGCCGTTGGCAACCGTCGGAATGAGCGAGAAGGAAGCACGCGAAAGCGGACGCAATGTGCGCGTGGACTCAAAGAACATCGCTGAGATCCCGGTGATGCCTCGCCCGAAGATTGTTGGTCACCCGGCCGGAATGGCAAAGTTCATGATTGATGCAGATACGGACGAAATCCTTGGCGCGGTACTGTACTGCATCGATTCCCAAGAACTGATTAATACCGTGGCGCTCGCGATGCGCGTGGGCGCGCCGGCATCGATGCTACGCGACGGTATCTGGACGCACCCGGCTTCCACTGAAGTCTTTAATGGTGTGATCGCGTAACTCGAAGATCGCAGTCAAAAATGAGCCGACGTCGGCACGTGTACTGCGCACCGACGTCGGCTGCTCGTTCCGTCTTGTTGCGAAGGAGACGTTACTTTAGGCAGTTAGTCTGGATCGACTTCGCTGTGGCGTCGATGTCGCGCTGAGCGAGTGAGAACCCGAATGGATTGTATTTCTTCGTGACTGCGGTGACTCGTAGTGCGTAACGGCACTGCGTCTCTTTGTCCTTTGTCGGCGGGAGGTAATCAGCGGGGCCGGAGTCCGATTTCTTCATGTTTTCGGGGCCAAAGACTGCCAGAAGATTGAGCGGATCGTTTGCGAAGACCTGCGCAATATCTTTGCGGCCAGCTTGCTGGAGGGCCACACCTCCGTGGGAATAGTGGTACTTGAGCGGGATAACGTGGTCGATCTGGACTGCGCTTGCCCCCTTTACCTGATTGAAGTGTACTTTTCCATGTTTAAAGTACTGCTTGTAAGCCATCTTGTCCTTCGGCCCTGGATCGGGGAGGCCGTAGCGGTAGGGATCAACTAGGACGCCGGCGTAAACGGTGGCGTAACGACAGGTGCTCTTTCCTTTCGAGGGGTTATTCAGTCCCTGGATTCCCTTCAAGTCTTTGTTGTAATCAATGGTTCCCTTGAGAAAATCGCGGGCGAGGATGTCGTTGCGAGTGTCGCAGTGGTTTCCATCGGTGTCCTTCCAAGGTGTGCCGTACATCGCCTTGCGATTGTAAGTGCCGTCTGCCTTAGAATCGTGCTCGATTGCTGTGAGAGTCTTGAGGTAGGCGAGAGCCTTCTTTCCTTCTGAGGGGAGGGAAGACTTCTTGAGATAATCAAATGGGAATTCGTATGGTTTTGTAATAGTAGGTGCAGGAACCGAGGCAAGATCGCTCTTGACTGCGAGTGCCGGGGATGCTGCCAGGGTGAAACCGCATGACATTGCTGCAAGGACTGCGATCTTCTTTATTTTCTTCATAACGTTCTCCTTCGAACGTTCCGAATTTATTGGGGGTACATGTAGTGTACGTGAGAATGGTTCGTAAAGAGAAATTTTTTCGGGCCTCAATTTGGTGTGTTTTTGCAGTTCAGGGGTATTTTGTGGAAACTTCTGTTTGTTTGTCGAAGTCGAGATCGCGACCTTTGAATGGGGTATCTGGTGGAACACCAGCCGACTCCACGAAAAGCTCAACTATCAAACACCAGAAGAAATCGAGAGCCAATACTGGCAACAACACAAGGCATCAGTAATAATGGAAAACAGGGTAAACGCCTAGGAAGAAAACCCAGACCACTTCGCAGCGTATCTGGTTCGCGTTGCGTGAGCGAGGACAGAAAGTTTCTGAAAAAGTCATTCGACGTTTGATGAAAGAAGAACAGGTTGCGGTGTACTACGCGAAAAAGAAGCGTCGGTATTCTTCGTATGAAGGCGAAGTCAGCCCAGTGCCTAAAGACCTTATCAAGCGTGATTTTCATGCTGAGTATCCGAACCAGAAATGGCTTACTGATGTTTCGGAGTTCGCAGGACCGGACGGAAAAGTATATTTTAGCCCGATTCTGGATTGCTATGACGGCTATATCGTTGCTTACCGGAGGCAACGTAATGCCGAGAAAACGCTCACGCAAGGAATGCTTGAAGACGCAATCACCGCCGTGTCTAGACGAACCACACGATCCTTGACATCCTGGTCAAATTTCCTTGGCACGTTCCAGATTTTCCCATCTACCCAAACAGAACAAAACCCGGGACACTTCACCATAACTCCCCTACCTAGAGTCCTGGCAAGGTCTGCGGCGGCTCATACGGGAGCACCTTGTGAACCTTCAACACAACATAAGAATACACGGCACGCTTGCCATGAGAGCGGCTCGCGGTCGTTTCAAGAGTCGTAAGGATACGATCTTTCGTCTTTCGCTTTGAACGAGGTGGTCGAAGTTTCAACGCTCCGCAGAAATCCGCCGTCTGCTGAGGTGATGTATGCGGCGGAGAAGGATCTGATCACGCGTGCGAGGGCGGCGAACCATGTTCATGCGAACACGCTGCGGCACTTGGCGTGGAAGATTCTCGCTGCGCGGGATGGGCTTTCTGAGCTTCCTCGTGAGGCTTATTCGTTGGATGCGAAGTTCACGAACCCTGCATTTGTTTCACCGGTGACCGCCGCTGACGCGCTCACAAAACTGTCTGCCGTGTTCCCGTGGCTGTCTGAATCAGAGGTTGCGCTCGAATATGCGGGGTTTTCGCGTGCGGAGATTATGCGCTTGTTGAGTGATAAGCGGCGTGCGTCTGGCGCTTTAGCGTTGGCACGCAAGATAGGGGATGTCAATGGCAACGAGGGCGCAGGTCGAGGCTTGCCGGCAAGCCCAAGCGAAGATCGAGGCTGAGATCCTTGATGATCTTCGCTACCACTGGTCGAAGATTAAGAACCTGGCACCGGAGGCGATCCGGGATGATCTGGTCGAGTTCATTCCACGGCTGATTGAGTCGTATGGGTCGATTTCGGCGTCTGTGGCGGCTGACTGGTTTGAGGAGCTGATTGGTGAGTCAGCGTATGTTCCTGACTTGTATGCTCCTGACACGTGGGCGGCGTCCACGAGGTGGGCACTGTCACCGTTGTGGAATGGTGTGGAGGATCATGGTGCAGCGTTCGCTCACTTGGTGTCGGCGACGGTGCGTCATACGCGGCATTTCGGGCGGACAGTGATTGATAGTTCGGTTCGCCGGTATCGTGGTGTTCTGTATGCTCGCGTCCCAACTGGAGTACACACGTGCGAGTTTTGCCTCGTGCTAGCGTCACGTGGCCCCGTGTACGGTGACAAGACAAGCGCAGGCGACGTGGGAAACAAATACCATGATGATTGCGATTGCATGCCGGTTCCGATGCGTGGGAGTTGGCAGCCAGACTCGGGTTCTCTTCGTGGCGTGTCGTGGGACGGTGAGACGGTAGCGGGTTTCGATTTCGAGCGCATGTATGACGAGCATTACCGTCCGCATTGGCGCGAGAATGATTCAATCAAAGATGTTGTTGCCCGGATGCGGAAAGAGCGCGCCGCTCACGCTGCGGTGATCGGGGCGCAGAAGGGGAAGCTTGACTGGTTCGATGATGGTGACCACTCGCGCGAGTGGGCTTACCGTCAGGCGGCGCTGGTGTCGAACACGAATGGTGAAAAACTGTATGCGCGTGAGATTCGTTTTGCTGAACGTTTTGAGGATCTGGGTGAGCGGTTTGTGTGGATCAACCGGCCAAAGACTAAAAAATTTGAGTTTTTGCCATCGAACGATTTCGTCTGGCTTGGTCACAACGGAGAATATGAGCTCAAGATAACTGGTGCTAACGCGAAGAAAATGCGCAACATTATCCGCGAAGCGGCAAAAATTCGTTTCGACGGTAAGCAGGTCAAGGAGCGATTCATTATTGATCTTGAAGAAGCAAAGTTTACTGAGAAGCTCAGATATGAAGCTGAACGGTACAATGTTCGTATGCGACGTGACCAGAAACCGGGTTCACCAAGCGCCCTGATCAAAGAATTATGGGTGATGTCAGAAAATGGCAAGAAGTTTGAGCAGGTCGATTTGAAATAGAAAAAGCGAGACGAGGAGCATTGTCTCTCGCCCTTTCGTTCGGCATGTTATTTCAATGCGCGGGCAAGAGAATACATCCTCGTCTCACTGTCCACATTACATTGTTTCGTTTGCCGCCGTCAATACGGCGCAAAGTTTGAACAGGTCGATCTGAAATAGAAAAACGAGACGGAACTAAGGCTGCTCTCGCCCTCTCGTTCGGCATGTTATTTCAATGCGCGGGCAGGAGTCCGTCGTTCCGTCTCTACAAAAAGCTTATGAAGTTTCGCCCGTCACCGTCAAGAGGTGGCGGGCATTGTTACACCCGCACGGGAAGGACAAAAACACTGATGGAAAACACCGAAAACACACAGGCCTCCAACACTGATAAGGCTCCTGCACAGGAGAAGGAATGGAGTGGTCTGGGTTTTCTTCTGTTTGGTAGATGGGAAAATCTGGGTTATGTCAAAGGAGTTTGATCAAGATGCGAAGGATGGTGTGGTTCGCTTGGTCGAGGATCGGTTCCTTGTTGAGGGAGTGTCGATTCAGGCCGCGTGCGAGGTTGTTGTTCCTCAGCTTGGGGTCTGCTGGATACGGCTAGGTAGTGGGTCCAGCAAGCCCGATGTTCAGGTACGCTCAGGCGAGCAGGAGAAGATGTGATCGCTGAAAACGCGTGGTTGCGACGCGAAAACTAAGAGTTTCGTGAGACTAACGAGTTAAAGGTATAGGACGATCGTCGGTGACTATGGGCAAGGCTCAGGGGTCTGAAACTTGATCTGATCTGGTCCAGCGATAGTTCAAGACAAGCGCCCCCTGACCGGTTATGGGTTGCGGACATCACGTACGTTAAAACTCGTGCTGGTTTCGTCTACGCGGGTTTTGTTATCGACGTTTTTTCAAGGAGAATTGTGGGATGGATTTTATCGAACTTGATGCGGGCCGAAGCCCTGCTCTTGCAGGCGTTGAATCAAGCAATCCGTAATGCTCACTCAACCATTAATCTCATCTATCACAGTGATCGTGGCTTTCAGTATGTCTCGCTGGTCTACCACGAGCGTCTCACACGGGCTGGTATTAGTGAATCGGCAGGCAGTGTTGGGGATTCGTACGATGATGCGTTAGCTGAAAATGTTAACGGCTCGGATAAAAACGAGCTCATCCACGCTCGCTCGTGGGACAACGTCCTTGAGGTTGAGATCGCAATCTTTGAATGGGTGACCTGGTGGGACATGAGCCGTCTACACGAGAACCTTGACTACCACACGCCCCAGGAAATCGAGGAAAAGTACTGGTGTCAGCATAAGTCGTCACCGATAATGGAAAACAGGGTAAACCCTAGGAAACAAACCCAGACCACTTCAATCCATGAAGCGATTCGTTCTGTTGGTACTCGGTTGATCTAAATGCAAACGACGAATTGCGCACTGAACACAGCTACCAAACGTGGGGCGATTCAGCTGTACTTCTTGACGAAGAAGGAAATCCATATGATTCTTCCACAGATCAAAAGGGTGCTCATGTAAATCTTCGTAAGGTAGTTAAAGGTTAACCAGTCACTATTAACTTGGGAACTTCCAGCGAGTTCGATCCTGAGAAATGTGATCTGAGCGTCGCATACCGTGAAGTGTTTAATCACGCTGGTGAACTCGTTGCAGTTGATTCAAAAGACATTGAATACTTCTACGATGAAAAATCTCAATCAATCCGTATCCGCTACATTCCAGACAATGTCTGGTTTGATGCTCCTGTACTTTCATTTCACGTGCAAAAAGCACTAGCATCGAGCCACTTCTTTCCGTTGACCCGCCAGTTGTCAACGATAAGAAAGATAATTCAGCCCCAGCTCCTCGCGATGAAGCTAAAAAGACACCAGTAATAGAGGCATTGCCGATAATAGCGGTACTAAGAAGCTCGTTAAGGCTGGTGCAAGCGTAGGCGGATGAATTATTCTCAGCCTTGTCGTGGTTGCCGGCGGAATTTCTGCGCTAATGGTTATTCGTCGTCGTCAAGCATAATATGATTCATTTCGCTGGTAACTATGTGAACTTCCTTTTCACAATGCTGAATGTTTAAACCACCGGCACTTTGACATCGAGATCGGGGTAGTGAGCAGCAACTCACTGCCCCGATTTGCACTTACCCCGATGGGTGATGCTAGGATTGTTGGCGCTGGTTCTCAGCACGCGAGTGTAGCTTAATGGTAAAGCCTCTGCCTTCCAAGCAGATGACGCGAGTTCGATTCTCGTCACTCGCTCTGTTTTGTCCGCCTCGGGCGTGCAGAGCACCGGGATATAGCGCAGGTTGGTAGCGCGTCCGCTTTGGGAGCGGAAGGTCGTGGGTTCAAATCCCGCTATCCCGACAGTGTGATGTCTCGCGACATAATTCATATGTCACGGGGCATCTTTTTGTTTTTGGCGTTGGTATGTCTCGCGTGATCGTTCAGGGTGTCTCGCGTGATCGTTCAGGTTTTTGGGTTGGTAGTTTTTGTTGTGAGTATTCATAATTCACACCATGCCGTGATATGAACGATGACGTGAGACATCCAGTGAAGGATGTCGTGAGACAGTAAAAATCAATCCATCAAACAGGGATGAACGATGTCATGAAACCTAACACCGCTATCCTGACAATCTAAAAAGCCCGGTACTTGTTAATTGGTTGGTGCCGGGTTTTGACGTAATGAATGCAGTGTCAGGGCACGTTGCCCCATCATAGTTGTGCAGGCGCGCATTCCCTCTCTCTTACGCACTGAGTGGGGGAACTCAAGTCCCAGATCGCCGTCGTCGGCGCAACTAAAATAGCTGTATCCTAAAACACACTTTTCAATGAAGCAGAGTGATGAACTTGATGACTCTTTCATCCGCACCAACGGTGGATTACCCCGTGCTCTTCGCGTTCGAAACTGGACAATGGTGGGACTATGCGATGCTCATCGTCGTTACCGCCGCACTTGCTGTTACTGCGTGGCTTGCACAAAGAAACAAGTGGGTCGTGTTAGTAGTTTTCGTGATCGCCCCCGTCCTTCTCACAATCTTCTGGTGGCCCTACTCAACTCAAGGCACTGGTTCGGCAGGTTGGTTCCCCATCGTGAAACAGTATTCGGCCCTCGCTGGATCGCTGTGTTTAGTGGCGTTGCAGTACTCCCAAAAGCTCCGTCGTAATCAGTGGTACCTCCTCATCCCTCCCGTAATTTTGGCGATTAATATCCTCGAAGCTGTCATCCGCGACTTTCAATGCGCTTCGATCCATAACCTTCACCCTGAAACGGGCCTGGCCACGTGGGGAGGGCCGTGGAACTACATGAATGGGATCGCCGGCATCCTCAACCTCCTTGCGATTTCGGGCTGGGTTGGAATCTTCGTTGCGAATAATAAATCCAAAGCCATTATGTGGGGAGATCTCACCCTTGGTTGGATCATTGCTTACGACCTGTGGAACTTCGCCTACGTCTACAACTGTCTCTCTGACCGCGCCTGGTATTCAGGGCTTGCGCTGCTCGCGTCGTGTACTATTCCTGCACTGTTCCCGAAACTGCGCGGTTCGTGGATCCAGTTCCGCGCCTACACGCTGACGTTGTGGTCGGCTGTGGTTTTAACCTTCCCGCATTTCATGCACGATTCGATGTTTGCTCACAGATCCTCGCACAACACCTCGGCGCTTTTCCTTTTCTCATTCGTGGCACTGATCGCCAACATCGTAGTGTTTGGGTATCACGTCTATCGCATTTCGGCGCTCAAGCGTAACCCGTTCAAAGTCGAGGTCTACTCAGATACCCCAGATTACGTCCGTATGGTTCGCAAGAATGCTTCCGACGAGGATAAGGACCTGATCGCTGCGCGCCTCGGAACCACTCCGGAGAGGCTGGGCTACCGCAAACTGTCCAAGCGCCGACGCGGGATGCGCCCGAAGCACTAGTGCTGCCCTCCCGATCTTGGCATACGCGAGGGAGGCGACGCCGAATAATCAGCTTCGCCTCCCTCGTATCCCTCGTATTTCACGCCTGTGACGGGCGGTTGAGTTACTTCGTCTTTCCCCAACCCTTGAGGTAAGTCTTTTCCCTCTTCTGGCGGATCTGCTCGTCCCAAGAGAACTGTGGTTCTTCCCAGTCGGTGAAGTAGTCCTCGTCCACGATATCTGCCCACGGAGTACCCGGCCCCGTGGGTGGCCAGTTTGGATTATCCGTTACCGGTTCGCGAATTTCCTTCACTGCCGGGTTTTGACGGCCGAAACGCATCCACTGCGTGTAGGTCTCCTCGAAAAGTGGTGTGCCGTCCCAACGTCCCGCGGGTGTACCAGTCTTAAACCAGCGTCCTCCGAGCACTCCACGCATGAACTTACCGCTGTGCTGTTGCTTCTTTTTGAACTCCACCGTGCGCTTGACGTACATATTCTGCAGGTGGGTCATCACTCCACCGATGAGCTCAATATTGAGCCAGTTGATCGCGCCGATGAACTTGTTATCCGGTTCGAAACCAATTCGCCAGTGGTTGATTAAGCGGCAGCGTTCGCCTTTGAGTGGCACAAAATAGAAGCACCAGGCTGCTGCGAAATGCTTCATAAACGGGAAGCGGAATGCGTAGGTTCCCGGAGCTGCGGGCGGGTTTTTCGTATCAACCCACTGGACGAGGTACTTGCCGGGTACCACGTCGGCCCACTCCATCGACATGCCGTGATAGTCGAAGGCGGCGACGTCGCCAGGCATCATCGAATCGGGCTGCTGGAACTCTTCTTGAATTTCGTAGGAATTAAAGAATGGCAGCCGTGCAAAAACTCGCTCCAAAAATTCTGAGCTGAACGAACCAGACTTGTCGCAACCAATCTGCTTGAATATGCGGTAGACGGCGTAGGCTGGAGCATCGATGTCGATGGCATATGTGGAGGAATAACCGTTGCGATAATTCGCATCAATCAAATCATCTGCGGGGTAAACCCATTCTTGTTCTTCTTTCGTTGCTTTGCCGCTGAGCTGGCTGAACGCAACCAAGCCGGACAAGCCGGCTAGAGCGGCGGTGCCTCCCAGCGTCATGAATAATGATTTCTTCATATTTGAGACTCCTTCGTCTACGTCTGACATTGTTGTGACGTTAGTCTCCATTTTTTCAGTTTTTCGTCGTTAACATTTAAGGAGAAAGTCCCAAAAATTATTGCTTTTCACCTGCGCAACGGTGCGTTTGTGAAAAACGCGCATGAAATAAGGAAGTACCATGTCGTCACTGTTCCTCTGGGAAATCGGAACACCAGCAGTCTATGCATTTTGGGTGGTCGTGTTGATCGCTCAGATCGCAATCGCGGAAATCAACCGACGTTGGAACTGGACGATCTTTGCACTCTGGACTATCGGCGGTATTGCAGTGATGCCGTACGTAATTGCACATGGCGTGCCCATGGTGGGGTGGTTCCCCTTCGGAAAGTTCGTCATCATGATTGCCACGGCAACGATGACGGGCTACCTGCTCGTCCTGGGCAAGCGAAATCCGGTGAAGGCTCGCAAATATGCGCTGTGGATGGGTGTGGCATTATGGCTTGGCCTAGCAATCAACATCATGGAAGCGAATATCCGTGACATCACGATTTTCTTCGAAGCTGACACGTACTATGCATGTGGTGCCAACCCACAGTGTCTACAGGCGATCAACGATGCACGGTCAATCGACGTGCTTAATGGCTTGCCCGAATCGCGCGGGATCACCGCGCCACTTCATTCGCCCGAATGGTATCAAGCACTCGCGTCGAACTTTGCGGCCAACCACGTCGGCGTTGATCCAGCAACAGGTTTCCGAACGATCGGAGGATACTGGAACCTTCTCTGCGCGGCAGCTGGTTTGCTCAACATCATTACGATCACTGGTCTAGGGAAGATTTTCGTCACCTCTGAATCGAAAGCCGTCACACCAGACGGGAGGAGGCAGGTTCGCGGTCTGATCTGGGCCGACATGGTGTGGCCATGGGTCATCGCATACGACTTGTGGAACCATGCGTTCCTCTACAACGCGCTTGCCGACTACACGTGGTACTGCACTTTCGCATTGCTGCTCGCCTGCACGATTCCCGCTTTCACGTGGGCAAAGGGGCAGTGGATCTGGTTTAGATGCTTCACGCTGATGTTCTGGATTGCAGCCAACAACTTGCTTCCTGAACTGCTCGTCAAGCCGAGCGGGATGACGAACTTTGCCACGATGAACCCGGTGGCAAACATTGTCTGTTCTTGGGCTGCTCTGATCTTCAACGTTGGTTTGTTCATTTACTGGCTTTACAAGATCGTGAGCAAGAAGCGCCACCCGCTCACAGGTTGCCTCTATTATGAGCTGGGCGAATTCCGCACGATCGTGCGCCAGCACGCCGACGCAGAAACGGCGCAGTGGATCACGAAAGAGATTCGCGAGACGCCACAAGAGCTTGGTTTTATTGACGGCCAGGAAGGCTCGTCCGCTGTGCGTAATGCTGGTGCCGACGTCGTCGGCGAACGTAGCGAGGGCCGGCAAAGAAACGCAAAGTGAACGTGGTGAGTAACATTGCTAGCAGTACCCGCAAAGCTGCAGTAATGGTTTATTATGGAACGGTATGCGTGTAATTACCGCGCCTTAGACCAACTCGGTCGCGGCAAGATCGCGTCGAGAAGAAAAGCAATGGACGAAAAGTCCCCAACATACTGAGTGGAGTTAATCCGTGAAGAATTCCGTTGAGTTCCTCAGCGCCACTCGCGCCAACGTGACCATCGAGGTCCCGGTGGACGAGTTCGTGCCCGCCTACGAGAAGAGCGTGAAGGAGGCCGGCAAGCAGATCACGATCCCCGGTTTCCGTAAGGGCAAGGCCCCGCGTCGCGTGCTCGAGGCTAACCTCGATAAGCACTACCTGATTGACCAGACCATCAACGACAATCTGGACAAGTACTACCAGACCGCATTGAACGAGCTCGGCATCGTGCCGATGGGGCAGCCTGAAGTGGATCTCGATTCGCATCCAGAGATGACCGGCAAATCGGACGACACCCCGCTGCGCGTTCTGATTAACGTTGTGGTGCGCCCGGAGATCATTATGCCGAACCCGGCAGACGTGACTCTCACCCTCGGCTCGACTGAAGTCTCCGACGAGGACTTGGAGAAGGAGCTTACCGATCTTCGCCAGCGTTTTGCATCGCTGAAGGATGTTGATCGCGCCGCCAAGGAAGGCGACTTTGTCAACATCGATATGGTGGCCACTATCAACGGCGAAGAAATCGACGATGTCTCCGGCGTTTCTTACCAGATCGGCGATGGCTCGATGCTCGACGGCCAGGATGAGGCTCTCACCGGTGCTAAGGCTGGCGACGTTGTTGAGTTCACGGCTGCGATGAAGGGTGGTGAGCACGAAGGTGAAGAGGGCGACGTGAAGATCACCGTCCACTCCGTCAAGGAGCAGGAGCTTCCGGCTGCCGACGACGATTTCGCTCAGATGGCTTCCGAGTTCGACACCATCGATGAGCTCAAGGAGGATCTTGCCAAGACGGCAAAGACCAACAAGGCTGAAGCTCAGATCGTTGAGATTCAGACTGAACTGCTCAAGAAACTCATCGAAGCATCCGATTTTGAGCTTCCGGAAGGTGTTGTGGATTCCGAGATCGCGAACCACCTTCAGCAAGAAGGCAAGTCTGCGGACGACGCACACGCTGAGGAAATCCGCGAGGATGTTGAGGGCGCTCTTCGTACCCAGCTTCTCCTGGACGAGTATGCTGAAGCATTCGGCGTGACCGTTGAGCAGGACGAGCTCCTGAACTTCCTTATCCAGCAGGCTCAGGCGTATGGCATGGATCCAAACCAGTTCATCCAGGCTGCAGTTCAGACGAACCAGATCAACATCTTTGCCGGCGAAGTTGCCCGTAACAAGGCTCTTCTCACCGCGCTTCGTTTCGCCAACGTTGTCGATGCCTCGGGCGAGAAGTTTGATGTTGCTGAGGTGATCGGCGAGCGCGACGAGAAGGAGAAGGATTTCGACTTCGGCGCACAGAAGGCTACCCGCAAGGTTTCCGCTCAGGCTGCCAAGGCTGAAAAGCCGACGAAGGCTGAGAAGCCTGCTCAGACTGAAAAGGCTGCAGCTGGTGACTTTGATCCGGCCGACCACAAAGTTGACGAGGTGCTTGAGTACCTTGAGTCCGCAGACGAGGACGAGAAGGCTCGTGTTATCAAGGCTGAAGAGGCTGGCAAGGGACGCAAGACTATTCTTGCCAAGGCCTGAGAGAATTGCGTGAACGTCTCAACGACGTCACAATTCGCTAACAGTGGAGGGAAGGAGGAATCCTTCCCTCCACTCGTTATACTCGGGGAAGTAATCATTTGTAAAAGGAGGAAACGTGAGCGTTCCAACCAACGCCGGCGAAGGTCCTCAGGGCGCATTCGGCCTTGGAGATTCGATTTATAACCGGCTCCTCAAGGAGCGAATTATCTGGCTCGGATCGGAAGTGACCGATCAGTCAGCTAACGTGATCTGTGCGCAGCTTCTGTTGCTGTCTGCTGAAGATCCGGAAAAGGATATTTATCTCTACATCAACTCGCCGGGTGGATCGGTGACTGCTGGCATGGCCATTTACGACACTATGCAGTATGTCAAGCCTGATGTCGCCACCGTTGGCATGGGTATGGCTGCGTCGATGGGACAATTCCTACTCACAGCAGGTGCGAAGGGAAAACGTTACATCACGCCGCATACGCGTGTTCTCATGCATCAGCCGCTGGGCGGCGTGGGGGGTACAGCCACCGAAATTCGCATCAATGCTGATTTGATCTTGCAGATGAAGCAGGAGCTTTCGCAGCTCAATGCGAACCACACGGGCCATACGCTCGAAGAAATTCTCAACGATTCGGATCGTGACCACTGGTTTACTGCCAAGGAAGCGTTGGAGTACGGATTTGTTGACCACATTATTGAATCGTCCACCTCGGTGATCGGTGGCGGTGGCGTGGCCGAAGGCCACGACGATCAGGGCGAGAACTGAGAGGGGAGAGCATGAACTACGCAATGGCGAATACTGCGACATCGCTTCCTGGTGGCATGGCCCCGGCAATGCCGACCTCGCGCTACATTCTTCCGAACTTTGAAGAGCGTACTCCTTACGGTTATAAGCGCCAGGACCCATACGCAAAGCTCTTCGAAGATCGCATTATCTTCCTCGGTGTTCAGGTAGACGACGCTTCTGCCGATGACATCATGGCCCAGCTTCTGGTGCTTGAGTCTCTTGATCCAGATGCTCCGATCACGATGTACATCAATTCCCCGGGTGGATCGTTCACCGCGCTGACCGCGATTTACGACACCATGCAGTACATTAAGCCGCAGATCCAGACAGTCTGCCTCGGTCAAGCCGCTTCGGCTGCCGCAGTGCTTTTGGCTGCTGGCTCACCAGGCCGCCGTCTTGCGCTTCCCAATGCTCGTATTCTCATTCATGAGCCGGCGATGCAGGGTGCCCAAGGCCAGGCATCGGATCTTGAGATCATCGCAGACGAAGTTGATCGCATGAATCGCTGGATCATCGACACGATTGCTGCCCATACTGGTCAGGATCCGCAGCAGGTCAAGAAGGACGTGTCTCGTGACAAGATCCTTACTGCTCAGCAGGCAAAGGAATACGGCCTCGTTGACCAGGTTCTCGTTTCTCGTAAGGCGACACCGGAGCAACTTCCGAGGGGCTGATGAAAACATGGCGGTGAAGGCGGGGTACGACCCCGCCTTCACCATATCGGAGGCAGGCGAGAGCCGACGTCGGTGAGTGGTTGCGCCATCGACGTCGGCAAGAGTTGTGCAGGCGTGACCGAAAGCTGCGCCTCGGGCGTGGCTGATAGAAATAATCCCCAACATGGTGTGAAATGGTGGGGAACAAGGGAGGTTTCATGACACGTACGGCCGATGCTGCTGACACCCTCAAGTGCTCGTTCTGTGCGAAGAGCCAGCGTCAGGTGCGCAAACTGATCACGGGATCAGGGGTGTACATCTGCAATGAGTGCATTGACCTCTGTAACGAGATCATCGCAGAAGAACTGGCGAATGATGCCCCCAAGCAGGGCGAGAAGCCGCTTCCGAAGCCTCAAGAGATTTTCGAATTCCTCAACCAGTACGTCGTCGGGCAATTCGGTGCGAAGCGTGCCCTGGCGGTAGCTGTCTATAACCATTACAAACGCCTGCGTGCCCAAGATAAATTGCAGATGGCAGGCAAGAACCTTGAACGCGACGACGTCGAAATCGGCAAGTCCAATATTTTGATGATTGGGCCTACCGGAACGGGCAAGACCTACCTTGCACAGTCTTTGGCAAAGATGCTTGATGTGCCGTTTGCCATCGCTGACGCCACTGCACTCACCGAAGCAGGGTACGTGGGCGAGGATGTTGAAAATATCCTCCTCAAAATCATTCAGGCCGCCGATAATGATATTGCGCGTGCCGAGCGTGGCATTATCTATATCGATGAGATCGATAAGATTTCGCGAAAGAGCGAGAACCCATCGATTACGCGTGATGTTTCAGGTGAAGGTGTCCAACAGGCACTGCTGAAGATTATTGAAGGTACTGTGGCGTCCGTGCCTCCTCAGGGTGGGCGGAAGCATCCGCAGCAAGAATATATTGACCTCGACACGTCCAATATTTTGTTCATTGTGGCAGGTGCTTTTGCCGGAATGGAAGATATTATCTCCTCGCGCACCGGGCGCCGTGGAATCGGTTTCGGTGCGCAACTCCACGACGCCGACCGCGGGGCAGAGGTCTTCCACGAGGTTACCCCAGAAGACCTTCACAAGTTCGGCCTGATCCCTGAACTCGTGGGACGACTACCCGTGACAGCTGTTGTTGATCCCCTCGAAGAAGACGACCTCGTCCAGATCCTGACCACGCCGAAGAATGCGCTTTTGAAGCAGTACCAGAAGATGTTCGAGATTGATGGTGTGAAACTCGAAATGACACCGGGGGCTCTCAAGGCAATTGCACAAGAAGCAATGGAGCGCGGGACTGGAGCGCGCGGCTTGCGTTCAATTATGGAACGAGTGCTTGGCGAGCTCATGTTCGAGATCCCTTCGCGCACCGACGTCGAAAAAGTGGTCATCAATGCTGAAGTTCTCGCAGGCAAAGCTGAGCCCACTCTCGTGTTAGGGAACAGGACGTCAGCGTCGGCATAGAACCAGCGTGAGGAGAATATATAACTGAAGGTGGGGGCCGTTGTGGAACAATTCCGCAACGGCCCCCACCTAAATCAACCAATGATTACTTGCCCTCGTAGATCTTGTCGATCTCGGCGGCAAATCCCTTGAGAACAGCTGTGCGCTTCACCTTCATCGATGGCGTGAGATAGCCGTTTGTCACGCTAAAGTCAGTGGGAAGAATCGTGAACTTTCGAATCGATTCTGCACGCGATACCTGCTGGTTTGTACGCTTGACTGCACGATCAATCGCAGCAATGACCTGCGGATCGGTGACGGCGTCGGCAAGCGACATCTGAGGAAGATTGTGGTTGCGCAACCATCCCGGAAGCATGTCGGGATCGAGTGTAATGAGGGCGGACACAAACGGCTTTTGATCGCCGACAGCCACTACCTGCGAAATCAAAGGGTGCCCACGCAGGCGATCTTCAAGCTCAGCGGGGGAGACGTTCTTGCCACCGGCAGTGACAAGCAGTTCTTTCTTTCGCCCAGTGATCCAAATGAAGCCTTCGTCATCGACATGACCGAGGTCACCGCTTTTGAGCCAGCCGTCCTCAGTAAATGCTTCGGCGGTCGCCTCGGGGTTATTGCGGTACGAGCGGAAGACATGGTCACCCTTAATCAGGATTTCGCCGTCCTCGGAAGCCTTGACGTACGTGCCAGCGTAAGCCGGGCCAACTGAGCCGATCCGCATGTGGTTGCATCGGTTGACCGACGTTGGTGCAGACGACTCCGTTAAACCATAGCCTTCGAGGATCGGCATACCGATGCCGCGGAAGAAATGTGCCAGACGCGGGCCGAGGGGCGCGCCACCGGACACTGCCCATTCGAACTGGCCGCCTGTAATCTGGCGGATCTTCGCGTACACGAGCTTGTCACCGATCTCGCGTTGGGCTTTGAGCCATGCGGAAGGTCCAGCTTGGGTATCGAGTGCCCGCGAGTATTCGATGGCGACCTTCGCAAAGTATCGGAACATTTTGAGCTTCGCTCCACGCCCAGCTTTCGCATCAGCAGCGTTGTAGATTTTCTCGAACACACGCGGCACGGCAAGGACGAAGGTGGGGCGGAAGGACTGCATATCGGCTACCAGATTCTTTGCATCGGGCGAGTATCCGATTGGCATCCCTGCGTACATCACTGCCATATTGATGAAACGCGCGAACGAGTGTGCCAGTGGCAAGAAGAGGAGTACGCGGCCCCCGTCACGCAGTGCTGGTTTGAGTTGATCATCGAGAGGACCGTTGATCGCGGTATGCAGGTAGTTGCGGTG